>JAHEDZ010000001.1:153979-163990 GCA_024640955.1 Oceanospirillaceae bacterium
CGCAGCGTTAGGGTTTCTAAATGCTCATCAAAGGAGATGGTCTTGCCCAGCGATTCGTTGCTGAAGCTAATCGAGACCTCCTTGGTACGACCGGTGTAGCGGATGTACTTCTTCAAGCTGGAGCGGTCGGGGATAAACTCCTCCTGTAGTTCAGGTGCCTTCTCGGCAACGAATGTGTCAAAGCTCACTTCAGCAACGGACTCAACCTCTGCCGCTAGCTCGCGGTAGTTGACCGACTCCCCCTGCGCCGACTGTTCCATACAGAACTCCGCGACATCCTTCTGAAAGCGCTTGGCATTCTCCTCTGGCATGTAGGCGCTGTACTGATCCACAGTCTGCATAAAACGCTCTGTATCCGCTTGGGTATCGACGGTATCGAAGAAACCGAAGTACTCAAATAGCGCTCTCTGCATCTGGCGATCGCCAAAACCGAAGCTCAGCGTCAGGTAGCGCTGGCGCTCAGGCCGATGTATGTCGTTGAGGTCGATGCGGGCGCAGAGGCCAGTTTTTGAGAAGTCGACGTAGTCTGTCTCGCGTACGGCGTTGTCAGCATTGATACTCAGGCCGGCGCGTTGCTTCAAATTCACAAGCCAGAGGTGACGGGTGTGTTCTAGGTCTTCGGTCGCGAAAAGCCAATGGCCGTCAGTCTCGAGGTCCTGCTCCTCTATTAGCATTGCCAACTGCTCCAAGGCACGTGCAGAGAAAGCCTCAAAGCTTTGGGCGTTATCAAGCCAGTTGAGCAGAAGCCCTTTAAAAGTGCTCGCTTCATCAGCGAAACGGCCGTAGCGCTTTGTGGCCCTGCGGGCAAAAAGCGGTTTCACCTCTGAGATCAAGCGCCCCGCGAGGGTTGCTGAATCGATCGGAGTTTCGCTTAGGCTATAGGACTGCTCACCAGTACGACGTGTAAGTCGGTGGGCAATCGCTTGTATGTCGGACATGTTTCACGGCCTTGTAATTGAAGCTTTGTTGTCGGTTTTAAAGCCGAGCTATTCGAATGTGATTGATCCTCGGCCTGACAGCCTACGAGCCGGGCTAAGGGCGCATCTGAGGTTCTGGCAGCCAGAGCGTTAGGCTACGGAACCAGCCAGTGCGGCCCATCTCCTGCTCAATATGGGCGCGAAACGCTGGTAGCGATAGCCCGATCTCGTCAAGTTTCGCTATAAACTCCTGCTGTAGCTTTAGTTCAATATCTACATAACTTGGATCGTAGTAGAGCGTTAGCTGGAAGTTGTCGTGCGAGCCGAGCAGCTGATCCATCTGTTGAAAAAGTACAGCTTTTATCTCTTTGCGCGATGGCATAACCGGCATCGCTTCCCCATGAAATGGCTCATCGTCATAGGTATCGATATGGAAAATAATGTGGCTTAGATCATCAAAGCGATTTTGAAGCGCATAGACGGCTAGATCGCCAACATAGTGCCCCTCAGAAGCGCTGAGGTGGGGCGCGACTTGTACGTGCATCTCCAACAGCACTTGGCTGCCCATCGTGCGACTTTTAAAGTCGTGTGCGTTGACAATGCCCTCGACCTCTAAGACTGTCTCACGCAGCTCCTTAACGCGCTCAGGGGGTAGGGCGGTATCGACCAGCTCGGTTAGGCTCTGTGTTACCAGTCCCCAACCGATCTTGCCGATAAAGCCTGCTACAAATATTGCCGCCACGGCATCTAACCACCAGACGCCCATCATCGCACCGATCAATGCCACAAAAACGACAATCGACGAGAGGGCATCGCTGCGGCTGTGCCAGGCGTTGGCGATTAGCAGGTCGGACTTGAGCTCTTTGCCAATTTTCAGGCTGTAGCGAAAAATTGCCTCTTTTGAGAGGACGGAGAGGGCGGCAACAACTAGGGCTGGCCAGGTCGGAATCGCTATCTCATCGGTAGTCAGTACCTTAACGATCATCTCGTAAGCCAGCGTCGCTCCGACGGCAATCAAAATAACGCCCAACGCGACCGTACCCACGGTCTCAAACCGACCATGCCCCCAAGGGTGATTTTTATCAGGCTCCTGGTGCGAAATGCGCAGCACCACGATCACCATAAAGTCGGTTGCGAGATCTGACAGCGAGTGGACGCCATCGACAATGAGTGCACTCGAGTTGGCAATAAGTCCGATAACAATCTTGCTGACGCCCAGCAAGAGGTCGACCAGAGAACCAATAAGGGTGACGCGCTCAGCTGCTTTACGACGCTGATCGAGTTGCTCTTGCATGGGGCTTTCCTTAATTACTTGGGGTTAGTGTACGAAAAGGAGATGCATAGCTCTAGTGATTTACCGCCTATCAACAAACTGTCGATAATTTATTAACAATGGCGGAAATTTATTTTGCCTTGCGCTTCACATGGATATTAGTGACATAAAGGTAAAAATAATTCCTAAAAAATCTAAATTAATAATGTAACTTATTGATATATATGGCACTGGTTATATGGTTAAAAAATAACCAATTTAAGGCTCTATACCTAATTATGTACGTCCCGAGGCGTTTTAAATACGTTATTCACAGAGTTATCCACAGGCTGTGTGGGTAGGCGGCTGTAACCCGCATAGCTACAGGGTTTAACAGAAATTCCTAATATTCAGGTGCTTTTCAGTTAGTCGATGTCAAGAATTTTGTGTGTCTGAAGAGAAATTTTCCATTGCGGATTTTGCAGGCAGTAGTCGACACATAGTCGGGTGTTTTCACTCTGAGAAGCATCATCGAGTGGCTGCAGATAGTAGTGTTCAAAAGCCAGGCTCGAGAGTGCTGCTGGGGAGGCTTGGATCTCAACCTGAGGGTACACCAGTTTGAGCTCGTCACCCTCGCGCACGACGAGTTCAGAGGCCCCCTTGGGGCTGACACAGACCCAATCGATCCCCTCGGCGAGTTCGACTGTGCCGTTGGTCTCTATCGCGACCTCGAAACCCGTCTCATGCAAGGCGGCGATTAGCGCGTCGTCAAGTTGCAGCGCCGGTTCTCCGCCGGTGCAGACAACGTAAGGACGGCCGATCTTCGCTGACTTCTCTGGCGTCTCAGAAAGGGGCCAGAAACTAGCAACGCGTTGAGCAAGCTCCTGTGCTGTGGCGAACTTGCCCCCGTTTTGGCCATTCACACCGACAAAGTCAGTGTCACAAAACCGACATACAGCGGCTGAGCGGTCCTGCTCGCGACCACTCCAGAGATTACATCCCGCGAAGCGCAAGAAGACCGCGGGGCGGCCGGCGTGCGTACCTTCGCCTTGAAGTGTGTAGAAGATCTCTTTAACGCTATACATTGATCAGGCCTCTGCAGGTCCACCGAAGGCAGCAACCAATTCAGGCAGCAGGCGAGTGAGCTCAAGCCCAAGGTGTGCAACTTCGGTGTCCAAAGCCGCGAGAGGATCATCCTGATCAGTTTCCAGACGTTCGGCTGCTGTCTCAGTCGGGCGCAGGCGCTTGATGCTCAGGTCCGAATGCAGCACAAACTCTAGCTGGTCATCAAAACCTAGCGCTAGGCGATCGACCATCAAGCCGCCTTGCAGATGAGTCTGCACGTCAGTCTGGTTGAGTATTTGGCCTTTAAGTTTGATCTGGCTACCGGAGTTAAGTGGATCAACCAGTTCAGCATCCTCTCCCAAACTGAAGTTGGCAGCTAGAGGTTGAGCATCGAGCACCCAGTCAGTCATCAGACGAGCAGGTGAGTGTTTGGTATTGACCAGCACCGCTTTGAGGCTGCCTAGCGCTTCACGTAGCGCACTCATCAGCTCTTCAGCGCGCGTATGGCTGCTGGCATCGATAAACATCCAGCCCTGACTCGGCGCTATGAGAGCCCGAGTCATCCGTTTGCGGGTGAAAGCGCGAGGTAAGAGCGTTAACTCCATCTCCTCTTTGAGCTGCTGCTGTTCACGTCGAAATACCTTGCGCGACTCTTTAGCTTCGATCTCAGCCACTTTCTCGGCTACGGCCTCTTTCACCACCGAGCTTGGCAGGATTTTGTCCTCGGAGTGAAGGGCGATCAGATGAAAGCCTTGGCTGGTAAAAACTGGCTCATCTAGAACACCGGCTGGTGCGCCAAACCCCGAGCTTTTCGCCTCGGCCCCTCGACAAGGTACAAATGGATCAGCGCGAAGTGCATCGCTCAGCATCGCTTCATCGAAGTTGGTGTTGGGGGTGAATTGGTACCAGATAAGATTTCGAAACCAGAGCATGACGTGACCGCTTAGCTAAATTGAGGGCGGAATTATCCGGGGGCGGAAGCACGGATGCAAGTGGAGCGAGCCATTGATTGTCCTGATGTACGAGCGATCTGCGCACGGCGCATGTTCGCGACTGGGTCGGGAAATACGCCTTTGGCGTACATCCCTCCTACCCGTCAATTGAGGCGTTGGCGCGAAGTAACAATCGCCTCATCTAGGTAGTAACCGTAGTATTCAGGAGTGGTCAGGCCCACTATGGGATCGTGTAGCAGGTTGCCCTGACCGTCAACGAATAACAGTGTCGGAGTGAAGCGTCCACCCAGCTTGCTTGCGATGATACTTCCAGAACGCTTCTCACCATCAAAGTCGACCACCTGATCGCTGCGATCAAGATGCAGAATCCGAACTGGAGGGTGGTTTTTGCTCTTTAGCAGGGGCTTCAGATAATCCTCTTTCACGCGCGAACAATAGCCACAATGCTCTTGCGACACCATCAGCACGATCACCTCATTGGGATTATCGGCCGCCAGTTGCTTTAAATTCGAGGCATCAGTCAGATCGTCCGCTGCCGGCGCATTGAGCGCAAACAGCAGTAGGAGGCAATTACTGAGCTTCAATAAATTCGCTCGCATAGTCGACTACCTCGTCGGTGAACAGGTCGCGGAAGAAGTGATCAGCATCTTCAACTTCCACCAGTTCTACATTATTCTGCGAGACACTTGCCATCTTCTCTGGCAGGTCAGCGACAACCTCATCCAGTGTGCCGGCGATAACCAAGGTCGGTGTCTCAGTCTGGGCTAACACTGTTGGTGTGTCGTAGTTTGGGTAATTTCCATAATAGCTCATTAGGCTCGCAGCTGTTGCACCGCTCCCTTCACAGTAAAGGATGCTGACACCGTCCATTATCGTGCTGGCATCCATTTCCTCAGCTTTAGCTAGCAGTTCGGTAACGTTTGCGTTGTAGCGCTTCTGATAGCTGCTCAGCGTATCGTCCAGCTCCCAGGTAGCCGGTGCCAAAAGAATCTGTGCGCTGACTCGGTCTGGGTCTGAGAGCGCGTACTGCGCTGTTTGGTTACCGCCGCGGGAGTGGCCCATCATCCAGCGTGGGCCCGCCTCCTGGCTATCGAGCCAATCCTGCCAAGCACCAATCTCAGAAACCGCATCCTGCATGGTGTGACGTGCTGGCACGGCGCAGTCATACATCGCTGGAGTGCGGTTATCGATACCGTAGCTCAGGTTTACCGCTAGCGTATTAAAGCCGTAATCAACAAACAGCTCCTGCAACGCCACGATCAACTCCATACCGCTATGGGCTAGGGTGCCATGGGTCAGCACAAGTACGCCGTCGGCCAGGGTACTATCCTCTGCCAACTGCAACTCAGCATTCAGTGTTAGGCCGTTGTGTTCGATCTCAATAGTTTCTGCCAGCGCTGGAGCCGCGAAAAGTGCGCTAGCTAACAAGGAAGCGGTAAAGCGACGCATGGGTATCTCCTGTAGGAATATCTTTATAACGATAACGATAACGTTTATGTAAATGTAAGCCAAGTCGATCGGTTTTTGAAGTAGCGCTGAGCGGCTGAGAAAGGGAAGAACGCGCCACTGACGGAGTGGCGCATACTGCGCGGTCAGTGCCCCTCGAACGCCATGAGCGTAAAGACAGGGGATCCCGCATCTTGAATTTTCGTCGCACCGCCCAGATCAGGCAGATTGATGAGCGCTGCCGCTTCAACGACCTCAGCCCCTAGCTTTTTGATCAGTGTCATCGCCGCCAGAATAGTACCCCCTGTGGCGATAAGGTCATCAATCAGTACCACGCGATCACCTTCGGCTAACGCATCTGACTGCATCTCGACCGATGCGGTGCCGTACTCGAGTGTGTACTCTTGATGCACGCAATCACCCGGCAGCTTGCCTTTTTTGCGGACTAACACCAATGGCAGGTTTAGCTCGTGCGCAATTATTGCCCCAAACAGGAAACCCCTAGCATCGATACAGGCGATAGCGGAGAGGTCCATATCCATGTAACGCTGTACAAACGCATGCGCTACCATCCGGCGCGCTTTGGGGTCTTTAAAAATGGGTGTGATATCACGGAACTCAATACCCGGTTCCGGCCAATCTGAAATGGTGCGAATAACCGACTTAACGTAATACTCGTCGTAAGACATTCTGGGTCCTTATGCTAGCGTTAGTCTGATTGAGCCTCAGCCAAGCTGTGCAGCCTTGGTGCACCCTTCGCCGTGGCAATCGCCTGGGGCCTCGTTCAGGGCGGCAAGGTCGACTAACTCAATCTCCTTTCCTTCAACGCGCACAATACCTGAAGCGGCGAAGCGAGTGAAGATCCTGCACACCGAGGGACAGCCGGTTGAAACCCAGCTCTCGCAGCTGCTTAAGGCGCACAAGACTCATTTCGCGCGGATTGATCTCTATCGAGTCGTCGCCCTAACCCTCAACCAGACATAGAAAATACTCCCCTACTACCAAGCATCTTGATGTAGCCTTCATACAACGCACGACTTAAAAAATAAAAATAAAAATAAAAATAGTTCTTATAGATGGCATTAATTTTGCATTTAATTTTTATATTATCCGCCAATTGCCACGTTCGAGGTTGCTATGTATTTACGTACCGCAATAAAAATCTACATCGCGAGTGCCACGATACTCATTGTCCTGACAGCCGCGCTTCTCATTTTCGCCGAGTCGAAACAGACCAACGCTCAGCACCAATATAAGAAGCAGATGCAAACCAAGCTGATTGCCAAAGATCTTCTACAGGCGCTGACGGATCGCGAAACTGGACAGCGTGGTTTTCTGCTTACTTTGGAACCAAAGTTTCTCGAACCCTATGTCAACGCAGGTCTGAGAATTAACGGGCTGATCGAACAACTCAGACCCGTGATGGACAGGGACAATTGGAGTGAGCTTGAACTACTCAGCGCACAGCGAACAGACTACTTCAAAACCACATTCGCACTGGTGGGCGGTCTGCCACAGCAACAACAGCAACAACAGCAACAGCAACAGCAACAGCAACAGCAACAGCAACAGCAACAGCAACAGCAACAGCAACAGCAACAAGCTATCGAACGGGTTAAATCTGGAGACGGCAAGGCGTTCATGGATGCTATGCGCTATCTGCTGGCACTGACGACCGACCGTTTGGAAAAAGTAGCTACAGAGACCGCCGCCGAATACGATACTATTTCTGGTTGGACTAACACCCTCATCTACACCAGTACGTTATTGCTTTTGATCTTGCTGGTTGCTCCTGTCTTCTACATCCGCAGGGCTGTTTTTAACCCTTTATTGGATCTCGACGATGCTCTTCAAATAATGGCTACTGAACGCAAGCCCTTTAATGTGTCGACAATCGAATCCGCTCCCGAGATTCGCGATATCATCGAGCGAGTCAGCAACACCACCTCTGAACTAATTAAGTATGAAACTGAGTTGAACAACAGCATTACCGAGCTAAGCAGTGTTCGCGCTCAGCAAGATAAAATTTTTGCAATAATTGGTCATGAGCTGAGAACGCCCGCTTCAGCTATCAAAATGCTCCTCAACGAGGAAAAACAGATAAACAATCAGAGCCACCATATTGTGGAAGCTAACCACCACGCAACCCATCTGTTGAATATTCTGGACGACATGCGTCTTGCAGCCTTCGATGGGGCGCTATTGGAAGTTCAATCAGAGGCCGCCAAGCTAGTCAAAGTATTTCAGACATTAAAGAGCTGCGTTATTGCTTTACAACCCCTTGCTGACAAACACAAGTTCACTATTGACCTGAATGGATCAGTCGCTAACCCGCTGGGACATACAGGTAATGCAAAGGTTCTACAGCAGATTGTTCAGAACCTCATCAAAAATGCGGTACTCCATAGCAAAGGCTCAATGATCAACGTGTCGATGGACTATGAGCATCTAGAAGCTAACAAAACGCACTTTACTGTGGCAGTAAGGGACAACGGCACAGGTATACCCGTTGAATTCCAAGCACGTATGTTCGACGCGTTTGAGCGCGGCAATACTGTATCTGATGGAACAGGGCTGGGATTGAACGTTGCTTACGAACTCGCGGGGATCTTAGACGACGGCAAGCTTTTCTACCGAGATAATCCTGAGGGTGGCGCAATATTTACGCTTTGCTTTACCTTCGAAAAAGTTATCGAAGAATCGAAAAGCCACAAGCCAAAACACGAGTCCATTGAGGGTCTAAAAATACTGCTCGCGGAGGACACACCAACCTTGCGACTGCTCGGTAAGAACATTATCGAACGAGCGGGAGCGAAAGTGGAGGTTGCCGCTGATGGAGAAGAGGCGCTAGCTTTGCTTGCTAACTTCGACCCAGACTTGGTTGTTACCGACATTATGATGCCGAACATGAATGGCTACGAGCTGACAGAAGCATTGCGATCGCGCGGTTTCACCAAACCGATCATCGGTGTGACAGGAGCCACTGTGGGCATGGAGGCTAAGCGCTTAATTGACAGTGGCGCTAATACAGTCCTTGCAAAACCGCTTACTGCTCTGGGTTTGGAGACGGCACTCAAGTCGATTAACGAGGACGATGCTGAATCCCGAGGTAACGCATAGCGAGCGGATGGATACCAAACAGATTTGTCTCTTTTGGGTCGACTACTGCCGATCCGCCTCCACTGCGTTGGGCGGCACAAAGCAGACATCAGGTCCAACCTACATCCGTCAATTAAATGAGTAACGATTCAGTGTTTGTGGTCATGATCACAAAAACATTAGCAAAAATGTGAAAGGTTGTTCAAAATCCCTTAAAGGTGTAATGCAACTTAGAACAAATATAATATGAGCAATAACTAGGAAACAGATGCAGTCGAGAAGTTCAACTGGCGATTCAGCCGTCAGAGATACCGCGGCTGCGCAATACCTAAGAGCGCTGCCGGTAACGCGCGTCATTCTGGTATTTATTAGTATCGCTGGTTGGCTAATCCTAATTAGCCACGCGTTGAATTTTACAGCGTTACAAACAGCTAACTGGATATCAGTATTAGGTGCCACTGTTGTGAGCACAGGCACAGCCCTGTTGCTCTTTTGGCTGGATGACAGCCAAGTTAACCAACGTTATCTACAGATCGGTCTACTCATTCCTTTGTTCTATACCGGGACCCTCATTCAAAACGGCTACCTTCCCGTTACTTTTGCACCAATCACTATAGTACTAACACAATGCTTGTATCGCGCTCGAGGCAGTAAACTGCTGCCCTATCTTATGTGGTTGGCCTGGTGTTTGGCGCTCTATCTAAGCCCAGTACAGGAGGGGCAAGCCTTTACGCTGCGTCTTATGCTGGTAACACTGGTATTTATACCCATCACAGACCCGTTATTGCGCCAGGCCGACTGGTCGCACCATACCAAGACTCATCTGCTCAAGTTATTTCTAATATTGCTGCTAGTTGTTGTTGCGTTGTTGGGTATTTTACACGCTATCGCGGGTAATAGTTTTACGGTCCCGGTTGTGGCGATTATAGCGTGTGCTATCGCCTACGGCATTGTCGCGAAAAACAAGACTGCAAGCCACTCTGTTCGCGCTGCGATCGCTGCGCTTGTATTGAGTGCTTATTGGTTTGGGGTCATTCAAAACGGTGTTTTACCGACAACGGTGGTTGGTGCTTTGGTTCTCTTCAGTTTCCTGTTGTTGCCAGCCTATGAGGCTCTTTTTTTTAGTCTCGCACTGGTTACGCTCTCGCTACTACCCCCCATATCGCTCGATGCCAGTCAACTTGATTTCGAACCCGTGCCATTCTTTGCCCGCCATTTCGCCTTAACACTGCTGCTTATCTTTGCCTTTTACCAACTCTTTCGTACACGCGAGCGAGAG
>JAHEDZ010000003.1:0-3318 GCA_024640955.1 Oceanospirillaceae bacterium
TCTTCCGGGGCTCGCAATTCAAGGTCGTGGGAAACGATAATTACAAGACGGCCCTGCCAAGCTCTTCGTAGCTGCCCCATCAGCTCACGTTGCAACTCCAGATCCATACCGGCAAAGGGCTCATCTAGCAGGATGATATCGGTCTGCTGCAGCAGCAGGCGAGCCAGCCCTAGGCGTTTAGTCTCTCCGCCAGACGGTTCCCACTCACCTTTACCAATCCAGGTATCGAGTCCGTTCGGTAGATCTTTTGCCCAGTGAGCGAGCTGCACGACCTCCAGTGCCTTCCAGATTGCCTCGTCGCTGTGTTCGCCATTTAGATCGAGGTTGTGGCGAAGGGTTGAGCGCAGGATTTGTATCTGCTGCGGCATGTAGCCCACTTGCTGGGCGTCGGAACATCTAAAACTGATCTCTCCACGCGTTGTGCTCAATTCGCCAGCTAGCAATCTCAGAAGTGTTGTTTTACCCCGACCGCTCTCACCGCCGAGCCAGCAGATCTGTGAAGGTTCAAATGAGAGGTTCAGTTGCTCAAAGATCGGCTCATTACTGTAGCCAAAGCTCAGGTGTGAGAGGTTCACCGCGGCATCCTGCTGCTGCGAAAAGCCTCGGGTATCCGCTTTGGATTCGCTCAGATGAGCAAGCTGATCCAATCGCGTCAGCGCACGATTACCGAGCATGAGGTACCCCAAGGCACCATTTGCCGCGGCTACCACTTCGTTGGTTCCCAGCGCTAACAGCAACAGCATGAAGACGAGAGAACCCTCTAGCTGGCCAGCCTGATAGGCGTTCACCGCCAGCCCAAGAACGACTCCTAGGAAGATCAAACCGCTTAGTTGAGCAAGCAGCAGCATCAACTGTTGGCGCTTCAGCGCCGCCAGCTCGAACTGGTCTGCACTGCGAGCCTCGTCGCGTACTGTTTCGCCTTGTGGCTTCAGTTGCTGAGTTAGGGTGAGCAGTCGCAGGCTGGAGAAGAGGGCGCTGGTTCGACTCCACAGAGCACTGCGACTTACCTGCAGGTCGGTTTCAGGCGCAAGTACGGTGCGGGCGTAGAGCCAAGGTATAAGAACGAGGCTTAGTAGCAGCAGCGGTACAGCAGCTAGGGCTATCGTCGGTACAAATATCGCGCTAACCAGGATAAACCCAAGCGCGGATAGCAGTGCAGTCATCGCCGGCACCAATGCGTGCAGGTGCAAGCCTTCAACATTGGTGATGTCTTGTAGCATCTGGCTGGCGCTCTGGTGACGATTCATTAGTGCGCTGACGCCCTGTTGCGCTGCCAGGCGCTCGAATATCTGTGTGCGTAGTTTGGCGATCAGCCGAAAGGTCGCTTCGTGGTTAGCCAGGCGCTCGCCGTAGCGACCCGCGGTACGCGCAATAGAGAGTCCGCGCACGATGGCGCCGGGGGTGAAGAAGTTAAAGCTATGAGCCGCTGCGGCAGTTAGCCCAGCCAGCGCTGCAGCACTGATAAACCATCCTGATACGGCCAGCAGTGCGATACCGGCAAAAGCGGTAATGACCGACAATGCGAGCCCCAATACAAGCACCGTACGCTCTTCAAATAGCAACCTCCAGTAGAGCTTATGCATCTGCAGCGACCCCCGCTTTTTCCAGAGTCATTCGTTGCGTAAAGGCAAAGGTTGAGGCGCTGCGATGGCTTGCCATAATTAGAAAGCCGCCGGCCTCTACATGGTACTTTAGACTCAGCATAAATCGCTCGGCTGTATCCTGATCAAGATTGGCGATCGGTTCGTCCAGCAGCAAGAGTTTGGGCTTGTGCAGCAGTGCGCGCGCAATCGCCAGGCGCTGAATCTGTCCGCCAGAGAGAAAGTCACCACTATCAGAGATAAAGTGGTCCAGCCCGGCTGTGCGAACAACTTCATCGAGCTGCGCCTGGGCCAGTGCACTCCAGAGCGCATCATCTGAGAATTGACGTCCCAGTGTCAGATTCTCCCTAACCGTGCCGTAGATCAGCTCGGCCTGTTGGCTAATATAGCCCACTTGGTATTGCCAATCGGGATTGTCATATAGCGCCAATTGCTCCGCATCCAGATAGATATCGCCACTCAATGGAGCTCTGAGGCCGGCAAGAGTATCCAGTAACGTTGTTTTTCCGGTACCCGAAGGCGCCTCGATCAGCAGCGATTCACCCGTTTGAAGTGTGAAGCTAACCGGTTTGTGAACAGAGCCCGTTTTGCCGCAGCAAAGCTGTTCACAACGCAGTTCAGCGTTTAGCTCGGGTGACTGTTGCTGCTGCACAGTGGGGAGTTCATCCACGAGTTGGTCGAGGTGCTGGAGTCGCTCAGCGAGCGCACGAGCATTGGACTTGGCATGATAGAGGGCGCCCAGTTTGCGCAGTGGCAGATAGTATTCCGGGGCGAGCATGAGTAGGAAGGCACCCTGTGCAAAAGTAATATCACTGCTCCAAGCGCCAATTGAGTATTTGTCGAGGAAGAAGAGACCCAGATAGACCGCAACCAGAGCGACGCTTATCGCGGCAAAAAACTCTAGCAGGGTGCCTGATAGAAAGGCCAGTCGCAGCACTTTCATGGTGCTCTTTCTGAAACTATCTGATTGGGAGTAAAGTCTTTTAGATTCATAGTTTACGCTATCTTGCTGCTGTAGAAGATTAAGATTGGATAAGCGATCTTCTAGAAGGTGTCCGAGTCGATTCAGCGCCTCGAGATTGTTGCGTGAAGCCTCAGCTGCGCGCTTGCCAATCAATACCATAAAAAGTGGAATCAGCGGTGTAGTCAGTAGCAGTAGCAGGGGTACTAGCCAGTTTACGGTTGCGGCTGCGATCAGAATCAACATCGGTGTGAATACCGCCATCTTCTTCTGGATCTGGTAGTCCGCGAAATAATCTTTGAGCTTGTCGGTCTCGAGCGTCAGCAGGTTGGCGAGCTCTGAGGGTTTGAACCCCGGAAACAGGCTCACACCCAGACTAAAACAGCGATCCAATATCTGTTGACGCAGTCTATCGCGAGCATAAACGCTCGAGCGCAGATTGATTAGGTTTTGTAGATAGGAAGCCAGCGCTTTTATCAATAGTGCCGATAGAAGTAGAACGACACTTGCATAGAGGCCTAGCCCGAGTGACTCCCCATTCAGAGTAAGGCCAATCAGGTTGGCTGCTCCCCAAGCAAAGGCGATTGTCATCAGGGTCTGCACGACCCCAAGCGAGGTTGAAAAGCGCAGCTCAGACCCTCGTAGGTGCTGATCAAGTATCGCAGTAGGGTTGGATTTGCGGGCTCTGGCCAAGCGTATTCTCTTTCGGTTAGTTGATGTATTACTGTTGTATTAGTTGTTGTATTAGTTGTTGTA
>JAHEDZ010000003.1:3418-43765 GCA_024640955.1 Oceanospirillaceae bacterium
TGTTGTATTAGTTGTTGTATTAGTTGTTGTAGTTGAACGAAATTAAGGGAGCCGAAGCTCCCTTGGGTAAAACTCTACGCCATCTTAGCCTGTTTGGGTCGGGTAATAGCGCTGGGCGCTACAACCCTCATACAGACGAGATGAGACCGAATTTCAGCAGTACGTCAGTCGTCGGCGCAGCCGATCTCTTCGTCGAAGTTCTCCAGCCACATGCCGTTGATAATACCGAAGCTGCAGGCTAAGAGCACGCCTAGGATCCAAGCGAAATACCACATAGTTTTCTCCCAGTAGTGGATTAATAGTTCGACACGCTGTTCTGTTCGATAAATTCAGGCTCAATCCGGCGCCACATCTTGTAGTAGCCCCAGAAGGTGTAAGTCAGAATAATCGGTACGAATACCAGCGCTACCCAGAACATGATCTCGAGGGTGAGCTCACTCGAGCTGGCATCCCAGAGGGTCAGAGCGCTAGCGAGGTCGCTCGACGAAGGCATCACAAACGGGAAGAGGGTGAAGCCGGTCATCAGAATAATTGAAGCGATCGTCAGTGAGCTCAGTATGAAGGCGAAGCCTGAGTTGCCAGCACGCGCTGTCAAGCTGGTCAGCAGCGGTAGGGCTACGGAGCCCAATGCTAGCGCCCACAGCAGCGGGTAGGTGTCGTAATTACCAAACCAGTTCTCTGTCTGTACCACTGTCTTGCTAAGCGGGTTCGATGCCGCATCGCCAACCACCTCAGAGCTAATCGCATAGCCCGCGATACCGAAGTAGAGCCAAGCACCGGCAACCACCAGCAGCAGAGTCAACACAGGGCCAAGTAGCGTAGCAACCACCTGTGCGCGCCACTGTACCTGTCCACCTGCACGCATCTGCAACCAGGTAGCGCCCTGCAGTGTTAGCATTGCCACGCTTGCCAGGCCGCATACAATCGCGAACGGATTGAGCAGTGCCCAGAAAGAGCCGGTGTAGATTGGGCGTGTGAACTCATCGAAGTGGAATGGCACACCGAGGAAGAGGTTGCCGAACGCCACGCCGAATACCAGCGACGGAACAAACGAACCAACCGCAAGGGCGTAGTCCCAGTTTCTCCGCCACTGCGCCGAATCTTTCTTTGAGCGGTACTCAAAGCCGACTGGACGAAAGAAGAAGGCGACCAGACCCTCAATCGCGAGCGGCGCACCGAAAATATCCCCGACGTAGTGCGAATAGTAGGCCCAGTTGGTACCAAACTGGAACTCCATCGTCAGCCCTGTGGTGACGCCGAGGGCGAAGTTAATGCCGAACAGCTTGCCCCAGAATTTGGTCATATCGCGGTAGACCTGTTTTCCGGTCATCACATAGACCGACTCCATGATTGCCAGGATGAACGAAAGTCCAAGCGTCAGTGGAACGAAGAGAAAGTGGTACATCGCTGTTATGGCGAATTGCCAGCGCGATAGTTCCACAACCGAATCAGAAATCATTGAGGCTGCTCCTCCTAGCTAATACTGCAGTGCACAATTTTCTACTGAAAGGCTAATTCAAACGCCCGGAAATTAAATTGATATAGGACAATTCCAGTTGATTATTTGACGCGTGAGGAACTCTCTTCGAGCCCTCTCTGTAGTCTGAGGGCTTCTGCTGCAAAAAATATCTATTTTTCTTTCCGGATTTCCTCTCATATTGAGTCGCATTATGCGAACCAGAATGCGAAACAAATTACGCATCTGTACCGTTTCAATATCCAGCTAGACTCCTAGTGCTGTGGCTTAAACCCATTCAGTGTTACACTCAGCGTCCTAACCGCTACCGTCTCTGACGCTCTAAATCTGGCCGAATAAGTAACCTATGGAAATTAAAGTTAACTACCTCGATAACCTGCGTCTCGAAGCCAAGTTTGACGACTTCACTGTGATTGCAGATCAGCCTGTTCGCTACAAAGGCGATGGCTCTGCACCGGGTCCGTTCGACTATTTTCTCGCTTCGTCGGCCCTCTGTGCGGGCTACTTCGTCAAGGTCTACTGTGAAGCGCGCGGTATCTCTACCGACAATATTCGGCTGTCGCAGAACAATATTGTGGACCCGGAGAATCGCTATAAGCAGACCTTCAAGATCAACGTTGAGCTCCCCGAGGATATTAGCGATAAAGATCGCACTGGGATCATTCGCTCGATCGAGCGCTGCACGGTTAAAAAGGTGGTGCAGGAGGGGCCGGACTTTCAGATTGAGTTGGTAGATAGCCTAGACGATGATGCGCACGCTTTGCTGAACCTAGCAGGCGAGGGCGAAACTTACATCGAAGGGAAGGATGCACCGCTGGAGCAGACGATCGCCAAGATGACAGAGATATTGGCGAGCCTAGGAATGAAGATCGAGGTTGCCTCTTGGCGCAACATCGTGCCACATGTCTGGTCGCTGCATATTCGCGACGCCGCATCGCCGATGTGCTTCACCAACGGCAAGGGGGCGACTAAAGAGGCGGCGCTGGCCTCTGCGCTGGGTGAGTTTCTCGAGCGACTCTCGTGTAACTTCTTCTACAACGACCAGTACTTCGGAACAGAGATTGCCGAGGCGGAGTTTGTCCACCGTCCCGATGAGCGTTGGTTCGAACTGAAAGCGGACGACAGCCTCCCAGAGGGGCTTCTTGATGAGTACACTCTGGCCATCTATGACCCGGATGATGAGCTCTGTGGCTCTAACCTGATCGACACCAACTCCGGTAGCGAAGAACGCGGTATCTGCGCCTTACCCTTTGAGCGTCTGTCAGATGGCGAGAGGGTCTTCTTTCCATCTAACTTGATCGAGAACCTCTTCCTCAGCAACGGCATGAGCGCCGGGAATACGTTGGAAGAGGCGCAGGTGCAGTGTCTATCTGAGATATTCGAGCGCGCTGTAAAGCGCGAAATCCTTGAGCAGGAACTTGCCCTGCCTGATGTCCCTGAGGCCGTGTTAGCGCGTTGGCCAGGTATTGTCGAAGGTATCAATGCACTTGAACAGCAGGGCTTTCCTATCCTGGTCAAAGATGCATCGCTAGGCGGTCAGTTTCCAGTCGCCTGTGTCACGCTGATGAACCCTAAAACGGGTGGGGTGTTTGCATCTTTTGGGGCCCATCCGAGTCTGCATGTGGCGATAGAGCGCAGCTTAACCGAGCTTCTACAAGGGCGAAGCTTTGAAGGGCTCAACGACCTCCCGGCACCGACCTTCAACTCCTTAGAGGTGACAGAACCAAACAATTTCGTTGAGCACTTTATAGACTCGAGTGGCCTGGTCAGTTGGCGCTTCTTTAGCGACAGGGCTGACTTTGAATTCGTTGACTGGAACTTTTCGGGTACTAACAGCGAAGAGGCTCAGACTCTGTTCGGAATCCTGGCCGACATTGGCAAAGAGGTGTACCAGGCGGTCTACGATGACCTCGGTGTGCCTGCTGTGCGCATCTTGGTGCCGGATTATTCCGAGGTCTACCCAGTTGAGGATCTAATCTGGGATAACACCAATAAAGCGTTGGAGTTTCGTGAGGCGATACTCTGTCTGCACCAGCTGTGCGATGAGGACCTTCAGGAGCTGCTGGAGCGTCTTGAGCAGAGCCAGTTGGACAACTACACCGATATTCGTACGCTGATCGGTATTGAGTTTGATGAGAACACCCACTGGGGGCAGTTAACGATACTCGAGCTCAAGCTGCTGATCTCCCTCGCACTGGGGCAGTTGGAGGGCGCTCAAGAGCTGGTCGAGATCTTCCTGCAGTTCAACGACAACACCGTCGATCGCGGGCTGTTCTACCGCGCAGTGAGTGCCGCGCTTGATGTCGAACTTAGTGAAGATATGCAGCAGGCAGATTATCAGCGTAACTTCAGCCGGATGTTTGGTGAAGAGCGGATGGCTCAGGTGTACGCCGCTATCAACGCAGAGCTACGATTCCCCGGCCTTGAACCTGTCGGTATGGAGCTGATCGGGCTGGACCGGCATCAGCGATTGCTGCAGAGCTACCAAAAACTTCATAGCTGGCGAGCAGCACATGCTAGGTAGAGCTGTCAGCGCTAGTCAAGTCTAGTCTAGTCAGGGTTAAGTATGCGTGTATACTGGTTAAATACACAGTAATTTGGATAATAGCTATGTCACTCGAATTAATTGCGCTTGCAACTGTTGCACTGCTTCTAGGGGCGGCGCTGGGTTATCTATGGCAAGGGCGTAAGCTCTCGACTTCAGCCGTTGTGTTGGCGCAACTCAGAGCACAAATCAGCGAATTAGAAGGGCAGCTAAATAGCGCTCATAGTCGTTCTGAAGAGCTACAGCAGCGTGCCCATCAACTGGAGATAGATCGTTCAGCTCTGACCACGCGGTTGGAACAGGCTGAAACCCGGTTGTCTGAGCGTGGATCTGAGCTGGAGCAAGTGCGTGAGCGTTTTACCTCTCTGAGTCATGAGCATAGCGTTCAGCAGACTCGCCTGCAGGAGAAGGAGCAGCAGTTTGAGCGCGAGCGGGCGCAGATAAAAGCGAGTCGCGAAGAGCTCACAAAAGAGTTCGAGAACGTTGCTAATAAGATCTTTGAGGAGAAGGGGAAAACCTTCGCGACCACTAGTCAGACCAGCCTTGATGCGCTGCTAAAACCGTTCAAAGAGCAACTCGAGGGTTTCCAGAAGCGCACCAACGAGATCCACGAGTCTGGCACGCGTGATAGCGCGAAGCTCAAGGCTGAGATTGTTAAGGTAATGGAGATGGCTCAGACCATGAGTCGTGATGCCACCAACCTGACTAGCGCGCTGAAAGGTGACTCCCAGCAGCGCGGTGCCTGGGGTGAAGCTCAACTGCGACGTACGTTGGAGATGAGCGGTCTGGTAGAGGATGCCCACTACGAGACTCAAACCTCGTTTAAAGATCTCGAGGGTAAAAGCAAACAGACCGACTACTTGATTAAGCTGCCTGATGGTAAACACATCATCATCGACTCTAAGGTCTCGCTGAACGCCTATGATCGCGTAGTTGGCGCAGAATCGGAGCAGGAAGCTGAGGCGGCGATGAAACAGCATGTTGCTGCGGTAAAAGCGCACATAGATGACCTTGCCTCCAAGGACTACACCAATGTTGTAGGTATGCGCAGCCCAAGTTTCGTCTTAATGTTCATGCCGATCGAGCCCGCCTACATCGAGGCGTTGAAATCGAACAGAGATCTCTTCGACTACGGATATCGCAAAGGTATCGTACTTGTATCGCACACCACGTTGATCCCGATTCTGCGCACTGTCTCGAATCTGTGGATGATAGAGCGCTCAAATGCCGAGGCGAGAGAGATCAGCGAGAAAGCGGGTGATATCTACAATACCGTTAGCACGTTGGCTGAACGTCTGGCGAAGCTTGGTAACACCCTTAATACGGCGGGTAATCACTACAACGACACGATCACTGCGCTTACCGGCAAGCAGGGGCTCTATGGTAAGGTTGACCGCTTCAAAACGCTTTCGACCAAAGTGAGCAAGTCGTTACCAGATATAGAGCACCGCCATATCGATTTTGAAGATCACAAGTTACAACTGATCGCAGAGCAGTTACCCGACGCAGAGGGGTCAGGCGAGTCGAGTTAACCACTTAGTGACTCGAACTGGTCTAAACTTCAAAGCATGCTTTATCTTCAGTTTATCTTTGCTTTAATTGCACACAACCCAGCGTAGCAGTTCGCTGAGGTAGTGTTTGCCTCTGTTTTATTCGGTCTGGGATATCGAAAGCATCGAATATTGCTGCTGCTACTGTCGGGTGAGCGTCGTGTTTTAGCTGGTGACAGCTGAATTCTGTAAGGTTAGCTGAGGGGGCGCGCGGATGATTAATGTTTGAATCTAGGCTAGCCAAGCAAATTTGCTTGGTGTTCGTTACGTTCAGTCTACTAGCGGGCTGTGCCTCTTCTGTTGTTATCGAAAACCAACCGCTCTCTGACGAGGTGATTGATGGTGGTTACTCGCTAAAGGCAGTATACGGTAAGCGCTCTGATAGCGGCGTAAGTCTGGTGTTAGCCTTTTCAGGCGGTGGGGCCCGTGCGGCTGCGCTTGCTTACGGTGTAATGCTAGAGCTGCGCGAGACTCAGGTTTTACACAAGGGGCAGCAACGGCAGTTGCTTGATGACGTAAAAGTAATTAGTTCGGTCTCGGGAGGGAGCTTCACCGCAGCTTATTATGGGCTATTAGGCGATCAACTCTTTAGCCGTTTTCAAGAGGATGTACTAGAGAGCGGCCTCGAGACAGAGATTAGTAATAGACTATTGAGCTTGGAGCACCTGCTCTCTAATCGGTCGCGAGGTGAAGTCACTGCGGAGGTTTATGCAGAGTACATATTCGGAGAAAACACTTTTGCTGACCTGCGAACCCGTAATGCTCCGATTATACTAATCAATGCCTCTGATCTTTCGTCCGGAGCACGTGTCTCCTTTGTTCAAGATTTCTTTCGCCTGATCTGTTCTGATCTTGGTACTTACCCAATTGCCAAGGCGGTCGCTGCCTCAGCAGGCGTGCCGGTGCTGTTTGAGCCTCTGGTACTGGAGAACTACGACACCTGTGATGTTGAGTCGGACGTAACACGCCTGCAGCAGGCAGCAGAGAAGTCTGAAGGCACTCAGCTAGAATTAGCTATAAACAGCCTTTCCAAATTGGCCAACGAGAAAGAACAGCACCGATACCTTCATCTTGTGGATGGAGGAATAACTGATAATCTCGGCCTTCGCTCTATCTATGAGTTTGTTGAGCTGCATGGGGGTATTGAACCTTTCATGGAATCCATGGGGCGCACAGGTGATTCGCGTTCCGTGCTGATTAGTGTAGACGCGGCTGTAGATTCAAGTACCAATGTAGGGCAGGCTGCTGCAGAGCCCAGTCTTGAGCAGACCATAAATGCGGTAACGGATATCCAATTGCATCGCTACAACGCCTCAACGCTGGAGTTGATGCGAGGGGGATTCAGACGCTGGCACCGTGAACTTTCCGCTTCGGGTCACAAAGTGGAATCCTATTTCGTGAATGTTGCGCTTAACAAGTATCCCGACCCGGAGCTGCTTGAGGAATTTAACCGCATCCCAACGACGCTAAATCTGACAAATCAGCAATCCAAGGATCTGATAAATGCCGGGCGCTTACTGCTGCGCACTCACCCTGAATTTGTCCGGCTATTGGCAGATCTTAAATAGCCAGTTACCATCCCTGACCTGCTCAACATTAATCGGAAGAACTGTAATGCCTTTGCCAACTTACGCCACCCCCCTGAAACGTCTAGCCGACGAGATCGTTGCATGGAATGCTGCTGCTGGAAAGTTTCCAGGCGAGCGTGCCGCGACGCTTGAGGAGCTCTTGAACCAAGAGGCGCGGGTAATTGAAGAGCTTAAAGAGCTGATTCATGCAATGGCCGAGAGTGATCTGATTGAAACTCTGGACGCCGTTTGCGATATTTTCGTTACCGCCAGCTACTACTTAGCACTGGCGAAGAATACACAGGTGAGTATCGAGTCTTGTGTGCTACCGCCAGCAGAGATCGAGACTATCCAAACTCAGCTTGCAGAGCTAGCACAGCAGGCGGATAACCTGCCTGGGCGTAGTGTTGAGCAGATGTTGGATAACCCTTTTATTGTACGGAGCCTAGAGGTGTCTCTGGCACTGGTGCGCGATCTTCCGGTCGATTTTATTGGCGCCCAGCAGGCGGTGAACGACAACAACGCCTCTAAATACGTAGCAAGCGAAGCTGTGGCACAGGAGTCGGTTGCTCACTATGCAGCAAAGCGTGAAGAGGTAGTTGCACATGCGTCCAGCTATCTTGGTGAATCCGTTTATGTGCTCAAACGAACCTCTGATGACAAGATTATGAAGCCGGTCGGCTTCATCTCTGTTGAGCTCGCACCCTTTATCTACGCCAATTGATTAGTTGCCTTGGGAGTCACTGTGAGCCAAGAAGATAGTAACGCCCCTGATCGCGGTCGCTTAACCATTCGGACCCTCGCGATGCCATCCGATACTAACCCCTCCGGCGATATTTTTGGTGGATGGGTGCTGTCGCAGATGGACCTTGCCGCCGGCATCTGCGCCGGCCAGCGCGCTCAACGTCGCGTCGTGACGGTGGCAGTCGAAAGTATGAGCTTCATCCGTCCTGTGAAAGTCGGGGATGTTTTGGGCGTCTACACCGAGGTTGAGAAAGTGGGGCGTACATCACTTGATATCCATGTGGAGGCTTGGGTTCGACGCGGTCGTATCGGTGAGCGCGAAAAAGTTACTGAGGCAACCTTCCGCTTCGTGGCCGTTGACGACAACGGTAAGTCTACACCGGTGCCCAAGCTGGATGATCTGCCGCCCTACGTTGCTTCGGAGCTCTGAGAACTGGCTGTCCTGCCTCCCTGTTGGAGGTCGAGATATCTGAGAATTTCTTATTGGAAAACGAGAAGGCTGGTGTTTTTCAGCTTAAGTGGATTCATGAATTAGGTGTGGAACTTTCGCTGGATGACTTTGGTACCGGCTTCTCATCTCTGTTCAGTCAGCCTCAATAGCACCAGCATGCGGGAAACTGTTGCGCTACAGATCGAGAATCAAGGGCTCAATCAATTGAGCGCCGGAATCGCTACTGAGCCATAACTGTCCATCCTGAATATTCGCCTGCAGGTGCATACCGCGCTCCATCAAACTCTCCAAAACCTCACTCTGAGACTCAGGGATTCGAATAATCTCCAAGTCTCTTTGGCGGGTGCGTTCTGCGCGGATGCTCGCCAGCCAGGGGTTAATAGCTTGATCGGATCCATAGCAGAGCAGCTTGACCTGTTTTGAACGGTTGCACGCTTTGCGCACACGTCGCTCACTCGGTAGACCTACATCAATCCACAACTCAATCTCATCACTGTAGCTTTTACACCAGAGGTCAGGTTCATCATCCGCTGCTAGCCCTTTTGTGAACTCCAGCCGCTCAGATGCGAAGAGCACGAAAGCGACGAGGCGCAGCATCATTCGCTCTACAGTTTCAGAAGGGTGCAGCGCGAGCGTGAGAGAGTGGTCTGCGTAGTAGTGCCGATCCATATCGGCGATCTGGATATGTGCTTTGTAGACGGTTGCGTTCTGAGCCAAGGTTGTTCCTTATTAAATTCGACTGACCAACAGCTGATCCACTTTAAAGTTATCGACGTCAATCACTTCAAATTTGTAGCCAGCGAAGTCAACATGTTCGGTGCATTTGGGGATGCGTTTAAGACTGTACATTACAAAACCAGCGAGTGTTTCATACTGCGCGGGGTCTGGAAACTCTCCGATATCCAGGGCTCTGGCGACCTCCGTTATCGGAGTGGAGCCCTCTATTAGCCAGGAGTTTTCGTCGCGCACAATGATCTGTTCGTTTGCCTGAGTTTTCGCCCAGTCTCCCATGACGGTACTCATGAGGTCTTTAACCGTGACCACGCCCACTACGAGGGCATATTCGTTCATCACCAACGCAAAGTCGGCGCCCTGGCTCTTAAATGTATTCATTGCCTCGAACAGGGTCAGTGTATCAGGCAGGGTCACGAGCTCGTTGAGCATGGAGCTATCGATCGCTAACTCGCGGTTATTGAGCAGCAGAGAGAGCAGGCTTTTGGCGTCGACGTAGCCAATGGTGCTATCTATACCCTCATTGCAGACGAGGAAACGGCTATGCTCCTCGGTGCAGAGCTTTGCGTGTAGCTCCGCTGGTGTATCGGATATCGATAGAAAAACTACGTGCTCACGCGGAGTCATCGCTGTGGTAATGCACTGTGACTGCATCTCGAAAACATTCTCTATTACCTGATGTTCGTGAGCGTGTAGCAGTCCAGCGGCCGCACTGGCTTCCATCATGGTATAGAGATCATCATCAGTAATCTCATCGCTACGCTCAGCACGCATTCCGAAGAGCTTAAATACCCAGTCAGCAAAGCCGTTAATTAACCAGACCAGTGGTTTGAATAGCGTAATTAGGGAGGTCATGGGAGCTGCCACGCGGACTGCAATCGCCTCAGGGTGGTTCATGGCGATTCGCTTAGGGATCAGGTCGGCAAACAGAATAAAACTGAGGGTTACGAAAGCGAAGGCGGCGTAAGAGGGTAGCTGCGATGCTGCTAGGCTCGGGTTAAAGCGCTCAGTTAATGCGGCAAAATGGGGTGTTAGGTAGCTCTCGCTGATAATACCCGCGAGTATTGCAACAGAGTTGAGTCCGATTTGAATTAACGTAAAAAAGGCTCCGGGCGACTGTTGCAACGCAATAACCTGTTTGGCTGCTACATTGCCGCTCTCCGATAACTGGGTGAGTTTGATTTGGCGAGCAGCCGCCAGAGAGAGCTCAGATACGGAGAAAAAGATGCTGATCAGTATGCACAGCAGTAAAAGACCCAGTGACTCGAAAGCACTCATAACAAGACTCCATTAACCCAGTGCAAGCCAAACTGATACACCCATCATTAAGGTGCCAGCAATACGGTTCATCAGGCGCACATTACTTCGATGGCGCAAGATATGACTCAGCGCCTTCCCGCCCGAGGCGTAACCAAGCAATGAGAGAAATTCCATAGACAGAATGATGGTAATTATAACTAAGGACTGCTGTAACAGTGGCTGGGTGTTATCGATAAACGGGGGGAGTAGTGCGATGAAGAATGCCCAGCCTTTTGGGTTAGCCACTGCGGTAATAAAACCTTGAGAGAGGAGCGAGCCAGGGCTCGCCTCATAGCCCTCGGGCGTATCGCACTTGATCGCCATCTTCCCTTTTGAGCGCCAAAGTTGGATGCCCAGATAAAGTAGATATGCACCGCCACCCCATTTGAGTGCAGTAAACAGCGCTGGGTACTGCAGCATCAGTGCAGCTGCGCCGATAATGGTGAGTACCACTACGAGCCCTACACCGATCAGCTCGCCGAGCATCATCCACAGGGTCCGGCGAACACCGATTGTCATACCGAGCGTCATCGCCAGGGTCATACACATGCCCGGTGTAATCGAGACAAAAAAGAAGGTGGTGATAAAGAGGGTGAGGGCAGATAGTGCCAAAGTAATGCTCTTCTCGAGTTCTTATTGAGTCGCGAGTGTATGTCTATTTTGACCAAACATAAATAGAGGTAAACGCGCTTCTAATGCATTCTTTCAAGGAATGCTAATCATTAGAATTATGAATTTGTCTATTGGTAGTCATCTCCTTACAATTGCTGGCACTAACCGCTAGGAGTAAAACAATGGCTGGTAAAACACTCTACGACAAACTCTGGGATGCACACTTGGTGCGCCAGAATGAAGATGGCAGTTCGCTGATCTACATCGATCGTCAAATACTGCACGAAGTCACTTCACCCCAGGCATTTGAAGGTCTGCGTTTGGCAGGCCGTAAGCCTTGGCGTATCGATGCAAACTTGGCGACACCTGATCACAACGTCCCAACGACTGAGCGCGCCGGCGGTGTTGATCAGATCGTTGATCCCGTTTCTCGTATCCAGGTGAAAACGCTGGATGAGAACTGTGATGAGTACGGCATTGTTGAGTTCAAGATGCTCGACGAGCGTCAGGGTATCGTTCACGTTGTGGGGCCAGAGCAGGGGATGACTTTGCCAGGTTCTACCGTTGTTTGTGGTGACTCACACACTTCTACTCACGGTGCTTTTGGTGCACTGGCACACGGTATCGGTACCTCTGAAGTTGAACACGTGCTGGCAACTCAGTGTCTGATCGCCAAGAAGATGAAGAACATGCTGGTTCGCGTAGATGGCGAGCTGGGTATCGGTGTAACCGCTAAAGACGTTGTCCTGCACATTATAGGTGTGATCGGTACTGCGGGCGGCACTGGCTGTGCACTGGAGTTCGGTGGAACGGCGATCCAGTCGCTCTCGATTGAAGGGCGAATGACCATCTGTAACATGGCGATTGAAGCCGGTGCTCGAGTTGGCCTAGTGGCAGTTGATGATAAGACCATCGAGTACTTTGAGGGTCGACCATTTTCACCAACGGGTGAGGCTTGGAACGCAGCCGTTGAGAACTGGAAAGATCTAGTTTCAGATGCCGATGCGCAGTTCGATACCGTTGTTGAGATTCGTGCTGAAGATATCAAACCTCAGGTTACCTGGGGTACATCACCGGAGATGGTGGTGGCCGTTGATGGTCAGGTTCCAAATCCTGCTAATGCAGCTGACTCTGATGAAGCGAATGCGATCACGCGCGCTCTGCAGTACATGGGCCTAAGTGCTGATCAGGCAATCACTGACATTAAACTTGATCGAGTATTTATCGGGTCATGTACCAACAGCCGTATTGAGGATCTGCGTGCGGCCGCGGAGGTTGTGAAAGGCCGCAAGGTGGCGAGCACAATCAAGCAGGCTCTGGTTGTGCCAGGTTCTGGCTTGGTTAAAGCTCAAGCCGAGGCTGAGGGTCTGGATAAGATCTTTGTTGAGGCGGGTCTCGAGTGGCGTGAGCCGGGCTGTTCTATGTGTCTGGCGATGAACCCAGATAAGCTGGGCAACGGTGAGCACTGTGCTTCTACCTCCAACCGTAACTTCGAAGGCCGTCAGGGCTTTGGTGGTCGTACTCACTTGGTGAGCCCGGCTATGGCCGCAGCTGCAGCTGTTACTGGTCACTTTGTTGACGTACGCACATTGGAAACTAACTAAGGAGCCCGGTCATGAAGAAGTTTGAAACTCACACTGGGGTTGTCGCTCCTCTGGATCGCAAGAACGTCGATACTGACTTGATTATTCCGAAGCAATTCCTCAAATCGATCAAGCGCTCGGGGTTTGGTAAGAACCTCTTTGATGAGATTCGTTACCTGGATGAAGGCCAGCCTGATCAGGACTGTTCAGGTCGCCCACTGAATCCGGATTTCGTACTCAACAAACCTGAGTTCACCGGTTCGAGCATTCTGCTTGCGCGCACCAACTTCGGTTGTGGTTCAAGCCGCGAGCACGCGCCTTGGGCACTGGATGATTACGGTTTCCGTGCTGTTATTGCACCGAGCTATGCCGATATTTTCTTCAATAACTGTTTTAAAAACGGTCTGCTGCCGATCATCCTCACCGAGGCGGAGGTTGATGAACTGTTCAACGCCGTTGCTGGTGAGCCGGGTATGAGCCTGACCGTTGATTTGGTAAACCAGAAAGTGGTCAGCCCAAGTGGTCAGGAGTATGGCTTTGAGGTTGATGCTTTCCGTAAGCATTGCCTGCTCAATGGCCTGGACGACATTGGCTTGACGCTTGAGCACGCAGACGATATCCGCGCCTACGAGGCGAAACGCCGCGAATCGGCACCTTGGTTGTTTGACGCGATTAAATAATTTATCAGTCGCCGCCCTTGACGGGGCGCTCCTACATATCTCTCTGTAGGAGCGAGCGAAGCACGCTACCCAAACAGAATTTTGGAATAAAAATGAACGAAAATAGAGTACTCATCCTCCCAGGCGACGGCATCGGCCCAGAAATTATTGCGCAAGCTCGCCGCGTATTGGAGCTTGTTAACGCTCAAGACAGTCTGGGTTTAGAGTTTGATGAGGCGCACCTCGGTGGCGCAGCAATCGACGCACACGGTGTACCTATGCCGGAAGAGACGCTGGCCAAAGCACGCGACTCGAAAGGTATCCTGCTCGGAGCGGTAGGCGGCCCTAAGTGGGACACTAACCCAGACTTTCAGATCCGTCCTGAGAAGGGGCTGCTGGGTATTCGGTCTAACCTAGAACTTTTCGGCAATCTGCGCCCAGCTATCCTTTACCCGCAGCTGGCTGATGCATCTACGCTCAAGCCTGAAGTTGTATCGGGCCTGGATATCCTGATTGTGCGCGAGCTGACAGGTGGTATCTACTTCGGCCAACCGCGTGGTGTACGCACCACCGACGAAGGTCTGCGCGAGGGTTACAACACCTACGTTTACAACGAAGAAGAGATCAAACGTATCGGTCGAGTCGCGTTCGAAGCGGCACTGGCACGCGGCAAGAAGCTCTGCTCGGTTGATAAGGCTAATGTACTTGAAGTTACTGTGCTATGGCGCGAGGTAATGGAAGAGCTCAAGTCTGAGTATCCTGAAGTTGAACTGAGCCATATGTACGTTGATAACGCCGCGATGCAACTGGTGCGAGCACCTAAGCAGTTTGATGTGGTTGTAACGGGTAACATGTTTGGCGACATTCTCTCAGACGCTGCAGCGATGCTGACCGGGTCGATCGGTATGTTGCCATCGGCATCGTTGAACAAAGCAGGCCAGGGTATGTATGAGCCTTGTCACGGTTCTGCGCCCGATATTGCCGGTCAAAACATTGCAAATCCATTGGCAACCATCCTCTCTGCCGCTATGATGTTGCGCTATTCGCTCAACCAGGGCGCGGCGGCGGATCGAATCGAGAAAGCGGTGAGCGATGTTCTCGATCAGGGTCTACGTACAGCGGATATCTTCTCTGAAGGTATGCAGAAGGTGAGCACAACGGAAATGGGTGATGCGGTAATCGCTGCGCTAAACGCGTAGACGGCCAAAACGCTCAACAAGGCCGGTTAAATACCGGCCTTTTTTAATCGTCTTCGGGATTGGATACCGAAGTAAGAAGTACTCTTAAAAAGAGGTTTAACATGAATCGTGTAGGTTTTGTCGGCTGGCGCGGTATGGTTGGATCCGTTCTCATGCAGCGTATGCTGGAAGAGAAGGACTTCGATCAGATCAACGAGCCAGTATTTTTCACCACCTCTCAGGTAGGCCAGGCTGGCCCTGAGATTGGTAAGGAAATTGCTCCACTGAAAGATGCGAACGATATTGATGCGCTTAAACAGATGGATGTAATTATTACCTGTCAGGGTGGTGACTACACGAAAGCCGTTTACCCACAACTGCGCGCAGCGGGGTGGGATGGCTACTGGATTGATGCAGCCTCTGCTCTGCGTATGGCTGATGATTCGATCATCATTCTTGACCCTGTCAATGCTGATGTAATTAATAGGGGCCTGAGCAAAGGTATCAAAACCTTCGTGGGCGGTAACTGCACTGTATCGCTGATGCTGATGGGCCTGGGCGGTCTATTTAAAGCGGGTCATGTTGAGTGGGTTAGCTCTATGACTTACCAGGCAGCTTCCGGTGCTGGCGCACGCAACATGCGCGAGCTTATCACTCAGATGGGTCAGATCCGTGACGGTTCGGCTGATATGTTAAAAGATCCTGCATCTGCCATTCTCGATATCGATCGTCAGGTTGCTAACAGTATGCGTAATGACCTGGCTGTAGATAATTTCGGTGTACCGCTGGCCGGCTCGTTGATCCCATGGATCGATGTACCTGTTGCTGATGGTCAGTCGAAAGAGGAGTGGAAAGGCTATGTCGAGACCAACAAAATCCTCGGTCGCCACGCTAATCCGATCGCTATCGACGGTACCTGTGTGCGTATCGGTGCAATGCGTTGTCATAGCCAGGCGTTCACGATCAAGCTGAATAAAGATCTCCCAATGGATGAGATCGAGCAGAGGATCGCTGAAGCCAACGACTGGGTTAAAGTGGTTCCAAACGATCGCCAGATCACCATGGAAGAGCTGACACCGACAAAAGTGACTGGCACACTCAGCATCCCTGTAGGCCGTCTGCGTAAGATGAAGATGGGTAAACAGTACCTCAACGCATTCAGCGTGGGTGACCAGTTGCTCTGGGGTGCGGCAGAACCGCTGCGCCGTATGCTGCGCATCCTAAGCGAGCGTTAATAGAGCGCATCTAGCGCGCTTTTTCTATCAGCCCGCATCTGCGGGCTGAGTCTATTTTGGAGTTTTGTAATGTCGAATAAAGTCCTTCTTCTCGGTGTCAGTGCCCTCGCGGGTGAACAGCTACTGGAGCTACTAGAAGATCATCCGCTAGCAAAAGAGGTGATCTTTGAACTCTACGATACCGATGGAGAGGCGGGGCGTTCACTGATGGTTAACGGCAGGGCTCTGCGCGTGCGCAGCTACGCCAACATCGATCTGTCCGATGCAAAGCTCGCAATTCTCTGTGCACCTGAGATTCCAGCCGAGACTCTGTCGCTGATTGCGCCTGAGCTAACGCTGTTTGATCTTCATGCACGTGCTGAAACTCAGGCTGGCGATCTACTGCTTGCTGGGGTCAGCGATAAAAAGTTGGTGCTCGAAAAGGGTGCCGTTTTCCGTTCGCCTGAACCTGCGCTGCTGACCACAGCGGTAACACTCAATACTCTCTCGGCTGCGGTCGAACCACTTCGGGTGACAGCGACATTGATGCTGCCTGCGAGTATGCACGACCAAGCGGGTGTTCAGGCGCTCGCTACGGAGACTGCTCATCTGCTGAACGGACGCGAGGCCGCGGCCAAGTACTTGGATGCAAGTATGGCGTTTAACCTTCTAGCTCAGCCGCAGACTCCGCTAGCGAACGCCTCGCTGCCGGTTGAGTCACTTTTTACCCAGGGCTTGGCGGAGTTGTTGGCTGCAGAGGATCTGGAAGTAAATGCCTCAGCGGTGGAGGTGCCGCTCTTTCATGGTACCGCGGTAACACTGGCTGTGGAGCTGGATAAAGGTGGCGAACTGACTGACCTGATACACCTGATCGATCGAGAAGCAAAGCTACGTTACGCTCCATCTGCTTCAGCTTCGACTCAAAGCGCCACGGGTATCGATGAGTGCTTAATCGCGCGTTTGCGCTTTGATCCGCAAGATTCAAACGTGCTGCTGATGACGCTGCTATTCGATGAGCAGCGTCTGGGTCGCGCGTCCAATGCAGTTGATGCGTTGCGGGCTCTTGTAACAGCTCATTAATCCAACACTTTTAAGCCGGTTTTACTCTTCATGCTAGCGAGCAGGGCATAAATGTCCGAGCTCGCTTGACCAGTCCCTATCGACCTACAATACTTCAGTTAGTTTTGCGAAACGCAACTGCCTGTTTTTCTGGCAAAAAGCAGGTGTATTGGCCAAACATAAGGATAGATAAGATGGTGCGCAAACTCGCGCTAAGTCTTGCGGTTGCTTCGGCAATTGCAGCAGGACAGGCAAATGCACTGGGTCTCGGCGAGATCCGTGTAAACTCAGCACTTAACGAGCCGCTTGACGCCGATATCCGGCTGGTTCAGGTTCGAGACCTCTTAGCGCAACAAATTTTGCCGCGCATGGCAGATATCGATGAGTTCTCGCTTGCCGGGCTAACGAAATCTCGCTTTCTCACTGACGTTAAGTTTCAGGTCAAAGTGGCACCAGACGGCAGTGGTTCCATTCACGTTACCTCCTCGGTTCCGGTGCAGGAGCCCTTCCTCAGTTTTCTAATGGAAGTAAACTGGCCTCAGGGGCGTCTCGTACGCGAGTACACGCTTCTTTTGGACCCGCCGGTGTTCGATCCTGCTCCGGTAACCACTGCGATAAACGCACCAGCTGCAACCACGCCTGCGGCACCCGCTGGGCAGCCTGCTGCTGCTACCGCGCAACGGTCGAATATACAAATCAATGTGGATGGCGGCGAAATTTTCGTCAAAAGCAACGATACCCTTTATGTTTTGGCCAAGAACAGTCGCAGTGCATCGGATATCAGCATCGAGCAGATGATGGTGGCGATGCAGCGTAAAAACCCTGAGCTTTTCCCAACCTCAAATATCAATGTGATGCATGCTGGGAAGGTGATGAAACTGCCAACCGCTGAAGAGGCGCGGGCGCTGACACGTAAACAGGCGATCGCTGAAGCTGCTCGCCAAACGGCTGAGTGGAAAGCGGGTCGTCGTGCGGCAGCAGCACCTAAGGCGCAGAAAGAGCCTAAAGCCCCGCCCGAACCCGCAGCGGCTGAAGTGCAGACAGGTGGTGTGGCTGAGGGTGCACCCGATGGTTCAGAGAGCCAGCTTAAAATTGTAACGGCCGATAAGGCGGACGAGAAACCCGCCGAGATGGATGGGTCTGTCTCAAGTGATGCGTCGGATGATATTGAGGCTGAGGCTGCCGAAGCGGAGGTTGAAGAGGCTGTTGTTGATACAGGTCCGTCCGAACGTGAGATGGAGCTGATCCAGCGTAACGAGGATCTGGAAAATCGATTGCTGGTCACGCAGGAGTCGGTGGATAAGGTCTCTCGCGAAAACGCTGAGTTGGGTGAGAAGCTTGATTCGATTCAAGAGCAACTTGCTGCGATGCAACGTTTGATCGAGCTGAAAGATCAGCAGATGTCGGCCTTGCAGGCTGAGATGCTCAAGCAGGTTCAGGAGGCTAACAAGCCCAAGCCGAGCCCGGTGGATGAGTTCATCAATATTATGATGGTCAATCCTCTATACCTCGGCGGCGCAGGCGGTGTGCTGCTGCTTTTGCTAGCACTAGCGGCGTTGACGCGTCGGCGTAAGTCCGTCGATTATGACGATGAGCCTGCGCCTCGCAAACCCAAAAAAGGTAAGAACAGTAAGCAAGAGGAGTCGCTGGAAGATGAGATTCCTGAATTTGATGAGAGCACTGCGCCCGCGGCTGCTGCGACAGGTATAGTAGCCGGTGCCACGCTCGCGAATGAGGCGCAGGCGGATCCTGTTGATGAACTCGATGACCTAGATGACCTAGATGATCTGGATTTGGATATGGTTCCGGACCTTGATGACGATCTGTCGCCTGCTTCTGCTGAGGTTGATGCCTCGGATATGGAGGCGATCGATGAGTCCGAGTTGAGTGGTTCGGAGATCGACTCGGTTCTTGATGATATCCTCGATGAGGATGTGGCTACTGATGCGACTGAGAAGTCGCAGGAAGCGGATGATCTGGATGCGCTGCCCGACTCTGATGATATCGATACCGACCTCGACGAGCTGCTGAAGAGGGATCTCGAGGATGACCTGCTGGAAGATGAGTCGGTCGATGAGCTCGATGACGATGAGTTTGAAGGTCTAGAGTTCGCAATCGATGATAGCGTTGGCGAAGAGGCGGTTACTGAAGAAGTTGGCGATTTGATCGATGAGGAGTTTTTCTCTGAAGAGATCGAACCTGAGTCGGAGCTGGTGGCCGAAGCTGATGCGGTTGAAGAGGCTGAGCTGATCGATGAACCGATCGAAATGGCAACAGCCGAAATTGACGAGTCAGAACTGCTTGAAGAGCCGGATGCCATTCCGGAAGCTGATCTCGATGAGCTTAACGCCAATATCGCGCATGATCTGGATATGAGTCTGGAGGATGAGCTAGACGATATGCTGGCTGAAGATGATGGCGATATTGAGCTAGTGGAAGAGGGTGATGACGAGGATCTTATAGAAGATGACCTTCTTGACTCACTCGATGGTGCTGACGAGGTTGAGACCAAGCTGGATCTGGCTCGGGCTTACATTGAGATGGACGACACAGAGGGGGCTCGTGATATCCTTAGCGAAATCACACGCGATGGCAATGCTGAGCAGCAGGCCGAAGCTCAGTCTCTGTTGGATAAGTTGAGTTGATGCAACACACTTCTGAAGATCAAGGGGCGACGCAAGTCGCCCTTTCTCGTTCTACGACCCGTTACGCGCTAGGTATTGAGTACGCAGGCTACAACTACCATGGCTGGCAGTCCCAGCGCGATGAGGCTGTATCGACTGTTCAAGAGACTTTAGAGGCGGCGCTGTCTCAGATAGCCTGCCATCCCGTCAGTGTAATCTGTGCCGGTCGCACCGATACCGGCGTCAATGGCTGCTACCAAGTGGTTCATTTTGATGCGCAGGTCGAGCGACCGGATCGTGCTTGGGTACGAGGTACAAATACAAAATTGCCCGATGATGTTGCGGTGCTCTGGGCGAAACCAGTCCCAGACGAGTTCCACGCGCGCTTTTCAGCAATGGAACGACGCTACCGCTACCTGATCTACTCTGCTGAGGTGAAGCCGGCGATTCTTAGTCGTGGTGTTACTTGGACACATAAAGAGCTAAATCTTGAGCATATGCAAGCTGGGGCTAAGCATCTTGTGGGTGAGCATGACTTCACCTCCTACCGCGCCATCGCCTGCCAAGCAAAAAGTCCTGTGAAAACGGTTAAGTCACTCGAGGTCCATCAGAAAGGGCAGCTGATCGTTATCGATATCTGCGCGAATGCCTTTCTACACCACATGGTCCGCAATGTCGCAGGAGTTTTGATGAAGATCGGAGCAGGGGAAGCATCTGTCGATTGGAGTCGCGAGGTTCTTGAAGCTCGGGATCGCAGAGAGGGCGGTGTAACTGCACCCCCCTGGGGGCTCTACTTCGTCGACGTGAAATATCCCGAAGAGTTTGATCTCCCACCTGGCAACCGAGGGCCTTTCTTCCTCTAACCAGTAGAAGCGAGCAACGCGCGCGACCATACCGCCACATCTTTATGGGGCTCCTGCAGCGGGCTTTGAGGCTTTCGTTCGGGGCGCGGCTACGTTAATATAGCGCCTTCATTTTTGCGCTTGAGTAGTTGGTTTGAGAACGCGAGTTAAGATCTGTGGTATCACCCGCATCGAAGACGCCTTAGCGGCAGTTGATGCTGGCGCTGATGCCCTCGGTTTCGTTTTCTATGCCAAGAGCCCTCGTGCTGTTTCAATCGCAGACGCTGCGACTATCATCTCTCGTCTTCCTGCATTCGTGACCAGCGTGGCGTTGTTTGTGGATGCCGAGCCTGAGTATATCCAACAGGTTATCGACCAGACAAAGGTTGATCTGTTGCAATTTCATGGTCGTGAAACGGCTGATGAGTGCGCCCGATACTCTCGGCCGTACTTGAAAGCGCTGCGAATGAAACCGGATTTAGATCTAAACCAAGAGATGCTCGCGTACGCAAACGCGAGAGGTGTCTTGCTTGATGCCTACACGCCCGGAATACCGGGCGGTACTGGCGAGCAATTCGACTGGTCAAGGATTCCAGCTGATCTTGCGTCAGAGATAACTCTGGCAGGTGGTCTGGACAGTAGCAACGTTGCTGCTGCAATCGATCAGGTGCGGCCTTACGCTATCGATGTTAGTGGTGGCGTAGAGCAGTCGAAAGGAATCAAGGACGCCCAAAAATTAGAACAATTTATTGCTGAGGTGCACCGTGTCAACAACAGCTGAACAGAACAACTCACTCTCCGTTCCAGACGCCAATGGCCATTTCGGTATCCATGGCGGACGCTTTGTTTCTGAAACTCTAATGGGCGCGCTCGAAGAGCTTGAGGCCCTGTATGAGAGACTAAGCAAGGATCCTGAATTCCAAGCTGAATTCGACAAGGATCTGGCCCACTATGTCGGTCGCCCTTCGCCGCTTTATCATGCTGAGCGCCTCTCTGCCCATTGTGGCGGCGGGCAAATATGGCTCAAACGCGAAGACCTCAATCACACCGGTGCTCACAAGGTTAACAACACCATTGGGCAAGCCCTGTTGGCCAAATACATGGGCAAACCGCGTGTTATCGCGGAGACTGGTGCAGGGCAGCACGGCGTTGCATCGGCAACTGTGGCTGCGCGCTTGGGTCTTGAGTGTAAAGTCTACATGGGTGAAGAGGACGTTCGTCGTCAGGCTCTGAACGTTTATCGTATGCGCCTACTCGGTGCTGAGGTTATCCCAGTTACTTCGGGTACTCGCACTCTGAAAGATGCGATGAATGAAGCGATGCGCGATTGGGTCACCAACGTTGATAACACTTATTACATCATCGGTACAGCTGCCGGTCCGCACCCGTACCCTAAATTGGTACGTGACTTTCAGGCGGTGATTGGTCGTGAGACCAAGCATCAGTCGATGGCGCAGATCGGTCGTCTTCCAGATGCCGTTGTTGCCTGTGTGGGCGGAGGCTCAAACGCGATTGGTATGTTCTACCCATTCATGGATAACACCGAAACTCGAATGATTGGTGTAGAGGCGGGTGGTTTTGGTTTGGAGACAGGCCAGCATGCAGCGCCTCTAACTGCTGGTCGTCCTGGCGTACTGCACGGTATGCGTACCTACCTGATGGAAGATGATGCGGGTCAGATACTGGGTACACACTCAGTCTCTGCTGGTTTGGACTACCCGGGTGTAGGCCCGGAGCACAGCTATTTGAAAGATATTGGTCGCGCTGAGTATGTAGCGGCGACTGATGATGAAGCGATGGATGCCTTCCGTAAACTGACTCAGATTGAAGGTATTATGCCGGCGCTGGAGTCTGCCCACGCGGTGGCCTACGCGATGAAGATGGCGAAGGAGATGTCGCCTGATCAAGTGATCGTGGTGAATCTGTCTGGTCGTGGTGATAAAGATATTCATACCGTCGCTCAGATCGACGGTATCGAGATGTAAGTTCTTAGGGAAAAACAACGAATGAATCGTATTGAAGCGCGTTTTAACCAGCTGAAAGCCGATGGCCGAAAAGCGATTATCCCCTATGTAACTGCGGGAGATTCCGAGCCGGCTGTCACTGTTCCGCTGATGCACGCGCTAGTTGAGGCGGGCGCCGATGTTATCGAACTTGGTGTGCCGTTCTCGGATCCAATGGCTGACGGTCCAGTTATCCAGCTCGCTTGTGAGCGCTCATTGGTGCACGGCACCCGCCTGCTAGATGTGCTTGATATGGTGGCTGAGTTCCGTCAGCAAGATGCCGACACACCGGTTGTACTGATGGGCTACCTCAACCCGGTTGAAGCGATCGGTTACGAAAACTTCGCGCAGCGTGCAAAAGCCGCTGGTGTTGATGGCGTGCTAACCGTCGATCTTCCACCGGTTGAGTCTGAAGGTTTGATGGCTGCACTCAAAGCCGAGGGTCTGGACATCATCTTCTTGATCTCACCAACAACCTCTCCTGTGCGCCGTAAGGCGATCTGCGAGCAGGGTTCAGGCTACCTGTACTACGTCTCGGTTAAAGGTGTAACCGGGTCCAAAGCGCTGAACGTCGATGAGGTTGCGACCTACATCACAGATATGCGTCATGATACGGACTTACCGCTCTGTGTCGGCTTCGGTATACGCGATGGTGAAGCCGCAGCGGCCGTTTGTCAGGTTGCAGATGGCGCCATTATTGGTAGTGTACTGGTAAATCAGATCGCAGAGCTATCCGATCGTCCGCAGGAGATTCCTGCCGCAGTAGCCGCGATCATCAAGGATATGCGTACAGCGGTTGATGCCGCGTAAGTTCGGGGATTAAGATGAGTAACTGGTTAGATAAGATCGTACCCAACCTAGTACGTTCAGAGAAGAAGCGCAACGCAATCCCTGAAGGCTTGTGGGAGAAGTGTCCGAAGTGTGAGTCGGTGCTCTACAGACCTGAGCTTGAGAAAAATCTGTCGGTCTGTCCTAAGTGTGATCACCATATGCGAATTGGCGCGCGCGCCCGCCTGACGCAATTCCTTGACGAGGGTAGCCTATCTGAGTTGGCAGCAGATATTTTGCCCATTGATCGCCTTAAGTTTAAGGATTCTAAAAAGTACAAGGATCGCCTAACTGCGGCGCAGCGTGATACGGGTGAGACCGATGCATTGATCGCGATGCGCGGCACACTTGAGTCTCAGCCTGTTGTTGCTGTCGCTTTCGAGTTCCGCTTTATGGGTGGCTCTATGGGTACCGTTGTCGGTGAGCGTTTCGTTCGCGCGGCTGAGGTCGCTCTGGCAGAGCGCCAACCACTGATCTGCTTCTCGGCGTCGGGCGGTGCCCGTATGCAAGAGGCGCTCTTCTCATTGATGCAGATGGCGCGCACGAGCGCGATTCTCGAGAAAATGCGCAAAGCGGGTGTGCCGTTTATCTCGGTACTGACAGACCCTGTCTACGGCGGTGTATCAGCGTCCCTGGCAATGCTGGGTGATCTCAACGTTGCAGAGCCTCGGGCTCTGGTCGGTTTTGCGGGTCCGCGTGTTATTGAGCAGACTGTGCGTGAAAAGCTGCCTGAAGGTTTCCAGCGCTCCGAGTTTCTGCTTGAGCATGGTCAGGTTGATATGATTATCCACCGTAGAGAGATGCGTGAGCGTCTGGCCAAGATGCTACGCCAGTTGCAGGGTCTGCCAGCTCAGCCTGCGGCAGCTACCGAATAATATCTGTTTCAGTGGCAACTCCCGCTTCACTGAACGAGTGGCTCGCCTACATTGAGGCGGGCCATCCAACCGAGATCGAGCTTGGTCTAGACCGAGTCGCCGCGGTGGCGCAGCGGATGGGTATCGATTTTAGTGGTTCAAAAGTCATAACCGTAGCAGGAACCAACGGTAAAGGCTCAACAACGACTATGCTCGATAGCATTCTACGGGCCGCTAACTACCGTACTGGCGTCTATACTTCGCCACACTTTCTGTGCTACAACGAGCGCATTCAATTGCTGGGTGAGCTCGCCTCGGATCAACAGATCTGCAGTGCTTTTTCTTTTATAGAACAATCACGTGGCGATGTTTCGTTAACCTATTTCGAGTTTGGAACCTTGGCTGCTCTAGATATTTTTTCTAGGGCACAGCTCGACTATGTGATCCTTGAAGTGGGCTTGGGCGGGCGTTTGGATGCGGTCAATATCATTGACGCAGACCTAGTCATTCTCACCAGCGTAGCCTTGGATCATACTGATTGGCTCGGTGATACGCTGGAACAGATCGGCTATGAGAAGGCTGGGGTATTCCGCTCGGGTAAGCCGGCTATCTGCGGACTGACAACGCCGCCTGATTCGGTGCTTGAACATGCTGGAGTCATTGGGGCTGAGCTGCTACGCCGAGGTGTCGAATTTGACTGCACTCATCAGGGCCAACAGTGGAGTTGGCATGGCGTTGACGCTTGGGGTGAGGCGCTGAGTTACGACGAGCTGCCGCGCCCCAATTTACCCTTGATCAACGCCCCGAGTGTGCTTCAGGCGCTCGCGCTAATTGCGCCCAATGTGCGACGCAATGACATTAAGTTGGGTTTAGTAAACGCACAGATGATGGGGCGTATGCAGCGCTCCAGTCTTGGTGCAGCCCCCATGGTGCTTGATGTTGCGCACAATGAAGAGGCTTCTCGTTACCTTTCTATGCGGCTTCAGAATTTGCAAATTGCGGGCAAAATGCATCTCATTTTGGGAATGTTGAAGGATAAGGATCGTGCGGCTGTTATCGATAAGCTTGCCGCACTTGCGCCTCACTGGCACCTCGTGTCGCTGCAGGGCCCACGAGCATCAAAAGCGACGGAGTTGCAAGAGTTCGTAAATGGAGCGCTGAGCAGTTACGATTCGGTTAAGGACGCGCTCGAGTCGCTCGAGCCTCAGGTCGGCGCAGATGACTTGGTGGTCGTGTGCGGTTCATTTTTAACGGTTACGGAGGCCCTTGAGTGGCAGATGCAACAGGCGAACCAGCCGCCAAGCGATCAGGCTTAAAGAAACGCACGGTGGGTGCAATCGCACTGGTGGTGATATCGCTCTCTATCGCGCCGCTGCTATTCGATGCTGCCGGGTACAAAGAGCGGCAACTGACCAACCGTATCCCACCTGCGCCCAAGCCGTTTGCTCCGCTAGAACCGCAGGCAGCAAGCTCAGAGCAGGAGACGGCCGTAATAGATATTAAACCGGCAGAACCGGCAGAACCAGTGAAGTTAGAGCCTCTGCCCGAAGAGATCCGAAAAGAGGTGGCTCAGGTTTCTCCGGGTCCTTCACCTGCCCAGGATACTCCGCGACTCGATCAGGATGGTCTACCGGTTGCTTGGGGTCTGCAGTTAGCAAGCTTCAAAGATGAGCGTAATGCGCGGGCGCTGCAGACGGATCTTCTAAAGGCTGGGTACAAAGTTTACATCCGTCGTAGCGATACTTTGGTGCGCGTCTACATTGGGCCAGAGATGCAGCGCACTCGGCTTGAGACTCTGAAGGAGAGTATCAAGCAGGAGTATGCACTCGATGGGATGATTACTCGATTTACTATTGAATAGTAAGCGAATAGTTGGGGTTCGGTACCAGGCTCTGATAAAATATGATCTGACTTCCTCTGAGATACGTTGATGATTTGGACAGATTGGGTGATCGTCGGGATTATCGCCCTGTCAGGCTTGCTGAGCCTCAAGCGCGGTTTTCTTCGCGAAGCGATGTCGCTCATCACCTGGGTAGTGGCGTTTATCCTCGCCCGGCTATTCTCGGGAGTTCTCAGCACTCATATGGCCCCCTTCCTACCAGATCCAGTCGCGAGCATGATGGCGGCGTTCGCAACACTTTTTGTGTTGACGCTGTTGTGCGGCTCACTGATTCAGATGTTGATCATTGCACTAGTGCGTGCCACCGGACTTTCGGCCACTGATCGCCTTTTAGGTGTTGGCTTTGGAGTAGTGCGGGGCGGCCTTGTAGTGATTGTAATGGTTGCGCTACTGCGCATGACTCCAGTTGCGGCCAACGACTGGTGGCAATCCTCATCTCTAATACCGCACTTTGTGCTGTTGGAGGGGTGGACTAAAGATATGGCAAAACAGATAGGAGCGGCTATCTGGAGCGCGAGCAGCGCCGGGTAGACGCAACAGCATACTTCTTCGAGGTTAATAGAATGTGCGGGATAGTTGGCATTGTTGCCAAAAGCTTTGCGAATCAGACCATCTTCGACGCGTTGACCGTGCTTCAGCACCGAGGTCAAGACGCTGCCGGTATGGTTACCAGTGACGGCCAGCGCTTCTTCTTGCGTAAGGATAATGGTCTGGTAAACGAGGTGTTCCGCACCCGTCACATGAAGAAGATGAAAGGCAATATGGGTATTGGCCACGTGCGTTACCCAACTGCCGGTAGCTCAAGCTCAGCCGAAGCTCAGCCGTTCTATGTGAATTCGCCCTATGGTATCGCTCTGGCTCATAACGGCAACCTGACGAATGCAGAGCAGCTTGCTGATGAGATCTTTCGCGCAGATCTACGTCATATCAACACCACCTCAGATTCAGAGGTACTACTCAACGTCTTTGCCCACGAGCTGCAGGGTTTGCGTAAACTCAACCCGACTGCGGATGATATCTTCACTGCGGTTGAGCGGGTGCACCAGCGCTGTGAGGGCGGTTACGCTGTGGTGGCTATTATTACGGGTTATGGCATTGTCGCTTTCCGCGACCCCTTCGGTATTCGCCCGGTCGTTTATGGTAAGCGTGAAACTGAGCAGGGCACCGAGTACATGGTGGCCTCAGAGAGTGTTGCGCTTGACACTTCCGGTTACGAGCTTGTGCGAGATTTAGCACCGGGTGAAGCGATCTTCATCTCACAGGAGGGGGAGATCTCTACCAAGCAGTGTGCGGCCAAATCACTTTTGGCACCCTGTCTGTTTGAGTATGTTTATCTGGCGCGTCCAGACTCGATCATTGATGGTATCTCCGTGCACCACGCGCGCATGGAGATGGGTAACAAGCTTGCCCAGAAGGTGCTGCGAGACTTCCCAGAGCACGATATTGACGTCATTATTCCAATCCCGGATACCAGCCGTACATCAGCACTCGAGATGGCAAAAGAGCTGGGCGTAACCTTCCGTGAAGGCTTTATTAAAAACCGGTACATCGGCCGTACCTTCATTATGCCGGGCCAGACGCAGCGCAAGAAATCGGTGCGTCAAAAGCTTAACCCGATTGCGGCCGAGTTCCGTGACAAGGTTGTGATGCTGGTTGATGACTCTATCGTACGCGGCACTACTTCGGCCCAGATCGTTGAGATGGCACGTCAAGCGGGCGCCCGTAAGGTCTACTTTGCGTCTGCTGCGCCGGAAGTTCGTTATCCAAACGTTTTCGGTATCGATATGCCGTCACCCACAGAGCTTATTGCGCACGAACGCACAGCCGATGAGATAGGTGAGTTAATCGGTGCCGACTGGATGCTCTACCAGGATCTTGATGACCTGAAAGCGTCAATCACGAAGTTTAATGGCCAGATCGATGATTTCGACACCTGTGTTTTCAACGGTAAATATGTGACCGGCACGGTATCGGACGACTATTTGGCGCGCATCGACGCCAAACGTAACGATGACGCCAAAGCTAGTGCCGACTCTAAACAGAGCGACGAGAGCAACGAATCCGCCGACCTTCACAGCGCATTCTGAGGACCCGATGGCCAAGAAAGAGTTTGACCGACCTGAGCGCCTGCAATTCACTGATGCGGGTTACGCAACTGACACCTTAGCGGTTAGGGCGGGGCAGCACCGCAGCGAAGAGGGTGAGCACTCGGATGCTATCTACCCAACCTCGAGCTTTGTTTACACCAGTGCAGCCGAGGCTGCTGCTACCTTTGGTGGGGATATCGAGGGAAATATCTACTCACGCTTCACCAACCCCACGGTGCAGGCGTTTGAACGCCGTATAGCCTCGATGGAAGGCGGTGAGCGTGCTATTGCGACCTCATCAGGTATGGCGGCCATTCTGAGTCTGGTGCTATCTCTGATGAAACATGGTGAGCACCTAGTCTGTTCGCGCTCGGTTTTCGGCTCTACCGTTTCGCTGTTTGACAAGTACATCAGCCGTGCCGGTATAGAGACAACCTTTGTTGATCCTAATGATCTCGACGCTTGGCGGGCAGCGGTACGCCCCGAGACTCGAATGTTCTTTATGGAGACGCCGAGCAATCCGCTGGCTGAGGTGACTGATATCCGCGCAGTCAGTGAAATCGCCAAAGAGTCCACCGCCAAGCTGGTCGTCGACAACTGTTTCCTAACACCGGCGCTGCAAAAGCCTCTGCTGCTCGGCGCAGATATCGTCATGCACTCAGCCACCAAATACCTTGATGGTCAGGGTCGTGCGATTGGCGGTGTGGTTGTTGGCTGTGATGCTGATATGGAAGAGGTGTTTGGATTCGTCCGCACAGCGGGTACCTGTCTCAGTCCGTTCAATGCTTGGGTTTTCCAGAAGGGGCTCGAGACCATGCCGCTGCGTATGCGAGCACACTCGGCTGCCGCGCTTGAGTTAGCGCAGTGGCTTGAGCAGCAACCTCAGGTTGAGCGTGTCTACTACTCAGGCCTCGATTCACATCCGCAACATGAGTTAGCGACCAGTCAGCAGTCTGCCTTCGGGGGCGTTCTATCATTTGAGGCCAAAGCCTCAGATGGTGATTTAAGAGCCGCCGCCTGGCGTCTGATCGACGCGACGCAGATGATTTCAATCACCGGTAACTTGGGCGATGTTAAGACAACAATCACTCATCCGGCCACGACGACCCATGGTCGCATGAGTGCTGAGGCCCGGGCTGCTGCAGGTATCCGAGACAACCTCGTTCGTGTCTCTGTGGGTCTTGAAGATCTGGATGACATCAAAGCCGATCTTCAGCTGGGTCTAAACGCGCTCTAGTTGATGCCTGACGCTATGCAGATTGTTCTGGCACCCATGGAAGGGGTCGTAGACGCGCCAATGCGCCGCCTGCAGGCGGCCATTGGTGGTCCTGATGCCATGGTCACTGAGTTTGTTCGGGTAACCGAACACCTTCTCCCCCCCAAAGTTTTCTATCGCCTGGTTCCAGAGCTTCAGGCCGAGCATTGCGGTTACGGCGAGGTGCCCTTGACTGTTCAGTTGCTTGGCTCTAACCCCGAGACTTTGGGGCAGAATGCTGTGCGGGCTATAGAGCTGGGTGCTCCAGCGATCGACCTTAACTTTGGCTGCCCCGCAAAGACTGTTAACAAGAGCATGGGTGGAGCAATAATGTTGCGCCAGCCTAACTCTGTGTTTGATGCCGTTAAAGGGGTGCGCGATGCGGTTGCTCCAGAGTACAGTGTCAGCGGCAAAATGCGTTTGGGTTATGAAGACAAAAGCCTGGCTCTTGAGAACGCTAAAGCGATTGAGGAGGCCGGTGCAGCCTACCTTACTGTACACGCACGTACCAAAGTGGAGGGTTACAAACCGCCTGCTCACTGGGAGTGGATTGCCCGTATTCGCGAGTCAGTTAACATTCCAGTGGTCGCTAATGGTGAGATCTGGACACCCGAGGACTATCACAAGTGCCGCGAGGTGAGTGGTTGCGAGCGCATCATGATCGGCCGCGGACTGGTGGCTAATCCCTTCTTGGTGGAACAGATCCGCAACCCTTATGCCAACCGCGATACAGAGTACAACTGGCACCGCCTGCAGCCTTACCTCCTTAGCTTCTTTGATGATGTCAAAAGCAGCATAGAGGAGCGCCACGTTCATGGTCGCATAAAGCAGTGGCTCACGATGCTTGGCTGGCACTTCCCGCAAGCTAAAGAGCTGTTCCAGAAAGTGCGCACAGAGCGCGAGGCTGATGGGGTAGAGCGAGTGTTGCGAGAAAGTTGTAAGGCAGATCAGTAGGAGCGAGCGAAGCACGCGACCAAAGATTGGGGTCGCCACCCCTTTCGGGGAGGCACCTACATCGAGGCTTTAGGCTGGCAACAGCAGCTGCAAACCTGAAGCCGTGTTAGAGATCGGAGCCACTAGGCGGCGTTCAATCTCTTTAACTGGGCCGCTGAAGCAGCCGCGTGCTGCGAGCCACATCGCCCACTCTACGCCCTGGGCACCGGCAATACGGGTCAGGTCATCATTAGAGTACTGGCAAATGAACTCAGGATCGGTCACTAGCTTATCCATGCACATCTGATCGAAATCGGTATTGAGGAATCCTGCGCGCTCACCATCAAGCTGGTGCGATAGACCGCCGGTACCAAGTACAACCACCTTCTGGTCTGAATCCCAACTACGAATCGCATCGCCAATCGCCTTACCAAAGGCGTACGAGCGCGAGGGTTTAGGCATAGGGTGACGCTCACAGTTGATCGCGATCGGAATCACTTTCACGCCTTGGTAGCTATGGTTCGGGTAAAGCACCGACATCGGCACAGTTGCGCCGTGATCGACTTTTATATCCTGACAGACTGTTGGATCAAAATCGTTCTCGATCAGATGGTTAACGATGTGCCATGAGAGCTCAGTTTCACCCGTCAGAGGTGGTATCACTTTTACGCCCCAGCCCTCATCAGCGTTGTCATACTGAGGCGCGCAACCAATCGCGTAGGTTGGCTTCTTATCGAGGAACATCGATAGGCCGTGGTCGTTGTAGAAAAGCACCGCGATATCGGGTTGCTCTTCCTGCAAGAACTTGCGCATCGGCTTATAGCCCTCGAAAAAGTCGACCCAGTAAGGTGTCTCTTCCAGCCCTTGGTCCACCGCACGGCCGATTGCCGGGATGTGTGAGGTGCCAATCATTCCAATCATCTTAGCCATTCGGTTTGCCCACTCTCTGTGAATCGAGGTATGCCTGAAACTCTTCGGTTGTCTGGCCGGTCATAATACCGCCGACATCCTGTACGTTCAGCCCCAGTACGCCAGCAAACTTTGCCAGGTAGTAAATGCTGCCGCCGTTGCGCAGCAGGGTGATGATATCGCGCTTGAGGATCGCTTCTTTTTGCACTGCGTTCAGGCCAAACTTATCGCAGTATCCGGCTTCATCCTGGCGAAACGCTTCGCGGCTCTCCTCTTCGTTGAAGGTGAAGCACATCTTGTTGAGGTTATAGCCAAGTGTGGCCATATCGCCATCAAACTTGTAAGTGCCTTCTGGCATCTGGTTATCACTCATGGATAGTCTCCTAGCGCTCCCAGTAGAGGCGCATTGGGTTATCAATCAGAAGCTTCTGTTGCAACTCTTCGGTGACTGCAATCTGCGGGATCACGTCTACCAGAGCACCGTCATCCGGTGTATGTGACTTCATATTTGGATGCGGCCAGTCTGTGCCCCAAAGCACGCGATCTGGGAACGTCTCAACGAGTGCCCGCATGTATGGCACCACATCTGAATAATCAGGTGCTTGCTGTGTCAGACGCTCTGGACAGCTCACTTTAGTCCAGACTTTGTCGTTGTCGCGCATCAGGTTCACAAAGCGCTGGAAGTCTGGGTGATCAACACCCTTAGTCACATCTGGACGACCCATATGGTCAACCACGATAGTGGTGTTGAGCTCGTTCAGGAAAGGGATCAGATCTTTCAGATCCGGCGCCTCAAAGTAGACAACGATGTGCCACCCTAGAGGTTTAATTTTCTCCGCAATCGACAGGAACACCTCTCTCGGGGTGGTGTCGACCAGACGCTTAACAAAGTTAAAACGCACAGCGCGAACGCCGGCTGCGTCCATCTCTTTGAGCTCGACTTCAGTGATCGCGGGATCAACTACAGCGACACCGCGAGCCAGTTCACCAGCAGAATTAAGTGCGTCGACTAGCGCGGCGTTATCGGTGCCGTGGCATGACGCCTGAACGATCACGTTACGGCTAAAGCCGAGGTAGTCACGCAGGGCAAACAGCTGATCTTTCGATGCATCGCAAGGGGTGTACTTACGCTTAGGGTGGTAGGGGAACTGTGCTGCCGGTCCAAAAACATGGCAGTGCGCATCAACCGCACCTGCAGGCACTAAGAAGTCAGGTTTTTTCGGGTTTGCGTGAAACGGCAGGTAATCTGCATCCATTGCTCTTATCTCTCTTCTTCTAGCGCGAAAACTGTTCCATCGAAGAGTTTTCGTGCTGTTCGTAATAGTGCCGCGCTCTTTGGAGCGCCATCTTTATCCAGCTCAAGCACAACAGACATTTCCCCTGTTGGGTGCTCAACAGCCAATGTCTTTCGACTCCCCTTGGGTACCTGTGCTACGGACGCAGCGGGCGAGTCTGGCAGTATCGCCGCCGTTGCTACACTCACTGCACCCAACACTCCAATGGTGGCGTGGCAGCGGTGCGGAATAAAGGTGCGAGTGTTAATAGCGCCGCCATTAAGGGGTGCGCTCACCATCGACATCTTTGGTACTGATTTTTCAGTCACATCGCCAAGGTTCATCAGCGGGCCGGCTTGCAGGCGGATCGCCTCAAGTTTGGCTTTGAGTTCACTCTTCGCTTCCAGCTCTTCACGCGTCTCGGTACCGGTTATCCCCATATCGGCGGCGCGCATAACAACAACGGGCATACCGTTGTCGATCAGGGTGCACTCCACACCGTTGATGCTATCAACGACATTGCCTGTTGGGAGCAGGGCGCCGCAGGATGACCCGGCGGTATCGAGAAACTCGAGCGGCACAGCCGCATGAGTACCTGGAACACCATCGATCGTTGACTCACCTCGATAGCTGACAACGCCATCGGGCGTCTGTACGGTAGCGACTGCAATTTGACCGGTGTTCTCCATAAAGATGCGAACTTGCGTCTCGCCATCCTTGGTAGCCACGAGTCCACGCTCAATCGCAAACGGACCGACACCGGCCAGAATGTTGCCGCAGTTTTGTGCGTCAGTAATGATCGCCTGGTCCACAAACGCCTGAAGAAACAGGTAGTCGACATCGGCATCTTCACGGTCAGATTTTGATACCACTGCGATCTTAGACGTCAGCGGATCAGCACCACCCATGCCATCGATTTGTACCGGGTCAGGCGAACCCATCATGCTCAACAGAAACGCGTCGCGTTGGACCGTGTCCGCAGGGAGTTCCGCTTTGAGAAAGTAGCCCCCTTTGGATGTGCCGCCGCGCATCCACATGCAGCGAATGCCGTTAGACATATTTCAGGCCTTTCTCTTCTAGGCGTGGACGCATGTTGTAGATATCCAGACCCAGCTCACCGTTGGCCATACGAACGCGCTTCTCCTCTTCACGTGCTTCGCGTGCCAGTGCCTCTTCAAGCACCGCTTCAGCCTCTTCACGGCGAATTACACAGACGCCGTCATCGTCGGCAACGATGATATCGCCGGGGTAGATCAGCGCTTCTGCACAAGGCAAAGGTACGTTGACTGAACCCAGCGTCTCTTTAATAGTCCCTTTGGCGTAGACCGCTTTAGACCAGACTGGGAACTGCATCTCACGTAGGATCTTGGTATCACGAACACCGGCATCAATAATCAGGCCCTGTACGCCACGTGATTGCGCAGAGGTGGCCAGCAGGTCGCCGAAGAAACCGTCCACTGAAGGGGAGGTCGGTGCAAAAACCATAATGTCGCCAGGTTGGCACTGTTCGATGGCAACATGCATCATCCAGTTATCACCCGCAGCGCCGGAGATCGTCACCGCGCTACCGGCAATCGCCGCGCCTTGATAGATCGGGCGCATGTAGTGTGCCAGTAAGCCGGTACGACCCGCCGCTTCGTGCACCGTTGCCACGCCAAGTTTAGCCAGCCCCGCAATGATTTCTGGGTCGGCACGTTCAATGTGCTGTACTACAACATTATCTGCCATGATTGGCTCCTTATGCCTTAACGCTTCAGACTTTCAGGCGGCTAAAGACGCGGCGAGTGTTATCTTCAAAGATCGCCTGCTTAGCTGCTGCATCAATTTTAGTGGTCGCGTCGATGTACTTCTTGGTGTCGTCGAAGTAGTGACCGGTTTCAGGATCAATACCGCGCACAGCACCAATCATCTCCGATGCGAACAGGATGTTCTTAGTTGGGATTACGTCGAGCAGCAGGTCGATACCTTTTTGGTGGTAGACACAGGTGTCGAAGTAGATGTTGTTAAGCACGCGCTCTTCCAGCTCAAAACCTTTATCCAGTGCCATACCGCGGAAGCGACCCCAGTGGTAAGGCACGGCGCCGCCGCCGTGAGGGATGATGATCTTCAGTGTAGGGAAGTCTTTGAATACATCAGACATCATCAGCTGTTGGAAGCCGGTAGTATCAGCGCCGAGGTAGTGTGAACCGGTTGTGTCGAAGTTGTGGTTACACGCCGCCGATACGTGAATCATTGCCGGGATGTCATACTCACACATCTTCTCGTAGATTGGGTAGAACTCGCGCGCAGACAAGCGGCTACCGTTCCAATGCCCGCCTGAAGGGTCTGGATTGAGATTTATACCGATGAAGCCCATCTCCTCAACTGTGCGCACGATCTCCGGTACCGACTTCGCTGGGTCAACGCCGGGTGACTGTGGTAGCTGAGCTACGGGTACAAAGTTCTCGGGGAAGAGGTCACAGACGCGACGAATCAGATCGTTCTGGTTCTCAGTCCAAAAGCGGCTGGTGTGTTCGTTACCGACATGGTGTCCCATCCAGCTTGCGCGGGGCGAGAAGATCGTTAGGTCAGTACCACGATCCTGCTGCAGCTTGAGCTGGTTATTGATAATTGACTCACGGATCTCATCATCGCTGACACCGAATTCGCCCTTCTCGCCGACGAAGTTAGGGTCTTTAGCTACCGCCTCTTTCTGCGCGTCGCGCCAAGCGCCGACGCCAGGAGGAGTTGTGGTGTAGTGTCCATGGCAATCGATAATCATGTTCTGGCCTCAGTGTTGTTAACTTTTTAAAGTAGTTTTCATTGTGTTCAGTATCTAAATCGCCGCGTTGGTGGGCTAGTTAAATTTGACCTGTAGGCTATTGGTTTTTGATATAGAATGGAGCTGATTTTGAGGAGAAAACGATGCAGTTAACGCTATTCCCTAACCTTAGGCATCTGCGAGTTTTTGCAGAAGTGGCCGATTCTGGCAGTATAAGTCAGGCTTCAAATAAGGTTTTTCTAAGCCAACCAGCCATGACTCAGGCAATCGCAAAATTAGAAGGGCAGCTGGATGCAGTGCTCTTTGATCGACAGTCATCAGGTATGTATTTGACCCGTGATGGGGAGATTTGGCTTACTCGCGTTAAGCGCTGTCTGGACTGGATTCAACTGGGGCTTACCGAGATTCAGGGCACCCAAACAACCGGCCGACAGGCGCGTGCGGCACAGCAATTGACGCAGATCTCCTCAACGCAGCTACGGGCGCTGATGGCTGTGACGGATCGGCAAAACTTCACCCTTGCCAGCCGCGACTTGGGAATTTCTCAATCCTCTCTGCATCGCAGCGCGCGTGATTTGGAGGGGACTCTGGGTATCTCTCTGTTTGAGAAGACCAGCACGGGTATAGCGGCGACACGACCGGCGAGAATTCTCACACAGCGAGCGAAGTTGGCGGTGGCGGAGATCGCTCAGGGAGTGGAGGAGCTTAGTGCCGCGAGAAACCGGGAGCGTGGTCGTCTGCGTATCGGCTCGATGCCGTTGGCGCGCACCTCGCTACTGCCCTTGGCGATCAACCGATTTACCGAGGCTCACCCGGGCTTAACGCTAGAGCTGGTCGATGGCCCCTACGAGGATCTGCTTGGCCACCTTATTAACGCAGATTTGGATATTGTCGTAGGCGCGCTGCGATTCCCCGCACCGACCGAGACGATTCTACAGCGCGAGCTGATTGCTCCACCCCTGGCCATTATTGGGCGCGCCGATCACCCTTTGCGCGGCGAGCAGCAGTTGAGCGTAGACCAACTAGCTTCCTATCCCTGGGTAGTACCAAGAGAGGGGACGCCAACACGTGAGTTCTTTAATCAGCACTTTGCTCAACCCCTGGCTGGGGGTGAGATGTCTCTGGTTGAGACCACTTCTCATATACTGACGCGCGAGGTATTGCTGGGTAGCGATCGGCTGACGATGGTATCGCGTCACCAGCTCGAACACGAAATCCAGGCTGGGCAGCTAGCTGTCATGCCCTACGCCCTGAGTCACACCCGCCGTTCCATCGGCTTTATGCAACGACGCGACTGGAAGGCAACAGCGTCCCAACAAAAATTTATCGATATACTGCAGTCTTGCACGGCTGAATACGCGGATCTTTAAATAAGCGAGTTCTAAAAAACTAATACCTCGCTCTGGCATTCTAATTGTTGTCGGCCGAGTGAGGTTGTTAGAGTTCTTGCCATCTGAATTCTTATCTAGGAGAGAATGATGCGAGTTTGTGTTGCAGGCGCTATGGGCGCATTTGGTTTGAAACACCTCGATGCGCTAGCGCAGATTGACGGTGTAGAGGTCACTTCAGTTGTTGGCGCTAAGCCTGAAAAGATCGAAGCCTTTGCTAATGAGCGCGGTATCGGGCACCACACAACCGATCTTGCTGATTCACTCGCACGTGACGACGTAGACGCTGTGATTCTGGCAACCCCAACGCAAATGCACGCTTCACAGTCTATCCAGTGTATGGAAGCGGGCAAGCATGTGATGGTTGAGATTCCAATGGCGGATAATCTAGAAGACTCACGCGCCGTTGTAGAGGCTCAGAAGAGGACAGGTCTGGTCGCAATGGCGGGTCACACGCGTCGCTTTAACCCAAGCCACCAGTGGATCCACAACAAGATCCAGGCAGGCGAGATCAAAGTTCAGCAAATGGACGTCCAGACTTACTTCTTCCGTCGCACCAACAAAAACGCTCTGGGTCTGCCACGCTCGTGGACCGACCACCTGCTGTGGCACCACGCTGCGCATACGGTTGACCTGTTCCAGTACCAGACGGGTGAGCGCGCTCACCGCGTTCAGGCACTCGAGGGCCCAACCCATCCAGAACTGGGTATCGCCATGGATATGAGCATCGGCATGAAAGTACCTTCAGGCGCGATCTGTACACTGTCGCTGTCGTTCAATAATGACGGCCCACTAGGTACCTTCTTCCGTTATATCTGTGACAACGGTACCTACATAGCGCGTTACGACGACCTCTACGACGGTCACGATAACAAGATCGATCTGAGCGGTGTTGCAGTGTCGAACAACGGGATTGAGTTGCAGGATCGCGAGTTTATCGCTGCGATCCGCGAAGGTCGCGAGCCAAACTCCTCTGTACAGCAGATTCTGCAGTGCATGGAGACACTTCACGATCTCGAAGGCAAACTGAACGAAAACGCTTAAGCTCTCTTAGCCTTGTCGAAAGCCGCCCATTGGGGCGGTTTTTTCGTTTTAGCCACCAGGGAATCGGTGCTGCGCGACGCAGGAGCAAAAGCCCGGCGGGCTCGCAGCCTCTCCAGAGAGGCGGTCCCGGGGGCCTGACTACGCCTCAGTGCAGCAGGTAGGCGAGCAGCGCGTTCAGGGTGATAAAGGAGGCACCGGTGGTGAATACTTGGATGCTGGCGGCGGCTTTGCCGACACCGTAGTTGCTCGCGAGGATGGCGTAGATACTGAACATGGGTGAGGCAGCGATAAGGGCAAGTGCGATACCGAACTGACCCGGCAGCGGCTCGTGTAGTGCCATCACAATGAGGGCGATCGCCGGCATTAAAATCAGTTTGGTGCCAGCGGTGCTTAGGATAGCTTTAAGATCACCGCGCACTTGGTGGCCGACGAGTGAGCCGCCAATAAATACGAGCGCCGCAGGTGCTGCCGCTTTCGCCAGCATATCAAAGGTAGTCTGTAAGAATGCTGGGGCGTAGAGATCGACACTGGAGAGTGCCGCACCCACTACGACTGCGACCAGCATGGGGTTGGTGATCATACGTTTGCCGATCTGATAGAGACGCTCTTTCAGCGAGGTGCCAGTCGCTGAACTGATATCAGCCAGCAGCAGTGCCAGCGGCATGACGACAATGTTCTCCACCAGGATGCACATCACCAAAACCTGAACGGCTATATCGGGAGTGACCTGAAGCAGGATAGGGAAGCCGACAAACATTGAGTTGGGCAGCGATCCGCCTAGTGCAAAAATACTGGAATGGCTCGAGCTGTGTTTCAGCGCGCGATTGAACAGATATCCTGCTACCAGCGTCAGAAACCCAGTTAAGGTGTAGATCTGCATAAACTCTGGATCAAAGACGCGACTCTGATCGGCTCGCAAAAAATTGCTGAGTATCACGCCCGGCACACAGAAGTAGAGTACAAAGCGCGCAATTCCTGGCAGCAACCCGGCGGGTAGTAGATGAGTCTTTACCGCCAGATAGCCAAGCAAGATAAGCGTGAAGAGTGGGCCTGTGATGGCAAAAACATTAAGCATGACAGCGTATCCAGAGTTTTGATCTCGCCAGTGTAAACTTGGAGACGCGTGACTACTAGCTAGCGTCTGTAAGTTCGACAGTGTAGTCTCAACTTATTGGTTTTATTGGGTTCCAAATATTATGGGTTACTTGCAGATCGTCGACTCAGACTTAGAACGTCTGAGGGGGCAGTTGGTCAATTCGGGGCTGCTCTTTATGAGCTGCGCGTTGCCTCTAGTGACAGCACTCTCGTTTCTTCGTATTCCGCTTTACGGTGTGATACCCGCGATGTACGGGATCGCTCTCATCTCTGTCATTTTTATTCTGCTCTACTTGGTCCGTCACAGACTTACTAACGGGCAAAAAGCGATAGCTGTAAGCTTGCTGGGCTTGCTGGGTGCCCTACAGAGTTACTATACCTTTGCCGACCCTGCGCGTGTTTTAGTCATTATGACTGTGCCTGTAATTATGGTTTCCTGTGCGGTCAAGCGTGAGGCTGCTTATCTATTCTGCGCGTTTGCAGGTCTGTTGCCGTTGGGGTTAGCGATAGCTTTCAACGAAACTGAGCCGCTGGCGACTGTACTGCGATCAGTGCTCACTATTACCGTTTTCGCAGCGCTCGCCTTCGCATTAATCGCACATCTGCTATCGGATAAACTGATGAGTTACCTGCGCAAATCCAGTGTTCGCGAGCGCCTTCTGGAGCGCACTGACTATGCAAGTGGCGGCTTTAACGAATTTGCTCTTCGTGAGCAGATAGATGAGCTGGTGTCTGCTGCAGATGCTCCGGTGTTTCGACTCTATCAACTTTACTTACCCGAACTCGATGTTGGGAATAGTATCTATTCTCGCGATTTACGAGAGCAATTTGCCGTCCGACTTGCGGCTGCGTTCACAATAAACTTGCCATTGAATGCAATCGTGGGTCGTCTTACAGCGGGGAGCTTCGTTGTCGTTGCAAAACGGTCTGATTGGGCAGAGACCGAGGCGGGCCTGCGTAAACTTCGGACAATGGAGTTTTCAGTAAATGGCACCAAGCTCAGGTTCGATCCGACTGTTGTTACAACCGATTCGCCTAGCGATGGTAACGGCTCTGATCGATTATTGGACAATCTCGGTAGGGTGCTGTCACGCGCACAGCGAGACCGCTTGGAGCTCGCTAGGTTTCTTCCGATCGACCAAGCACTGCTTGATACGGAGTACCTATTTGTCGGGGAAGTAGGTCAGGCGATGGAATTGGGCGATCTGCGTTTATACCTGCAGGCTAAAGTCGAGGCTAAGGAGGGCAACCGAATTGTCGGCGCAGAAGCACTTGTTCGGTGGCATCATCCAGCTCAAGGGTTGCTGTCTCCAGCCGCTTTTCTCACGCAGATAGAGCACTCAAATGTGCGCACGAGTTTCGCGCTATTCGTCATTGCGCGATCTGCAGAAATTTTGCAAGAGGTACAACTCATTGCTCCAGACTTTCAGCTGTCATTCAATCTTAGTGCCTATGACCTGCAAGAGTTGAGAGTTTTAGCTGAGCTACAACGCGTTATGGAGACCTATAAGTTTCGTCGCGGTGCACTGCAGATCGAAATAAGTGAGTCGGAGACAACGGTCCAGATCGATAATTTAAAACGAGCAATACTGGCTGTTACCGAGCTCGGCTACTCATGCTCGCTGGATGATTTTGGTACGGGTATGTGTTCCTTAGCATACTTTAGTGTGATACCGGTCGACACCGTTAAGGTTGATCGCGCTTTTCTTGACGCTATCGAGACAAGTGAAACCGGACAGCGAGTACTCCAGTCCGTCGTTGAGCTATGCAAAGGTGTAGGTTGCTCAGCTGTTGTGGAGGGGGTTGAGTCAGAGCAGCAAGCTCAAATAGTGACCGAGTTGGGTTTCGACAAAATTCAGGGGTACTATTTCGGTCGGCC
>JAHEDZ010000003.1:43865-133146 GCA_024640955.1 Oceanospirillaceae bacterium
TTCTATTCGCATCGAGTAGACCCCAACACACCGCTAGAAGAGACCATGGGGGCACTCGATCAGATTGTCCGCTCGGGTAAAGCGCTCTATGTCGGTATATCGTCATACAACTCTGAGCGCACTCGCCGTGCGGCCGCGATTCTTAAGGACTTAGGTACACCCTGCCTAATCCATCAGCCGAGTTACAATATGCTCAATCGCTGGGTCGAAGAGGACGGCTTGAAGCAGACGCTCAGCTCACTAGGGGTCGGCTCAATCGCGTTTACGCCCCTGGCTCAAGGGTTGCTAACCAATAAGTACCTCAACGGCATTCCCGAAGGTAGTCGAGCGACGCAGGGTAAATCGCTAGATGACCAAACCATCTCGCCAGAGATGATTCAGAGCCTGCGATCCTTGAATGAGTTGGCCCAACAGCGTGGGCAATCGCTTGCGCAGATGGCGATCGCATGGGTGCTTCGCAATCAGGGTATTACCAGTGCATTGATCGGTGCCTCTTCAGCTAAACAGGTAGAAGATTGCGCCGCTGCCGTCCATAACCTTGAGTTCACAGAGGGCGAACTAGTCAAGATTGACTCCCTAGTGACTGATGCAGGCATCAATCTTTGGAAGCAGTCCTCAGACGCTTAAGCTGCCTATAAATAGGAGCGCAGCTTTGCTGCGCGAGAACACTTAGCGCGGCTGTAACTGCTGCGTTTAAGTTTTCTTGCTTAAAAGACAGGTCGAATCTATCTTAATGCATTAAGGCTTATCTTAATATTTCCTTCCTGTTAGCTATAATTCCCTAATTAAACGTGACTAAATCGTTTAAGAGATGTAGTCTCGTTGCAACTAATCGGACAACTATACCTTATATGAGTTAGGACAATGGATAGAGCTTTTGAAGCGCAGAAGACCTTGGCACGCCTGCTACCGAGCATTACCGCTAAGCGTTGGAAAAACAGAAGCGCAAAAACACAGTTCAAAGCCAATCTAGAGCAGAACTTCCAGGAGCTGTTTGATGCGATGGTGGAGCTCTATGGTCACCACTATGATCTGCATTTTCACCTAGACCGCCTGCTTAAACAGCTGGCAGCTCACTCTGATGCTAACCACGGTTCTAAGCTCGCCTCAACTGACCCCTACTGGTACCAGTCCGAAAAGAATTTGGGAATGGCAGTCTACGTTGATCTCTTCGCTGGCGACCTTGCTAAGCTGCGTAATCGCATCCCGTATCTGAAATCCCTGGGTGTTAACTACTTGCACCTGATGCCGCTTTATCTGTCACCTGAGGGTGATAGCGACGGTGGTTACGCGGTCTCGGACTACCGGCAGGTTAGCCCTGAGCTCGGAACCAATGAAGACCTAAAAGCCCTTGCCGATGCTTTGCACAAAGAGGGTATGCGCCTGGTGCTAGATTTTGTCTTCAACCATACATCAGATGAGCACCGCTGGGCTGAGGCGGCCAAGGCGGGTGATAAACGCTACCAGGATTACTACTACCTGCTAGATGATGGTAATGAGGTCGCACAGTACAACGAGACGGTGCGAGAGATCTTTCCAACAGTCCGCCGCGGTTCTTTTACCTGGGTTGAAGAGGTCGATGCTTGGGTGTGGACCACATTCAACTCCTTCCAGTGGGACCTGAACTACACTAACCCCGAAGTGTTTGTCGCAATCACCGATGAGATGCTGCACCTCGCAAGCCTTGGTTGTGATGTGTTGCGCCTCGACGCACTCGCTTTTATCTGGAAGCAGAAGGGGACGATGTGTGAGAGCCTGCCGCAAGCGCATACCTTGATCAAAGCTTTTAATGCCTGCTTGCGCATCTGTGCTCCACAGCTGCTGTTTAAGTCGGAGGCGATCGTGCACCCGGATGAGGTGAATAAATACATCTCTATCGAGGAGTGCCAGCTCTCTTACAACCCGCTTATGATGGCACTGATGTGGGAGAGTCTTGCAACACGCGAGACCAAACTACTAACCGCATCCCTCAAGCGCAGTTTCCAGATTCCGCAGCATACACGCTGGGTCAACTATATCCGCTGCCATGATGATATTGGCTGGACTTGGGATGATGCTGTAGCCGGGCAGCTGGGTATAAATGGTCAGGATCATCGGCTGTTTCTCAACCGCTTCTATACCGGCCAGTTTGAGGGTAGCTTTGCCCGCGGTGTGCCGTTCCAGATGAACACATCGAACGGTGACTGTCGCGTTTGCGGTACGCTCGCTTCCCTGACTGGATTGGAGTCGGCGATCGAGGCGCAAGACGCTGAGGCGACTGAGCTGGCGCTAGCACGCGTTCGCCTACTTAATGCGATCAATCTGAGCATGACAGGCTTGCCATTGCTCTACCAGGGTGACGAGCTAGGTGTTTTGAATGATCATGCTTACCTTGATGACCCTTACAAACGTGAGGACGCACGCTGGGTTAATCGCAAACAACTCACTGAGGAGGATTTTGCCATTGCAGGCAACGCAAACTCAGTTCAGGGGCGTGTAGCCGCACAGTTGGAGCAGTTGATCAAGATTCGCCAATCGCATGCGGTCTTTGGCTCCAGCCAAACTGAAATCCTCGAGACCTACAATCCACACGCATTCTCTTTTGCCCGTATCGGGGACAGCCAGCGGTTGCTCGTTATAGCAAACTTTAGCGAGCAGAGTATCAGCATCCCCGGGTCGATAACTGATATCTTGGCTTCATCAGAGATGACGGAGTTGCTATCAAGTACAGCGGTTAAGCGTGAAGATCCAATAAATCTTGAGGCGTACCAGGTCGTCTGGATTCATACCTGAGTCTGGGGCCTGGAACTTGCTTGAATTAATGAGCTCGGATGAGCGGGACTATACTGAAGCTCTAAATCCCGCTGAGATGTCTCTGTGTTAGCGTTTTTTGATCAATTAAGGAGCCGTCGTGGCTAAATCTCCCAAAGCCTATGTTTCAAGTCTGGATGAGGGCTGCATTGCCGCAATTTCAGAGGGTCGACACAGGGATACCTTCGCTGTTCTGGGTCTGCACACGCATCCATCGGGCAAAGGACTCGTCGTTAGAGCACTGCTACCGAATGCCGAGTCGGTACGTGTGATCAGCACCGATACCGGGCGCTCCCTGGGTGAGATGCACCAGATTGGTTCGCAAGGGCTGTTCGAACTGCCCCTGCCGCGACGCAAAAATCGCTTTGGTTACCGTTATGAGGTGGTTTGGAATGGTGAGACCTATCATGAAACCGACCCATATTCGGTGGGTGAACTGCTGACCCAAGAGCAGCACTACCTTTTCGCTGAGGGTTCGGATGAGCGCGCCTACCGCTGGATGGGTGCTCACCCACTCATCGTTGGTGGGGTCGAAGGCACACACTTCGTTGTTTGGGCTCCCTCTGCGCAGCGTGTCTCAGTGGTCGGTGAGTTCAACTACTGGGATGGTCGCCGTCATGTGATGCGCGCTAACCCGGGCTCTGGCATCTGGGATATCTTCATTCCCGGCGTTGCGCCGGGGACGCTGTACAAGTATGAGATTGTTGACCAGCACGGGCAGCGCCTGCCGCTTAAGTCGGATCCGTACGGGCGTGGGTTTGAACATCCGCCTCAAACCGCATCTCTGGTTGTTCCTGAGCCTGCGCACAGCTGGCAGGATAGCCAGTGGATGGCCGCGCGAGAAAAACGACAGAACTTCGACCAGCCTATTTCTGTGTATGAGCTGCATCTGGGAAGCTGGCGTCGCAAACCGGAAGAGGGCAACCGCTACCTTAGCTACGTTGAGCTGGCTGATGAACTGGTTCCCTATGTAAAATCGCTTGGCTTTACCCATATTCAGCTGATGCCGGTCAGCGAGTACCCCTTTGATGGATCCTGGGGCTACCAACCGGTTGGGATGTTTGCTCCCACCATTCGTTTTGGTACGGCTGATGAGTTTCGCTATTTCGTCGATCAGTGTCATCAGGCTGGCCTGGGTGTGTTTATCGACTGGGTGCCGGGACACTTCCCGACTGATGAGCATGGACTCGGCCGGTTCGATGGCACTGCGCTATACGAGCATGAGGACCCCCGCCAGGGCTACCACCCTGATTGGAATACGCTGATCTACAACTACGGCCGTAAAGAGGTGGTGAGCTACCTTCTCAGCAACGCTTTCTATTGGCTTGATGAGTTTCATATCGACGGGCTACGGGTCGATGCCGTTGCTTCTATGCTCTATCTGGATTACAGCCGCAAAGAGGGTGAATGGATACCAAACGAGCAGGGCGGGCGTGAAAACCTTGAGGCGATCGCCATGCTACAGGCGGTTAACCAGCGTGTTGGTTTCAACTACCCAGGTGTTCTGATGATCGCCGAGGAGTCCACCTCTTTCCCGGGTGTGACCAAACCGGTTGATATGGGTGGGCTTGGCTTCCACTACAAATGGAACATGGGTTGGATGAATGACACTTTAGCGTACATGGAGCGTGATCCGATCTACCGTCAATACCACCAGGATCAGCTCACATTTGGCCTCGTCTACGCCTTTAGCGAGAATTTCGTGCTGCCACTTAGCCACGATGAGGTGGTGCATGGGAAAGGGTCGCTACTCAGTAAGATGCCGGGCGACGACTGGCAGCAGTTTGCCAACTTGCGAGCCTACCTCAGCTTTATGTGGAGCCATCCTGGCAAAAAATTACTCTTCATGGGTGGCGAATTCGCTCAGCGCGAGGAGTGGAACCACAACACCAGTCTGGATTGGCATCTGTTAGCTGCACCCGCACATGCGGGTATCAGCGATATGATCAAGGACCTAAACGCCTGCCTCAGCGAGTTTCCAGCGCTCTATCAGCAGGACTGTTCACATGAGGGGTTCGACTGGCTGCAGATCGACAATACAGCGCAATCAGTGTTGGCTTGGCTACGAAGAGATGCTCAGGGTAATGCTGTTGTTGTGACTGCGAACCTGACTCCTCAATACCACTCTGACTACCGTATCGGCGTGCCGCAAGGCGGGTCGTTGATTGAGCGCTTCAACTCCGATCAGGCGCGTTATGGTGGTAGTGGCCGGTTAAACGCTGAGGCGATCACTGTCGATGAGATCGAATCCAATGGTCGCGGGTACTCCGCCAATGTTTCGCTAGCGCCGTTGGCGGTACAGATTTTTGAGCTTAAAAAGTTAAGCTGAATATGAGTACTGGTTTCACGATTTTACCCGGTATCAGCTGCCCTTTAGGCTCCACGCCAATGGAGGGGGGCGTCAACTTTGCTCTAGTCTCTGAAGCGGCGCACCGGGTTGAGCTCTGCATCTACGATCAGGCGGGCGAGGTTGAGCTGGCGCGCTTGGAAATGCCTGAGCGCTCGGGTGACCTCTGGCACGGTTTTGTGCCGGCGCTCGATACCCGTCTGAGTTACGCTTACCGTGTACATGGATCCTATGAGCCAGAGTCGGGCCACAGATTTAACGCCAACAAACTGCTGTTGGATCCTTACGCCAAAGGGCTGGTTGGTGAGTTTAAGTGGACCCATAAACACTTTGGTTACGATCGCCAAGACCCGCGCAATGACTTAAGTTTCAGCCTATCGGATAACGCCCCGTATATGGTTAAGGCGCGGCTAATGGCTGACTCACCTGCTGCGATTGTTCAACGTCCCTGGATGGCCTCAGATTGCAATCGCATGATATACGAGCTGCATGTCAAAGGTTTTACCCAAGGTATAGAGTTGGGTGAGCAGGGAGCGCGCGGCACACTGGAGGCGCTCGCCCAGCCAAAGATTCTGGACTATCTCAGAAGCCTCGGTATTACTACATTAGAGCTGCTACCTGTACACGCGTTTATCGACGACTACTTTCTGAACGAGCGAGGCCTGTCAAACTACTGGGGCTACAACACGCTGAGCTTCTTCGCGCCCCATCAAGCCTATCTGGATGACCCCAACCCCTTCGCCTTTCGACGGACCATTGATCACCTGCATGATGCGGGTTTTGAGGTGGTACTCGATGTGGTCTACAACCACAGCGCCGAGAGTGACCAGTTTGGACCAACGCTGAGTCTGCGAGGCATCGATAACGCGCTCTACTATCGTTTAGCTGAGGATAAACGTCACTACGTCAACGATACCGGCTGCGGTAACACCCTCAACTTTGATCAACCTAGAGTGGTTCAGTTGGTGATGGATAGCCTAAGGTACTGGCATCGGGTGCAGGGGGTCGACGGCTTCCGGTTTGATCTCGCCCCGGTACTAGCGCGCCGCACTGACGGCTTTGATCCAGCTCACCCATTGTTGCAGGCGATTGCCCAGGATCCAGAGTTACAAACAGCTCTCTTTATTGCTGAGCCTTGGGATATTGGTCCCGGCGGTTATCAGTTGGGCTCTTTTCCAAATGGTTGGCTCGAGTGGAATGATCGCTATCGCGATGCAGTGCGCCGCTTCTGGCGTGGAGACGCAGGTGTAGTGCCTGAATTTGCGAAACGAGTGCATGGCTCTGCCGACATTTTTGAGACGCGCAGACGTCGCCCCGCTGAATCGCTCAACTTTATCACCTCTCACGACGGCTTCACTCTGCATGACTGGACAAGTTACAAACATCGCCACAATCTCGACAATGGCGAGCATAACCGTGACGGCCACCACGAGAACTTCAGTAGCAACTGGGGTGTTGATGGCGAGACCGCCGATCCTCAAATTGCACTGACGCGCGTTTCGCTGCAGCGTGCAATGCTGATGACGCTGTTTCTGTCACAAGGCACGCCCATGCTGTTAGCCGGCGACGAACGCAGTCGGACGCAGCGCGGTAACAACAACGCCTACTGCCAGGACAACGAGATCAACTGGCTTGATTGGAGCGAAGATGCCGCAAGCGAGGAGTTGGTGGAGTTTACTCGCCAGCTGACAGCGCTGCGTTGGACCGAACCGCTGCTCGGCTGTGTCGATTACATCCATCATCCAGAGTCTCATGAGGAGCGGGCAACGCTCTGGTTTAACTCAGCAGGAGAGTCACTGACTGCTTCGCAATGGGAGCAACCGGATCTGTGCCACCTTGGCTATCTGCTGCGAGGTAAGCCAGAGGAGTCTGCGCTCTATCTAATTTATAACCGTGCCGTTCAGGCTCAGCACTTTGTATTACCCCCTGTTGAGCGCGGCACAATCTGGGCTGTACGTTTGTGCAGCTCACCGAATGCTAATCTTGATTCAACTTATTCGATGGGTGCAGTGCTGGAGCTACCAGCGCAGAGTCTTACGCTCTTTAGCGCCTGTCACTGATCTATACAGGAATACCAATGTCTACTGCTAAACCGACTAAACAAAAGCCAACAAGCAAAGCTAAAGCTGTCGCTAAGCCGGCGGTCGAACTGGAGTCGATGACCGATGACCTACGACGCCACTTTGAGGTCACGCTGGGACGTGACGAGGTCAGCGAATCGCACTATTACCTCTACAATGCGTTGGCATTGACGCTGCGAGATCGTCTGACGCAGCGTTGGCGTGAAACCCGTGAGCGTTACCGCGATGAGGATCCGAAACGGGTCTCCTACCTGTCACTCGAATTTTTGATGGGGCGCGCGCTAAACAACGCTATCCTCAATCTCGATTTAGATGCAGACACGCGCGAAGCATTACGGGGCTACGCTGTCGATCTTGAGACCTTGGCTGAGGAGGAGATGGATGCGGGCTTGGGTAACGGTGGTCTAGGACGGCTAGCGGCCTGTTTCTTGGATAGCTGTGCGACCCTCGAACTTCCCGTTACCGGCTATGGTCTGCGCTACGAGTACGGTATGTTCCATCAGCGGATCGATAACGGCTATCAGATCGAGAGCCCCGATAAGTGGCTGCGCGCCGGTAACCCTTGGGAGATTGAGAGCCCAGAGAATGCCTGTCGTGTGAAGTTCTATGGCCGTACAGAGTATGTCACTGGTAAAGATGGCAAGATGCAGGTTCGCTGGATCGATACTGCCGATGTGTTGGCGGTACCTTATGATTTTCCGGTACCAGGTTACCGCAATGCGACCGTGAACACGCTGCGTTTGTGGAAGTCTGAAGCGACTGATGAGTTCAACCTGCATGAGTTCAACGCCGGTAGTTACACCGATGCCGTCGCGGCGAAGAATTTGGCTGAGCAGATTACGATGGTGCTCTATCCGAACGACAGTTCGGAGAATGGAAAAATCTTGCGCTTGCGCCAGCAGTACTTCCTATCTTCAGCCAGCTTGCAGGATGTTATTCGTCGATGGGTGAAACGCAAGGGTGCAGACTTCTCAACTTTCGCTGAGAAGAACTGTTTCCAGCTCAATGATACGCACCCAACCATCGCCGTAGCCGAATTGATGCGGCTGTTGATGGATGAACAGGGGCTCTCTTGGGACGCTGCTTGGGCGGTAACCTCAAAGACCATGGCCTACACCAACCATACACTGCTGCCAGAGGCGCTTGAGACCTGGCCAGTACGGATGTTATCCGAAATGCTACCGCGACTGATGGATATTATTTACGAGATCAATGCGCGCTTCCTCGCTGATATTGCGCGCCTCTACCCGGGTGATGTCGACCGTCTGCGTCGTATGTCGATCATCGGTGAGGATGGCGAACCACGTGTCCGCATGGCGTATCTCGCCATTGTTGGTAGTTTTTCTGTGAATGGCGTTGCAGCCCTGCACACTAAGCTGCTCAAAGCAGGTCTGTTTAAAGATTTCTATGAAGTCTGGCCTGAGAAGTTCAACAACAAAACCAACGGTGTCACGCCGCGTCGCTGGCTTAGCGGTGCCAATCCAGCGCTACACGAGCTGATTAGCTCCAAGATCGGTGAGGATTGGGTACGTGATCTCAGTCAGCTGGAAGGGCTTAAGCGCTTCGCTAAGCAGAAGACTTTTCAGAAGCGCTGGGCTGAGGTGAAGCAGTCGAACAAGCAGCTGCTCGCAGACCTTGTTGCGGAGCACACCGGCGTACAGTTCGACACCAACATGCTGTTCGATATTCAGGTTAAACGCATCCACGAGTACAAGCGTCAGCTACTCAACGTACTTCATGTAATACACCTCTATGATCGTATTACGCGTGGCGATGTCGATGGGATGGTACCGCGTGCAGTACTCATTGGTGGTAAAGCAGCGCCCGGCTACGATATGGCGAAGACGTTGATCAAATTGGTCAACAATGTTGCGGCAGTTGTTAATGCTGACCCGCGCTGCGATGGCCTACTAAAAGTCGCCTTCTTGCCAGACTACAAAGTAAGCTTCATGGAGGTGATCTCCCCAGCGGCTGATCTGTCTGAGCAGATCTCTACAGCCGGCAAAGAGGCTTCCGGTACCGGTAACATGAAGTTTATGATGAACGGGGCACTCACGATTGGCACACTTGATGGCGCTAACATAGAAATTCGTGAAGCAGTCGGTGAGGAGAACTTCTTCCTCTTCGGCCTTGACGCCCAAGGTGTACAGGAGACCCGCCTAAACTACGATCCAAATGCTATTATTGCAGCAGATGAGGATTTTAGTCGGGTTATGGGGCTGATTGAGTGTGGCCACTTTAATCAGTTTGAACCCGGTATCTTCGAACCAGTGATTGCATCTATTCGCAGTCCATACGATGCTTGGCTGACCGCCGCCGACTTCCGCAGTTTCATTGATGCGCAGGCAGCGGTAGCTGAAGCCTATCAACAGCCCGCCCATTGGTGGCAGATGAGCATTCTCAACACGGCATGCAGTGGTCGCTTCTCAAGTGACCGTACGATTGAGGATTACAACAGGAAAATTTGGCAGGTGAGGTAACTTGACCCCATCCGCCAGCGGAGATAACAACTCAAAGGATTCGTTATGCGTGGAGATAACCCCAATCCCCGTCATGTAAGTCGTATGACACGTGACACTCTGGCTTTAGTTCTAGCAGGCGGGCGCGGTTCGCGCCTGCACGAACTAACAGACTGGCGCGCTAAACCAGCGCTCTACTTCGGCGGTAAGTACCGAATTATCGACTTTCCGCTTTCCAACTGTATCAATTCCGGTATTCGCCGAATTGGAGTTCTCACGCAGTACAAGGCGCATTCTCTGATACGCCACCTGGGTCGTGGCTGGGGCTTCTTTAAGAATGAGCTGGGTGAGTTTGTCGATGTGTTACCGGCTTCTCAGCGCCACTCCGATGCCTGGTATCAAGGTACAGCTGATGCGATCTACCAGAACCTCGATATCATTCGCGCTCAACGCCCCAAGTATGTTTTGGTGCTCTCGGGTGACCATGTCTACAAGATGGACTACGGCCTGATGCTGGCGGAGCATGTCGCCTCAGGTGCTGAGATGACTGTGTCCTGTTTGGAGGTTCCAGTAGAGGAGGCGGCAGGTGCTTTCGGCGTGATGAAAGTTGATGAGACTAATCGTGTGATCGGTTTTGAAGAGAAGCCGGCCAATCCATCAATCATCCCCGGCTCCGATAACCTGACGCTCGCTTCGATGGGCAACTATGTCTTTAACACCGACTTTTTATTTGAGGTGTTGAGGGCTGATGCTAAAACGGAAGGATCGAGTCGCGACTTTGGTAATGACATCATCCCAAGCATTATAGAGTCTCACAATGTTCATGCTTTTCCATTCCGTGATGAGCAGACGAGTGAGCGCGCTTACTGGCGCGACGTGGGTACGCTCGATTCATTCTGGACAGCCAATATGGAGCTTATTCAGACAGTTCCGCCGTTGAATATGTACGATGAGGATTGGCCTCTCTGGACCTACCAGGAGCAGCTGCCACCGGCTAAGTTCGTATTCGACGAGGAGTCTCGCTGTGGTTTCGCCACTGAGTCGATGGTTTCAGGTGGCTGTATCATCTCCGGCGCTAAAGTGCGCCACTCAGTACTATTCAGCAATGTTTTGATAGAAGAGCACTCCGAGGTAAATCACTCAGTGATACTGCCTGACGTGCATATTGGTCGAAATGTGACGTTGAACAAGGTGATTGTCGACCGCAAGGTTGTGCTTGAGGATGGCTTTGAAGCAGGTCTGAATCATGATCAGGATCGTGAGCGTGGCTTTAGAGTGACAGCGCAGGGTATTGTCTTGATTACACGCGGTATGCTGGGACAGGAGGAGGGCTCTGCATAACGGGCCCAATTGAATGACACTACATGCAACCTCGCCCATCGAAGGGCAGAAACCCGGCACCTCTGGGCTTCGGAAGAAAGTTAAAGTATTTCAACAAAACAATTACTTAGAGAACTTTGTTCAATCTATTTTTAACGCACTGGAGCGCTGCGAAGGTGAGCGTCTTGTGGTGGGCGGCGATGGCCGTTACCTGAACCGTGACGCAATCCAAACCATTATCGAGATGGCAGTTGCTAACGGCTTCGGTGAGTTAATTATAGGGCAAGGCGGCATACTCTCTACACCTGCCGCCTCCTGTGTAATCCGTAAATACCCAAGCTGTGGTGGCATCGTGCTTTCGGCTAGTCACAACCCGGGTGGCCCGGATGAGGACTTCGGTATCAAGTTCAACGGACCCAATGGTGGCCCGGCGACTGAGTCGATGACCGAGGTGATCTACCGCAACACCCAGCAGATCACGGAGTATCGTAAAGCGGATTTGGAGCCCGTTGATCTGGATAAGATTGGAGAGCACAAGCGCGGCGCGACGCTGATTCGTGTAATCGACTCAGTTGCGGACTACGCCGAGTTGATGCAGCAGCTGTTTGATTTCGATGCCATGCGAGCGCTCATTAGTGCTGGAAACTTCCACTTATGCTTCGACGCCATGCACGCCGTGACCGGCCCATACGCCAAGCAGATCCTTGTGGGTTTGTTAGGAGCATCGTCAGATTCGGTGATCAATGCTGAGCCTAAAGAGGACTTTGGCGGCCATCATCCAGATCCAAACTTAGTGCATGCCGCTGAACTGGTAGACCGAGTCAACGAGCAAGGGCTGGACTTTGGTGCAGCCTCTGATGGTGATGGCGATCGCAATATGGTGTTGGGTAATAACTTCTACATTAACCCTTGTGACAGCTTGGCGCTTCTGGCTGCTCAGTCGGGTCATATACCCGCTTACTCATCTGGGTTGGCCGGTGTTGCGCGCTCCATGCCCACCAGCCGCGCTCTGGACCGGGTTGCCGCTAAATTAAACCTCGACTGCTACGAAACACCTACTGGCTGGAAGTTCTTTGGCAACCTGATGGATGCAGAGCGCATCACCTTCTGCGGAGAAGAGAGCTTCGGTACAGGGTCCAATCATGTCCGCGAAAAAGATGGGCTCTGGGCGGTGCTCTGTTGGCTGAATGTGCTTGCAGCGACTGGCAAAAGCGCAGCAGAACTGATGCAGGAGCACTGGGGTGTATACGGTCGCGACTACTTTAGTCGCCATGACTATGAGGGTGTTGATTCGGATGCAGCAGCGACCATGTTTACTGAACTAAAGCAAAAACTGCCGACGCTGGCCGGCTCAGCCTACGCTGGGCTTAGCGTTGAGCAGGCGGACGAGTTTAGTTATACCGATCCGGTTGATGGTTCAGTGAGCCAAGGGCAGGGCGTGCGTATATTCTTCTCGACTGGCGGACGTATCGTGCTGCGACTCTCGGGCACCGGTACCAGTGGTGCGACACTGCGGGTTTACTACGACCAGTTTGATGCGCAACAGTTGGATCTCGACCCGCAAGTGGCGCTGGCACCGTTGATGCGTGCAGCGGAGGCAATTGTTGGTATCCAGAAGCATACGGGCCGTGCTGCCCCTGATGTAGTGACCTAGGGGCTGCTCATTGAATATATTGATGATCGCCGCCGAGAATGACGCTCTGGCGGGCGCAAAAGTGGGTGGTATTGCTGATGTGGTAAGAGATATTGCCCCAGCATTGGCACAACGCTCACACCAGGTTCAGGTACTGTTGCCCGGTTACCAAAGCTTATCAGAGCAGTCCGGTAGCCAACGGCGCGACCGCTTTCAGGTGAATTTTTGGGGACGAGTCGAGACGGTCGATCTCTACTCTGTTCCTGGGCGCAATCCGGTGGATGGCGTGCAGCAGTGGGTTTTAGAACACCCACTGTTTGCGGCAGCGGGTAAGGGGCGTATCTACTGCGATGATCCCCCCGATCGTCCATTTGCCACCGATGCCTCCAAGTTCGGACTGTTCTGCGTAGCGGCCGCTGAGGCGGTAAGGCGCGGGCTGTTTGGGCACCTAGATGTACTGCACCTGCACGACTGGCATGCTTCTATCGTAGCGCTGTTACGGGCCTATCATGCAGAATACTCAGTACTTCAGCAGATCCATACAGTGTTTAGTATTCACAACCTTGCGCTGCAAGGTATTCGCCCCTTTGATGGCGATATTTCCGCGGTGCACGCTTGGTTCCCCGGTTTAGAGCTCGAATATGAGCGCGTATCTGACCCTCGCTATGACGACTGTATCAACCTGATGCGTACAGGGATTAACCTCAGCGACAAGGTGCATGCAGTATCACCCACCTATGTCGACGAAATTACCCGTCCGAGCCGTCCCGAACAGGGCTTCTTTGGCGGTGAGGGTTTGGACCCGGATCTCCTCACTGCACAGCAGCAGGGACGCTTGGTTGGCATTCTCAACGGCGCCGAGTATGAATCGACTGTGCAGCCAAAGATGGACTCAGAGCTGGAGCGTCTGCTGCTAGCCGCTGAGAGCGAAGTGATTAACTGGATGTCCAAAGAGAGCCACTGCTACTCGGGCCACAGTATCGCCCTCGGCCGTATTCAGCAGTGGCTGAGAACGCTCGATCAAGAGAGTGGCGACAAGCAGATGTTGCTAACATCTGTGGGGCGCCTGACCGATCAGAAGGCACTGCTGCTGCGACAAGCAATGCTTAACGGGAAATCTGCGCTCGATAATCTGCTGCTACAGTTAGAGGGGCGGGGCAGGTTGATTCTGCTTGGCTCAGGTGATCCGCTTCTTGAACAGTTCTTGCTTGAGGTTGCCGGTCGTCACGCTAACTTTATCTTCTTGCGCGGTTTCTCAATTGACCTCTCAGAACTGTTCTATCGTGCGGGTGATCTGTTCCTGATGCCGAGCTCGTTTGAACCCTGCGGTATCAGCCAGATGCTGGCAATGCGTGCTGGGCAGCCCTGTCTTGTTCATTCCGTCGGGGGATTAGCTGACACCGTTGAGGATGGCGTAAACGGCTTTAGCTTCAGCGGTGCAAGTTTGAATGAACAGTGCCAGGGCATGCTGGATACCTGCGAGCGTGCGATCAGCGAATTTGCCCGCACCGCTCACTGGAATGAGCTCTGTGCACAGGCAGCTGCCCAGCGTTTTCTTTGGTCTGACTCTGCGTTAGCCTACGAGCAACAACTCTACACAGCAGGAGATTAGTCATGCGTTACCTTCATACTATGGTTCGAGTTTCCGATCTGGATGCATCACTGGAGTTCTACACCCAAGGTTTGGGCTTAGTTGAAGTGCGTCGCAAAGAGAGTGAGAAAGGGCGTTTTACGCTGGTCTTTCTGGCTGCTCCCGAGGACGCTGAGCAGGGGGCTGCAAAGGCGGCACCGTTAATGGAGCTGACCTACAACTGGGATCCTGAGGAGTATAGCGGCGGCAGGAATTTTGGTCATTTGGCCTATGAGGTTGATGATATCTATGGGATCTGTCAGCACTTAAGCGATATGGGGGTGGTCATCAACCGCCCACCCCGTGATGGTCATATGGCCTTCGTGCGCTCACCCGATGGTATCTCGTTTGAGTTACTTCAGAAGGGGGAGGCTCTGTCACCTTCAGAGCCTTGGCTCACAATGGAGAACAGCGGCAGCTGGTGATCAGCAGTGATTGCGCAGCGCTGCTAGGAAGCAGTTCAACTCTTCGCGGCTAGTAAAGCCCGCTGCCATGGCGAGCTCGCGCCCACGCTGCTCGTCAAACCGTCTTGCCTGGCTCGCTGAGCGACAGCCTGCATCGTAGGCCGTTAATAGTCGTTCAACACGATCGGTTGTCGGCTGTTCACTATTTAGGTTGCTCTTTAGGTTTCTCGTACGTGTTAAACGGGTCGTGCGGCGTTCCAGCATCCAATGCTCCAAATCTAACTATTTCACTCCAGTAGATTAATGTAGACCATCGTCCGCTGTTTGCCTGCTTGGCACTAAAAAATTTAGAAAATTTCTTAATGACGGTGGATCGAGACGCCTTTCCAGCTTTATCGCGTTAGGAGAGCCGTTCGGCGAGATCCAGAGCATCATCGAGGCGATCCTGCCCCCAGAAGGGCTCACCGTTGACGATATAGAAAGGTAATCCAAATACACCTGCTGCAATCGCAGCACGGGTCTCGCTCTCGAGCTGATCATCGAGCTGTTCTGAAGCTTCGAGCAGATAGGGATCCAACTTTTGCTCTTTTAGAATTGTAACGAGAGTTTCAGAGTCGCTGATGTCCCGCTCCTCAACCCATACAGCGGTTAGTAGCGCGCGTAGCACCTGAGCGATCTGATCGGTGTTATCGCGCACAGCCAAGAGTAGTTTTGTTGCAGGTTTGGGATCGACGGGAAAGTGCTTTGGTGTAAAGTTAATGGTGGCCTGGCGTTTAGCAGCAATGCGATGGAGCTCAGCCATTCGATAGTCCAGCCGCTGCTTGGAGCGCTGGCCCAAAGGGATACCCCCGGTCTCAGCAAAGAGTAGCGCTAGGTCTACCGGGTGATAGCGGATGTGCCCGGGCGCCTGACGTTCAAGGTCATCGCCGGCAAGAAAGGTGAACGGAGAGATGGGTGAGAAGTAGTAGTCTATGTTGGCAGGCATTGGATGCTCTCCTGTTTTTTAGTATTCCGCTGACTAACCCAGAACGCTTTCGACCGTGTCACAGACCTCTTGCAGGCTACAGGGTTTGCCTAAGAAGGCGGCAGCTCCGAGCGCAGCGGCTCGTTTCTTCTCCAAATCTGTGTCGTAGGCTGACAGAAACACGATCGGAATCTCCTTAGTTGAGGGTACTCGGCGCAGCATTTCAGCCGCCTCAATCCCGCTCATGCCTGGCATATTAATATCGAGCATGATTAGGTCTGGAAGATGCTTCATCGCCAAGTTTATTCCGGTGTCAGGGTCTAACGCTAGCATCACTTCGTAGCGGTTACTGAGTGACTCTTTTAGGCTACTCAGGGTGAAGGTGTCGTCATCCACACAGAGAATCATTTTATCCGCTGGGCTCATACTGCTTCCAATAAACTCGGGCGTTGTGTCAGCAGTCTAGTGCACCTTTCGTTCCAGAGCACGATTTTCTGCGAAGTTTGCAGCCTTTGAATCAGTAGAACGTTATAATTCGCCCCAAAAATCGGATTATACGAGGAGCAGTGGAATGTCAGAGGGACAAAGCTTGGCGAATGTAGGCTTTATCGGGATGGGGGTTATGGGTAAAAACCTAGCGCTCAACTTAGCCGATAACGGTTATTCGCTTGCCGCCTTTGATCTGGATATTGGGAAAGTAGAGGCAGCGATTGAGCAGGATCGTGCAGAAGCGCCAAACTCTGAACCGCGTATACGTGGCTGCTCTTCGTACACAGAACTTCTTGCTAACACTGCGACACCCCGAATCATCTTTGTTTCTGTTCCCGCTGGCGATCCTGTTGATCATGTGTGCAGCAAACTGATTGATGCCGGCATTGGCGCTGACGATATCGTGGTCGATACAGGTAACTCACTCTGGACCGACACGCGCGATCGCGAAGCCAAGTATTCGGGTAGCTTTATCTTCTTCTCAACAGCGGTGTCCGGGGGTGAGGAGGGTGCGCGCTTCGGCCCCGCTCTGATGCCATCGGGCGACCCCTACGCTTGGACACGTATGCGTCCTATACTGGAAGCGATCTCTGCGAAGGTTGATGCTGAAACCGGCCTACCAATAGAGCGGCGTGAGCCGGGTAATCCGATAACAGAGGGCGAGCCCTGTGCTGCATACATCGGCGACTCAGGTTCTGGCCACTATGTGAAAATGGTCCATAACGGTATCGAATATGCAGATATGCAGTTGATCTGCGAGGTGTATCACCTGATGCGTCACGCAATGTCGATGACCCCCGCTGAGATTGCTGAGGTCTTCAGAGCCTGGAATAAGGGCCCGTTACACTCCTATCTGATTGAGATCAGTGCAGAGGTGCTCGACCACGTAGATCAGGAGACCGGCAAACCGTTAGTTGACATCATTCTCGATAAGGCGGGTCAAAAAGGTACCGGGCTCTGGACAGCTGTTAGCAGCCTGCAGGTTGGCGCACCAGCACCCACTATTACCAATGCAGTCTTTGCTCGTGCTCTATCAACGCTCAAAGATGTTCGCGTAGCGGCCTCTAAATTGCTGCCCGGACCGGCCAGTAACGGTATTACCACCAGTCGCGAAGAGATGGTGGATCAGCTCCACGATGCGCTCTACTGCGCTAAAATCTGCGCCTACGCTCAGGGTTTCCAGTTGATGCAGATCGCTGCCAAAGAGCACGGTTGGGATCTTAACTTCTCGTCGATTGCCAAGATCTGGCGTGCCGGATGTATTATTCGGGCGGTGTTCTTGCAACCGATCGCTGATGCATTTGAGCGCAACCCCGAGCTGCACAGCCTGCTGATGGATCCGTTCTTTGCCGAGCAGGTGGGGCTCTACCAGTCCAACTGGCGCTCCGTTGTAGCACAGGCGGTACTAGCCGGTATTCCAGCTGGTGCCATCAGTTCAGCACTGGCTTACTACGACTCTTACCGGACTGAGGTGTTGCCGGCCAACCTGCTACAGGGCCAGCGCGACTTCTTTGGCGCTCACACCTTTGAACGGGTTGATCGTCAGGATGGTAAGTATCACGTGAAGTGGGCCGATCCAGAACGTCCGCTGGTTAAGGCGTAAATTCGGCGAAATGAGCTGAGAGCTCTCGGGCGATCAGCTCAGGTTTGCGTTGGCGCTCGCTGAACTGGCGAGCGAACAGCGCGCTCTGCTCGAACGTTTCTGGCGCCAGCAGGTTCTCAATCTCCTCAAGTTTGAAAAACTCCGGCATCCCCTCATCGCCGAGCAGGTGAGGGCAGGCGTATACCTGGTACTGTCTCAACTTTTCCGCTAGTCCCCGCGAGTTGGGTACCAGAGTTGCTGCTAAACTCAACAGGTGCTGCGCTTCAGATTGATAGACTCTGTGCCAGCTCTCTCCACTACCTCCCACCGCTCTGAGACGCGCGCAGGCCGAAATCTCCTCGCTTAATGCCTCGGGCCAATCTGCGTGGTACTCGTTGAGCAGATTGATGATGCGATCGATGTGAGCGCAATTAGCGCTAATTACAAATTGATAGCTATGCATCCCCAATATACTGGCGCGCACGCTACCGATCTGTTCGACCAGCGGTAACTGAATGTTGAGCGCCCGTTGCAGCGCTTTCATATCCAGCTGATCGTAGAGATGGGTATTGAGTCGCAGTAGTTGTTCGCTCATTTGGCCAGCCGCTCCAGCAACGCAGACCACTGTCCGATACGGTCAGATCCACCGACAAATTGACCAGAGCCTCGCTCCTTCGCCAACCAGAGTCCCTGCACATTAAAACTGTAGACCGGTACCAAGTCTTTGCGTTGGGTTGCCGGTTTGATCTCGGGTATGAGGTTGTCCAGCACCAACGGCACGGTGCGCGGATCAGGTGCGTAGGTGAGGACCATATGCGCCTCATCCCAATTTAGCGCTTTAACATAGGTGATACGCATCTTGCCGTCATCGACGCCCAGCTCGCGAAGCGTGAAATATTTGGCGATGGAGTAGTCCTCACAATCACCGCCGAAGGTTGTGAGTTTCTCAAACGGCGTCGCCCAATAATCCTCGGCACCCCAATGCTCAAGATCTGAGTAATAGGGGACCAAGTTAAAGAAGTTGTTCACCAGCTCAAGCTTTTCAAGTTCACTCAGGCTTTGGTTTTCGAGCACGATATTGCGCATTGCCTGAAGGCGTTTAACTGCTGAAGCACCCCATTTTGCCCCGACACGTTCAAGCAATTCGGGTGAAAACTCGATAAGGCCGTCCGCGCGCACTACCGGCGCAAGCAGTCCAAGCAGCGCGAAGCAGAAGAGAATCAGGCGCTTGTATAACCGATTCACTATCAATCCTCTTTGCGGCTTGCACCGGCCAGGCCGATCTGGCGTAGCGTCTCGAGATCCTCTGCAGACGCAACAGATTCAGCGTGGACTTTTATATCCAGAAGATGGCCAAGCTCCTGCAGCGCTTCAACCATCTGGCGTTTTTCCGTGGACTGCGCAATCTCCTCGGTGTAGTGGCGCGCGATACGGATATAGTCGAGCTTGTGTCCGCTGAGGCTGTCGATATTGAACTGCTGAGATTCAAAGCGTTTCAACATCACACTGGAGCCAGCGCGGTGGGCGAACTCAATGAAGCTGAGAAAAGCGGGAATATCCTGAGATGCCGCGTATGCGCTAAGGCTAAATGCGATTGAGCTGGACTCAGTCTGATAAGTCTTCAACAATTCAAACAGCGTCTGGCGGAAGTGATTGGAGCGGATTGACTGCAGTGAGAGATTAACGGCGATTGGATGTTGGGTGGCGTCGACGCGGATACGGTCAATGACGCGGCGTACTACCTTGAGGTCGAACTCTTCTACACGGTGAGTACTCTCAGCTATCGAAACAAAGGTGCCGACCGGGACGGCTTGGTTATTCTCGTCGCGAATATCAGCGAGCGCCTCCTCAATCAGCACCGTAGATTCCTTGCCAACATCAAGCGCATAGCTAAGGTTAGCGTAATTGATATTGAAGCTCTCTGAGTCAATTGCTCGAGCAACTAGACGGTTCCACTCTTCAACACTGCGAGCGGCTGCTACAGCCTCGCTCAGAGCATATTTGTTCGGTCCAATAATGCGGGATTTCTCATAGGCCTCTGTGGCTGCTGCTAGCAAGCTGGTTGTAGTGCAGCGCGCATCATAGGCGACGCCCCCTATGTGACCAACTTCTGTAACATCAAAGGCTTCGCCTACGGTTCTGAACGCTTCACAGAGTTTTCCGCAAAGCGCCTCAGCATCTCCTGGAGTCGCTGCAGGCGAGATTAGAATGAACTCAGCCCCGATAATGCGGAACAGGTGTGCATCTCCATCGGCGTCCTTGCCCGCAACCTCTTTTATCGCCGTAGCAAAGGCTCTAATGTAGGCATCAACCTGAACACTTGAGTGACGGCTGGCATAGACCGCAAGGTTATCCATACGAATTATGAACAGATGACCCTCTTCACCCTGCATCAAGAGTTCTTTCATGCGGCTCTCAAAACGGGCCTTGTTTGGTAATCCTGTCAGCGGGTCCGTATGTAGACGATCACCCGCTTCGGATAGGCGCTGGTTGAGTGAGCCGACCACGCGCTCAATCTTGCCCGACATCAGGTTCATCGAGTTTGCCACGCTGCGCATCTCGGCTGTCCAGGGGAGTGGCTCAATCTTCTCGTACTTGCCCTCGCCGATACGCTCGGCCATCAGACGGATACGTTGCAGCGGTGCTAGCAGTGTGCGAATGACCAACGCCAAGAACGCCAACGAAATAAGGAAAAGCATTGCGGAGTAGCGCAGTGAATCGTTGAACTGTTTCCACAGTTTAAGGTATCCAAAGCCTGGGTGGATAGTCACCTCAACTCGGCCACCAATCATCCATCCTGAATCGATATCCGAGAAGGCGCTGCCGGTCTTCATTGGCAGCCAATCGACAAACCAGCCAGGGACCTCGTCATATGTTTCGGGGTTACGCTTGCGCACCAGCTCTTGGCCGTCCATGTCAGTTAGGCGTATCTCCAGGAAGTAGCCGCGGTCGAAGATGGTGTTCACCATTGTCTCTAAAATCGGATCTCCAGTCTCAAGAATATAGGGTGCCAATGAGAGTCCCAGAGAGGTGGCTGTGTCCTGAGCATGAACCTCTGATTCTACTTCAAGATAGCTCTTTATATTATTGATACTGCTATAGAAATTTATTGCAAATATCGCAAGAAAAATACCCGATATTAGCAGCATTAACTGTTTGGAGAGTGACATGTACAGGCTCCCAGGTGTCCTTAATTTGGCTTAAGCTAAGACTAGTCTAGTTGTCGACTTATGTCATGAAATCAAACGGATCGGGCAATGTTTTATATTGCTGATCATTGTTAAATCGTTCTGCTGAACTAGCCTTAGACCAGATACATTTCAACCAGTATGTATTTGTGGCACGGGAGCCTGAATCCCGCGCGCTCGCCGAGCGAGGATTGCGAACTTTTACTCACCGAGAAAACTTGTTTGAACTCGACCACGCGGCTGATATGGATATCTACCACGATCCTGTGCGGCTGGAGATGGAGAAGAGCGTTACGCTCGCTTTCGCTGATGCGCCGGTTCTGGGCGTCGATCTGACGACATGGGATAAGGTGGACCAGTTAAACTTTAGACTCGTACCCACAAACACGCATATTGGTTGGATTCCAGAGGTTAGCGTACTGAAACACCTGCGAGTGGTTGATGCCCGTGGTGACAATCGGCTCGAAAATTATTTTGAAATCTGTGGCGACAGGTTGCAAACTAAGGCACCGCAGAAGTTATTTATGGTAAACATACGTCCCGACATTGCGCTGAGTGATTGTCTGCTTTACTCAGCCTTTGAGACAGAACATGCAAGGGTGCATCTTGAAGACAGACCAAAATGAGCGCGGCTCCTCTCTCCCATCCGACCTCAACCCCGAAGGTTATCAAAACTTAATCGAACTTTTTGATCGCGGCGTGGAGCAATTCAGTGCCCGACCTGCGGTCACCAGCCTCGGCTGCACATTGAGTTTTGCAGATCTCGATAGGTATAGCCGTGCCTTCGCGACCTATCTTCTGGAGGACGCTAAGCTTCAGCCTGGCGACCGTGTAGCCCTGCAGCTGCCCAACCTTATTCAGTACCCGGTGCTGGTGTTCGGCGCACTTAGAGCAGGCATCATTCTCGTAAACACCAATCCGCTTTACACCCCCGAAGAGATGGCTCGACAGTTTAAAGACAGTGGGGCAAAGCTGGTGGTCATTTACGCGGGTATGGCGCACAAGCTGGAATCCATCCTGGATCAGACTGACATTGAGAGAGTTTTGGTGACTCAGGTTGGTGATTTTGGGCCAAAACTTCGTGGCACATTTCTCAATTTTGCTGTTCGCTGGATAAAGCGGGCAGAGCCGAAATTCAACTTGCCGCGAGTAGCCTGGCTCAAGCCGACACTGGATTCCTATGTCGGGCGCAATGCCCGCTATCCACAGCTAGGTCTTGGCGATGTTGCGGTGCTGCAATACACCGGCGGTACTACGGGTGTGGCTAAGGGAGCTGTTCTTACCCATGCCAACCTACTAGCCAACATCCTGCAGGGTCGTGCGGTGATGAGTGTTATGCCAAAAGGCTGGGTGGAACAGGTGATCTCGCCCCTGCCGCTGTACCATATCTACGCCTTTGTAGTATCCCAAATTATTGCTGCAGAGGGTGGTCATTCGCTGTTGATTCCCAACCCACGAGACTTAGATGGTTTCGTCAAGACGTTGAAGTCCACACGTATGAGCTGTTTTATCGGCCTGAACACGCTGTTTGTGGCGCTTTGCCGTCATCCAGAGTTCTCCAAGGTTGATTTCTCTAACTTCAAGGCAACTGTGTCTGGTGGAATGGCGCTCACGTCGGCGGCGGCAGATGCTTGGCGTAAAGTGACCGGTCAGGAGATTATCGAAGCTTACGGCCTAACGGAGGCCTCGCCAGCCGTTACCGCCAACGACCCGTTAAATCCGCAGATAGGTAGTATCGGCAAACCCTTACCCAGCACTGAGGTTGATATTCGCGAGCAGGGCTATCGCTCACTCGGTACTAACGAACCTGGCGAGCTATGCGTGAAAGGTCCACAGGTTATGCGAGCGTACTGGAATCGACCTGAAGAGACGGCAGCAACCTTTACCGAGGATGGTTGGTTGCGCACCGGCGATATCGCCACGATTGACCAAGGCGGTTTGATACACATCGTTGATCGCGCTAAGGATCTAATCATTGTCTCGGGCTTTAATGTCTACCCCAACGAGGTAGAGGAGGTGGTCGCCTCACACCCTGACGTGGTGGAGTGTGCTGTTATTGGCGAGGCTAATGAGGAGAGTGGCGAGCAAGTCCATCTGTTTGTCGTATCGGCTCAGCCTGAACTGACAGAGAAGGAGCTGATTGAGCACTGCCGCGCAAATCTGGCCCCCTACAAGTGTCCCAAGCGTGTCAGCTTCCGTGACGAATTGCCGAAGACTCCAGTGGGCAAGGTGTTACGTCGTGCTCTGAGAGAGGAGTAGGGGTTCCAAGGGCGAGATGCTATCATCTCGCTCTATCTTCATTACCGGATACCGCTGTGTTTGCCGCTTTTCTCGCTGCCATCTTCCCAACCGTTGCAATCGCAACCTTGGGCTATCTGATTACCCGCAAAACAGACCTACTGCGTCACGAGGGGATGCCGATGCTTACCAGTCAGGTAGCACTGCCTGCCCTGGTACTACACTCGCTACTGACCAAGGGGCTTCCGCTGGCACAGATGGGGCAGTTGATGTTCACTACTGCCTGCTGTGTAGCGATTGGCGCAATGCTGGTGTGGAGTGGTTGTAAACTGCTTGGAAAGTCTTCGCGCTTCTATATGACATCACTGGTAAATCCCAACACCGGAAACTTCGGTACGCCGGTGGTATTTGCGCTTTTGGGTGCTGATGCGCTTGCGCCGGCGCTGATTATCTCTGTCACGATAACTCTGAGCCACTTTACTCTGGGTATTACGGCGATGTCTGGCGGTTTTGCTTGGCGCAAATTAGCCTCCAACACACCTTTGATAGCACTAACAACCGGAGCTCTGTTGCTCGGCTTTGACCTGCAACTACCCGCACCGGTAATGGGTTTGTTGGAGATGCTCGGTGGTGTTGCGCTACCGATGCTGTTGTTGTTATTGGGTAGTTCGCTGGCCAATCTAAATCTGAAGGGGCGCAGGGAGCTGGGCGCAGTGGCCCTGCTATCGCTCTATCGCCCACTTAGCGGGTTCTTAATTGCTTTCATAGTTTCCCGTTACGCAGGGCTCGACCCGCTCACAAGTCTTGCGCTAATGCTGCAGATGTCTATGCCCGTAGCGGTTATGAGCTATCTGCTTACGCTGCGTTACGGCGGCCCCTCAGATCGCATCGCTGCGCTAACGATCACGAGTTTGCCGGTGTCGCTGGTAGTCTTGGCGCTGATCTATGCCTATCAGAGCGCTCTGTTCTGAGAGTATGTGCTGCTCTTGACTGATAGCCGAGGTTGCTCGCGTCTAACAGCGGAGTGTAGCGCCTTGTCTGGATTTAATTTGCCAGCGCGAGTCGCGCATCAATCTCCCGCATACGCGAGTGTGAATTGCGCAGAAACGCCTGCGCCGCGTTATAGCGTCCCGCCTTGTCCGCTTTGAATTCCAGATAGGCGCGTGTCAGATTCTCTTTACGCTGATCGAGCCAGGCTTGCTGTTCGACCATCAACAGTTTTGCCTGATCGGTATCAAGGCGATCAAGGAGCTCGCGGAAACTGATATAGAGTTTGGCATCAACCACGAAAGCTAATGACATCAGAGCATCGATCTTCTCATCTAGAGAGGCACTTTCTTTGAACTGCGCGTCCATGCCTGCAAGGGTATCGTCTAACGATGGCAGCCAGTTGAGTTGCTGGCTAACGGTGGTTGGATAGCTCTGCTGGACTATTGTCGAGGTTGTGTCTGAGGGTTCTGCAGCCTCTGTTTCGGATCTGTTTGTACCCGAGTCTGCAGCCGCGATATCGGCCTCTTCAGCCGTAGCAGGTTGTTCCGGCCACACCAGAGATTCACTCGCCTCAAGAGGGGGCAGTTCATCCTCGGTTTTGAGTCGGGTTGGAGCGCTCTGTGTTGAGCGTTCGGCCACCTCTATATCGGACTCTGCTGCTGTATCTGTCTCATTCACCGCCAAAGGCTCAGTTTCTAGTTGAGAGATTGGTACGGGAGATAGACCAATACTGAGAAGGTTCTGAGTTTCAGTAGCTGATGGAGCAAGCTCAGTATCGCCAGCAACTTCCCCTGTAACCTCTTCGGCATTAGAGCGGGCAAGGATTTCTGCTAAAGGCGTGCCGCTACTAGACCCTGTTTTTGGATCAATTCGCAGGTCGCTTTGTGGAATTGGTAGTGACTGGCAGCCGGCGACCAGCAAGCTGGTTAGAACAAAGGTGCTTTTGATTCTAATTTTAGATGGCATCTTGGTCTCTTCGAATGTGGGTAAACAGTGCCTAGACTCGTCATTGTATAGGAGTTAATCCTCGGATAGCAGATACTTGTTGTTTGGCAGATAATAGGCGGATTCTCTGTTATAATCGCGCGCTTTCTTGTGAGCAGCTCCACGGAGAGAGTAATGAGCGCTAAAGTAGCGATTGTAATGGGTTCTAAATCCGATTGGCCGACCATGCAGGAAGCGGCCGATATCCTCGATACCCTTGGGGTTAACTACACCGCTGAGGTGGTTTCAGCACACCGTACTCCAGACAAGATGTTTCGCTTCGCCGAAGGCGCTGCGGCTCTGGGTATTAAGGTAATTATCGCCGGCGCTGGCGGCGCTGCTCACCTACCGGGCATGATCGCTGCTAAGACGCTGGTTCCTGTGCTGGGTGTGCCGGTGCAGAGTAAAGCGCTCAGCGGGCAGGATAGCCTGCTCTCTATCGTACAGATGCCGCGCGGTATTCCAGTAGGTACTCTGGCTATTGGTGGTGCTGGCGCCTTCAATGCTGGCTTGCTGTCTGCACAGATGCTGGCAACTGAAGATAGCGATCTTGCCCACCGCCTGGGTGAGTGGCGTGCTGCACAGTCTCAAGCTGTTCTCGATAATCCTGATCCAAGAGGTTAAAGATGGAACTGCCGCGTATTGTTGTTGCTGGTAACGGCCAGCTAGGTCAGATGCTGCAGCAGGCAGGTGCGCCTATGCAGCTGCAGGTTCAACCCATACATCCGATTGGCGATCAGCTCGTTGAGCTGCGTGATGATGATGTTATCAGTGTTGAAATAGAGCATTGGCCGGATAATCCGGTGGGCGATCAGCTCAAAGGTCATCCTAATTTCCGCAACGCGAGTGCATTGTATGCGGTGATTGATCGTCAGCGACAGAAAAGTCTTCTAGATCGTTTAGAGGTGCCGACAGCGCCCTGGGTCAATCTAGACTCCAGTAGCGAAGATCCTTCCACTTCACTCGCCTCACTTGGCGAGGCCGCTGTCGTGAAAGCTCGTATGGGTGGTTACGATGGCCGCGGTCAATGGCGCTGGAAAGTCGGCGATGATTGCGAGTCCGAGTGGGACGGCAACTGCATCGCTGAAGCGATGATACCGTTCTCTCATGAGGTATCTCTGGTGGGTGCACGTAATGCCCAAGGCGAGAAGGTGTTCTATCCGCTCACTCGCAACTGGCACCAGGATGGCATACTGCGTGCTAGCATCACCAATCTCGACAATGATTATTCGCAACAGCAAGACGCACAGAGCTGGCTCGGTCGTATTATGGATGATCAAGAGTACATCGGTGTAATGGCGATGGAGTGCTTCGTGGTTGAAGGAAAGCTGTTAGTCAATGAACTGGCGCCCCGCGTGCACAACTCTGGCCACTGGAGCCAAGAGGGTGCCACGATCAGCCAATTTGAGCTGCATCTGCGTGCACTCGCTGGCCTACCATTGATTCAGCCTGAACTTCGTGGTGAAGCACTGATGTACAACCTGCTGGGTCGTGACTGGAAACCTGAGTGGTTGAACGTCACTGGGCTCAATGTGCACTGGTACGGTAAAGAGATCCGCCCGGGGCGTAAAGTAGGGCATGCGAATATCGTGCGGCCGTCGCGCACGGCTCTGATCGACTCGCTGGAGCAGTTACGCCCACTTGTCGATAAGAGCGAAGAGCAGGTGATAGACTGGTGCCTGGCTCAGCTTTAAGCCTCTCAGATAGGTAACGCGTTACAAAAAAAACCGCTCAGATGAGCGGTTTTTCGGTTTTATGCTTCGCGTTATCTTACAGCAAGCAGTTACGCCTTAGGCGCAGCTGCTTTGCGCGCAGCGCGTGGCTTCTTCTCAGCTGTTGGCATCATTGCTGTGAAGTCAAAGTTGCTCATCTCTGTGAGATAGTCAACTTCAGCCAGGTTGGCCATTGACTCTTCAAATACAGAAGATAGCTCTTCGCGTGCTGTCGTCAGAGCTGCAATTTCCTGCTCAGCCGCAGCGGTCAATTTAGCTTCCATATCTTTGTAAAACGCGATTTGCATCTCCACAGCTGACTTCGGCTCAGTTGCACCGGTCAGTGCTTTGAATTGAGTCATTCCTGCGTTGAACATCTCAGTCATGTAGGCAGACTGAAGTTCGAACAGCTTCTCAGCAGTCTTTTTGTTGATCTCAGCAGCTTTGTTAAACGGAGCCATCTGGTCAGCGAATGTTTTCATCATAGTGTCGTACATGGTTCAAACCTCAGTTTGTAAGTTTAAAAACAATTTTGTGCACTGCACAATATATGTCCAATTTAGGCTAGAAGATTGTTAGTGTCAAATGTTTTTTGTTGCAGTGCAGCAAATCACCCGACTCAGCCAGAAAGCTCAGCCTGAAAACTAAGTTAGAAAGCTCAGCAAGAATGCTGTTCGAGAATACTGTATCCTCTGACCCAATTACCTAAGGCTTAAGGGAACGCAGGGTTGGTAACAGACAGGCAGGTTGCGGCAGATGCGCCTATTGGTGTGTTCGATTCAGGCGTCGGTGGCTTATCAGTGATGCAAGCTATATCGGCCGAGTTGCCACACGAGCAGATCATCTATTTTGCTGATACAGCTTATGCTCCGTATGGGGATCGTTCAGATAGCGAAATTGTCGAGCGCTCGTACCGGGTAACTGCTTGGCTGGTAGAGCAGGGTTGTAAAGCAGTGGTAGTTGCGTGCAATACAGCCACTGCGGCAGCGATCAACACCCTAAGAGAGCGCTTCAATATCGCAATCATCGGTATCGAACCCGGGCTCAAACCAGCTGTGCAGCGCAGCAAATCTAGACGCGTGGGTGTTCTCGCAACAACTTATACTGTTCAGTCTGAAAAGTTCAAACGGCTCGTCGAGGCCTTTGCCGCTGATGCACAGCTCTCAATCCAGGCCTGTCCAGGGTTAGTAGAGGCGCTCGAACAACCGGGTGAGCATGCCGCGCAGCTACAGAGCCTTTTAATTCGTTATCTCGAACCCATGCAGGAGCAGGAGGTCGATACCCTGGTGCTGGGCTGCACCCACTACTCGTTCTTGCGTGAGGCTATCCAGAGTTATCTCGGAGAGTCGGTTGAGATTCTTGATACACCTAAAGCCGTAGCATTGGAGGTTCGCAGACAACTAGAGCTGCGTAAACTTTTATCCTTGAACAGTGAAACTTTCTCGTTGCATCGCTATCTAACGACAGGAAGTGATGTGCGGGTGATTTGTGCCGTTATGCAGTCGCTGATACACAAGAAGATTGAGATTGAACAGATTCAGGAATAGATGAATGGGATTTTTATCGAGCCTAATGGGGCTTTTTGGTACCAAGGATGACGCACCTGCCATAGAGCTTGTTGACTACAAGGGCTTTCAGATACTTGTGGAACCGCGCCATGCCGGTGGGCAGTTTGGCGTCGGTGCTCGGATTTTAAAAACTGTCGATGGAGAGCCAAAGGAGCACCGATTTATCCGAGCAGATATGCTGCCATCGCGCGAATCTTGCACAGAAGTGACTCTGAATAAGGCGAAGATGACGATTGACCAATTAGGTGATCGCCTCTTCAGTGGCTGAAATTCAACAAGCCACTCGGGGATTATCCTAGCCCGTCTTTTGTCCGCTGGACTGGTGTTCGTGCTCAGGGAATGGGGTGGAGCTGTGATTCACCATACAGACAGTGTTACGGCCTGAGTGCTTCGCTCGGTAGAGCGCGGCGTCTGCATCGGCAAGTAGCGAGAGAATACCCTTAGCGTCGTTAACCTCCTCGCCGGAGAAGGTGCGCACTCCTCCACTGACGGTCAGATCTATGGCTAGATCGTTTGCCAGGAAGGGCGTCTCTTCAATTACTTTGCGAAAGCGCTCAAATAGCTCAAAGCTCTTTTGCGCCTCAATTGGACAGACGACAATAAACTCCTCGCCACCGTAGCGCCCAACAGTATCGTAGGGCCTAAAGGTGTCCCGGAGGCGGTCAGCGAACTCACGTAAAACGCGATCGCCGACCGGATGGCCATAGGTATCGTTTACCTTTTTGAAAAAGTCGATATCGAGGATAGCGATCGACAGTTCAGAGTGGTATCGCTGGGCGCGCGCGAGCTCAGATTCGAGCTGTTCAACCACCGCTCCACGATTACGCAGGCCAGTCAAATCATCGTGGTTTGCCCGGTAAGCCAGCATGTGGTTTGCAATATTGAGTCTGCGTTGCAGCTCGAGTGTACGTAGCCCCACACCGATGCGCGCGCGCAAAACTCCTGAGTTTGTCGGTTTGCTGATAAAGTCGTTGGCACCCGCATCTAGTGCAGTTTGAATGTATTCCGCCTCAGCGTGACCGGTCACAAGGATAATATACGGCGGGTCGTTGTTCTCATCCTCGCGCAGAGCTTTACAGAGATCGAGCCCGTTAATTTTCGGCATCTCCCAATCGAGCAGCAGCAGGCGCGGTGCTTCATCAGAATCCTGCATTAATTTCAGGGCCTCTTCGCCATCGGATGCAATAACGGGTTCAAAGCCCCATCCCTCTAGCATCTTCTGCATAATAAAGCGCAGGGCTAAATCGTCATCTGCTATCAGAGCCTTCATTTGGTTTCGTAAATCCTTGTAAGGTTGACAATATATCAGTGCACTTAATCCTAGCCGGATAATTCAATTTCCGCCATTTGACGGAGACGTTTGTTATCGCTCTGTGCTGTCCCGCACTGACACCACAACTCAACCATTGCACAGGCTGTGCCAACTATTGGACATTGTTTGAAGCACAGGACACAAAAAAGCCGGCGCAGTTGCCGGCTCTTCGTGATGTTATAAACGGTGTTGGAAGCGATTAGCTTTTAGCAGCCATGAACTTCTGCAGTTCAGCGAAAGGCTGAGCAGTTGCTAGATCAGTGAAGCTCTTCTCAACCAGAGTTGAAAGCTCTTCTTTGGCTTCAGCCAGTGCAGCGATCTCTTTCTCAGCAACTTCAGTCATTTTAGACTCAGCATCTTTCAGGTACTTTACCTGTAGGTCCAGAGCCGCTTTAGGGTCTTTAGTTTCAGATAGCGTCTTCATCTGAGACAGTGAAGCGTTAACAACCTCAGTTACGTAAGCAGACTGAAGAGCAATCAGTTTCTCAGCAGTCTTCTTGTTGATTTCAGCCATATCCATTACTGGTTTCATGCTGTCTTTAAATTCGTTGATCATGGTATATCTCCCGATTTGGTAATTTGTGCAGTGCAACAATATGGTTACTTTATGAGCAATATTTGTAGCTGTCAAATATTAATTTGTGCGGCGCACAAAAAAACCATGTTAGTTCTCGGAGTCGCATATTTTGTGGGATCAGCTGGATACTGAATTAAGCGGCTGGTAGAGTGCGGCGCCATATTTAGGGGGCCATAATAAGCGTGACAGACTTAGACATTGTATTTGAAGACGACTATTTAATCGGTGTGAACAAGCCCGCAGGTTTGCTGGTACATCCGAGTTGGATCACAGCAGCTGATGAGCCGACCCTGATGGGGCTTCTAAAAGTCTACAAGGGTGTGCCCAAACTCCATACCATTCATCGCCTAGATCGGGCGACCTCAGGCATCATCCTGGTGGGTAAAACGCTTGAGGCGACGCAGCATATCCAAGCGCAGTTCATGCAGCGCAGCATTCGCAAGACTTACCTCGCGGTCGTGCGCGGATGGAGTGCTGACAGTGACCTGATTGATTACGCATTGGTACCGAAAAGAGATAAATTTGCTGAACCGATGGCACAGGAGAATCCTGAACCCAAAGAGGCGATCTCGGCCTATCGTACGTTAGGGCGAGTAGAGCTGGATATCGCTGTTGGCCGCTACCCTAAAGCGCGCTACTCCCTGGTTGAGGTCAAACCGAGCACAGGACGCAAACATCAAATCCGCCGTCATATGAAGCATATCTTGCACCCAATCGTGGGGGATACCAAATATGGTGAGGGTCGCCACAACCGGCTGTACCGTGAGCACTTCGAGATCCATCGTTTGCTACTGATGGCGACTGAACTGGAATTTACTCACCCGGTTAGCGAGCAGCGGATATCACTCTCGGCGCCTGTTGATCACCAGGTTAATAAACTATTTAATCGCTTCGGTTGGCAGGGGCTCTATCCAGCGCCTAAAAGCTGAACCAAGCATGCAAATCCATCTCAGGGTGGTACCATAGGATCACCCTTACTTTGTCACAAAGGATCCCGCATGAGTCGCCCCGAAGATTTGAATCCATCAAACTCTGCCGATAATTCTGCAACCTCTCTAAAATCCCAACTGGCCGGCGATGCTCGTATTGCCTTGATCGGCGCTATGGATCAGGAGATCGAGCGACTGAAACAGTCTATTTCAGGACTCGAGCAGCAGAGCATTGCGGGTTTTCTTTTCTTTACCGGCACCATCGGTAAGTTTAACGTGGTTCTGCTCAAGTCGGGTATCGGGAAAGTAAATGCGGCAGTTGGCACGGCGCTGCTATTGGACCACTTTAAACCGACATGTGTGATTAATACTGGGTCTGCCGGCGGTTTCGACCCGAACCTGCGTGTTGGTGATGTAGTTATCTCCACAGAGGTCCGTCATCACGACGTTGACTTAACAGTATTTGGCTACGAGATCGGCCAGATGGCCCGCATGCCTGCAGCTTATGAGGCGGATCATTTGCTGGTGGATGTGGCCGAAGCTTCGGTTGAGAAGATGGCGGGTATGGCATGCAGCCGCGGTCTTATTGCGACCGGCGATACCTTTATGAGCGATCCGGAGCACGTTGCTCGAACGCGTGCAAACTTCCCGCAGATGAAAGCTGCCGAAATGGAGGCCGCTGCGATCGCGCAAACCTGCTTCTGCTTTGAAACACCCTTCTTAGTTATCCGCGCTCTATCGGATATTGCAGGGCAGGAGTCTAATGTCTCCTTCGACCAGTTCATCGAAACGGCCTCAGAGAACTCTGCACAGATGGTATTAAATATCTTGGTCGAGCTTGAGGGCCGTGTCTAATCAAAATAGAGGCCTAGTTCGCTAGGCCTTTAATCGCTTCCACCATCTCGGGTGAGTCCCATTCGCGCTCGCCGAGGGCGTAATCCAAAATCTGGTTATCTGAAGAGACCACGACCGTAATAGGCAAGCCGCTCAGTTTAAACGCAGGGAAGGCCTTGCCCGGAGGGTCGAGCAGCATGGTCATATCGTTAGGCTCCAGGTTTTCGAGGATAAATGCTTCCACCTGATCTTGCTGCTCACCCACATTGATGGTGATCACACCACCATCGATCTCTTCAAGCTTCTCATCTAACGTGGCGAGAGAGGGCATCTCTTTGACACAGGGTGGGCACCAGGTAGCCCAGAAATTGATCACACGAAATTTGCCATTTGTTTCGCTTAGGAGCATTGATTCGCCGTCGAGTGTCTGTAACTCTATCTCGGGCAGTGGATTTTCGGCTTGGGCACTGATACTCAGCGCTGCCAAGATAGGGACTAGGGGTCCGAATAGGCTCGTCATTCGTATGCTCATGGCGTTTCCAATAATTTCAATAAAGAGATAATAGCATGGCAAAGGTTGCATTCATCGGTCTAGGTACGATGGGTTACCCAATGGCGGGTCACCTACAGAAAGCCGGCCACGAAGTTTGTGTTTTTAACCGAACTAGCGCTAAAGCGCAAAGCTGGGTAGAGACCTATGGCGGTTCTAGCGCCGGCACTCCCGCCGCTGCAGCGGCGGGCGCGGAGATGGTATTTGTCTGCGTCGGTAACGACCAAGACCTCTACTCAGTCACTACAGCTGAGGGCGGTGCGATCTCTGGCATGGCCGCTGGTGCAGTGCTCGTCGACCATACTACGGCATCAGCGCAAGCCGCACGGACACTGGCTGAGGCCTGTGAGAAAGGAGGCCTTAGCTTCTTAGATGCACCTGTTTCAGGCGGACAAGCGGGTGCTGAGAACGGTGTACTCAGTATCATGATTGGCGGTGATGAGACTGTTTACCGGCGCGTCTCCACCGTAATCGATGCTTATGCGAAGTCCCATAGCCTGCTTGGCCCTGTCGGTAGCGGTCAGTTGGCCAAGATGATGAATCAGATCTGTATTGCGGGTCTGGTACAGGGGCTGGCAGAGGCGATCCACTTTGGCCAGAAGTCAGGTATGGATGTTGCGGCTGTGATCGACGTAATCCAACACGGCGCTGCGGGCTCCTGGCAGATGGTCAACCGCCACCAGACGATGATCGAAGACCACTATGATCATGGTTTTGCAGTTGACTGGATGCGAAAAGACTTGGGCATTGTACTGGACGAGGCGCGCTCCAACGGCGCCCAGCTGCCTGTGACTGCACTAGTTGATCAGTTCTACTCTGATGTGCAGGCTATTGGCGGTAGCCGTTGGGATACGAGTGCACTGCTCAAGCGTCTGCAACGCGACGAGTAACTGGACTGTTTTCTGCGCTAATAACCGAAAACGTGAAAAGCCGCTGTTGCATAGACCTGAGGCTGTAAATAGAATGCGCGCCATCTTTTATACGACCATCATGGAGTTATGAAAATGGCCAATATCGACAAGTACAGCCTTATCTCTTTCGCACCTAGTATCGCAATCATTGCTGCAATGCTTGTTATGACTGTTGTGGGCGCGCGTTTCCTGAAAAAAGCCATGGCTGCAGACGCGGCTAAAGTGGTTCAGTAATTACTTAGAGCGCATCGAGCTGTGCTTGCAAGTTAAGCATAGAGCAGGAGAAGGGGGCATCGGCCCTCTTTTTTTGGTTTAAAAATAAGCTCTACAGCTGTTCAGTTCGCTGTCGGGCCAACAGGAAAAATCCGAATAGCAGAAGTCCGATCGCCAATAGGTACAGATTGCGCCACGCGGTGAGGTTAAGGATTAGCTCCGCCAGCAGGTAGAGCATTGGGGCTTGGTATGAGTAGGCAGATAGCATGCTTGGAGCGAGTTTTAGTGCACAGATCTGAAGGATCCAGAAGCTCAGTAGAGAGGTAAAGAGCGTTAAATATAAGAGCGCCCAGAGGTCCGGCCAACTGAAGTTAGCGGCGAAGGCTTCAAGGTCTCCCGTCAGCAGGTCAGGAATGGCTAGCAGAGCTCCGCCGGCAATTAAGCTAAGACAGGTTGTGGCATAGGGGTCCGCTGCTATCCACTGGCGATCAGTAGTGTAACGTGACAGCGTGTTGTAGCCTGCCGCTAGCATACAGCCGCCTAAATAGAGCGTCTCTCCGAAGCCCCATTCAATTGAGCCGATTGACCTGAGATCGGCCCGGCTTAGGATGATCAGCGCTGCACAAGCGACCAAGGCAAGTAGACCAGCACGTTGCCAGCTGAATCGCTCCATTCTCAGTAGCATAGAGATAGAGTAAGCGAAGAATGGGAGGCTGATGTAGATCGCTGCCAAGTTAAGTGGTGCGCTGTGCCTTAGCGCGACGAACATGATGATGAAGTTGCCACCGAGCAAGAGTCCCAGTAGCGCATAACTGGACCAGGCGATTAGTGACTGGCGCATTGGTAGCGGACGGATTAACCAGAGAATTGCTCCGGCAAGAATAAAGCGGATTGCGACCAGTAGGGTAGCAGAGAGTTCCGGCGTGAAAGCAGCCGCAACTGGGAAAGAGGAGGCCACCAGTGCGGCCCACAGCAGCATCATCAGATGCGGTAATATCTGGCGTACAACTGATCTCACAGATTCAATTGCCATCCATCCCCCATAGATCTTGAACCACATACCCGCGACTAAGAACTTGGCGCGAATAACTCTCACCGATAACGACCCAAATCTGCACCGCCCCTTGGCGTTTGACCAGCTCGCGCTCGAGCTGGTTTTTGCTCAGAGCCCGACCGGTTATACGGCCTGGAGGGTAGAGCCAATAGGGTTTCTCAACAATCATAAAACGAGCAGACGATGGGTGTGTATTGAGCCAGGTATTGAGTTCTGTCTGGCGCACCCACCAGCCACCTGCATGATGTGGATTGATTGGATCAGGGTAGGTAGAACGTGGGTCATTGGGATGCTGGAACACCCAGCCCTTGATTAGGCAAGCTTTGTAAAGTCGCTCGATGCCGCGACTCTGGAGTAAGCTCTGCGCTGCCGGCTGGCTAAATATCTGAGTTTGATGAGCCAGCATATGTTGCCACTTTATATCAAAGCGATCCTTGCGGTTGGGGCCGTAGTAGCCTTTGAGACCCTCGGTTCCGATTTCACGCAGGTAGAATTTTAGTGCAAGTTCCAGGTGCCACCAAGCATCACCCAAGCGTAGTAAAAGGTCAGCTTCGCCGACGGTTACCTTGCCGCTCCTAATCGGTATGTTTGATTCTATATCAGTGATTTGGGGGTTTAATCTTAAACCAATTCTAACTAGCTGTTCGAACTGAAGTCCAAGCCGTCGGGCGCTTACATCAGCACTTGGCTGACGCTTAGCATCGTAGGTCAATAAACCCTCAGGGAGCTCGAGTGGCGCACATCGGGTTAGATTCGATGAAGCTGCGAGCCAACGCAACTGCTCGATGAGGCGGTGGTTAGTAATACCAATCTCCTATCGGATTAAACTCAATTAAACGGGGCTCTCTCTTGGGTTAACACCGTTAAAACTCTACACTAGCAGATTCTGATACAAGCGACCCCAAAGAACCCGTACAGGAGAGCGTTGATGCCCCCATTGACCAAGCGTCAAGTTCAAGAAGCAGAAGCTGAAGCACGTAGCCAGCGAACTGCTCGAGACCCGCGCATGTCGGATACCGACATCAACAACATCCTGATGAATGGTGCGCAGATCGCTCTGACTAAGATGGCTCGCTCCGAGGGGTACGATGACCGACTCTATCAATACGCTCAGATCAGCGCGTTCCTTGAGGTCTCTTTGTCGCGCGGCGCGGGTATTACCGATGATACTCGCGATGATCTTAATCAGATCCATCAACAGGCAACACATCTCTACATGCAAGCTAGTCGCGCCGAGTAAGGTGGGTTCGCGTGTCCGATTTGGTGCTTAAAGAGTTTGACCCCAAGGCTTTTCTTGAAAACCTGACGCAACGCCCAGGCTGTTATCAGATGTATGATGCGGCAGGCGAGTTGCTTTATGTAGGTAAGGCGCGAAATCTGAAGAACCGCGTTAGCTCATACTTCCGCAATACCGGTTTGAGCATCAAGACCCAGGCGCTGGTCTCAAAAATCGCTCACGTTGAAATCACAGTGACCGGTAGTGAAACCGAAGCACTGTTGCTAGAACAGAACCTAATCAAGAGTTATCGCCCTCCGTACAACATTCTGCTGCGTGACGATAAGTCTTACCCCTATATTTTGATCACAGATGGTGAAGATCACCCGGCTGTTCGCTTTCAGCGCGGGAAATCTAAACGCAAGGGCAAATTGTTTGGGCCGTTCCCGAGTGGCTTGGCTGTACGCGACAGCCTCAATTTACTTCAGAAACTCTTTAAAGTTCGCCAGTGTGATGACACTCAGTTCCGCAATCGCTCTAGGCCCTGCTTACAGTACCAGATAGAGCGCTGCTCAGGCCCCTGTGTAGGTTTAGTTTCGCCCGAAGACTATGCGCGAGACGTGCGACATACGAAGATGTTTCTGGAGGGTAAGAATCCTGCAGTTTTATCGGAGTTGAGTCAGCAGATGGATGAAGCTGCAGCAGCGCTTGAGTTTGAACGTGCTGCAGAGCTTCGAGATCAACTCCAAAAACTGCGACACGTTCAGGAGCAGCAGTTCGTCTCTGGTCAGAAAGGTGACGCTGATGTTTTTGGTTGTGCGATCAAGCCTGGGGGTGTCTGCGTGCACGCGCTCTTTGTGCGTCAGGGTCGGGTAATCGGCTCGCGAGTCTATCATCCGCGGGTATCAATAGAGGAGGGCGCCAGTGAGTTGCTGGCGGCCTTTGTTGCTCAATTTTATCTCGGTGGTGGTCGGGAGATACCCGCCAGCATTATCACCTCTGATGCTGCTGAAGGCGAAGACGCACTATCGCAGGCACTGTCAGAGTTACGTGGTGCAAAGGTACAGTTGACCTCCTCGGTTCGAGGCGAACGTGCTGCCTGGCAGCGATTAGCTGTTACCAATGCAGAGCAGAATCTCACAGCTCAGTTAGCGAATAAACAAAATATGTACAACCGCTTCATGACACTTCAGGAGGCCCTTAAGCTAGAAGAGATTCCGTCACGCCTTGAGTGTTTTGATATTAGCCACTCAAGTGGTGAAGCAACGGTCGCCTCCTGTGTTGTTTTCGACCGCAATGGGCCGCTTAAGCGCGACTATCGCAAATTTAACATCGACGGTATAACCGGAGGGGACGATTACGCCGCGATGCATCAAGCCCTCGAGCGGCGCTACGGTCGCTTGCAGAAGGAGGAGGCGCTACTGCCCGACATTTTGGTTATTGATGGTGGCAAAGGGCAGGTGACTCAGGCGATGGATGTGTTGGGAACACTGGGCTTAAAAGAGGTTCGCGTTATCGGTATCGCTAAGGGTCCGACCCGTAAAGCTGGTTTTGAAGTGCTGATAGAGGGTGAGACAGGTCGGGAAAACATCCTGCAATCAGACTCTTTGGCACTGCACCTACTTCAGCACATTCGTGATGAGGCACACCGTTTTGCGATTACGGGGCATCGAGCTCGGCGCGCGAAAGCTCGCAAGCAGTCCCTGTTAGAGGGTATAGAAGGCGTGGGCCCGAAACGGCGTCGAGCACTGCTTAACCATTTCGGCAGTGCCAAGGCTGTAGAGTCCGCGAGTGTTGAAGAGATCGCAAAAGTTGCTACGATAAGCAAAAGTCTCGCAGAGACGATCTATTTTGCCTTGCATCCCGAACCCAGGGATTGATGGAACTGAATGAAAATCCCAAATATCCTGACGCTTCTGCGCATTATTCTCATCCCTGTTTTCGTACTGGTCTACTACCTACCGATACAAGATGCTCGCATTTATGCCGCGCTGCTGTTTGCATTGGCGGCCGTCACCGACTGGCTTGACGGCTATCTAGCCCGCAAGCTCGATCAGTCTAGCCCTTTTGGCGCGTTCCTCGACCCTGTGGCGGACAAGTTAATGGTGGCCGCGGCGCTGGTTGTACTGGTTGATACCTACTCACGAGAGTTACAAACCTGGCCGGTACTTACGGCAATACCAGCAGTCGTCATTATTGGTCGAGAGATTGTTATCTCAGCCCTGCGTGAGTGGATGGCCGAGATCGGTAAGCGCACTCAAGTTGCCGTGTCGATGGTTGGTAAGGTGAAGACGGCGCTGCAGATGCTGGCGATCCTCGTATTACTGGCGCTTGAGCCAGGTTCAAGCGGCGCTTGGGCAGGTATTGCAGCGCTCTACGCGGCAACGCTACTGACGCTCTGGTCAATGTTTGTCTATCTACGTGCCGCCTGGCCGCATTTGAGTGAGGATATTTAAACGGCTGAAATCTAAGTGGTTAATTCTTATACAAAAATATTTAGAAGTAGAGCATTGACTCTAATCTGTTAGCCTCTATAATACGCACCTCTTGACGAGATGCGGGATTAGCTCAGTTGGTAGAGCGATACCTTGCCAAGGTATAGGTCGTCGGTTCGAGCCCGATATCCCGCTCCATCTTTTTCAAGTAAGGCGAGTTGGCAGAGCGGTGATGCAACAGATTGCAAATCTGTATTAGGCCGGTTCGACTCCGGTGCTCGCCTCCATTCTTTTTTCAGTGTTTCAGCCGAGCTAGTGCTGCTCCCGACATTCCGAAACACCGGTATTCTTAGCTACTTTAAAATTTTGTGTTTCTAAGAATCTTGACTAAACTAGGGCGACAGATGGTGTTTTTTCATCACTCCCTGTTGTTGTGTGTTATTTGGCCAGCCTAGCGCTGGCCTTTTTGTGTTTTGAGGATCTCAGTGGCTGAACGCGCCGCCAATCTCTGACTTTGCCAGGACCACTCCTGACTCGGCCTCCATCAGAACAATCGGGATACCGCTAGTCAAACGCAGATGGAGAAGGGTGGCTACCTGTTGGAGATACTCTTCAAATTCGAGCTGCCAACTCTCGTGGTGTTCGAATCCTACTCCGGTCAAATTGTTATAAAGCAGCTCCAGAGCAACACGATCGCCCTGGATTTTGTGTTTTCCGTTGAATTTAAGCTGCAGCATCAGCTGGGTCTCTATTTCTTTTTAGTTATGAATGGTCGTGGCCGGACCTCTTTGCTGAGTCCGTTCCTGTATTAAGCCACAAGCAAAACTCAGGCCAGAAAATTAGTGATTGCTAACTTAAACTAAAGTACAAGGTTTTTCGTGAGGATGAAAGGGTTTAGCCGGAGATATCTTCTATATAAGCATCAAGAGGCATCTGGGCGCTTGGCTGGCCGGCCGCATCAGCCCGTTTCAACCTATAGGGACCGAGCATCGCGTTCTCCAGATTTGAGCCCAAACCCTGCATTGTCTTGGACCGCTTCTTTATAGTCACTGATAAGTCGTAGCCTGTAGACTATCCTGCTCGTCTCTATTTTTCCGCTAAGCCTATGTTTTGCGTTGACATTTTTCGAGTCTAACAACACAATACCCGCACTTTCGCAGCCGCAACACTCAGCCTCGGTGGTGAAATTGGTAGACACAGGAGACTTAAAATCTCCCGCTGGTAACAGTGTACCGGTTCGAGTCCGGTCCGAGGCACCAACAAAACGATATAATCTGCTTGGATTTCACGAATTTTCTTCTACGCTTATAAGTAAGTAGGAGGGCAGATTGTCATGAGTATCCAACAGAAAACTTTACTAATTGCTGTTTTTGCTCTGGCGTCCACAACGGCTGCTTCAGTAATGTTCCAGCCTGCCGTTGACTCGGCACTGACCTCGGGTAAGATGCAGGTATTGACTGAGAAATAGGGCTCAACACAGATGGATCAAAACAAGCGTACAGTGCTGTGTATTGATGATGATAGCTTCACACTGGCACATCTGAAAGACAGTCTTAGTGAGTACTATAATCTCATATTTGCGATCGATCCTGACGTTGGCTTTGAGCTGGCGATAAAGAAACGTCCCGATCTGATCGTCTTGGATCTGAACATGCCTAATATGAACGGCTTTGAGCTAGCTGATATGACATCTAAGCTCTCGCTGACAAAGGATATACCTTTTGTTTTTCTCAGCGCATTTGCCAGCGAAGAGATTAAGTCTCGGGCGAGTTCTTTGGGGGCCGCCGCCTTTTTGAGTAAGCCGGTAGACCCTGACCACCTAGCAGCGACCTTGGAGTCCGTTTTCGAGAAGAGCAGTTAGGCCATATCCTGTAAGTTCAATCAATAACGTTGAGCTGAACAGTCACCTTTGCAACAGCAACATACATAGAAGGGAGTCTGCGTCGTAAATGATCAAAGCAGCTCCAATATCGAGTCGAGTTCCCAGGGTAGCGATAGTTGCGTTGTGCCTCTTTCTACTCTTATCGACGATTATCTCTCTCAATTACCAGTCTCAGCGTACTGAATCGCTGCAGCGCATCACCAAAGAGCAAGCCGCACTGCTGATCAAAGATAATGAACTAATAGCCACAGAGCTGCGAGAGACGATCTATGCGCTTCAAATTCTTTTACAGCGCGCTGAGGAGCTAGGTGCGCCCCCGGCTGAAGCGTTACGATCTGCCATTTTCGCGAATTCGGCGGCGTTTCAGGCGCGCTGGCTGTCCCTAGAGGGTCAGGAGCTGATGAGATTTGATCGCGATGCCGGAGTGGTCAGTCAGGTTCCGGAGCAAGAGCTTCAAGATAAATCAAACCGAGACTATTTCCGCTCGATGCTCGATCTGGAGGTCGGTCAGATCTACATATCGGAGTTTAACCTCAATGTAGAGCAGGGAAGCATAGAAGTCCCGTTTCGCCCAACCGTAAGGATCGGTGTGCGTGCTCCACAAGGGTATATTCTTGCGAATCTCATTCTGACTGATCTTTTCGCCCTGATACGCACCTCCAACTACTCTCTGCATGAAACCTGGCTGGTAAACGCTGAGGGTGACTGGTTAATTGCGCCCCAGCAATCACTGGAGTGGGGTTTCCAGCTTGGTGAGCCAATTAAGGTTGGCGATACTCTATCCTTTTCAGATGTCGATCAGCTTCTGTCTGGCGACAGTTGGTACTCAATAGAGCCTGACTCCGGCGATATACTCTTGGCGAGCTCACTCAACATGGGCCCCACAAGTTTATCGCAAGCTCGGCTAGAGGATGATCACCCAATAATCCTGCGACTGATACCCGGTAGCTTTGTCGATGATTCCATAAGCCAGCACCGTCTTATAGAGCCCGCTCTCGCCTACCTACTGGCTTTACTGTTCTCTGCATTAGGCTGCGGGCTGCTGACCCAGTGGCGTAACCGGTTAATCGCTGATGCTTCAGCATTGGTCGAGCGTGAAGAGCTTGAGCGCCTAGTCGGTATCGCTAACCTCCTGCCCCAAATGACTTGGACTACCACTTCAGATGGCTATTGCGATTTCATTAACTCTCGCTGGGAGTCCTACACAGGTGCGACTCAGCATGAGTTAGAGGGTATGGGGTGGCTTCAGTTTATTCATCCAGATGATCAAGAGCGCGTCCAGAGTGCCTGGCAGAAATGCTTACTAACAGGTGAGAATTTCTCGGTCCAGTTTCGATTACGAGATGAGGCGGGTAACTATCGTATGTTCGACACCCGAGCTCATGCATTGAAGGACAGCAGTGGGCGAGTCATCAAATGGTTTGGTTCGAATACCGATGTGCAGAGTGCGATCGATCTTACGGACAGAGTCAAGGATGAGAAGCGAATCCTTGAATCTAATCTGTCGGAGCTACTCAAAGAGAAACGAGAGCTGCTGCATAGGTTTGAATTTGCTGCAGGCTCTGCAAAGCTCGGTATTTGGGAGTTAGACCTCTCCCGCCAACATCTCGTCTGGGATGACAGGATGTTTGCTATTTTTAGGCGACATCGCTCGACAAAAAATAGTATCTATCGCCTCTGGAAGGAGAGCATACATCCTGATGACCTCTCCGAGGTGGAGTCTAAATTGGCGTGCGTCGGCCAAGAGGTGCAAAATATCCACCTCGAGTATCGAGTGAGGCGACCCGATGGCACCACTATTTGGGTTAGAGACAACGCCTCAGTGCAGCAAGACTCAACGGGGGCTCGGGTTAAGCTGGTTGGCTGTTCACAAGATATAACCGCAAACAAAAGCCTTACCCTCTCACTGGAGGAGGCGTTAGCACACCTCGAGCAGGCGAGAAAGGTTGCGGGCATCGGTATCTTTAGAATCGCTTTGGCAGAGAGTCGCTCCGAGTGGTCACGTGAAGTCTTCTCTCTGCTCGGGCTACCAGAGCAATCGACCTTCTCTCTAGCGCGTCTGCTGCTATATATCGTGCCGGAACAGCGTGACCAGGTAGAGGTGGACTATGAAGCGGCAATCGCCCAACACGAGCCGTACGACGCCTATATTCAGATTCGAACGCCTCTGGGTGATACCCGTTTCTTACACCTGTTTCTCGATGCGATCGTGGATGAAACAGGTGATGATCTTGTGATCTACGGAGTTCTGCTTGATGTCTCTGCACAGAAAGAAGTTGAGCATGATTTAGAGGAGGCTCGCTCACAAGCAGAGAGTTCAAACCTTGCGAAGTCAGCTTTTCTGGCCAATATGAGTCATGAGATACGCACACCCATGAATGGAATTCTGGGCATGTTGGCACTTTTGCGGCAGCGGATCCAAGAAGAGGAGGGTGCCAGCCTGGTTAATAAGGCCCTCCAAGCCGCAGAGCGTCTGATGGGAATCCTCAATGATGTCCTTGATATCTCCAGAGCTGATGCCGGCAAACTGACGTTGAACAAAGCTGAAATCGACTTAGATAGCCTTCTGCAAGAGTCTGTCGATATATTTGCGACTAACGCGGAGCTAAAGCGCGTTGCACTCGAAGTGGAGGTAGCCCCAAGCTTGCCCTCTAGTATAAAGGCAGATGGGTTAAGGCTGGGGCAGATCGTCTCTAATTTGGTCGGCAATGCCGTTAAGTTTACCGACGAGGGAGGTCGGATTTTGATTCGTTTTGAGCTCGATCAGATATCGCAAACGCCGCATCTTAAGATCTCTGTTATCGATACCGGGATCGGCATGACTGAACAGCAGGCGGCTAGCGCTTTTGAAGAGTTTAAGCAGGCTGACGAGAGTATATCTAAGCGCTTCGGTGGAACTGGGCTCGGCCTATCGATCTGCAAGCGCTTAACAGAGCTTATGCATGGACAGATTCACCTCGCGAGTACCCCGGGGAGAGGTACAACAGCAACAGTTGTTGTGCCTTTTGAGTTCCCCGCACCTAAAACCGCTAAGCAGCCTAAACCTCATCCGTGTCAGGTTGACCTGGTTACGCTCAGCCCAACTCTAGAGCGGAGCTTGAGACCCGCTCTTGTCGCAGACGGCGTAAGTCTGCGTGTATTCTCAAATCTTGATGAACTCATTGAGAGTGGCATTGGCTCAGTAAAGGCAACCTCCCATCTAATCGTAGATTCGGATCAGATCGAAGGACCAGCCGGTCAGGCTTTTGCGGCCAAGTATGATGAGGTCAAACCGCTCTTGCAGGGGTTCACAACCCAAACTCTCCACCTTCCTCCAGTGGTTAACACCTCTTTGCGCACACGTATAAGTTCTGGCAGGAATCGTTTGGTACACGGTACCGTGACCGCTGCGGGTATCGAGAGAGAGTTGTTATATTCGATATCAAACCACTATCCGGAAAAGATACCGACAGGGAACATAAACCCAGAAAGAAAGCTCAGTAGCCTCAAAATTATCAGCGTAGATGATGTTGAGCTCAACAACGAGGTAATTAAAGGGCTACTGGCACAATACCAGGCTGATGTAGAGCTGTTTAGTGGCGCTAGCGGAGCGATAGAGCGAATAAAACAAGGGGGTATTGACCTGGTGTTGATGGATGTTCACATGCCGGATATGGATGGATTAGAAGCAACTCGACAAATTAGAGCGCTGGCGGAGAATCTACAGCCGGTAATCTACGGGCTGTCAGCTTCAGTCCTGCCCGAGGATAGAGCTAAAGGCCTAGCGGCAGGAATGGATGACTATCTGAACAAACCATTTAGAATCAAAGATCTAATCAGCAAACTGAATCTGGAAATAGACGATTCAATTGCTGGGAAATCCTTATTCAATCGCAAAAATCAGTCAACTTACAGTTGGCCTAAGTTTATGGATTTAGAGGGAGCCCTCAAACAGACAAGTGGTGACGAGCCAGCACTCCTAAATCTTGTTCGCGCCTTCGTAAATGGTTTCGCCTCCTACCCAGCTGAATACGCTGAGGCAGTTGCAAACCGAGATGCCGATCAGTTGGAGCTTTTAACCCATCGCGTCAAAGGTGCAGCGGGCTATATCGGTGATACAAAGTTGCAAAAGCTAGCTAAGGGTCTCGAGCTAGATGTAAAACAGGGCAGGCTTCCAATAGACAATGAACTGGGCGAACTGGTTGCGGCCCATGCAGAGGGTTTGCAGCCGCTGATCAATGAGATAAAGGCTCAGTCAGTAAAGCCGGTATCGAGCGCAGATATCGAGAGCGTGACCAGTGAGCTGTTAGCGGCCTATTCTGACAACTGCTATACGCCAGCCAATGAATGGAAAGCTTATGTTGCTGGACTTAGGGCCATGGGATTCGATAGCATGGCACAGGAGTTAGAGGAAGTGCTGGAGCTCAACGATTTCACCAGCGCTGCATCGATTTTGACCGAGATCCGCGCCTCGCTTGAGCAGCAGCCAAAGGCCTAATCGGTCTTGGTTTAATTACCCATCTAACGTGAGATGATATGGACAGCGACGCAAACGTCAGCAAAGAGAAGCTCAAAGTTTATGTCAAGATGGCAGATGGTCAGCGCCTGCTTGGTTTTTTCTTTGCCGAACCAAATGAGAGGCTGCAGGATCTATTGAATGATCAAAGAGCCTTCCTGCCACTCCATGCCCTTAACGATAATGGAAAGTATCAATTAATCATGCTTTCTAAGTCCTTCGTACAGCAAGTTGAAGAGGTTGCCGAGCTACCAAATATTGATGTTGAGGGCGACAGAAGATCCGCTGAAAGACGAACGGGGCATGAACTGCGCTCACCGAGCACACCAAAATTTGAACTAGACTAATAGTCGAGCTCGGCTCTGGCACGCACCCTGCATTGCTCGAGCTAAACCCTAGAAGACTGGTTTAAATGAACAATCAAACGAAAGAGCCGCAACTAAACAACCTTGAGCTGTTATCGAATCAGGCAAACTCGCTGTTCGGACGCTTAATGATTGTTCAACTCCAAGTTAGTAGTGATCGGCAGACGGTTATTGCGGACCATATGGGGCAAGCAGCACTGGGCATGAATGAGCACCAGTCGCGGGAAGAATTTCTTGCGCGAATCGAGCCTGCTGAGATACACGGTTTAATCGGCAAGGTTGACATCGATAGCAGTTCAATTTTGGTCCGCGATCTATCGGGTATATACAACCCTGCAAAACTTTGGCAATACCGACCCAGTCGTGCAGATAACTGGCAAATTGCGATTCAAATTGAGATGCAAAATACAATTGAGGAAAACCCTCTTGAGAAGCGGTTTTTTGCCCAGCAGCAGCTTCTCTCAATCATTTCGCATGAGCTACGCACGCCAGCAGCTACCCTGAAGATGTTAATTGACGAACTGAGTGAGGCGAGCCTCGCCGAGCAGTTACCACTTCTTCGTGAAACTAGCGAGCACTTGATGACTGTGCTTCACGACATGCGTCAGGCTATCAACCCGCAACAGAATCTGCCGCAACAGCTCAGAGTCTTTCATCCCAACAGGTTGTTGGAGAGCGTTACCAGTCAAGTGAGGCGCATGGCTCAAGCCCAAGGCATTACGCTGCGCATGGAGATGATCAGTGATGAGCGGCTTCGGGTAAATGCAGATCTTGAGCGATGTAAACTAATTCTTCTCAATCTCCTCAAAAACGCCATCATCCACTCGGGCGGTAAGGAGGTGAGTGTAGGTGCTGAACTCATCTACCCAGAAGGGAATAAAGCATCGATGGAGTTTGTTATCCATGATGACGGTGTGGGCATCGAACCTCTCGAGATAGAGCGCATTCTTCAGCCGTTTGAGCGGATGCAGGGGTTAGAGCAAGGTGGCGACGGTGCAGGACTCGGACTATTTGTTGTTAAGCAAAGCGTCAAAGAGCTTGGTGGTACCTTCTCCCTCACTCCGATACCCTCATCTGGCCTTGAGGCGCGTGTAGTCATACCCTTTACCGCAGTCGAGAACGAGACCACAACGCGTGCTGACGCTAGCCAGGAGTCGGAAAGGTTTCAGAAGCGCCTCGCTGTAATGCGAGTATTGGTTGTCGAAGATGATCCGGTGATTCGTATGGTTTCACAGAAGCTACTGTCCAAAAGAGTCGGCCAGGTTGATGTTGCGGAAAATGGCGCAGTCGGGCTGGAGAAGATAAAAAGCACGCCGTACGATCTGATTCTCAGTGATTTCTTCATGCCCGTCATGGATGGCGCAGAGATGATCCGTCAAGCACGCGCTTGCGGTATTCAAACGCCGATTATCTCGGTCACGGCAGCCGTGCTTGGTGAAGAGGCACAGGAGTTGCGCGAAGCCGGGGCCAACCAGATTCTTGCTAAGCCGATCTCTATGAAGGCGTTCATTGACGCCGTCGAGCAACTCTAGCAAGTAGTTCGTTCTAAAGGTATATTGTACGTATTATTAATACGTAAGGTGTACTTTATGACTGGCGATACTCGTCGCAAAGTATTTGAGGTTGCAGATGAGCTGCTACGGGAAGGGAAGCGCCCTACGCAACAGCTTGTTCGAGATCGAATTGGTGTAGGCTCAATTACTACTATTAACAAGGGTTTGAACGAGTGGTGGGCCGCGCTAAGCGATCGCTTTAACAGCGTAGATGCTCACGGAACCGTACCTGAGGTGGTAATTCGCCACAGCGCAAGACTCTGGAGTGAGGCCCTCGGTTACGCAAGAGCGGAGCACAACAAGCTTCGCTCGGAACAACAAAGCCTGTTAGAAAGCACTAATAATCAATTGCTTAAAGAACGCTCTGAATATGCCGCTAAACTTCAAGATCTTAGCGCTACGATCGCAAATCAACAGCAAGCCGCTTCAGAGCTCGAGAGCGAGCGGCGAGACTTGCAAAAGTCTCTTCACGCCGTAGAGGAGGAGTGCTATCGTCTGTCTAAGTTAGAAAACTCACGCAAAAACAGTAGCATAGCCAATAATGCAGATGAAAACATGCGTGACCAGCTACTCGAAGAACGCGTGAAGCTTCGAATTAAGCAGGATACTATCGATGAGCTAAATATTAAAAATCAAAAGCTTATCGAAGAAAATGCAGAACTAAGATTAAGACTAAGACGGGCGGAAAGTTAGCCATGGAGAGTCAACTAAACAGTACGGCTACCGACGCTGCAATGCGGGACCTTGTAAGCAAGGCCAGCACTGGGGATACAATCAACGTAGTAACGCAAGCGCAATTCGACCGACTAAAACGACTCCTTGTTGAGTACAAAAAAGTGGGTTTGCGTCTATGCTTGTTAGACGAAGATGGCTACATACTGCGCCAAGTCTCGAGCCGCTCTAAGTCCGCACGAGTTGAGTCCGCCGGATTCAACGAGCAGCAGAAGAGGGTGCTTAAGGCCCTCGAGCGCGTACTCGAGGCCTGTGAGCGCGAAAAAATAAGCCTGGTTGGCTACAGTGATTCATTGGTTGCCGTACCAGCAGCGTTACTGCATACAGATTTGGCATCGGCAGAAGCCAGGGAGCTAGAGTGTGGCGAGGTCTATCTGGGCGCCGACATCCTGAAAAGTTAAAAAAAGACGACCAACCAGACCTGAGTGAGTAAGTAAATGCCTAAAACTATCAGCGTTGTGCTCGCAGATGACCATCCAGTCGTACTAGCGGGGTACCAGCACCTGCTAGATGAGGATAGTGAAATTCATATCCTGGCCCAAACCGGTAGCGTTGATGATGCTGTTGATCTTTGTATTGAGCACAATCCTGATATTTTGGTACTAGATCTCGGACTGCCTGCGTCTAAAGGGGATGATCAAACGCATTCGCTTGGGGGTATGGAGGTCATAAAAGCGCTTGCCGAAAAAGGCTCAGATACCAAGGTGTTAATTTCTACGATGTTAGGCAAATCGCCGGTACCAGAGCGCGTCTTAAAGGCTGGTGCACACGGCTATTTGGTAAAAACTGAAGCGGCAGACGCGCTGGCTAATGCAATTCGCACAGTTGCCTCTGGCGGGCAGTACATCTCTCCATCAATCGCTAATGAGCTAGCTACGGAGAGCGACGCTATCAGTCGTATTGAGGAGCTATCTAAACGTGAGGTACAGATCTTTTTGCTACTCGCAGAGGGCTTGCCGGCCGTAGAAATCGCTGAGAAAACCAGCCTCAGCCCGAAAACAGTGCATGCGCATCGCGCCAACATCCTGCGTAAGCTGAGTCTCAAAAACAACTCAGACCTCGTTCGCTTCGCGCTCTCATCGGGCGTCATTCAGCAGTAGTTATTATGGAAGTAGGAGCCAAGATAGCCGAAGATCCAAACAGCACTACAGCGCTCTGGTCTGCCATCTCGATTGGCGATCAAATTCAGCTAGAAGCTGATCTAATCGAGCAAGGGGTCAAGCGCCTCAGTAAATCAAAACTCTACACAGTCCTAGCCAAGGTTGATTCCCAAGGTGAGGCTTACTTCGATGCTTTTGTTGTTGAGTCTGATCTTGTCGACGGGCTAGTACACGTCTCTCCGGCGTTTATTTGCAACTACAACAAGGCTGAGCAGACACCGCTGCTCACATAGTCATATCTGCTTAATCACTCGCTATTCGCTCCCGATTCATTAAGGATTATTGGCCAATGACGCAATTGTGTCATTTTGCTCGCGAAGGGCGTTGCCCCATTCTTTCAGCCATATAATTTAACATAATATATATTATACGTAACTATATATATCGATATTCCGGCGCTTAAGCCCGTGTGAAAGCACACTTACCAGCATCAAGAAAGCTATAAAGCCTTAGAAAAATTGGCGAATTAAATCGCAACCCGTTAGCCTAAGCGCTCTCGAATCAAGGAAGCGTTTTAATGAGCACCGAACTACCACCCTGCCCGCAGTGTAACTCTCCCTATGCCTACGAGGATCAGCAGATGCTCATCTGCCCTGAGTGTGGCCACGAATGGGATCCAGCGGCGAACGCTATTGATGAAACTACTGATGAGGACGTTTTGGTCGTCAAAGACTCAAATGGTAACGAGCTCAATGAAGGCGATTATGTAACGTTAATTAAGGACCTTAAGGTTAAAGGCTCATCGAATATTGCGAAGATCGGTACGCGCGCAAAGATTGGGCGTCTTGTGGATGGCGATCACGACCTAGACTGCAAAATGGATGGTTTCGGCGCAATCATGCTGAAGTCGCAGTTCGTTAAGAAAGCTTAATAGCTTTTTAAAACAATAATCTATGCGCACTATCTGAGGTTTTATGTAAGGCGCTTTCCGCTTTTTTGGTAAAAGCCAAAATCCTCCTCCAGTAAAATGATCTAGCGTAATAGATAGCGCTGCTAAGTTATTATTTTCTGGCGCTATTTCATCTCTAAGCTAGACTGAAGCTATCTGTATTTTACGCCTGAATGCAGCAGCAGGCAGCGCTCAATATATCGAGGAGTTTATGGATAGTCTCTCACAGCTTGCTAGTTTTGTTTTAAGCCACATTACAGGGCTGATCACCCTTTTAATAATCCTTGGCATTGGCATACTTTATGTACAGGATCGCAGTCAGGTCGATCAGACAATACGACGCAACTACCCTGTTATTGGTCGCTTTCGTTATCTTTTCGAAGACCTTGGCGTCTTCTTTCGTCAATATTTCTTTGCACTAGACCGTGAGGAGATGCCGTTTAACCGCGCCGACCGCTCCTGGGCGTACCGAGCCGCAAAGCGAGAATCAACGCTGCAAGCCTTTGGATCAACCCGTGTCCACCATGAGGGCGACGTGGTTTTTGCGAATGCGGTTATCCCCTTCACCGGAGAGAGCCAAAATTCACCAATTACTTTCGGGCCAAAGTGCCAAGCTCCCTACACTACTGACCGACTTTTCCATATCTCAGGCATGAGCTATGGCGCCATCTCTAAGCCCGCCGTTACGGCACTTGCGCTAGGAGCCAAGCAAGCAGGTATCTGGATCAACACTGGTGAAGGCGGTGCTAGTGACGCGCATCTGGAGTCTGGTGCCGATCTTGTCTACCAGATTGGCACCGCTAAATACGGAGTTCGCACATCAGAGGGGAATCTGGATCCCGAAAAGCTCAGATCGCTAGCCGCGCGAGAGTCTGTAAAGATGTTTGAGATAAAGATTAGCCAGGGAGCCAAACCGGGTAAAGGCGGGATTCTGCCGGCAGACAAGGTAACCCCGGAAATTGCAGCCCAGCGTGGTATTCCTGCCGGTGAGGCGAGTATCTCACCGCCTGGTCATCAAGAGATAAACAGCGCTGCTGAGCTCTTCGACTTCATCCACGAGGTTCGCGAGATTACTGGAAAGCCGACCGGCTTCAAGGTCTGTATCGGCAATATAGATGACTTTAGAGCTGTACTCGAAGTATTGATATCTGATGCCCAAAAAGCGGCTGATTTAGCCACTGCTGAGCAATCAAAACAGGTGTTTCAAACTTACCTGACAGACTACGCTCCCGACTTTATTACTCTCGATAGCGGTAATGGTGGTACCGGAGCAGCTCCTATGTCATTAATCGATGCCGCTGGGATGAATATTCAAGAGTCTCTCCCCTCGGTGGTCAATCTACTCACTTCGATGGGGTTGCGTGACCGGATACGGCTGGTCGCGTCAGGCAAGCTGATTACACCTGTCGATGTTGCCTGGGCGTTGTGTGCCGGCGCCGACTGCGTTACTAGTGCTCGCGGCTTTATGTTTTCGCTAGGATGTATACAGGCTCTACAGTGCCATCAGAACACGTGCCCAACCGGAATAACGACACATAACAAGAAGTTACAACGCGGATTGGATGCAAAAGTTAAATCGAATCGTGTCGCTAACTACGCTAACGAGATGCATTCAGAACTGGACACAATTGCACACAGCTGCGGTGCCGCTAACGCTTCAATGCTGAATCGCAGTCATGCGTTGATTTACGTCGGCAACCAGCGCGCCGTGTCGATGACACAGGTCTACGCTGGTGATTTAACGCATGAGAAGTAGCTTGCTCTGAGGCATCAGTGTGAAAAAAGACGCTGCTGAAGGTCAGTGCTCACGCTGTCGAGATCCAGATGCATAAGCAGGTCCCACTGCAGTGCACGACGTGATGAGCGGTGCACCTCAAAACCGTATTTATCCAACAGACGGATTCGACGATCGATTTCAGGGCAGCACTGACACGATGGCATTACCATTTGCTGATTGCCCTGCTCGGCGGCGATAAAGTTCAACAGAAAACAGAGCTCTGCGCCCTGCTCGTCTTTCCAGCGAGTGAGTACACGATGATGTGTGTGCCTATCGACTGACTCTGTCTCAAGCAGCACAGACTCGGTGTAGCTCCAGTGCGATTGGAGCACCTGCTCAACTTTGAGGGCTTGCTGTCGTTCGGTCTTTGCGATGCTAGTCATGAGAACAAAACTCCACTTTATTCATTGCTTAAAGTTGAGTTAGCAAGCCCTATGCCAATTCACCGCATCGCTTATAACCTTTCTAGCTAGCCGCGAACTATCGCTGACACGCCGATCAGCATCGGGTGTAACCAGATCGCGAATACACCTGTGAGTACTACGCCCACGACAAGTGTGAGGATAGTTGCCCCTGCGGTTGCAGCGGCTGGCCCTAGACCGGCAGCGCGGTCAGCTTTACGGTGCTTGATGAAAGCCAATACACCCCAAGCCAAAAAGCTACCGAATAGAATGAGATCAGCGAGGGTTCCGTTGACCAGTAGGTGCGCTATCGCCCAGGTTTTCACCGCTATCAGCATTGGGTGACCAAGTCGGGCCTTAATGGCATTGCCCGGCACATAGGTCGCCGCAAGAAAGATAAACGCAATAAGCATGAGCAGTGCGGTGACGTGAGAAAGGAAAGCGGGCGGGTGCCAGATCCACACCGGCTCCATGCGAGCTGCGCCGTAACCGGTCGCTATCAGGTATAGACCAAGCACCGAGATCAGACTAAACAGCCCTTTCCAAGCCCCTACCCCAAGTTTTTCCGCCAGGTTTTCTCGCGTTGCGGGTTGCATGGCAGGCAGAAGATGAATGCCCAGGAATAGAACTAGCCCGATCACCAGTGATGTCATTTAACAGCTCCTTGATGCTGATTTATCCATGTCTCAATGTTTTGGGCTACAGTCGCTAGCTGGCGATGCGCACCCGGTAATATATCCGTACTGCTGAGTATCAGTGCGGGTTGTTCATATCGCTGCAGTAACAGCCGTCCGCCACTCCCTTTTACACCACCGAATCCGGGCTCCATCTTCAAGCAAGATATCTCGCCCAGCGCACCGCTCCAGCGATTAATCCCCGATAACAGCCCGATACTCATCAAGCGGTATTCACTCTTGTTGGTGTCGAGTTGCAGCCGGTGGTACTTCTGCAACGCCAAAATAGCGATCAACAGAAAGTTGAACAGCGTAAAGTGCAGTGGTTTTAGCCCAGTCTCAACTACCAGAGCAAGAAACCAGAATAGCCCGAATAGAGCGACACACAGCAGCGCCAGTACAACTGGAAACTGCTGATATTCAAGTTGATCTTGCTTCTCTACTAGAATACGCATACTTAGAGTTTGGGCATTACGGATCAATCTTACAAGCGATATACTCAAACAAATTTGTTTGGAGGTCTGTAATGAAGCTGATCTATGTTCTCGATCCTATGTGCTCCTGGTGTTGGGCCTTTCGTCCCCAGCTAGAACGGTTTTTAAACGCTCACCCTGAGTTGGAGGTAAAGCTAATACTGGGCGGTTTGGCACCCGATTCCGATGAACCTATGCCTGCAGCTCAACGGCAACAGATCGAGCAGATTTGGCATCGCATCGCAGAACAGACTGGGGCCGAGTTTAACTATGAGTTCTGGCAGCACAACACTCCCAGACGCTCCACCTATCAGGCCTGTCGGGCTGTCATTGCTGCTGGGCAGTTGGCCAACAAGTCAAGCGCTATGGTTGATGCGATACAGCATGCATACTATCAGCGAGCGATGAATCCAAGTGACACATCCACATTGGTACAACTGGCTGTTGAACTCGGTATGGGCGAAGCGAATTTTACAGCAGCGCTCGTTAGCGAGGCGGTCGATAACCACTTCCAGCAAGATTTAGCACACGCACGTTCGATCGGTATTTCAGGCTTTCCAGCGCTTGTGCTCGAGGTGAATGGAGCGCACGAGGCGCTGGCACTCGGATATACAGAGAGCGCCAAAATCGAGCAGCGGTTCAGCCGACTCACAGCGGTATAGGGCTCGAGTCTCTATCTAGGGCGTTTACTGCTTCGGGTAGAGTGTCTCGAACGATTGGGTTGGCGTCAGCACCGCATGCACCGCCATTCCAGTGTATCAGCAGCTGTTTTCGGTTAGCTTCGAGTAGACGCTCGATGCTTTAAGTATCGAACCCGGGCTGTTTTAAGTAGTAAACCGTCATACTTTTTTAAATCGCAAGGAGTAAGCCAACTTTTAGCTTTACTTGCGTAGGTTCTGTTCATGAAAAGTTGGTGTTGAAGTATATATAATAAATCTCTAATATACTGCGACTTTACACACTATCGAGAGAACGACAACTCATGGAAATAGTAAACTTCACCCCCGTACCCGCCTTCATTGGCGGAGCGTTGATTGGGCTATCTGCAGCCCTTTTGTTACTCCTCAAAGGACGGGTGGCCGGTATTTCGGGTATTGCCGGTGGCATCATCCTGCCTGAAAAAGGTGATGTGCCTTGGCGTGTCCTCTTTGTACTGGGCCTTATTCTTGGTGGCCTGATTTATCAGTTTTTCGATCTGGGTCCCGATGTGGCACTAATCGAAGCACAGACTGATAAAGGCATGCTGATTGTGGCAGGTCTGTTGGTCGGTATCGGTACTACGGTCGGTACCGGCTGCACCAGCGGCCACGGCATCTGTGGACTTGCGCGCCGCAGCCCCCGCTCACTGGTCGCTACACTTACCTTTATGGCAAGCGCGATGGTGACAGTATTTATGGTTCGTCACCTAGGAGGTGCCTGATATGATGCCGCTAATTGCTGCTCTGGTTGCTGGTACCCTCTTCGGTTTGGGATTGGCAGTTGCCGGTATGATCGATCCAGCGAAAGTTGTTAATTTTCTGGATATCTTTGGTACTTGGGATCCCTCCCTTGCGTTCGTTATGGGTGGTGGTCTGCTTGTAAACGCGATCGCAACCCCGTTTATTATGCGTCGTAAGACTCCAATTCTTGCTGAGTTTTTCCGCACGCCGACCAAGCATCAGGTGGATAAGCGTTTGATTATTGGTGGTGTACTCTTCGGTGCCGGTTGGGGGATTGGCGGTTACTGTCCTGGCCCTATGCTGACCTCGCTGAGCTTTGCCAATAGCGACATTATTGTTGTGGTTGGCGCTTATGTTGTTGGCACCTTCCTAGCCCGCACAATGCTGCGCGCTTGGGAGCGTGATCAACTGACTCAGGCGCAGAAGGATCAATAAACCTGCGTAGAGTAATCTGCGACTGGTATATTCTGGGGCTGCTAATGCCCTGTCGGTTCAGTTGAACACTAATACAGAGAAGGGAGGCTAAATAGCCTCCCTTCTTTGGTGTGAAAGCAGCGTAGACTTTCCCTATAAATTTAAGTCCGCTTTTCGATGGGCGAATAAATCTTACCTTTCTCCCGCTTGCCGACAGCGAGAACATAGACCAGCAATTCATCATCAACAACTTCATATTGCCTGAGAGATTAGAGAAGATGGGTTTCTCTTTAGTTCTGATATGCTTACGGAAAAATCTGCTAAAACATGCTGCTTAAAACACCCTATATTGGTCCAAAAATTGATCTTAATTTAGGTCATTTTCTCTGAATGTTCTAGGAAATAACATAAACATCTGCTTCGGATTCCACAGACTGCAACACCAACGACGCTGAATGATGGGTAAATCTAAGACCCAAATTTCAATTTGCCGGACATGTTTAAGCCATTGTTTAGACTTACACCCACCTCGAATTCCGCCTGTGAAATGACCGCTATGGGTCGAAAACGCAGCTGGGCATTAGGAAAACACTACTCTGCCAACTCAGCCCAAGCTCTTTGAAGACTATCTTTTGTTATTGGTTTGGATATCACCAAGTCAGCCCCAGCCGCCAGTAACCGATCTGTCTCGTCACCCACTGTAGCCGCTGTCACGCCAACAATTGGTAACGCGTTTCCACTGGAACGAACAGCTTCAACAAATCCATACCCATCAAGCTCGGGCATAAATATATCGGTTACGATTAAATCAAAATCGTTGCCAGCTATAACCTCAAGCGCTTGCCTGCCGTTCTCGGCCAGCGTGCACTCAGCCCCCAACCCGTTTACGATGTTCTCTGTTAGCTTTCGCAGCATTTGATTATCTTCTACAACCAAGATGTGCTTGCCTCTTAGCGCAGCGGTAAAGTCGCGAGCATTCGTCGCTGAATTGGCAATCTGATCCGACTCAATTGGCAATGAGATCTCGAACGCTGCCCCCCCAAGGGCAGCCGATTCGCTTAGCCAGAGTATTCCGCCATTTCCTTCTACAATTTCCCTACAAATGTGAAGGCCTAGTCCAGTACCATCTTCAGTTGCGTTAGCACGCTCAAACGCATCGAAGATTTTCTCGCGCAAGTGCTCAGCAATCCCTCTCCCATCGTCGTGAACAGAGATGCGCAATACATTAGAGCCGTCCTGATCCGCAGAGTGCTCTAGCCCCACCTGCACTTTAATGCGGCTAGCCCCACTGTGAATGGTAGCGTTCTTGACCAAATTCGTAACTACCTGACGTAAACCGCGCTGATCGAAGATCGCATATTCGCCGGCACGCGCGTCAGATTCTAGGGAGATGTGCATACCCCGTGTATTAATCATATCTTTCAGCGGTGTTACTGAACGTTCTACGACTTCATACGGTATAGCCCTAGCAGTCGCGCGCGTGCGAATGAGGTCGGGCTCGACCACTGCTCGCAAATCATCAAGGACACTAAGCAGATGCGAGGCAGTCGCTCGAATATCCTCAGCATAAACCGTGGTGCCCTCATTGGACTGCGCTTCTAGCATCATATTCAACGACGCCGCAGGGGTTCGCAACTCATGACCAACTACTGCAAATAACTGTTTCTGCTTCTCTGATGCTGTTTCCAGTTGCATAAGACTGGTAGCGGCATCTTTATACGCGGTGGCCAATGATTGCTGTGTTTCGTACGCGTCTGTCAGGTCTTGAGACACTCGAATTCGAATAGGATCGCCCTTGTTATCCAAATACTCATCAAGTACCTGCGTCCGTATCCACCTAGCCTGATCCTGCCCGCTCAAGCGCACCGGATACTCCACTGGCTCACCTATCCTCGCAAGAGCCGATTCAACCTTTGCCTTATATTCAGGTAAGGTCGCAACTAATCGCTGCTTGCAAACGTAAGGGTTATCATCTTCATCCACGGGCGGACGGACAATAAAATGGGCCTCACCTGAGGCAGAGTTCTCTTCAAATAAAACCATTCCTGACATCGTCAATGCACGATGAAATTGACCATTTATGCGTTCAACCTTTGCTTGATGTGCTAGTCCCTGACGACGGGTTCGAAGTTCTCGCATTCCAATAAATCCGAAAAGCAATAGACCCGCTGTGGCGGCCACGGTTGTTAACTGAAACACTCCGGTTTTAGATAGCCCGAACTGCGGTTCATTGAACAGCGTCGGAGTGGCAGGTAGGCTATCCAACTCGAAACCCCAGCGTTCAGCCTGAAGATAATCAAACTGCAATGAAGTAAGAGGTACCGACGTATCGACTTTCTCGTCATATGCCAGACGCGCAATATTGCGCCCCAGTAACTCAGCACCCATGACGAAGCCGCCGACTCCGCCGGCCTTGTGCAAGCTTGATTGCATACCAAACACTGGCGCAATGCCTAGGTCAGCAATCTGTTTGATAATCCGAATTGGCAGTCCTTCTTTGGCCAGAAGGTCAGAAGAGCGCCCTAGCCAAAAAACTGCACTGTTATCCCCGGCTTCGGAAATTCGATCCACAATTTCTTCGGCGCTACGGGTCTCATCTAGCAATTCCAGGTCAAAATGCTCGGAATAGTCGAAGTCCCACAGATCCTCCACCTCTACCGCACGCGAACTCGGCGCGACAACATACAGCGTTTGAAGTTCCGGCAAAACCGCAGCAATCGTCTCGAGCGATTTCGAAATGCTGTACAGTTCTGCCTTTGAGTAGCCTTTCAAAGCGTTTTGGGATGCGTTTACTGCTAAGACCTTTATAGGTTGATCAGTCATCATTACTAGTCGGTTTGCGATACGTTGCGCGGCGTTACCCTCTGCGACTATCAGGTTGGGCAAGTGATCGTATTTTTTGTAGATTTTGTCGGCCAGTAAGTCATCGTTAATGCGATCAAAACTGCGGTATACATCAACGCGCTCAATGTAGACTTCACGGGCAAAATGACGAAAGTCTTCGGTTCCTAGGACGTATTGCTCGTCGGAAAAACCCCGAAAAATCTCCGCTTGTAATGGAACCTGCTCATGTCCGGAGAAAATAACCATCGACTTCGGATAGTGCTCGACGGCCTGGGCGGGGGGGGCATATATCGATATCAGCAGTAAGGACCGAAGCAAAAAACTAAGCCGCACGCGCTCCCATGTGAATACATATTGTAGTATTTTATTTGTTGCCCAGATGTACTTCTTCAAAACGAACGACTCAACTTAAACAGCTTTAGATCTATCGGAATGCAAAAAAAGAGCCAATTCCGCCCCGAGATAATCCAGAACACAAAGTTTCGCGCCCAAACTGGCTTATCGAAGTGAGAAAGTCGGTGCCGTTAAGTCGGCGAATAGATACAAGGGACTGCAACATCGCTGCTTGCAGTGGAGGAGCCATCAAGAACTAGCCAGCCTACATAAGCAACAGAAAACACTATTCCAACAGCAGTTCTAAACAATTCGATCGTAAATAGCTTTTGCAAATCTCATTTCATTCTGTGACGCAAAATGGTTCGTAAAATGTCGCTTATGGGTCGCTAACTGACCTTTCGACTCAGGGCCCCTGCAAGAATTAAGACCGTTCTAATTGAGTAGCCTTAGAAGCTAAATACTCGAAGTTTTCTGCTGTTGCAGTGCTTTACATTTATTACTTTCATTAATCTTGATAGCGCACAAAAATTAGCCTAGGCTTTAATGAAACCTACCTGATTTCATAGCTAACACATCATAAAGAGCCTTTAAATTAATGGGCTTGGATAAAACATGATCTGCACCAGCCTCTAGGAGTCGCTTTTGTTCCTCGCCTATCGTGGCCGCAGTAATACCCAAGATGGGTAGCTTACACCCATCGAGACGGAGCGCTGTTGTGAGCTCGTAACCATCCATTTCTGGCATCATTATATCCGTAAAGATCAGATCAAACTTCTGGCGATCTTCAACGTAACATTGCAGCGCTGACTTACCATCGCAAGCTGAAGTTACCAAAGCCCCAGCCGCCGTTAATATTTTTTCGGTTATCAACCGGATTGTCTCGTTGTCTTCCGCCAAAAGAATTCGTTTATTTGATATGACCGATAAATCAGTCTGAGTTTCGACGGGCGCAGAAACAACATCATTACAAACCTCCGCATCAAAACTGAGTGTAAACCTGCTCCCCCCCTCTACAGCCTCTTTATACTCAAGCGTACCACCTATTTGGTCCGCCAACTCTCTTGAAATGTACAAGCCAAGTCCTGTTCCATCTGAATCTGTTTCACCGCGAGAGAAGGCTTCCCATATTTTGTCCTGCAACTCAGAGTCGACACCGCAACCATTATCAGACACGCAAACGGTTATTTCCGCCAAATTTTCTTTAACCTCGCAAAAGCCCTCAACTCCGATTTGCGTGGCACCTGAGTGCAGCACCGCATTCTTGATCAAGTTAGTAACAATCTGTCGGACAGCCTTTGAATTATGCTTCACACGCCAGTGCAGACCATCAACTCGTACATCGCAGTGCTGCTTATACTCAGCTAGGAGGGGATAGAGAGAGTGAACAACTGATCTGACAACCTCAGAAACTGGTTGCGCTTTGATATCAATCGTTTTGGCTTGATTCGGATCAACAACAAATCGCAGATCATCAAGAACTCGCAAACAGTGTTCCGAAATTTGGCGTAGCTGAGTTTTATCCTGCTCTGTACACCCACTCTCTGGCGTTTGCCCTAACAACATGTTCAAGCTAGCCACTGGAGTACGCAGCTCATGTCCAATGACTGCAAACATTTGACGCTGGCGCTCCAGTTGTGTCTCCAGCACCTCTCGGGCAGTCAAAAGCTCTTGATAGAGGGTGTTGCGCTCCACCGCAGGCATGATGCACCAGGCGGCTTGATTCTCGCCCCTCACCTCAAGATTAACAACAACAGGGATCCGGTCCCCGTTAACGTGCCTGATTGTTAATAATCTCTCGTCGCACTTACCCTCCGATAACAGCATAGGGTATAGGTAGCTATCGGTGAAAATTAGAGAAGCTTTGGTGAATATTTGCTCTAGCACCTCAATTGGGTCATCAGAGGGCTGACGGCCAATTAATTTGTAAAGATAAATATTGGTGTGGCTCACACGTCGCGACTTTATGTCAGTTACCATCAATCCACAGGGGAATGGGTCAGACACTATTTCGCCTCTGTTTCCGCAATGAACCGACTCATTGAATCATAGACAGAGTTTGGATCAGTCATATGCAGGCAGTGCCCGGTAGCGTCAATAACATCTATTTTAGATGATGGGATTTGAGTGGCCATGTAATGACCAACTTCAACCGAAGCCAGCGTGTCCCTCTCACTTTGAAGTATTAAAGTGCTATGCTTTGTCTTGCTTAAATCAGCCCGGTGGTCAGACAGAAATGTCGCCCGAGCGAAGGGTTTTAAATAGTTTGGGTCTGTGGAGCAAAAACTGTCGGATAGTTCTTTGGTAAATTCTTCGTTCGGTTGGGTACCGATTACGAGTGGTGCCAAATAGTTTGCCCATCCAATATAGTTTTTATCCATAAGACTCAAAAGTTCTTCGAGATCTTCCCGCTCAAAACCACCACGATATTCGGGCTCAAAATTCATAAAAGACGGAGATGGGCAAACCAATACGAGCTGGGCAAAAAGATCTGGTCGATTGTTGGCTGCAAGTATCCCAATGATTGAGCTGACCGAGTGCCCGACAAACACTACATCGCTGACGGCAAGAGCGTCGCATATTTCAATCACATCCTCAGCATAGCCCTGAAGTTTTGAGTAACGTGCTTTGTCATAGTTCGATACATCGGATTTTCCAGAACCCGTGTAATCGAATAGAATGATACGAAAATCTGACTCGAGCAGAGGTGTCAAAAAGCGCCACATTTTTTGGTCGCAGCCGAAGCCATGAGCAAGGACTAGCGGACGACTGCCGTGCCCGATAATGTGAACGTTGTTACGCTTTAGTATAGCCTCGGATGAATGTTTTGAAACTGTCATAATTGAAACCTCTTATAGCTTGTCTTCCTCACAATGTTCAAACTCAGGCAAAAACTGGGCCAAGTATGCCGCCTAACTTTAAGGCAGTCTCAAAACATTCACAGTAAGCAACAATATTATGCGTTCATTAACTCCCTTTAAGAATCAAATTTACCATTCTTAGGATCGGCGATAATGTCGTGTTTCGGTCGGTGAGCGTAGTTCGCTGGACAACCATCTCTGCTGCCCCCCCCTGTCGACCTACACTGAAATCCTCACCGCCACACACCGTGAACTAGTCCAAATACCCCAAAGCACGCTTAATATGGCATAGTTTTTGCTGTGATCTTGGCTCGTAAACAACCGCATGTGTAATCGGAATTAAAGTCTGTTACCGAACACTTAGGATCAAGAGTATGGATACGCAGAACACTTTGGACGCGCCCAACGACAACTTACCGATCGCGTACCGACGTGCCATGCCGGTTGTGCTCAGCGCACTCTGGTTTTGGTCTCTGAGCTGTTGGTTGATTGTTATCAGTGATGCACTTGGATTTGAACTGTTGGCAGCACCCAGTGTTCTGCCTGTATTTGTCGCAGCGTTCGTTACCACGATCTTGGCTTACAAGATCCAGTCAAATAGCGCCTCCAGTCGACAAATACACTGGCTGCCTTACATGTTTGTAGTGCCGATGCTCTGTATCCCTGTAGCCTACCTTAACGGCTATCTGCCGATGACGTTTGCACCCATCCTCATGATCATCACGCAATGCGTTTACCGAGGCCGGGGAAGTAAAGCCATACCCTTTCTGATCCTAGCCAGTTGGTGCGCTGCAGTTTATCTAAGCCCAGTCAAAGAGGGGCAGGCTTACGTGCTGCGTCTATTGTTGACTACGCTAATTTTTATTCCAGTTATCGATGTGTTGTTACGACAGGCTGACTGGGAGCGTGATACTAAAACTAGACTTCTTTTAAACGTCTTAGTGCTTGGCGTTGGTATGGTGTTAATACTTGGCTTTCAAAATTACATGACTGGGGCGAGTATATCCGCTACGCTGTTGGCCTTGGTAATTTTCGCAGCCTGCTACGGTGCAGTTTCCAAAGGAAAACTGACCAACATCAAATATCGATCGGCGATCGCAATCGCCATTCTTGCAGCCTATTCGTTCGCCATTTCGCAGAACGGCCTGTTACCCGTTACGATGGTTGCGCTCTTGATTCTTTTCACTTTCCTGTTGTTACCAGCGTTCGAAGGTCTCTACTTAAGTCTTGGGTTGACCACGGTCTCCATGATCCCGCTGATAACTTTGGACCCAGCGAGCCTCGATTTCGCGCCGGCGCCATTTTTTATAGGTCACTTTGCAGTGACCCTGATGGTTATCTTTGCGCTGTACCGACTATTCCGCGCTCGTGAACTGGAAATTGAGGATGAATCTAAACCAACACCGGTATTCAAAGGAGCGCTGATCGCTACCGCAACGATAGGTGTTTTGGCACTAATTGAGGGCATAACGACTGCGCGCGTACTCACATTTGAATTGAACGAGGCGCTCGGTACTTGGCTAATCAACGTGGTACTCGGCTGGCTCTTCGTGACTTGGCTGAGCTCTGTTTACCTTCGCAACCAACAGTCACTCAAACAGACCGTCTACGAGCTTGACGAATCTAAAAAGGCGCTCCAAGACCAGCTTGAGAGGCAACAGCGCCTGTTTGCCGTCATCAGCCACGAATTGCGGACCCCGGCGGCAGCAATGTCTATGCTTCTGAAGGAGCACAAAGGCGGTGAGCGGGCAGAGAGCGAGGAGCGAAGGCTGGTTGAAATCTCAGAGCATCTAGTGGACGTGCTCAACGATTTACGCCAGGTCGCCCAGCCTGACCAAATTAAAGCCGTTGAGCTCCAGCCAACAAACCTTTATGAACTGATTGAGCGCACGACAGGCTCCCTCACTTCGACCCTGAATGAGCGTCAACAGAATCTCACCTTGAACTCTTTCGGCACACTACCGCAGGCGCTATTGCTTGACCGACAGCGTCTGCGACAAGTGCTTACCAACTTGGTAAAGAACGCTTCAGTTCACTCCGGTGGTTCCCAGATCGATATCCAGATCCATAGCGAACTCCAACAACAGGATGCAAATATCCGCATTTGCGTCAGCGATAATGGCACAGGCCTGGATCCGTCGATGCAGAGCCGCTTGTTTGAGGCGTTTGCTCGGGGTCACACGGACGCCGACGGCACTGGTCTCGGGCTTTATATCTGCCAACAACTCGCAAATCAAATCAACGGCCAGCTGAGTTACCAACCTCGTGAGGGTTGCGGTAGCTGTTTCACACTGGAGTTTTCAGCGCGACGTCCCAATGAAGAGACCCTAGAACAACTCCAACCAACAGAGTTTCAAGATAACATCAGAGGCAAGCGTGTCCTGCTAGCGGAGGACAATAAAACCATTCAGATGATTACCGCCAAGATGCTAGAAAATGCCGGAGCGTCTCTAGCATTGGCTGAAAATGGACAGGCTGCATTAGAACTCTACCAGCACACACCAGATGCCTTCGATCTGATACTTACGGATATCATGATGCCGCAGATGGATGGCTACCAACTCACACGCGAGCTACGAGCATTGGGCTGTACCCTGCCTATAATTGGTGTTACGGCCGCAACTATCGGCACGGAGAGCGAGCAATTACTTGAACAAGGGGCGACGCAGGTCATCTTCAAACCCATCAGCATAAGTTTGTTGCAGCAAGCACTCCAAGCCTGAAGTAGGCTGATTGTTATATTTGTTCGGCTCGAATTCGGAGGTCGTGAAGGCGGGTACTGGAATCCATTAACTGGATGAAAATCTGCCGTAGGTTCAATCGTTTGCAAGGCAAAGACCTTTCGTTATTGCCGTCCCCACTCCTTTCCACCCATTTCTATTAACCGAGACCGTGCTCGTCGAAAGGAAAATGCCAGATCATTGGCGCCCGATAACTGTGCCAGTGACACGCCATTTAGACCCGTAGCCGACCACTCAAATTGTTCACCCTCTTTGGTGCAAATCATGGTCGTCGCAAAGGAACTCGAGTTTCCACCCTTCTCACTGACAAATAACTCTTCATTTCCATCACTGCTTTCAAATTGCGCTTCAAAATCGACAAATAATTGATCGAGCGGAACTTTTGCAGCCAGTACCAAGCGGGTGCGAGATTCATAACACACGTCAATGAGGGTCACGAATCGTCGCGCTTCGTCGAGGTAATTGGCATCTAATTGCGGCACGCGGTCAATGATGAGGACCGTAAATCGGTCGCAGAGGGAAATATAATCGGCCGCGCCGAGCGGTTGGTAGCATAACTCGGAAAAATCGAACCAGGCGCACCGGTCATTCAATCGGGCGACCTGGACGGTGCGACCAAAGAGTACGTGAATGACCTCGGCCTCAGTTCCAGATGCAGTGCCACCAAATATTTCGTTCAGCTGCGCCTGAATGTTATTTTCGCTATTAACATCCTTGTTTGACCAAAAATAGGATCGACCATCCGCACGAGTTTCGAGTCGATAATCCTTGGCGGAATCCTTCATAGAGATAATGTCAAACCTATGTCTTAACATGTCTATGAATGGCAAAAAGAGGGATCGGTTAATGCCGCCCTCATACAAGGCATCGGGGGAGCGGTTCGAGGTGGCCACCACCACGACATTCCAATCCAACAGTAGTAAAAAAAGTCGTTTCAAAATCATGGCATCGGCAACGTCTGTTACTTGAAACTCATCGAAACAGAGGAGTTGGGCTTCCTGTGCCAATTGCTGCGCTACAACTGGGAGCGCATCATCTCGTGGGTGCTTCTGTTTATAAACAAAGATTCGATGATGGACATCTAACATGAACTCATGAAAGTGGACGCGACGCTTGGTAATTTTTGCGCGTTTAAGGGGGTGGCGATCACTCTTACTGCAAGAATCATCTTCAGCAACATTAACCAACGCGTAAAAGAGATCCATTAGAAAGCTCTTACCGACCCCAACCGGTCCATGAATGTATATGCCACGCGGTGGAGTGCCAAAGGACCATAGACGGAACTTCTTTCGAAGAAGGGACTGAACGGATGCCAAGGCTCGCTCCAGTAACAGCGAACTAACGCTTACAGAGCTACTCTCTGTTGGTGTGTCGGTTCGCACGGGCACCGGCGAGAGCGAGGAAAAAGACTCGTGCAGGGCATCGAGTTTTGCCGCCAGAGCGACTTGCGCGTCATCTCGCCGCACCTCCCCGGCATCCACCTTGCGTTCATACGCGGCTGTCACGGGGCCTGTCGGGAGTGAGCGCCGAACGACGCGATGTTGTGCTGCCATATTATTCATCACCGTCTTCATAATGGACCTGACGAGGTCATCAACAAGGTAGGTAAAGTACGATCAAGTCCACTTTGGATCGCTTTGAGCCAATACTCTGGCCGACAACTCTATCTTTAGCAGACTAAGAGCACCTTTTACACTTTTGCCTCTTGCGGGGTTGGACTCTTAGTCCAGCCCCAAAAACCCGCCCGTCTGATGCGCCCAAAGCTGGGCATAAATCCCCTTGTGCGCAAGCAACTCTTCGTGCGTCCCCTGCTCCACAATCTCACCTTTATCGACCACCACGAGTCGATCAAGTGCGGCAATCGTTGAAAGGCGATGGGCAATCGCAATGACTGTTTTACCCTGCATCAGCTCATACAGGCTCTCCTGAATTGCGGCTTCAACCTCTGAATCCAGTGCCGAAGTCGCTTCGTCCAGAACCAGAATGGGTGCATCTTTAAGCAGTACACGGGCGATGGCTATACGCTGACGCTGGCCACCCGAGAGTTTAACGCCGCGCTCACCTACCTGCGCATCTAGGCCTGTATTACCGTCGGGATCAGATAACTGGTCGATGAACTGCTCGGCCTGTGCGCCTCTGAGCGCCTGCATCAAATCCTCCTCACTGGCATCAGGTCGGCCATAGAGAATATTGTCGCGGATTGAGCGGTGCAGTAGCGAAGTATCCTGGGTCACCATACCGATCTTTGAGCGCAGTGAATCCTGGGTTACGTCCCGTAGATCCTGCCCATCAATCCGTATCGCTCCACCATTAATCTCGTAAAACCGCAAAAGGAGGTTTACTAGCGTCGATTTGCCGGCCCCTGAGCGCCCAACAATACCCACCTTCTCGCCCGGTATGATATCAAGCTTGAGCTTCTTGAACACTTGGACCTTTTCGTCGTAGGCGAAGTCCACTTGGTCGAACTCAATCCCCCCCTTGTCGACTTCGATTCTGCGCGCGCTCGCTCGATCTTGGATCTCAACTGGCTTCGCCAAGGTGTTCATACCATCGACAACGGTGCCGATATTCTCAAACAGCGCGCTCACCTCCCACATTATCCACATCGATATGCCGTTAAGGCGTAACGCCATGCTGACAGCGATCGCTATGGCCCCTACAGTGATATCACCCTGCGACCAGAGGTAGAGCGCCAAAGCGGCTGTCGAGAAGGCCAAAACATAATTAGTGAGCTGTACAGTGAAATTTAGCCCTGTGCCCAGACGCATCTGCTGGTATACGGTATGAAGAAATTCGCGCATGCTCGATTCGGCATAATCCGATTCGCGCTGCGTGTGTGCGAAGAGTTTCACTGTGCTGATATTGGTATATGAGTCGACGATACGGCCGGTCATTGTCGAGCGCGCATCCGCTTGAGCAGTCGCAACCCGCTTCAGGCGCGGAACAAAATAGATCTGCAAAGCGATATAAATTGCTAGCCAGGCCAGCATCGGCAACATCAAAACCCAATTTGCCTGGGCCACCAGTACCACCATGCTGATGAAATAGACCAGCACGTAGACCATGACATCCAACAGCTTCATAACAGTCTCTCGTACTGCCAACGCAGTCTGCATCACCTTGGTCGCAATGCGTCCGGCAAAGTCATTCTGGTAGAAGCTCAAACTCTGACGCAGTAAATAGCGGTGCGCCATCCAACGAATCGCCATCGGGTAGTTCCCGAGCAAGCTTTGGTGCAGTAATAGTGCATGCAACAGCGTTACCGCAGGGATCGCGATCAAGGTCACTAGGCTCATCCACAACAGCGTGCTGCCCTCCTCGGCAAACAGTGTCTGTGGATCCTTATCAGACAACCAATCGACCAACTGCCCAAGGAAACTAAACAAGGTTACCTCTAGGATCGCGATGGTAGCGGTACTCAAAGAGAGCCCAATCAGCGGTAGCTCAAAGCCACGAGTGTAGTGACGACAAAATGCCCAGAGCCCTTTCGGCGGCTGTTCAGCCTCGTGCTTAGGCAGTGCTTCTGTAAAACGTTCGAATAGTTGAAGTAGCATTGGATTCCCAAAGAGCTCCCGTTGATGGAGGTGGTGCTAAATGATACGGCTTAGCGAGATTTGGCTAAGATAGCTTCGGCTTTGGCAGCCTAGTATAGTCCTACGCACTATCTATCCCAACAGCTCTGAGGATTTAAAGATGTTGAAGTTCGGAATACTGGGTAATGCGAAGATTGCTCGAGAGAAAGTTTGCCCTGCGATCGTCGCGGCCGGCCATCAGGTGTACGCCTTAGCGACTGCGCGTCCTGAAGCAGCCGCTAACATTATCGAACCTTTCAACATCAGTAAGACCTACCCCGACTATGATCAACTGCTGTCTGATCCAGATATCGATGCAATCTACATCCCTCTACCCAACCATCTGCACGTTGAATACTCAATTAAAGGGCTCCAAGCCGGCAAGGCAGTCCTGTGTGAGAAGCCTATTGCGCTAGATGTGGCAGACTTGAGTCGCCTCGAAGAGGCGTTACAGCAGCATCCCGGCGTCCTGATGGAGGCCTATATGGTGGCCTATAACCCTCAATGGCGTTTACTACGTGACGAATTGCTACCCAAAATTGGACCTATTCAGTCGGCCCACTGCATCTTTGCCTACAAAAACCTCGATCCAAGCAACATCCGCGCCAAAGCTGAACTTGGCGGTGGCGGTCTACTCGATATCGGCTGCTACGCCACACTGGCAGGCCGTTGGATCTTTGATGCGCAACCAACCGTTATGGCCTCACGGCAGGTTCTCGATCGTAACGGCGGTGTCGATCGCCTTACCAGCGCGATACTCGACTACGGTCAGGGCCGCACTTACGCCTTTACTGTGGCGACCCAGGCTTGTCTGCATCAGCGCATCACGATTCTTGGCACTCAGGGTTGGGCTGAGGTGACGGTGCCTTTCAACCCAGACAGTGAAGAGGATGCGCGCTTCCGTTGGGAGGCCGAGGGTGGCCGTGGCGAAGGCACTCTTATCGAGATGCCGCCTGTGGATCAGTACACCGAGATGGTGAAGGCATTCGCCGCTAAGGTTGATGAGGGCGCGCCATGGAATAACCTCGTGCAGTCACGTCAGGTGATGGAGGTATTAGACCAGATCAGATCCCAGGCAGTAACAGATGTAGTCCCCTCTGCTCATATGGCTTGAGGGGCCCGAGGGATGGGTTCAGACAAATGTCAGAGATCTGTTCTAATCTCTTATTAAGTTTAATGTTTTAAGAGCTGAGAAGGTCGTAAACATGCGTGTACTCTTAGTAGAGGATGAAGCTGCTCTGGCAAGTGCGTTAGCCGAGCATTTAGAGCTTCAGGGGATGGCGGTTGATAGCTTTGATAAGCTACGGCTAGCCGACGGTGCGTTACGAACAACCGAGTACGATCTAGTGCTACTGGACCTTCAGCTACCCGACGGTGACGCCATACCCTGGCTGAAACAGCAGCGTCAGCAGCAACTTACCACGCCAGTCATCATTCTTACTGCGCGCGATCAAATCAGTGATCGTATCGCCGGACTTGATGCCGGTGCCGATGACTACGTCATTAAGCCCTACGACCTTGATGAGGTGAGTGCGCGTATCCTCGCTGTCACTCGCCGACAGTCGGGGTTAGCCACCAATGAGGTGGAGTACGGCAATCTAAGTATCGACTTGCAGCGGCGCCATTTGGCCCTCAACGGCGAGCGTGTTGAACTGACCGCTCGCGAATGGAGTATTCTCGAGACGCTGATCAAACGCCCTGGCCACGTTATTAGCAAAGAGCAGATCGAAGATCGGCTCTACGCCTTTGGTCACGAGGTGGAGAGTAACACCGTAGAGGTCTACATCAGCCGACTGCGTAAGAAGCTCGGCCGTGAGCAGATCACCACCGTTCGCGGGCTTGGCTACCGCTTGGATACAGAGACGGCATGAGCCGCCCCTCTACCCTCGCCGCACGTCTGGGTACACGTATCGCGATCAGTTTGCTGATCGCTTGGGTTCTAGCGACGCTAGTCTCACTTGCGGTGTTGATGCGCGAGCTCAACTACTCCTATGACAAGACGCTACGCGAAACGGCTCAGCGTCTTCTGCCGCTAGCCATATCTGACTATCAGCTGCACCAGGTCGGCTTGCTCGAACTGCGCCCCGACCTGAGCCTTTTACAGAACTTTGATTTGGGTATTACTCACCGCTTACTGAGCGACCAGCCAGAGTACCTGCTCTACCAACTGCGTGACTGGCGCGGAAAGGTGCTGCTGAGCTCACACAATGCTCCAATGAGTCCGATGTTACCCGCCATTCAGCCAGGTTTTGCATCGTTAGAGCACTTTAGGCTCTACACAGCCTCAACACCAGACGGCCTTTATCATATTCAAGTGGCTGAATCGGTAAAGCATCGCTACGGTGCGCTAGTCGACTCTCTTATCCTTTTCTTACTGGTGTTCGTGCTTGCTCTGCCTGTAAGTGTTCTGCTGGTTTACACTGCGGTACGTAAACAGCTCGTCCCGGTCACTATGTTCACTAAAGCAATAGCCAGGCGCCACGGGCACAACCTCAAACCGATCGATCCGTTCGATCTACCGGACGACTTTCTTGAAGTTCAACAAGCTACCAATGACCTTCTGGAGCGTCTTCGAAGTGCACTGAACTCTGAGCGTGAATTTGCGGCCAACGCGGCGCATGAATTACGCACTCCATTAGCGGTCGCCTCGGTGCAACTGCAACGGCTGCAGCAGGAGCTTGGTGGTGATAGCGAGCAGCGGACACGCTTAAGTACCGTATCACTGAGCTTGCAGCGTCTGACACGCCTGGTCGACAAACTACTGCAACTGGCGCGCGCCGAGTCTGCAAGCCTCTACTCGGGCACGCCGACCCCTATTGATCGAGTAGCGCAGATGGTCGCGCGTGAGTTGGATCCGACTGAACAGCGTATTGAATTACTCCTGCGCGGTGCACCCAGCTTGCAACTCGACCCAGATGCATTGGCGGTTATTCTCTCAAATCTGCTGGAGAACGGCATGAAGTACGCTCCCAGCGAGAGCCCGGTAATCCTTCGTGCTGGCCAAGATGCTCAGGTACATGTTGAGAACCTTGCACCTAACCTCGACGCAGAGAGCTTAGAGACACTACAGCAGCGGTTTGTGCGAGGCTCTGAGCGCAACAAGCCCGGAGCTGGACTCGGATTGGCAATTGTCGCCGCTTTCTGTCAGCAGTTGGGGATCAAGTTGAAGCTAGAGCTGATTGGTACAGGGCGCGGGCAAAGATTACGCGTCAGCCTAGACTTCTCAGCCGTTACTCTGGCGCCAGAGCCGGCTCTCCCATCACCCAAGTCTGTCTAACTGCGCGTTCATCACCGAGAATCATCAAAGCGAAAATAAGCTCGTCAATCTCAATCGGATGCTCTAGCCGCAACTTGAGTTGTGGAATTCGATCAGGCGCAAGCAGTACACAGTCTGCCTCTTTACCTACTTCAAAGTTACCGATCTGCGCATCGAGCTGCAGTGCTCGAGCGGCACCGAGGGTGGCGAGGTAGAGCGCTTGCTGAGGTGTTAGCCCCTCACCTGCCATCTGTTGCACTTTGTAGGCATCGCCCAGCGTGCTGAGCAACGAGAGATTCGTACCGCCGCCTATATCCGTTCCTACGCCAACTTGGACACCGGCGCTGAGTGCGCCATTAATCGAGAATAGCCCGGAGCCGAGAAACAGGTTTGAGCTCGGGCAGTGACAGACTATCGAGCCCGCCTCAGCCATGGATTTATGATCCTCAGCGTCCAGATGAATGCCGTGGGCAAATACAGCCCTATCAGTGACTAGCCCAGCCTGCTTATAGGCATCCAGATAAGAGCGACTTTCCGGATAGAGTTCGCTAACCCAAGCACATTCATCAACGTTTTCAGCTAAATGGGTGTGAAGATAGGTGTCAGGGTAATCCACCAGCAGCTGACCCACTGCACTCAGCTGAGCATCGCTTGAAGTCGGTGCGAATCTTGGGGTAACCGCGTAATCAAGCCGACCTACTCCGCGCCAGCGCTCGATCAGTTCTGCCGACTCATCGTAACCGCGTTCGGGCGTATCGCAGAGCGACTCGGGCGCATGACGGTCCATCAACACTTTGCCGCTGAGCATCCGTAGATTGCGCTGGTGCGCCTGCTCAAAGAAGGCGTCAACCGAGTTGACTGCTGACGTGGCGAAAACCAATGCAGTTGTGGTTCCCTGAGCCAGAAGTTGATCAAGAAAGGCGCCGGCCTGACGGCTTGCGTACTCCTTATCCGCATACTTCTGTTCAACCGGGAAGGTATAACGGTTTAGCCACTCAAGCAGTTGTGTCCCGTAGGCTGCGATCATCTCTAGCTGTGGGTAGTGCACATGCATATCGATCAGGCCTGGGATCAAGATATGGTCGGGATAGTGCTCTAATTCTGTGTTTTGCGGTAGCTCTTGGAGCAGCGCCTCGGCAGTTCCCAGCTGCTTGATTCGCCCATCAACAATCCAGAGCAATCCGTCCGGCAGATACTCCCAATCGGCTTCAAGCGCCGACCGACAGCTGTCGGGGAAATGCAGAATAGCGGCGCGAATACAGCGTTGCATCAACGAACCATACTTTCGGTTTTTAACGGCTGTACAACAGACAGTTCGCTGTCCTTCCGTGGTTCTTCAGAGACGTCACTGCTAAGCTGTTGGCGTTTGTACATAAGATCTGCAGCGATAGAGACGGCGATCTCCGTCGGCGTTTTCGTTTTCAGGTCCCCCAAACCAATCGGTGTATCGAGGCGAGCTTTATCCGACTCCGCGATACCGCGTTGATCTAACCGCTGCATAAAGCGGCGCGCCTTGGTGTTAGACCCAATCATGCCAAGGTAATCAAACTCGCAGTTGAGCGCAGCAAGTACAAGCTCGAAGTCGAGCTGATGATCGTGCGTCATAATCAGAGACCAGGCCCGTTTTGGCAGGGATGCCGCCACATCAACAGGATCGCGCTCCACTCGGTTAACACCGGGAGGAATTGCGTGTGTAAAGAGCTCATCGCGATCATCAATCCAGTGCACATTGAATCCGAGTCCTGCGAGAAGTGGCACCAAGGCCTGAGCCACATGCCCAGCGCCGAATAGATAGAGCTGCACCAGACTGGCGTTGAAGACCTCAAACAGCACTCGTACTTCACCGCCACAACACTGTCCCACCGAGCTGTTCAAGGTGTAAGGCTTCTCAAACACACCATCAACGCCTTGGTGAATCAGTTCGCGGGCATAGCTCACAGCATCGTACTCAAGGTTTCCGCCGCCGAGCGACTCGACCACCTTATCGAGCGTTACCACCATCTTAGTGCCACGCGACCGGGGGCTCGAGCCGCGATCATCGATCTGCGTCACGAGTACCGCGGCTTGGCCCGACTCTATGGTATCCGAAAGAGCTTTACTCCACTGACTAAACACCTATTTTTTCCTTATTATTCAATATTTAATCGATATTTATTAATGCTTATATTTACTTTTAGTGGGTGTGTCGAACACTCGCACTCAAGCTATCTTTATTCACCTGAACCGAGCCGAGTCAGCGCAGTTACCACAGCCTCTGGCGTAGCTGGCGCCTGCAGCTCAACTCTACGCTGATAGCCTGCCACACTTGCAATAGCATCCTCAATGGCACACCAAGCCGAGATTGCCAGCATCAGCGGCGGTTCGCCGACCGCTTTGGAACTGTATATGGTCGCAGCGGAGTTGGGCTCCTGCAGCAATTCTATGCGCAGATCTGTTGGACGGTCAGAAACAGCTGGTATTTTGTAGGTTGCCGGCGAGTTGGTCAGCAAGCGGCCATCATCGGCCCAACAGAGCTCTTCTGTTGTTAGCCACCCCAGACCCTGCACGTAACCGCCCTCAATCTGGCCCAGGTCGATGCCGGGGTTCAGACTCATGCCGGCGTCGTGCAAAATATCGGCTCGCGTTACCTGAGTCATGCCGGTAAGTCGATCCACTTCAACTTCGGAACACGAGACCCCCAGCGCGAAGTAATAGAACGGCTGCCCCTTAGCTTGCTTGCGGTCGTACCCTATCTCCGGTGTTTTGTAGAAACCGGTCGCTGATAGTGAAATGCGTGCCATGTAGGCCTGCTGCACTAGGCCTGCAAAGCTCTGCTCACCGCCGGACCAACTGACTACGCCATCATTAAAATGAACCGAGTCGGCATCGATCGTATGACGTTGTACAAGATGATCGATAAGACGTTCACGCAGAGTGAGTGCGGCATTTCGAGCCGCCATACCGTTAAGGTCTGCACCACTTGAAGCCGCTGTTGGCGAGGTATTGGGAACCTTGTCCGTGCGGGTCGAGCTCATCTTGACCTGATCCAGAGAGATACCGAGTACCGCTGCAACAATCTGGCTCACCTTGGTGTACAGCCCCTGCCCCATCTCGGTGCCCGCCTGGCTCACCAGCACTGAACCGTCGGTATAGATATGCAAGAGCACACCTGCCTGATTCAAGTGCTTGCCAGTGAAGGAGATCCCGAACTTAACCGGGGTTAGCGCCAGGCCTTTCAGGTGGCGTGGATTTGTCGAGTTATGCGCGGTTACTGCCTGTCGACGGTTGCGATAGTCAGCGCTCTGCTCGAGTCGTGCCATCATCGATTGCAGTTGACCGCCTTCTACCTGCTGATGATAGGGGGTGGTGGAGCCTGATTCCGGATAGAGGTTGCGCAGTCTTAGATCGAGCGGATCCAGGTTAAGCTCACGCGCCAACTGTTGCATCATCGCCTCGCCAGCAAGCATCCCCTGAGGTCCGCCAAAGCCACGAAAAGCAGTATTGGAGACCTTATCGGTGCGCCAGCGTTCGCCAAGGATTCGCGCATTGGGCAGGTCATATGCGTTATCGAAGTGGAACATCGCTCGATCAACAATCGCATCAGAGAGGTCCGGCGAGCAGCCGCAATCACCATCCAACACAGCGTTGACCGCTTCGATCTTGCCCCCATCAGTGACTGCGACTTGATAACTCGCCTCGAACGGGTGGCGTTTACCGGTCAGCATCATGTCTTGTGCTCGCGGTAATCGCAGCTTTACTGTTTGACCGCAGCGCTGTGCAGCGACGGCTGCCAGGCAGGCCCAAGCAGCTGCCTGACTCTCTTTGCCGCCAAAACCTCCACCCATACGGCGCACCTCAACGCAGACCTGATTAAAGTCGAGGCCGCACACCTCAGCGACGAGCTTCTGGACCTCACTGGGGTGTTGCGTCGAGCAGTGAACCAGCAAACTGCCATCTTCATTTGGCATAACGACCGAAGCCTGTCCCTCCAGGTAGACATGCTCCTGGCCACCGATCCGAACCGAACCGGTAATCACTCGTTGGGCAGTCGAGAGAACCGCATCAGGGTCTCCCCTGAGCAGCTCATGGCTGGGTCGGACACGTGCTTGCGCCGACCGAGCCTGAGCGAGGGTAAGAATCGGTTCCTCTTCACGGTACTCAACCTCAGCCAGCAGTGCGGCGCGGCGCGCTTGCATCTCAGTCTTCGCGATTACGACAAAGAGCGCCTGCCCGTGAAACAACACCTGTATATCCACTAGCAGCGGATCACCCGGGAAGATAGGCCCAACATCTTTCAGGGCAGGCAGATCTGCAAAGGTCAGCAGATCTACCACACCTGGGGCTGCGCGTACGGAGGTTAGATCAATCGAAATCAGCTCTCCACGAGCAATGCTGGTCTGCCCAACTGCTGCATACAAAGAGCCCTGTGGCAGCGGTATATCGTCGATGTAGCGGGCTTGGCCGGTCACATGAAGCTTGCCCGACTCATGCTCAATGCTTAAACCGACAGGGCTATTAGGCTTCACCAGTCACCTCCGCCTCTTGCAGTGCATCCAACAGCAGCCCAGCCGTGCAGTGCAACCGATACTCGGCGCTGGCGCGAAGATCGTCCATCGGTTGGAGGTGTTGATTGATTAGCTCACGCATCGAGGCGTAGTCCCAGGTGCTGACCTTGGTACCCTTCAGGTGCGCTGCCAGGCTAGAGGCATTTGTGGGCGTTGCTGCAACGCCTCCCAGCCCCAGCGCTATATGATCTATACGCCCTTGGTTTAGGGTAAAGCAGGCCGCCAAGAGCAGAGCCGAGATATCGTCCTCTCGGCGCTTCGAAACCTTCTCTACAACAAGAGTCTCCGTAGAGTCTGGTAATTTGAAACTGACAGAATGGATAATCTCGTTCTGCTGCAGCACTGTGGTTCGGTAGCCGGTAAAAAACTGTTCAAGCGGCAGATCACGCGCGCCGTGTGAACTCCAGAGTCTCACCTCAGCGTGCAACGCCAGAAACAGCGGTGGAAGATCCCCTATGGGTGAAGCGGTTCCGAAATTCCCGCCTACTGTACCGCGGTTACGGATCTGGTCTGAACCTATATGCAGGAGCAAATTGGCCAACTCAGGCAGCGCTGCACTGGCCCAGTCGAGTAGCTTATTGAAGCTCACTCCAGCCCCGACTCGAACCCTGCCGGACAACCCATCTTCGGTGATCTGCTGCAGTTCTCGAATTCGGCTTAAACCGAGCATAAACGGCTTACTCTCAAGGCGCTGAGTCACCTCCAGCATTAGATCAGTACCGCCGGCAATAATTTCGTAGTTCGAGCCCTGCAACTGTAAACGGGATAACTCCTCCAGCGAGTCGGGGAGCAGCAATGCACTCTCCTGTCCCAGAGGCGCTATCTGCTGAAGCTGGTGAGCGACCTTGATTCTGTCAATGGGAGATTCGTAATGCTGGGCTGCCTGTTTTACGGCACCTACAATGGTGCCATAACCCGTGCAGCGGCATAGATTCCCGGCGACAGCTTGGCTTGCTACCTCATTGGATGGGATCTCACCCTCCACCAGACTCTCCATCAAGACAAACGCAGAGATGATAAAACCGGGGGTACAGAAACCGCACTGGGACGCATGCATCTCAACGAAGGCCTGCTGTACCGGATGCAGGGTATCGCCCTGTTGCAGATCAGCCGCTGTAACGAGTTCGTGCCCGTGTAGCTCGGCTGCTGGGCAGATACAGGCATTGACGCTCTGATATTCGAGCTCTCCTGATTCATCTAGCCGACCGAGTGCCACAGTACAGGCCCCGCAGTCGCCTGAGGCGCAACCCTCTTTTGTTGCGGTGAGGCGTTGGTCGTTGCGCAGGTAATCTAGCAGTGTCAGATCAGCGGGCAGGTCGGGGGCGCTGACAATCTGATTGTTGTGCAGGTATCGAATCACTCAGGCACTCCGGGGCCGCTGTTTACACTCTTCCTAGTGGGACTATTGCCTAGATTGGTCGAAAAGAGCAAGTTTTGGTTGATTTAGCAGAGCTGATTTCTTTCAATATTGGCTTCGGTGTCTGATGCCGCGATCTATCCGGCTTATAAAAGCTTGATGCCACACTCAGCTAAACCTTCAGAAAGCAGTGAGCGCATGTCTAACAATCCGTCGAACCCAAACAGCAATGACCGACTAACCAACACAATTTGGCTAGCAAATCCATTAGCGATCTACACCGGGACAGAGGACGATGCAGGTGGCGGGATTGTTGTATCCGACCGCGAAATAGTAGAGTTGGTCCCCACAGGCGCTCAACCGAAGACGGCGATAACCGAGCGCGTAGCGTTGAGTGATCAGGTGCTGATCCCAGGGCTGATCAACACACATCACCACTTTTATCAGACATTGACACGCGCTCTGCCTGCTGCGCTAAACAAAGAGCTTTTCCCTTGGTTGCAGACGCTCTATCCCGTTTGGGCAAATCTCGATCCTGAAGTTCACCGTGCAGCCACGCGCCTCGCGCTCGCTGAACTTTTGCTATCGGGTTGCACGACTGCCTCAGATCATCACTACCTGTTTCCGCCTAACCTGACAGATGCGATCGATCACGAGGTAGAGATCGGTGCGCAAATGGGTGTGCGCCTAGCGATGACACGCGGCTCGATGAGCTTAGGCAAAGACCAGGGCGGGCTGCCGCCCAACTCTGTTGTTCAGACTGAAGACGCGATCTTAGCGGACTCTGAGAGGCTGGTATCGCGTTATCATGACACCGCAAGGTTCTCGATGAGCCAGATCGCTCTGGCGCCCTGCTCTCCGTTCTCTGTTACCACAGAGCTGATGCGCGATACGGCGCTGCTGTCTGAGAAGCTCGATGTGCGCCTGCATACACACCTGGCAGAGACTATCGACGAGGAGAACTTCTGCCAGCAGATGTTCGGTATGCGCACCGTCGACTACCTAGAATCTGTGGGGTGGCTGTCAGATCGCACCTGGCTGGCACACGGTATCCACTTCAATAACGAGGAGATCCAGCGTCTGGGTAAAGCAGGCACAGGGATCTGTCACTGCCCCAGCTCCAATATGATGCTTGCTTCGGGTATCTGTCATGTGAAGGAGCTCGAAGCGGCCGGCTCACCCGTGGGTCTAGGTGTCGATGGTTCAGCCTCCAATGACTGCTCGAATATGATTCAAGAGGTGCGTCAGGCGATGTATATTCAGCGACTACGCTACGGCTCAGCCAAAGTAACCCATTTCGATGCGCTGCGCTGGGGAACAGCAGGTTCAGCGCGCGTGCTTGGGCGCGGAGATATAGGTACACTGGCGGTCGGTATGGCAGCCGATATCGCCACCTTCAAGCTTGATGAGCCGCGTTTCTCTGGCGCGCATGATCCACTTGCCGCCCTGCTCCTTTGCGGTGCTCATCGGGCTGAATCGGTCATGGTAAATGGCTCTTGGCGTGTAAAAGGCGGCGAGCTCGTCGACGGCGATATCGACCAGATTATGTTTGAACACAGGCGTGCGGCGCAGACGTTGGCCGCACGCGCGACCCAATGAGGTGAGCAATGACACCCTATAATAAAGATTTTCCGGTCAGTTGGGACGAGATGCACCGCAATGCGCGAGCCCTCTCCTGGCGCCTGTTAGAACAAGGCCCATGGAAAGGAGTTATTGCGATCACCCGAGGCGGCTTAGTGCCTGCTGCTATTCTCGCGCGGGAGATGGATCTGCGACTGATCGACACCATTTGCGTAGTCTCGTACAGCAACTCGGAGACTGGCGAGGCATCGGTACAGGGTGATATTGAGGTGCTTAAGGGTGTCGAAGGTGACGGTGAGGGTATGATCCTGATTGATGATCTGGTCGATACCGGCAAAACCGCGCGTCACGTTCGCGAGATGCTACCCAAAGCGCACTTCGCGACGCTGTATGCGAAACCTGCAGGCAAGCCTCTGGTAGACACCTTCATCACTGAAGTGAGCCAGGATACTTGGATACGTTTCCCTTGGGATATGGTACAGACCTTCACACCGCCCCTAGCTGAGAGCCGATAAACGATGCTAGAAGCCCTGTTAGAGATCACCGGCCTCACCAAAGCCTACCCCGGTGTTGTTGCAAACAACGACGTCTCTTTCACCATCAACAAAGGTGAAGTCCATGCACTCCTCGGAGAGAACGGCGCCGGCAAGAGCACGCTGGTTAAGATGATCTACGGTCTGGTGAATCCCGATGCAGGCAGTATGAAACTGAACGGCGCAAGCTTCGTGCCTGAGTCACCAAACCGTGCGCGTGCCAGCGGCGTTGCCATGGTATTCCAGCACTTCTCTCTCTTCGATGCGCTCAGCGTTGCCGAAAATATAGCCTTGGGCATGGATAACGCACCGCCACCCAAGGCGCTAGCGAAGAGCATAGAAATGGTCTCCCAGGCTTACGGATTGCCGCTTGAGCCTAAGCGGATCGTCGGCACCCTGTCTGCAGGCGAGCGTCAGCGGGTCGAGATCATTCGGTGTCTGCTACAGAATCCGAAACTCTTAATTATGGATGAACCTACCTCGGTACTGACACCGCAAGAGGTCGAGATTCTGTTTCAGACTCTGCGCCAACTCAAAGCTGAAGGCACATCGATTCTCTACATCTCGCACAAGCTTGAAGAGATCCGTGCACTCTGTGATACAGCCACGATACTGCGCCACGGCGAAAAGGTAGCTACCTGCATACCGGCCTCAACGACAGCGCGTGATATGGCTGAGATGATGGTTGGAGCAAGCTTCTTGAACCCCATTAAGGCGCAGCGTGAGATTGGTGAAGTCCTGCTGCAAGTTGATAACCTCAGTTCTCAAAGCGCCGAAGCCTTTGGTACTTCACTGCGCGCTATCAGCTTTGAACTCAAAGCCGGTGAAATTCTCGGTATCGGTGGTGTCGCCGGTAACGGCCAGGATGAACTACTCGCGGCGCTCTCAGGCGAAATGCGTACAGGCTCTGAAACAGTGCGGCTCAAAAATAGAGCGATTGGAACCCTTGGTCCGAATAGACGCCGTGAACTCGGCCTGCTGAGCGCACCTGAGGAGCGTTTAGGCCATGCGGCCGCTCCTGGGATGTCGTTAAAAGAGAACTCCGTTGTAACCGCGGCGCGCCGTATGGGACTTCTCAAGAGCGGTTTCATCAACTGGAACGCCACCGATCAATTCACCCAGCAGGTGATCGCCGATTTTGATGTCAGAACACCCAGCACTCATACACCCGCCGGCTCGCTCTCTGGCGGCAACCTACAGAAATTTGTGGTGGGACGCGAAGTGTCTCAACAACCCGAAGTACTGGTGATAAACCAGCCAACCTGGGGCGTGGATGCGGCCGCAGCCGCGTCAATTCGACAAAAACTACTAGACCTAGCCGACAACGGAGCGGGCGTGATTGTGATCAGCCAAGACTTGGATGAACTGCTAGAGATCAGCGACTATTTCTGTGCCCTCAACGAAGGCGAGCTCTCAGCGACCTACCTCACTGCCGACCTGGAACTTGATCAGGTCGGACTGATGATGGGTGGCTCGCACGGTGCTGGACAGGAGGCCGCTCAATGATCCGCTTTGAAAAGCGCCTCAAACCATCACGTGCCACCACGATACTGACACCTTTCGTTGCAGTTTTGCTGACGATGATCGCTGGCGGCATTATGTTTGCGGCTCTCGGTAAGGATCCGGTTGAGGCGATACGCATCATCTTCTGGGATCCGCTGTTCGACTCGAACTTCGCTGACTACTCTCGGCCGCAACTGCTGGTAAAAGCCGGCCCGCTCATTCTAATTGCCATCGGCCTCTCGGTGGGGTTCCGTGCCGGTATTTGGAATATCGGTGCTGAGGGTCAGTACATTATGGGCGCGATCTTTGGCGCGGCTGCCGCTCTCGCCGTATACCCGGCAGAGTCTGCACTGATTTTTCCTGCCATGGTGGTTGCAGGCGCTCTAGGTGGATGGCTGTGGGCGATGATTCCTGCCATTTTACGCGTCAAATTCAGGACCAATGAGATTCTAGTCTCGTTGATGCTTGTCTACGTCGCTGAATCGATACTCGCGTCTGTCGCCCAGGGCGTGTTGAAGAATCCAGATGGCTACGGTTTCCCCGGCTCTCGTAACCTGCAGCAATACCCGAGTGCCTTCAACGAGGAGGTGTTTGCTAACTCAGGCATGCACTGGGGTGTTATCACAGCATTTATCGCAGTCATCTTCACCTACATAATGATGACCCGCCATATTCGTGGTTTTGAGGTGCGCCTGATGGGTGAAGCACCTAAAGCGGCACAATTCGCCGGTGTCTCAACAACCCGGCTAGTGGTCTTCTGTCTTGGTTTCGCTGGAGCGATGGCGGGATTAGCCGGCATGTTTGAGGTATCAGGCCCTGCGGGTCAGATCACGATTGATTTCAACACGGGCTACGGCTTTACCGCTATTATTGTGGCTTTCCTTGGACGGCTAAATCCGATCGGTATTCTGTTGGCCGGTCTGCTTATGGCACTGACCTACATCGGCGGTGAGCTGGCACAGTTGATGTTGGGCCTTCCCGGCGCTTCAATTCAACTCTTCCAAGGTATGTTACTGCTCTTTTTGCTAGCTACAGATATCTTCACAAATTACCGTCTGCGTTTCGGGGGGGCACACTGATGAATCTGCTCGGAATAGATCCTGTTCTGCTGATAGCCTCATTGATGGTATCGGCTACGCCGATTTTACTCGCCGCAATCGGTGAAACTGTTGTTGAGAAGTCGGGTGTATTGAACCTCGGTGTTGAGGGCATGATGATCGTCGGTGCGGTCGTTGGCTTCATCACGGCGGTGAACACGGAGAATCCGCTGCTTGGCTTCGTTACAGCGGCAATTGCTGGCGCCCTGCTCTCCACAATCTTTGCCACTTTGGTGCTCTACTTCAAATCAAATCAAGTCGCGACCGGCCTGGGATTAACGCTTGTGGGGCTGGGTGTGTCGGCACTTTTAGGTAAGCCCTATGAGGGAATTAAGTCGCCCACCATCAAGGCATTTGAGATCCCGCTACTCTCTGATATTCCCGTCTTAGGTCCGATGCTCTTCTCTCATGACCTGATGGTATATATCTCAATATTGATCGTTGCGCTGGTCTGGTACACCCTCAAATATACCCGCGTCGGCCTTGTACTGCGTGCGGTCGGTGAAAACCACGACGCCGCCCATGCATTAGGCTACAAAGTCATCCGCATTCGCTTTATGGCAATCATGTTTGGTGGTGGCTGCGCCGGCTTAGGCGGTGCCTATATCAGTTTGGCACGCGTACCTCAGTGGACAGAGGGTATGACCACGGGTGCCGGCTGGATCGCATTGGCTATCGTTGTATTCGCCAGTTGGAGGCCTTTACGCACGCTGGTCGGCGCCTATCTCTTCGGCGGAATTACTGTTTTACAACTTAATTTACAGGCTGCTGGCGTAGCAATTCCGGTAGAGTACTTGTCTATGTCGCCGTTTTTGATAACTATAGCGGTCCTGGTAATAATTTCGGCTCGAGGGAATCAGGGTGCACCTGCTTCATTGGGTCGCCTATTCCACGCCTCAAGCTGAGGCAACTAACCTTAACAGGCAACTTCACAGGGAGTACCCCATGAAACTTAAATCGATTTTCGCTTCAACGGTTGCGGCAGTAGCGCTTAGCTCTGCAGCGATGGCGGCCGACGTCAAAGTCGGGTTTGTCTATGTTGGCCCCGTTGGCGATGGCGGCTGGACATACGAGCACGAGCAGGGCCGTCTAGCTGTCGAGAAGCACTTTGGCGACCGTGTTGAGACAATCTTCCAAGAGAGTGTGCCTGAGGGTGCTGACTCTGAGCGCGTAATGACTCAAATGGCGCTTCAGGGTGCTGACCTGATTTTCACAACCTCTTTCGGTTACATGGATCCAACCATCAACGTTGCCAAGAAGTTCCCTAAGGTTAAGTTTGAGCACGCAACGGGTTACAAGCGCGCAGACAACGTATCGACCTACTCTGCACGCTTCTATGAGGGCCGTGCGGTACAGGGCCACATCGCCGGTAAGATGACCAAAACTAACAAAATTGGTTACATCGGGTCCTTCCCAATCCCCGAGGTAATCCGCGGTATCAACTCGGCTTACGTCCACGCGAAAAAAGCCAATCCAAATGTAGAGTTCAACATTGTTTGGGCATACACCTGGTTTGACCCAGCTAAAGAAGCTGATGCGGCTAAAGCCCTGATCGAACAGGGCGCTGACGTTATCCTACAGCACACTGACTCAACTGCACCCCAGGCTGCAGCTCAGGAAGCGGGTAATGTGATCACTTTCGGTCAGGCGTCTGACATGGCTGACTACGGCCCAATGCCACGCGTATCATCAATCATCGACAACTGGGCGCCGTACTACATCGCACGCACACAGGCTGTACTGGATGGTACCTGGACTTCAACTGACACTTGGGACGGTATCGGTCCTGGCATGGTAGGCATCGGTGAGATCTCATCTGCTGTGCCGGCTGATGTAAAAGCAGAAGCGGAAGCTCTACGTGATGCGTTGGCATCAGGCGAGTACCACGCTTTCACTGGCCCGATCAACAAGCAGGACGGCTCTGCTTGGTTGGCTGAGGGTGAGACTGCTGATGACGGCACACTAGCAGGCATGAGCTTCTACGTTGAAGGTCTGACTGGCTCGATCCCGCAGTAAGTAGATAGCTAAATATCTAAGCCCCGGCGGTCGACACCCCCGGGGCTTTTTAATGCCTACTCGCAAATGGCCCGATTCCAACTATATTTAATAGATACTCTTTTGGATTGGGCTATGAGCGGTTATGCCGCATCCCCGCACAGATAAAAACTTGTCACTTAAAGTGCTAGCTGTCACGGGTTGATTGGTACTTTGACTCAAGTGAGTCCAGTCTACGCTGCCCTACCCGCTTTAAAGTCCATCCTCAAGCTGAGTCTGGTCGGCCCCGCTGCTCTGACGACCTTGTGTGCGATTAGGCTAATCGAGAGCTCATCCGGCAGCAGAACTCCCGTTCACTAATATCTAGCTCAGGCCTTCGCCTTCACGGCATTTTCAGCATCCCAAGCGATCTTCTTGCGATAGATGGTTGAGGGGCTCAACTCTAGCAGCGCAGCTGCTTTTGGGACGTTACCATCACATAGCGCAATAGCATTCTCGATGAAGAGCTTCTCTATCTCCGCCATGGGGCGCACATCCGCAAGGGTCGTCGCTAGGAGCCCAGAGTTTGCTTTAGAGCGACGGCGACGGGTTTTAGGCGCAGCTTTAGTCGCTGGTGCCACCTGAGCACTGAAGCTATCAAGCGGTGGTGGTAGCTGTTTAACATCAATGATGCCGCCTTGGTTGAGTACGACAATGTTTCGTACCACGTTTTGCAGCTCGCGTACGTTTCCGGGCCAGCTATATTGACGGAATATCGACTCTGCAGTTGGTGAGAAGCCGTCGTACTTTTTTGCCTCTTCACGTGAGAAGCGCTTAAGAAAGTTCTTAGCAATCAGCATAATGTCGTCATCACGATCACGAAGCGCCGGCATAGCGATAGGGATTACGTGCAGACGGTAGTAGAGATCCTCACGGAAGCGCCCTGCGCGCACCTCCTCTAAGGGTTCGCGGTTGGTGGCACAAACAAAGCGTACATCAACCACCTCATCCTTGTTACTACCGACCTTCTGAACAATACCTGTTTGGATAAAACGCAACAGTTTGGTCTGAAGATCAAAGCTCATCTCGCCGATCTCATCAAGAAACAGCGTGCCGCCGTTTGCCATGCATGCCGCCCCTTCACGGTTAGCAGTGGCACCCGTGAACGAGCCTTTGAGATGACCAAAGATCTCACTCTCCATGAGATCTTTCGGAATAGCGGCACAGTTCAGTGCGATAAACGGGCCGTCGGAACGCACGCTCTGACGATGCAGCGCTTCGGCACACAGCTCTTTACCTGTGCCGCTCTCACCGGTGATAAACACCGACGCCTTGCTCGGCGCAGCTCTCTTGATCAGCTCATACACATCCTGCATAGCGTCAGAGGCACCGACAAAGCTGTGGAACTGCTTAATCTTCTGATCAGACTCGAGTGGAGCACGTTCAGTAGAGTTTGCCGCTTGAGCCAGTGCTGCTTTGGCTGTCGATTTGAGCCGACGCGAGTCAAACGGCTTCTCTAGGAAGTCGTATGCACCCAGTCGCATAGCGTCAACAGCCTTACCGATTGAACCATGAGCCGTCATTACAATAATAAGAGTTTGTGAGTCAGCTTCGGTCAGCTCTTTAAGAATCTCAAAACCGTCACCATCCGGCAGCTTTATGTCCAGTAAAATCAGGGGGTATGCGCGTTCGGCTAGCTTCTCTCGTGCATCTTTAAGTGAGGCCGCAGAATCGACAACGATCGACTCACTCTTCAGATACTCGGTGTAGATTTTGCGAAGACTGGCGCTATCCTCGACGATCAATACGTCCGCCGGATTATCACTCATGGTCCCTTCCTTCTGCCTGGTATGCCAAGGCGTCGATACTGTTTACAGAATGTTTGTTTAGTCTAACTGACTGCTCAGCTCTCGAGCTTTGCTGCAAACTCGTTCAACGCACTCAGAACTGCAGACAATCGAGCAGGGATTTCCGGCACTAGCTCTTCAACGGTTGCTGTATCCCCCGCTTTAGCGCTCTTCTCAATTCGCTCGCTCAGTGAGCGCAGCGACTCCGCGCCGAAGGTAGCGGAGGTACCCTTTAAAGAGTGGGCTTCAACAGAGAGTTTCGACATATCGGACTCCGCTAAGTTCGCTTGGATATTCTCCACTCGCTGGGCCGATTCGGTTTCAAATACCTCGATTAAACTGGGCAGAAACTCAACAGAGGTATCTTCCAGTAGGCGTTCCATAACCGCCAAATCAAGTACGCTACCTATTGAGCGGACGAACTGCTTGTCTAGTGATTCAACGACTGAGGGCATTGTATGCATCCTTTTTTTATCTCACGATTGCTGGTTTACTCGATGATACCAAGCAAGGGTCGTGCCACTTTTTAATGTCTCTTCGAACATATCTTGAGTTGCGTTGTATCTGAAATATGCCTTCACATTAGTTGAGCCTTCAATTCATATGAAACCCGATCCAAAAATCAACCCACATGCGCTGATCGAAATTATCGATTTGCCTTGCAAAATGCAACGCTTATTGCAATCCAAGATCAAACCCTCGCGAATTGAACGCGAGTCAACATTGCTGAGTGGCTTTCTCCTTAAGATGCTATTCGTTCAACTTGGCACGCTAAGTGCTTCAAACGGTTCAATTAGCGCCAACACCTCAGCCTACTAACTGCGCCTCACAGCTAGGGACAAATGATGAATATGCAAACTGCACCACAAACCCCCTGGGACAAACATACAGACGCTTCAGCGCTATCAGTCCTAATCGTTGATGATAGCCCGACAGAACGGCTTCGCATTACCGATATGGTTAAGAAACTGGGGTACCCGGTTGAGCAGGCTGTGGATGGTGAGGATGCGCTAGTCAAACTAAAACAGAAGACACATCGTTTGATTATCAGTGATCTGACGATGCCCAATATGGATGGTCGAGAACTTTGCCGTCAGTTGCGCAGTTCAGACGAATATCAGCACCCCTACATTATAATGCTCACTGCAAGTGATGAGCACCAAGACCTTGTAGCGGGGATGGATGCGGGAGCGGATGATTTCCTGACTAAACCTGCCCACAAAGACGAGCTACGAGTACGCCTCGCAGCGGGTGCCCGACTGATCGGGATGCGTGATTCGGTTGAGTCTCAAAACCATAGCCTGCGTCTCGCAAATCAACAGACGGAAGACGAATTAGCCCTCGCAGCGAAACTGCAAAAAGAGTACGTACCTCAGGATCAGTGGCTGTCACCAACACTGCAACTGGCAACCCACTTTACGATGACCCGCGGCATTGGCGGTGATGCGATGGGATTAGTACACCCCAAACCAGGGCAAACTCTTCTTTTCCAGATCGATGTAATGGGCCACGGCATCGCCTCAGCAATGCTCTCTTTCGCCCTACAGAACGCACTGCAACAGATGCTTAACTACCATCTAAGCCAGAACTCCATGCCACCGCTGCACCAGATTGCGAGGCGCTTGAACGAACGTTTCCCCAGCGAGCGCTTCTCCGGTCTCTACTTCACACTGCTATTAGCGCTGATTGATGAAGAGCAGGATAAAGTGAGTTACTGCCAGGCTGGTCACCCCCACCCTTGCGTGATCAGCCCGGATGGTGAACAGATCCAAATTAGTCGCGGAAGTTTCCCTGTCGGTCTCTTTGATTTCGCAGATTTCGAAACCCGAGTCTTGCCGTTCAAGCCGGGTAGCACGCTGATGCTGAGCAGTGACGGCCTGTTTGACGTGCAGTCACCGACTGGAGAGGCGCTTGGACGCAGCGCTATCGAGGCAGTACTGCAAATGGCCCCCGAACTCGATGCATCACAGACGAGGGACCGAATCGTTACAACTAAGCGTCTGTGGCAACAGCATCAGCCGCTAGCTGACGACGTTTCGATTCTTCTTGTGAAGCGTTTGCAAAACACCGGTGAAAAGCCACTAACCCCTTCCCCGCTTTACCTAAGTATGCAGCCAACAATGGAGAGCGTTTCCCAAGTGTTAAACGCGAGCGAGGTTCACTTTAAGACACTGAACCTGGATGAGAGTCTAATCGGACGGGTTCAAACATCCCTTGCAGAGTTGCTTAATAACTATGCTGAACACGCAGAGTGGAGTGCAAACGCTATCGATCTAGCCGTCGAATTAGCAATTACCGTCGACCCGACTCGACTGCGCGTTGAGATTACCGAATTTGCCAATCCAATACCGCACCTATGCCCACCTAAACCCATAGATCTGATGGCGGAGTTTGGGCGCGGGTATCACATCCTGCTGGGATGGGTGGATAACATTAAAACTGCGAATAACCAGGGCCAGAACCGTTGGGTTTTGGACTATACGAAACGCTAAAACGGTAAGTTGGCATACCCCTTGCTAACTGCTTTATAGAGTAACGAATAATTAGCTGTAGCCCGAAAGCTCAGCACTATAGAGGTAGTAAAGATGTCAGTAAGTGTCAGTTCATACGGCGAAGCCGAAGTTGTTCACCTGCCTGAGAAACTCACCATGGCGAACGCAAACGAAATCAAAACAAGCATCAACGCGATGATCGAAGAGGGCCGTCACCGTCTAGTTGTCGATATGGCTGGGGTGAACTTTACAGACTCATCGGGTTTGGCTGTTCTAGTTGCACTCTACAAAGGTGTGGGCGCCAAAAATGGTCGTGCTGTGCTGCTCTCACCGCAACCGAGCGTCCAGTCGTTATTGGAGCTGACTCGTCTGCAGGAGCTGTTCGAGATCTACCAAGATCCGCGCGCGGCTATTGATCGCGTGCTTGCAGCCTAAGCGCTAGTGCGCACGATAACTCTATGAGCAGTAGCATGACTTATCACGCAGATCAGAGCGGCACCTCAATCACTGGCGGTCCGGTAAACCATCTAGGCTTGAGCTTCTCTCGGTTAGAACCGAACCAATTCATCAACTGGATCGGTCTAGGATTGATGACGCCGGGCAATAAGTCACTCTCGTTTGTTGATGCGACGGTTCTAAACCAGTGTCGAGACGATAAACAGGCGTTCGAGATGCTCAAACGTGCGGAGCTTTTGGTCCCTCGAGGCCAAGCGCTGCAGCTTCAGCTTTTGACATACCATGGCTCCAATCAGCCGAGTGTGCCGACCCAAATGCTCTATGATGAGCTGCTGCTGGAGCTTGAGTCACGCCGATTGACAACCGTCTTTTTGGCCAGTGATATGAAGATGGTGTCGGCACTGGAGCCGCTATTGCTGCAGCGCTATCCTAAGCTGGATTACACCATTGAGACACTAAACGATCAGTACCATTTCAGCACGACTCAGTTGGCGGCTAATCTGCAGCAATCTGAATCGCGCGTGATCATTTCGCTACTGGAGAGCCCTCAACAAGAGCGAATGCTGTCTCGACTGAACCGACTAATGCAGGATCAACTCTTCATCGGTATCGGTGCCGGGCTGCCAGAGAGCATTATGGAGGTGAGAGCCAACGAATCGACGCTTTGGCGCCGAATCTCTTTGGCGCTGCGTAAAAAGCGCCACAGCATTCTGCTTAAACCGACACAATGGCTCGGTTATGCTGCTCGCTGGTTTGAGGCGAGACTTCACCCCCAGGGGGATACAACACAACTCAACCTGGCCATCCTCGGCTCAAGCTGGCGCTCTCGCCTATTACGAACACTGATCGCCCTGAAAGCGAGTAGTTTCAGGGTGCGCCGGGCACTGGGCAGGCTACTAAAACGGACACTAGACCTTGTTGGTGTTGGCACTGGGTTGTTACTACTCTCTCCCATGTTAATTATTGTTGCGCTGGTGATAAAACTTAGCTCACCCGGTCCTGTTTTCTATTCACAAATGCGTGTAGGGCTGCGCGGAAAATTGTTCCGTATGTGGAAGTTTCGTTCAATGTACACCGACGCCGATAAGCGCAAGGCTGAACTTGAAGCTCAAAACGAGATGGCCGGCGGCGTGCTATTCAAGATGAAGCGAGATCCGCGCATCACACCAATAGGCCGAATTATTCGCCGACTTTCGATCGACGAACTACCCCAGCTGCTGAACGTACTCACCGGCGAGATGTCGCTAGTCGGGCCGCGTCCCGCACTGCCTCAAGAGGTAGAGGCTTATCCGGTACTGGCACGTGCTCGCCTCGAAGTGAAGCCGGGGCTGACAGGCCTCTGGCAGATATCGGGTCGTTCAGATCTACCTTTTGATAAGCAGGTTCTGCTGGACACCGCTTATGTGCATACGCAGTCAACATCCAACGACATTAAGTTGATTGCCAAGACAATACCTGCCGTTGTCAGCGGTAAGGGAGCGTACTAATGAATACATCTAAAACTGCTGTACTTTTTGCTGATCGTAAGGGTGCAGAGCTAGCCCCACTGAACGAGCACTTCGCACCTGCAAACCTGCCAATTGGTGGCAAGTGCGCGCTTGAATTCTGGTTGGAGTATCTCTGTGA
>JAHEDZ010000003.1:133246-139959 GCA_024640955.1 Oceanospirillaceae bacterium
GACCGTGGTGCAACTCTCAAGAACGCTATCGTGCTGCCCGGCACCTATGTTGGCCAAAACGTAACCCTGGATAACTGTTTGGCTTACGGAAGCTTGATGGTTGATCTTAAACATGGCACCGCACAGCAGATCGACGATCCTGCCCTACTCTCTCCGATATCGAGCAGTTCACGAATTACCCGTACAACTAACTCGGAGCGTTTTGTTGCTGCATTTCTGATGCTAGTCAGCGCCTGGGCAATATTGCCTCTGGCTCTTTTGGTCAAGCGCCGCGGTACAAACCTAACCTCAAAAACGACCAGCAGATCTAACCGTGGCTCTCGCCGGTATCCGATTGGGTTTGAATCTCTGAGCTTCAATACTCGCTGGAGCAGCCTCAACAGCTGGCCGAAGCTGATCCATGTAATCGATGGCGATCTGAAGCTGTTTGGCACCGAGTTAGAGCACCTTGAGTACGAGCCGATCCTTGCTGACCTACCAATCAGCCAAGGAGTTTTCACGCCGAAGAGCCTGCATCCAAATCATCTCTTCGATGAAGTTGAGGAACAGCTCTGGGGTCTTGAGTTGGCCAATGCCGGTAACGGATTTTTCAAACTCCTGGGCAAGGCCGTCAAGGCGATCTCTATTACACTGTTCAGCAAGCCGATCGCCGCTGGATAAATATTCGATTCTGACCGTGCAAACTTGCAACATTGATCTAAACTGCAGTTATCGGCCCCGATGATGACTGGATCATGTTGCGTACCCTAATCGCCCTTCTCTTGTTCAGCTTTACCCTCACTGCACCCTCGGCATTTGCAGAGGGCCGCATTCTAGTACTTAGCGGTTATGTCGATGGACTACCTTTCCCTCGGCGAATAAAACAAGACCTGCGCGATCAACTTGAGAAACAGGTACCCGGAGTTGTAATTCACGCGCAGTCGCTGGATATCTATCGCCCTCAACCTGAATCTTACAAACAGCTCTTAGTGGATCTGATCAGCACAACCTATGCGGATCAGGTTGACCTAATTGTTGCGCTCGATCCAAAAGCCTTTGAATTCTACCGCGAGCGCCTCAGCACCCAGTTTGGTGACACCCCGATCATATTCTCCAACGACCGCGGTGAACTCACCACACTGCAGGCGCATGAATACTCATTGCTGATCCGCCCTAATTTCAGAGAGACGCTACGCATCGCACGCCACCACTATCCGCAGTTGAAACGTCTCTATCTAGTAGGTGATGAATATAACGAGGACCTGACCGCCTCTGAGCTCGACGGTCAGCTAGCAGGTGTGGAATTGATCCGCCTAGGTGTGCAAAGCTTAGATCAGATGCGACAGACAATTAGCTCGCTTGGCGAGGGTGACCTGCTCTTTTTTCAACTGCTATTCGCCGATGGTGAGGGTACCCCTATGGTACCGCCGATAAGATACCTAGCCGAGTTTGCGGCTCTTAGCCCAGTACCAACACTCTGTATGTACGCAAACTTTATCGCACAGGGCTGCCTCGGTGGCTCTGTCTCCAGCCCTGCGGATCAGGCTAGCGCCCTAGTAGGGGCGATACAAACCTACGCCTTCAAAGAGGTTTCGCTTGAGACAGCTACCTGGAGCCCACTTCCCCAGCCCCCTACAGGGCAGGTTTTGCGGCGTTTCGCATCCCAGTCCGTGGTTGATTACACAGCACTCGAACGCTTTGAGCTTGACCCACGGAAACTGGCCGGCGTGCGCTATGTTAATGAGCCCCCTCCGATCTACTCCGGCTTTGCTAAAGAACTAGCGATTCTGTCGACCGTTGTGCTTGTGCTGCTTATAGCGACTATCGGCTATCTCTGGTTTATACGCGGGCAACGTAATCTGCTACACCGCTTCGCCTCGCTCTCCGATACTGTGCCAACGGGCATCTTTTGGAGCGATGTAACGGGTCGACGCTGGCACCATAATCAGCGTATTTCCCACTGGGCATGCCAGTTAAATATGCCGGTCGGCGAACTGCGCGAGACGGTCCTCGCCCATTTGAGACGTGATCCCCCTCTGCACAAAGAGTTCGCGCTTGGGAAAGCTGGAGAGATTCGCTATTTCAACGTCCGCGTGACCGAGTACCAGGATCACCCCGAGATCCTACTGCTCGAGGAGACTACCGAACTGCATGAGTATCAGCGTAAGCTGCGGGAGCTGGCGTTAATCGATGAGCTCACCGGGCTGCCTAATCGACGGTCAGTCAACTCAACACTCGAGCGTTGGTGCGCAGCAAGCCATCGAGGACAACGCAGCTTCGCGGTACTGTTAGTTGATCTGGATGGGTTTAAATCGATAAATGACAATTATGGCCATGCCGCAGGCGATGCTACTTTGGCTAAGATCGCTGCCCGGCTTAAATCTCGTAGCCGCCAGAGTGATATGATAGCGCGCCTTGGCGGTGATGAGTTCTTAGTGTTGGCCGATGGCGTCGAGACTCAGGTTGAGGCGCAAACGCTGAGTAGAGCGTTGATATCGACCATTGAAGAGCCAATCGATTTACCAGATACCGGGGCGCGCATATCACTTACCGCCAGTATCGGCGTTGCCCTCTGCCCGGAGCACACCAGTGATCCCGATCTGATTACGCTCTTGGCAGATCGTGCGATGTACAGCGTTAAGCGTGAGAACACACGCGGAGGTGTTGCGGTCTATACAGCCCAATCAGAGCAAACCGGCTCTTGAGAGTCGCCTACACGGTCGATTTATCAAGCGCCTGACGCAACGCTTGATAGATGCCGTTACTCCAACCAAAGCCGTCTTGCACTGCGTACTCGCCGCCGCCTGATAACTGTCCCAGGGTCTCTACATCGTACTTCTCTATCATCTTGCCATAGATCTCGAATATACCATCATTAACATCAAGCCAGGCCTGAGCCGCCTTCCCTGCTAAGTCGTCAAAACCGTAGTTTTTCAGCCCGACAAAGGCGATCCACTGCAGCGGTGCCCAGCCATTGGGCGCATCCCACTGCTGCCCCGAGTTGCACTCGGTCGTCACCCAGCCGCCGCTGCGCAGCAGTCGAGCCTCTACAGTTTTCGAAACACTTTGCGCCTGCTCTTGCGTAGCGATTCCTGCAAAAAGTGGGAAGAGTGTTGCCATACTCAGCTGCTCACGATCGCTCAAGTCTGCGAGATTCAAGTCTGTGAAATAACCCAGAGTGTCACTAAAAAAGTGCGTACGAATCAGCTCTGCCCGCTCTGTTGCGGCAGCTTTGTAATCTCTCTTTGCAGTTGAATCGCTCTCGAGGTCAGCGAGTTTAGACTCTAGCAGGTAGAGTAAAACGTTGAGATCAACCGGTAGAACCTGTGTCGTTTGGATCGATGACAGCCCCTCGTCGGCAAACCAGCGCGACGAAAAGTCCCAGCCAGATTCAGCACCAGCGCGTAGGTCACGATATAGCTCAGCGGCATCACGCCCGGACTCCTCTGCCAGTTCAACATCTTCGCGGTAGGACTCAGGTCTAGGCGTATCTGCATCGTCCCAATAGCGGTTCAACAGACCCTCGGGCGTAGAAACGACTCGGCGGTGCGACTTTGAGCCTTCTAGCTGTAGAGAGCCTTCTAGCTGTAGAGAGCCTTCTAGCTGTAGAGAGCCGTTTGGCTGTCGAGAGCCTTCCATCCAAAACGCATATTCGGCCTTCAGTTGTGGCAGATAATGCTGCGCACTCTGGCTGTCGATCAGATCCAACATCAATGCGAAGAAAGGCGGCTGAGAGCGAGTGGTAAAATAGGAACGATTACCGTTAGGTATAAAACCGACCTGATCAATCAGTGCCGCAAAGTTGTCCACCATTGAGTCAACCAACGCCTGCTGACCATCGGCTATCAAGCCCAGCTGAGTGAAGTAGCTATCCCAATAGTAGATCTCATTGAAACGCCCTCCCGGAACCACATAGGGGTGCGGCAGATTGATCCGACTTGAGTAGTCACCCAAAGTTTCTGGCTGGCGTGTCAAAGCGGGCCAGAGCTGGGTGATGTGTTGCGCCGCAGTCGAACCTGCATCGGCCATAACTGAGGGCTGAGCTTCAGATTTGAAATAGCGTTCTACGAAAGCTTGAAGGTCAAAACCGGGGTTATAGCACTTTTGTGCGTAGTCACGATTAATCCTAGCTGCTGACGCTTGAGGCTCCAGATCAACAAAGGTCTTTGAGTCCTCAAATAGCTGCGAGCTCTGAACGGCAACAAAGAGCTCTGGGTAGAGTAGATCCGGTGACTGCATAACAAAAATGACTCAGGTTAAACGTTTAAGAAAAGTGTGAAATTTTACGCATCTTGGCCACTTAGCGCTATATTATTAACAACTGCCCGCCAGATGGAACTCCCCGATGAGTAACGATAAACCCCAAGAAGTGATGCTTAAACTGCGCAACCTAACTGTGGAGGATATTCCTCAGCTCGAAGCGCTTATGGACCGAGTCTACGATGATATTGGAGGCTCTTGGCCGCGCGAATCACTAAAGCGCCTGATTAGCGAGTTTCCCGAGGGGCAGATTACCATCGAGGATAAGGGGCAACTGGTCGCCGCTGCGCTAGCGGTGCGTTGCAAGCATGCGCGCTTCACTCGCCAACACACCTATGAGGACCTGCTCGGACGACGCGAGACCTTTAAACATGATGTGGAGGGTGATGCACTCTATGGTTTGGATCTTTTCGTGCACCCGGACTACCGTGACTACCGCTTAGGTCGGCGCCTCTATGACGCTCGCAAAGAGATCTGTGTGCAGCTTAATCTGCGCTCTATCATCGCCGGTGGGCGAATCATCAACTATCACAAACATTCGGATGAGATGACCCCGGAGCAGTACATCCGGGCGGTTAAACAGCGTGAGGCCTACGACCCCATTCTGAGCTTTCAGCTCGCCAACGACTTCCAAGTACTGCGTATTCTGCGCAACTACCTGCCTGAGGATGAGCGTTCACGCGGCTTTGCCACTCTGTTGGAGTGGAGCAATATCGTCTACGAACCTGAATCACTTGAAGCGGAGAAGTTCGTTAAGAAAAATGTACGCGTCAGTATTATCCAGTGGCAAATGCGCGCAACAAAGAGCTTTGAAGAGTGGCTTGAACAGGTCGAGTACTTTGTCGACTCGATGGCCGACTATACCGCCGACTTCGTGCTCTTCCCTGAGTTCTTTAATGCGCCGCTGATGAGCATGGGGGATCAGAAGAATCAGTACGAAGCGATACGTTTCCTAGCCAGTTTCGCGCAGCAGACCATTGATGCGATCCAGGGGTTTGCTGTGGCTTACAACATCAATATCATCGCCGGCAGTATTCCAGTGTTAGAGGGCAATGTGCTCTACAACAACGCCTACCTCTTCCGGCGGGATGGCTCGCATGAGGTCCAACCCAAAATCCATATCACCCCGCATGAACAACGTGACTGGGTGATCACTGGCGGTAGTTCACTTCGAGCTTTTGATACCGATGCCGGGCGAGTCGGTGTACTGATCTGTTACGATGTTGAGTTTCCAGAGTTGCCGCGTCTGTTGCGTGAGCAAGGAATCGATATTCTCTTCGTACCGTTCTGGACCGACACCAAAAATGGTTTCCTAAGGGTGCAGCGCTGTGCTCAAGCTAGGGCTATTGAGAACGAGATCTACGTGGCTATTGGTGGCTCTGTCGGTAACCTGCCGCAAGTACAAAACGTTGATATACAGTACGCCCAATCGGCCGTCTATTCGCCGTCCGACTTCGCCTTTCCACATGACGCGACGATGGCGGTGAGCACACCTAACACAGAGATGGCACTGATCGCCGACCTCAATTTGGATCTGTTGAATGATGTGCGATTGGAGGGCTCGGTAACGAACGGTAAAGATATGCGCAAAGATCTCTACCGATTGAAGTGGGTAGGTGACTAAGCTGCATTGCTCTCTACTCGGTCTGCGACTGCCAGACTACACGGTTCCGTCCGTCGCGTTTGGCCTCGTAGAGCGCTTCATCGACCCTTTGGAGTGCGGACTCTGCGTCATAGTCGCCCGCTTCCAGAGTGATTCCGCCAATCGAGACCGTCAGAGATTCGCTGACGCTGCTGTCAGCATGAGGGAGTGCATCCTGTTCAATCGCCCGGCGTAGCTTTTCAGCCTGATGTTGAGCGCCTTTAGCCGGCGTCTCCGGCCAAAGCAGCAGAAACTCCTCACCGCCAATACGGGCACAGAGGTCGGCAGCTCGCCGCGCTACGGCATTGAGGTGGCGGCCAACGAACTGCAGTGCTTTATCACCCTCCGGGTGACCGTAGTAGTCGTTGTAGCGCTTAAAGTGATCAACATCGAGCATTGCCAAAGAGAGGGGCACACCTGATCGATTGGCTCGGGCAAGCTCGCGGCGCAAGATATTGTCAAATCCGCGGCGGTTATACAGACCCGTCAAGTGGTCTTTAACCGCCAGCTCTTCCAGTTGTCGTTTCTGTTTGGCTAATTGCAGCTGATTTGCGATCCGCACCCTGACCGCTTCAGGTCTAAAGGGCTTGTGAATATAGTCGCTAGCGCCCATCTGTAACCCTTGCGCTTCATCCTGTTCGTCGACTAGACCGGTCAGGACAATAACCGGCAATAGGTCAAAACGCGTTTGCGAACGAATCCGCTCGAGCAGCTCAAACCCATTCATACCGGGAAGATTAAGGTCGAGAAGTAGCAGATCGATATCGGACTGTTGATCCAACAGCTCCCACCCCTCCTCCGCAGTCGCACAAGCCTCGAGCTTGTAGCTATC
>JAHEDZ010000003.1:140059-148201 GCA_024640955.1 Oceanospirillaceae bacterium
TTTCCGAGCCCAGCGTACTCCCAATCGATTAGCGTCAATTGAGTGCTCCAGAGGATGTTGCCAGTATGGAGATCATGGTGCACCAGACATTGACCGATATCGGGTAAGGATGCCAACAGAGCTTCGGTCTCATCAACTAACTGCCCCATCCCTGGCAGGCTCTGCTTGAATGCCTCTCTGTAGTGCTGAAAAATTCCGGCGTAATCTATCGGAGGCACATTCGATATTCTATGCATCTGCTCAACCGCGCAACATATCTCCTGAATCTGCTTTGCACGCAACTGCTGCCGAGCCGTCAGTTGTCCTGCGAACGGCATGAGTAACAGACCAAGTTCAGGATTGATCAGTACGGCAGAGATTGCCCAGTCCTGATCTCTCAGCGCGCCGAGCACCTGCTGCTCTCGCCACGGGTCAACTCCCGGGGCCGCTTGAGTATCAGGCTCCACTCGCGCAATCCAGCGTTCTAGCCCCAACTGCGCGTAATAGAGTTGATGACGCGTGCCCTCTGCTTGTATCAACTGCCAATCCAGACGCTCACCAAAGTGTTTCTCTAGGGCGCTCTGAGCATCGATCGGCATGACAATGTTTTGATCAATGGGTATCATTAGACCGTACAGATATTAGTACAATATTGTTTAAAACTCTTCACCAGGTTTACTAACTTTGACCCAGCTTTAAGGATATTAGACATGAGATCGGCTGCTATTGCGACCGCCCTACTTGCTTCAACTTTCTCCGTTATTACTGTTTCCGCTGCTACACCCACACTCAACGTCTACACCTACGACTCATTCGTCTCTGAATGGGGGCCGGGGCCGCAGCTCAAGAGTGCTTTCGAAACCCAGTGTGGATGCGTACTGAACTTTGTAGCTGCAGAGGATGGTGTATCCATTCTCAACCGCGCGCGCATTGAGAAGTCCGCGACTGAGGCAGACCTGTTTCTTGGTCTCGATCTTGGCCTGATCCAAGAGGCGAGCGCGCTAGGCTTAGTGCAGCCGCACCAGGTCGATACTTCGGGTCTAAAAAGTGAACTCTCGTGGAATAACTCCGAGTTTGTTCCATTCGACTACGGCCACTTCGCATTTATCTACGACAGCCGCAAGATCAGTTCACCAGCGAGCTCTCTTGATGAGTTGATCAAATCAGACGCCAGTCTGATTTATCAGGATCCGCGCACCAGCACACCGGGCCAGGGTATGATGCTGTGGGTGAATGCAGCCTACGGCGATGAAAGTGCGCAGGCTTGGCGTGAAGTTGCCAACAATACCGAAACCGTGACTAAAGGCTGGTGGGAAGCCTACAGCCTCTTCCTTGAAGGCGGCGCAGATTACGTGCTGAGCTACACAACTTCACCTGCCTATCATGTTGTGGCCGAGGGCGTAGACCACTACAAAGCTGCAGCTTTTAGTGAAGGTCACATTGCCCAGGTCGAAGTGGCGGGTATCAGCGCGTACACTGATCAGGCCGCGTTGGCTAACGAATTTCTTCAGTTTCTGATTAGCCCTGAAGCCCAGGCGATCATCCCAGTGACTAACTGGATGCTACCTGTTATTGATGGTGTTGAGCTGCCAGAGATCTTCGACAACCTAGTTACCCCCGCCACAGTTGGCTTTTCACCCGCTGAGATTGCAGCTAATCGCAAGGCTTGGATCAACGAGTGGCGCGACGCTGCCTCTAACTAATTATGACGGGGCTTCGATCATCCGTGTTCCTGAGCAGCTTCGCTGCGCTACTCACCTTGATCGGAGTCACCGTTCTCGCCTTTCGCGGGCTCGCCGGTTTCGATGATGCCCGCTTTGATCTACAACTTATCGGCGACAGCTACACACTGCGCATTCTCCGCTTCTCGTTATGGCAAGCGTTCCTCTCAACTGCCCTGTCGATAGCCCTCGCTTGGCCGCTAGCGCGGTGGCTCTACAGGCTGCAACCCAGAGGGCTAGGACTCTTTCAACAGCTTTGCCTGCTCGCTTTTGTCATGCCAACCCTTGTGGTAATCACCAGTGTTATGCTGCTATTCGGTCCTCAGGGTAGTCTGCGCCCGCTTCTGCCTGAGGATTGGAAGTTATTTGGCTTGTCCGGCATCCTGATCGCACATGTCTATCTAAATTTTCCGCTAGCGACTCGCATCCTGTTGCAACGCTATCAGGAGATGCCGGAGGGCGTCGAGCGCCTGAGTGCGCAGCTCAAACTGTCGATCTGGCAGCGTTTTGTAGTGCTGGAGTGGCCACAGGTTCGCCCAGTGCTACTGGCGCTGGCGGGGTTAATATTTATTCTCTGTTTCAACAGTTTTGCTGTAGTTCTCGCACTCGGTGGCGGGCCGGCATCAACCACTTTTGAACTGGCGATTTATCAGGCGCTGAAGTATCAATTTAACCTCAGCGAAGCACTGACGCTGGCGTGGATGCAATTTACGATTGCCGGCGCACTATTTGCGCTAACGGCGCTCTTCGCCAGAGTCGACTGGCTAGGTGCACCGAGGCTCACCGAGCGTTGGCAACCCGACAGTCGTCAGCTGGTTCAACTCTTGCTATGGGCTGCTTACTCTGCCGGGTGGCTGCTTTTGCTTGCCCCTCTATTAGCGCTGATTGGCTCGCTAGATCTATCCAAGCTGCTGAACATGAATCTCTACGAACTGACTGAGGCTCTTGTCCGCTCGCTAGCCATTGGACTGGGAGCCACGCTCACAGCGCTATCACTCTGTCTACTGCTGTTACCGCTGCAGCGCAATCCATTGCTCGCATGGCTCTCCACTCACCACCTAGTTGCACCCGCAATGGTGCTCTCGACCGGAATCTACATCTGGCTTCTAAGCCTGGGCGGTTTGCGCCAGTGGAGCCTCTTTTGGTTGATACTCTTAAACGCCTTATTAGTACTGCCCTTCTTGATCACACAGCTGCGTGCCACGGCCATCAACTACCAACAGCAGTACCACCGTCTGGTCTTTAATTTGAACTTAGGAGCATTCGAGCGCGCACAAATTTATCTTAGCTACCTAAAACGCGCGCTGATATCAGCTTTTGCTCTGGGGCTGCTGCTGGCCCTGGGGGATATCTCCGTTTTTGCACTGTTTGGCAGTTATGACGAACCCACTTTACCCTGGCTGATATACCGTTATGCGGGGAGTTACCGCCTTGAGGAGGCTGCTGTAGCCGCCACTCTTTTGCTGTTAGTATCTATCTCGCTCCTGCTTCTGCTAGAGCGCAGCCGAACAACTCAAGCGAGATGAACCACCTTGGCTCTTAGTGTCGACCAGCTCAACATCGTCTACCCCGACTGGCGACGTAGCTACAGCTTTACAGTAAAACAGGGCGAGCGTTTAGCCATTAAAGGCCCGAGCGGTATCGGTAAGAGCACTTTATTGCTCTGTCTGGCAGGATTCGTCGCGCCAAAGAGTGGTACTGTCCGCTGGCACGACCGAGACCTGCTGGCTTTAGAGCCGAACCAGCGTCCCATCAGCATGCTGTTTCAAGAGGACAACCTGTTTGAACATCTCAGTGTGGAACGCAACCTCAAACTTGGGCTAACCCAAACAGGATTAAAACAGCTGGAATCCGCCGTTTCGCGGCTAGGAATCGGTGAGCAGTTGGCTAAACTACCGGGACAGTTGTCGGGCGGTCAGCGTCAGCGTGTCGGTTTAATCAGAACGCTGCTGCGACCCGAGCCGTTAGTGATACTTGATGAGCCCTTCGCAGAACTGGATTCAGAGACGCGTACACTAGCCCTAGAGTTCAGCCGTGAACAGACTGAGGCTGAGGGCAAAACCTTACTGTTGATTACGCATCAGGATGAGGATATCGCAGCGCTCGCCACACGAACGCTGCATCTGAGTTGATCGAGCGGATCAGTGACTAATAAGGCAATAGTACCGTTGACCCGGTCGTCTTGCGTGACTCTAGGTCAATATGGGCATGTGCGACGTCAGCCAAAGCGTAGGTCTGATTCACCTCAATCTTCACCTGCCCGCTCAAAACACGGTTAAACAGATCCTCGCACATGCTCTCTAGCAATGGACGTTCAGTCACATAAGCGAAGAGTGTCGGGCGTGTAACCTTGAGTGAGCCTTTCGCAGCGAGCGTCGCTATATTCAGCGGCTCTACGGGTCCTGTGGCATTACCGAAGCTCACCATTGTGCCGCGCGGTGCAAGGCAATCAAGCGAGCCATCGAAGGTATCCTTACCGATAGAGTCATACACAACGTTTACACCCTTACCCTCAGTTAGCTCGCGAGTGCGAGCTACAAAGTCCTCTTCGGTGTATACGATGCACTCGTCACAGCCGTATGACTTCGCCAGTTCCGCCTTCTCGGCTGAACCCACAGTTCCGATAACACGTGCACCAAGGGCCTTGAGCCACTGTACCGCTATCAAACCGACACCACCTGCAGCGGCATGCAGCAACACTTGATCGCCCGGTTTTACTACATAACTGTCAGTAACTAGGTACTGCACGGTAAGCCCTTGCAGCATCATTCCCGCAGCCTGTTCGAAACTGATCTCATCCGGCAGCTTCACCAAGATCTCCTGCGGCACCACGCGTTTCTGCGCGTACGCGCCGATCGGACGGTTGGCGTAGGCAACACGGTCACCCACAGCAACCAGATCTACGCCCTCGCCGATAGCCTCAACAACACCAGCGCCCTCCATCCCAAGCGAACCAGGCATCTCCTGAGGGTATAGCCCCGTGCGGAAGTAGACATCGATATAATTTAAGCCAACCGCCTCTTGACGAATTAGAACCTCGCCCGGGCCCGGGGCACCCACTTCAACATCAACCCACTGCATCGCCTCTGGGCCACCATTTGACTCTATACGTATCGCTTTTACTGTCTCTGACATCTCATTTTTCCGTTAATTGGTACAAGTGTAAGTGAGTGAAGCCCAATCGCTTACCCAATCCTTACCCATTGCACGTGGGTTAGATGCATCCTCGATGTGGACGACATTCAATAGAAATGGGCCTTCCCCAGCAGGGAACTCAACGTAACCCTGAGCATCAGCCCTGAATTCCTCGACCTCTTCAGTTCCTTTGCGGAAACGACGAACAAGGTGTCCCTCCAAAGGTTCACCCCAGTAGAGCGCACGAAAACGCGCTGGACTCGAACAGCTCAGAAAGCCTGAGTCAGGGACCAGCTCAATGCGCATACCCAGTGGTTCGCTGAGCCATGTTGGCTCCTCAGGTCCACTCCAACTCAGCGCCTTAGCGTGACGATAGTAGGACTCGGTCGCATCTTTCAGACTCTTACCCTGCTTCTTATACCACTCTAACACCCACTCAAGTCCTTCGTCATTGAGGTAGTTAGTGAACTTTTCTGTATCGCGAAAACGGATATTAAAATCATTACTCGTGTAGGCCACCCAGGTCGCGCGACCCTCAAGTTCGAGAGTCACAGCGGGTTTGTCGCCGGTCACTGCATTGATCGAATCTATGCCTGCATCGGTGCGTTTGATGAACGCCTCGGTCTCACGCTCGATGTACGGGTAATTTCGGCCATTGAAGTACTGGCCAATACGAATTTCAAACCCCACGGAAGTGCCCTCTGGGGCAGCAAAGCGCTCGGGCTCCAGCCAAAACTCATGAGCACTGACAGACGCACAGTTTACCGCTAGTATCAGTGTTCCAATGGGTGCGGAACGACGTATCAACATTGCTGACAAAATAAAAAGTCCACCTTTAAGGAAAATTAATGCTGAGAATGACTCTCGCAGCGCTCGCCGCACTTCTTGTAACTACTCTATCTCAAGCCCATGAGATTACACCAACAATCATCAATGCTGAAATAACAGCGGATAATTCTTTTCGGATTCAGCTGGATACAAATATTGAAGCGTTGATGGTAGGCGTTGGATCAACGCATGAGGACACCGATGACTCTCCGCTGGCACAGGAGTACAACGCCCTGCGCTCAATTCCAGCAAGCGAACTCGAGAGTCAGGCCCGCTCATTCGCCGAAAAACTGCCGGAGCAGCTAGGATTGATTGGTCCTAGTGGCGAAACTCTAGACTTCGACTTAAAACTCTTATCGATCAGTGTAAGTGAGAATGCTGACCCTGAGATCGCGCGCGAATCTGTACTGGTGTACAGCACGCCCATCACCCAGAAACTCACCGGGCTGGCAGTTAGTTGGCCTGAACCCTTGGGTAACTTTATCTTTCGGTTAACCAGTGGCGGTGAACTCAGAGCCGGACTGTACGTCATGGCAGGAGAGCAGTCAGATCTGATCGAGTTTGAGGCCACCCAGGTACAGAGCCAAGGCTTTGCCGAGTACATTGTAATCGGATTCGAACACATCATACCGCTGGGACTCGACCATATACTCTTTGTTGTTGGAATCTACCTGCTGAGCCAAGCTTGGCGTGCACTGCTTTGGCAAGTCAGTGCATTTACCCTCGCGCACACTATCACTCTAGCCCTCGCAACCCTCGGATTCGTCAGTGTGTCACCGGCGATTGTTGAACCACTTATCGCTCTGTCGATAGCCTATGTTGCCATCGAAAACCTATTCCATCAGAGGCTTAACCGTGGACGCATTGCCCTCATCTTCGGCTTCGGCCTATTGCATGGCCTCGGCTTTGCCGGAGTCTTGGGAGAGATCGGCTTATCCGACGAGGCCTTTATACCCAGTCTGATCGCCTTCAATATCGGTGTGGAGTTAGGCCAGTTAGCCGTGTTGGCGCTGATGACGCTACTGCTAGGTTTTTGGCTGGGCAACTCAAAACACTGGGAGCGCTGGGTGCGGATTCCGCTCAGCCTAGCGATTGGCTTGATCGGGGTCTACTGGTTCTTTGAGAGGATCCTCTGACGTTAATTACTCGTCGGATCCGCCTGTCCGGGAGGCACAGAGTCTCTGTGCCCTCTCGGACAGTTAGGTGTGACTAATTATAGTCCGACCTTATCCAGGCCTTCTTCAAGCATGCTGATGGTGCGGTCGACGTTCATCAGTTTATCGATACCGAAAAGACCGATGCGGAAGGTTTTAAAGCCATCTGGCTCATCCACTTGCAGTGGTACGCCGGCCGCAATCTGGAAACCGGCCTGCGCAAAACGGCTACCGTTCTGAATGTCAGCCTCTTGGGTATAAGAGACCACCACACCGGGAGCCCCGAAGCCTTCTGAAGCCAGACTTTTAATACCACGTGCTGCCAAAATGGCTCGAACACGATCACCGAGCTCCTGCTGAGCCGATTTTAGCTTATCGAAGCCGAATTTCTGCGCCTCTGCCATCACATCGCGCAACTGAACCAGGCCGTCGGTCGGCATAGTTGCATGATATGCATGGGCACCGGACTCGTAGGTCTCCATTATCTGCGCCCACTTTTTAAGGTCTGCGGCAAAACTTGTGCTGGTCGTCTGCTCCAAACGCTCACGCGCAGCTTCACTCATCATCACCAAACCACAACAAGGTGAGCCACTCCAGCCTTTCTGTGGGGCGCTGACCAGCAGATCAACACCACAGGCCTGCATGTCCACCCAGATTGTGCCTGACGCAATACAATCCAGCACAAATAGAGCACCGACTTCATGCGCAGCATCAGCGACAGCTTTGATGTAAGAGTCCGGCAAGATCATACCGGCAGAGGTCTCTACGTGCGGTGCAAAGACAACGTCAGGGCGTTCATGACGAATGGTCTCAACAACCTGCTCCAGAGCCATTGGAGAGAGTTGAGCCTCTGGCTCATCAGAGGCGAACTGCGCCTTACATACAAGCTCTTCACGCGGAATCTGACCCATCTCAAAGATCTGCGTCCAACGGTAACTAAACCAGCCATTGCGGATCACCAGCACCCTCTTACCAGTTGCAAACTGACGCGCAACAGCCTCCATACCGAAGGTGCCGCTACCAGGAACAATCGCAACACTCTGCGCGTTATAGACCGATTTCAGCTGCACAGACAGGTCTCGCATCACTTGCTGAAATGCACCCGACATATGATTGAGTGAACGGTCGGTGTAGACCACAGAAAACTCGAGCAGACCCTGAGGGTCTAGATCAGGAAGAAGGCCTGGCATTTATATCTCCAAGGTTTTTATAAATTTAATTACCAGCTACCTTAACAATCCGGGAGGTTATGACAACACCGGAAAGGAGAGTGATAGGCTTGGTTAAGACCTTGCGCCAGTTGGGGCTGCTGGGACTGCTTCTGG
>JAHEDZ010000003.1:148301-158846 GCA_024640955.1 Oceanospirillaceae bacterium
CTGGGACTGCTTCTGGCTCAACTAGCTTGAGTGCTCGCTTGAAGTCGAACTGCGATACGGCGTCGCGCAACTCTGGCATTATCGATTCAGATACGCCATCAACCTTTGCCGTCAAGCACCTCTCTGCAGCCACAGGGTCGTAACTCTGCAGTGCACTGCACAGCTGCTCCAGGCTGACCCTAGGCTCTTTCGAATCACCAGAGTGCTGCGTTGAATCCTCCGTGGACTGCGTGGCCAGCCAACTCTCAACCGCTTCGAGTGATGCCTTATGCACGGATGCGAATTCAGCTGCCAAGCCCTGCGCCTCACTCTTTAGAGTCCGGGATGCCGGTTGCCGCAGCAGCAGCTCTACCGCTTTTGAACTCTCAGATAGTGGTTTCAAGCCCAAGATCGCAGCTACCCCTTTTAGCTTGTGGCTATAGTTTAACGCTGCCTCGTATTGATCGTCAGAGATCAGCGCTGTTAGATAGTCAAACTCAGAAAAACGCTCTGTAAACAGGTGTAATTGCCTCTGGTAGGCATCAGGTTTAGACCAGTATTTACGGCCAGCTGCAGGATCAAACTGCGAACCGCTTTCGTAGACAGTGCTGCTTATTTTGTCTGATTCCAATAACGATGCGGGGCTCGCTAACTCAGAACTGCGTGCCTCCGTTTCTGTGTGACCTAGCAAACTTAGCACTAAATCCGACAGTTCAGTCGACCCAAATGGCTTCTGGAGGTAGGCCTGCATACCTGCATTCTCTGCTTGCTGTTGGCGCAGCACATCAACACCTGCTGATACCGCTGCAACTGGCATTCTTTCAAAGCCACGCAGACTACGAAGCTGTTTAGTAAACTCAAACCCATCCATTTCGGGCATCTGAAGGTCACAAAGAATCGCATCAAAGGCTGACCGATCTTGTGACTGAATCAGCTCGAGCCCCTCGGTGGCACTTAGGACACACTCAACCTGGGCTCCTAGAGCGACCAACATGTCAGCTATCAACTCTAGGTTTATCTCTGAGTCATCGATGGCCAGGATTTTGATGCCAGCCAACTTCTCTACCGATAGCACGTCAGCTTGCTGCACTGGCCCTCTCGGTTGATCCAACTCACTGACCGCCGTCAACAACGCCTCCGCCGTAATCGGCTTAGAGAGCATCTGATCAACGTAACCAGCAACCGGCTCACTCAGCGTTGACAGATCCTCTGCGGTTACCAGCACTATCGCCAACTGCTGAGCGCCCGGCATGGTCCGCAGCTCGCGCGCGACCTCATATCCAGACATTCCCGGCATGCGATAGTCCAGCAATATGAGGTCGTAACGCTTGGGGTCTGATTCAATTTCAGCGAGTGCCGACTGACCTGACCCAAAAACGGTCGGAAGCCAGTCTAGTTCGCGAACAATCTCTGAGATCTGGAGCGCCGCCGAGGGCGAATCATCGACAATCAAAACGCGTAGCTGGTCGGCCTGATTAAGCTGTACAGTATTTGAGGTTCCCAACGGGAACGCCAATTCAAAGAAGAACCGACTCCCCAGACCCAACTCCGACTCTACCCTCAGCTCTCCGCCCATCATATCCACCAAAGATTGAGCAATAGTAAGACCCAAACCGGTGCCACCGTAGATTCGACTGGTGGATTTATCAGCTTGACTGAATGGATTAAACAGTTCGGCGAGTCGATCTTGTGCGATACCAATACCTGTATCTCGCACTTCGAACAGCAGCGATACTTGCAGCCCCACTCTGTCGGTTGGGGCTCGTTTCACAACCAGCTCGATCGAGCCGGAAGCAGTAAACTTACAAGCATTGCCGACAAGGTTGAGTAGAACCTGTTTGAGACGTTCCGGGTCTCCAACTAAGTAGCGAAAGCTCGCGTCGATTTGCGGGGTTTGGAAACTAACTGCTTTAGCAGCCAAGAGCCCTTCGGCAGAAGCTGATATATCGTCCACGAGTTGCTGCAGATCAAAGGGGTAGCGTTCCAGCTCGAGCACTCCCGATTCGACCTTAGATACCAACAATATATCATTGATAATATTCAGAAGTGATCCGCTAGCTTTGCTAATTTTATCCACCGTAGCACGTGCTTCGCTCTGCTGATCAAGCTGGCGTTTGAGGACCTCCGTTAGCCCCATAACTGCATGGATCGGTGTTCTGATCTCATGGCTCATGTTGGCCAAGAACTGGTCTTTAGCCTGATTTGCAATCTCCGCTTCGCGGTTTGATTCTCGCAGCTCTTGGCGCGTTCGTACTAGATCAGTTACATCCTGCACTGCCCCTTCAGCATAAACAAAGATTCCAAGCTTAGAGACGAACTCACCGCGCCATTGCACAAAGCGTTGTACGCCACCAACCTCTGCCTGAACCTCAATATCCAGCCCGCGACCGTGTCCAGCATGAAGCCATGCAGACTTAAACAGTGCTGCAGAATCAGGATTCAGTACATTCATCACTTGAGCCAAACTCAATTGCCAGTCGGGCGCAGCACCGAAAATAGCGTTAAATTCAGGCGAACCCGAGAAACGGCGGTTTAGAGGGTCGAAACGCCAGCTGCCCGCACAGACTATCTGCTGCGTTCTGTTACGCGCTGCGATCTCACTAAGCAAGTGAGTGCTGTCGGTCAGAGAAAGCTGTTCACAACGGTTTTCAGATGCATCTCTGCCCGTCGCAGCTTCAACAGGTGACATTGAGTCACCCTCAACCCAGCAGACCGGGATCAAACGCCGATTTTCTGCAAGCTGCCAGGGCTTAGGATCTATCTGGTGAAGCAGGTTTGCTGACAGGTGCCGAACAATGTGCTTAAAGCTGTAGGCCAGAGTCGTCAGCCTTGGGGAGCTCTCTTTTGCTGGTTGTGTGTCGCCGTAACCAACAACTGAAATATCTTTGCCAACTTCCAATCCAAGATCTGTACAGACAGACATAGCGCCTAATGCGAGCTCATCTGTTGCGCAAACAAAAGCCGTTGGCCTATCTGCAGAACGCAGCAAATAGCTCGCCATAACACTCCCCATTGCGAATGTAGGCTGGCCATTAAGAATGAGATTCTCATTAAGCTTAACGCTCGCCTGCATCAAAGCACTGCGATAGCCTTGCTCGCGCTGCTGAGCATAGGAGTAGGCCTCTGGGCCGTTAAGCAACGCAATCTTGCGGTGCCCGGCATCTATACACTTGCGTGTCGATAACCAGAGCGCCGATCTGTTATCGACGTCGACCCAATCAAGATTAGCGCTTTGACTGTTGTGACCATAAAGAACGAAGGGAATTTGCTGGTTACGAAGAAGATCGATGACAGGGTCATGCTCAATCACACGGCCGACGACGAAACCGACCGGATCATGGCTAGCAAGGTAGGTTTCAAACTCTTCGATATCCTGCGCATGGCCGCTGCCACCTAATCGGCAGATATCAAGGTAAAAGCCTGCTTCACCAAAGGCAGACCTCAGCGGCGCTAACAGTCCTTGATTGTAGGATTGAGCCGCGTGTAACTCGTCCCAATCAGATGGGACTAAAAAGGCGATTGTGGGTCGATCCAGGCTTTCAATCATTGAGTCAGTGTACCCCGCCTGAAGCACCCTGCGCTATATATAGTCTGAATGAATCAGAGGATGGTGTTGGTTAGCGCCCTCAGAAAACCCAACGCCGAGGTAGCACTCATCAGTGTCGGGTCGAATCGCTCTGATCCGCTGAAGCGCAGTATCAATTCGCGAGAGATCTGCGTATCCGGGACATAACCTGGTGGCTAAACCCTACCACTACCCTTACCTTCGCGCCCTGCAGCGACTCGAACGCCGCATGGGACTGCACCAATGGGAATGAACAGTAGACTATTTACATGGTGGTGTTCTACACACTGTTGCCGCCGTTTTCAACGTTGTAAAAACCAGCTTGATGTGTTCTTTGTCGCCTACGGTGCAACACCCTACGGTATTCATGCAGCCGAGACTTGCTACTACAGCTGCCCTCTTTCCACATCTGAGTTCGAGCAGTTATCTCAGGGTTTCGACTAGTCTAGCTAGGCCGAATCCTCGTATTTTAAAATAGTCTCAACAATATAAGACCCGAACCTAAGATCCACTATGCGCTTACCGATCGTCCTGCTCATCGCAGTTGCCGCTGGCACCGAAACTCAAGCCACGCCAAGCAGTGGCCAGCTTCTGAGCGAAGCCCAGCGCCAGTTTCCGGCTATTTATCTTCCGTCGGTGGGATACAGAGATCCATCAGCAGTCAGTTGGACCCTGCCAGAAGATGAGGGCCCGGGACTCACTGTAAAAGGGTTTCGCTTTGACGGGAACCAGAGGATCAGCGACCAGCAGCTTCAACAGGCGTTCAGTCTCTATGCTAGTACCAACCTCACTCCGCGGCAGATCTACTCCCTGACCGATCTAGTTAAACAGCTCTATGCTGCTATGGACCTCGCTGTTAGCGCAAAGGTCCCGCCCCAAGACGTCGAAGATGGCATCGTGTTATTCCAGATAAGAGAAGCGGAGTTCGCAGGTGTCGAGCTTGATTATGGCTTTGAGGATAGCTTTAACGTTGAGCTTGAGCAGATCGAGGCGATTGCCGGTGCCGGTGTTTTGGATAGAACGCTGCCGCGACTCAGTGAGATGCAACGCGGGCAACTGTTAGCCATTGATCTGCACGGTGTTGCAGTTTCAGGCGGCAACCACCCGGATGAGGACGGAAACCAGATGCTGGAGCTCTGGGTTGAGAACACCCCCACCTACTCAGGAACTGTGGAGCTCAACAACGCCGGAAACCCTGAGACGGGTGAAGCACAGGTGCGTCTAACGTCACTCTACGCCAGCCCGTTTGCCCGCGGTGGAGCGACCTACATCAATGCATTAAAGAGCGAGAGTGCCAACTTCGCCAGTCTCGCCTACCGTGGCCCTGTAGGTTTGCAAGGTGCGACCATCGATCTTCAACTGGGACTGTTTGATTACAGCACATCAACAGATAACGATAATGCTCAAAGTTACTCTATTGGATACCGCTATCCCATTGTTCGCTCTGTGCCTGCGAACCTTTTTGTTACTGCTCTTGCAGAGCGCCGCGATCTCGGATACCTCCTCGACACCTTTGATCTCACCTTCGACGGCAACCGTGCTTTTAAGGTCGGCCGGCTGACCTACAGCGCTCAATTGGCAACCGGCAGCGCGGACTCCGCAGCGCTGGATAAGGAGTTCAGTAAATTCGCAGGTTTTCTCAATTTTAGCCAGCGTTACTCCAACGGCTGGCGCTACAATGCTCGATTGAGTGGACAGCTGAGTGACTCAGATCTCGATGATGCTGAACGCATCATTCTGGGTGGGCCTGAGGGCCTCAGAGGATACAGCAGTGAAGATGGACTAGCCGATCAAGGCCTCATGCTGAACCTCGATCTGCAGAAGCAAATCAGTGACCGATTACGTCTTGGAGTGTTTTATGATGCCGCCACCGTGCGGCCGCGTGAGAGCGACGGTCAGACTATTGAGATGACGAATATCGGACTGTCATCTCGCTTCAGTTTTGAGGGGGGCATAAGTTTAACTCTCTCCACAGCTCGAGCACTTAACGACTCACTAGGATCGACAGAGAGTGGAGATCAAAGCGCATATCTAAATCTATCCGTCCCATTTTGAGACTCATATTGCGTCCATTGTGCGATAAATTAAAGACCGAAGGGGTTGGTTTCACGCACCTCTACCCGCCCCTCTTCGCGGTGTTTAAGGCCAGTACTCGTCAGAATACCCCAGAGCTTCTCGATATCATCGCGGTTGAGGAACCTGCCCACAGGCGTGTGCTCACCACGACAGCGAATCTTGATGGACGCTGCCGTCCAGACATGACGAGGGTTCTTTTTGATGAATTCGCACGCAGAACGTTCAAACTCGAAACGTGAGCTGGGGTAGTTTCGTCCGCGCTCAAGCCTGATGCGATTGGGTTCGATATGTAGCACCTCTTTTCGGTAACTGTCGTGCGAGGTGCGGTAGATAAAATAGACCAGTAGCGCAAACTCCAGCCCGGCAAACGGCAGTACAACCCAAGCCCCCATAAAAGCCCAGAAGATCGCGATACCAAAGACGACGAAGCCGAAGACCTTCAGCACAAAGCAATTAAATCGCCACGAAGCCGAACGGTTCGGCGTCAGCACGATCTGCAGTGTCTCGTTGTTGTTATCAGTAACGACCATGGGAAATCCCCAATTGCCAATAGCTGGACTCTTGTACCAATCTAACCCGATTTTAGATCGATTAGTATTGACCAAAAAAGCGGGAGACCGTCATCGCTAGCAGCGCCGATAGTGTTTTTCTTTCAAGTGCCTCTGCCTGCTGCGAACCACAGCCACAACCTGACATCACGCACTCCGAATAAGTCTTAAATCAGATTTTTGTAGCATAGCAGTCGGACGTACTCTAGACACCAAAAATGGCTGATTTCGTTAGCTAACTTACGTCTCGTCACGACCGAGGATTGTCACTTAAGCGTTACGTAGAAGCCTCCGGTGGGAAATTGCGCGTGGACGTGCAGTTACCGGACGGCACGCACAATCTGCTTTCGATTTAAGTTTAACTCATAGTAGAAATGCACAGGCTGAATTTATCTTTGGAGAAGCTGGCAAAAGTCATATCTGTGACTATAATGACATCTCAAGGCCAGCCCGAAGATCGGTGGATTTCGACCCCAACCAGTCATTTCATTTGCCTTAACTAAATTAGTGGAAATTGGCACAAAAATTGGATGAACAAGGGGTTGAAGTAACTTTCTAGGACTCGCATTATGTTGATTAAACAACTGATTAGCGGCTTCACGCTTTCACCGCGCTCAAAAAATATCGCCATCTGGATAACGTTGGTCAGCGTCACGGCTTCAATAGTGATCAACTACATCGCCATAAAAGTGATTGGCGAGTCCTACGGGATAGATTCACTCATCATTTCGGCGCTGATTCCGTTGTTAATAGCACCCGCCTGCTCTGCCTTTACCCTAGCGATCTATGAGAACTTGCTGATATACAAAGATGAGTTGCGCATATCGAAGGAGCAACTGCTAGAACAGCAGAAAGTGCTATTCGCGGTTGTTGGACATGAATTAAGAACGCCCGTTGCGGCGGTTAGTATGATTGGGCGGGATGCGGACATTGATGATTCGTCCGCTCGCGAACAGATCGTTGAGCTTAGTGAGAACCTTCTCTCCGTATTAGAAGACCTCCGCGTAGTTGTCGCTCCAGAGCGTGCGCTAGAATTCAAAACTGAAGTGATCTGTGACCCTGTCGTCGTCATCAAACGCGCATTAACACCACTCTCCCAATTAATGAAACAAAACGCTGTTCAGCATCGTCTTAGCATCAGTAAGGCTGAAGGCGTTAAGTTTCTGCTTCACGCACAACCTCTACGCCAAGCTGTGACCAACCTGACGAAGAACGCAACGGTTCATTCGGGTGGCGATGTTGTGCATGTCAGTTTCGATTATCAACTGCATACAGATGGGAACGCCGTTGGCAGTTTAACCATTGAGGATGACGGTAAGGGTATACCTGAATCGCTTCGCGAGCATGTGTTTGAGCCTTTTGGACGTGGCGATACTGAACGGGATGGGTCGGGACTTGGTTTATTCATTACCAAGCAGATAGCATCCCTTTTGGGTGGTACGCTTGAATACTCGACCAGTCCGTTGGGCGGTTCCTGTTTTACTCTGACGTTCCCCATGAAGAGGGTTGAAGTTGAAGAGAAACCACAGGTTAGCAATGTGTCCCTTGCAGGGCTTCGCATCTTGCTAGCTGAAGATAACGCCATGCTCAGAATGCTGACAGAGAAGTCTCTCGGTAAGCTAGGTGCGCAAATAACAAGTTATAACGATGGTCAAAAAGCGTTGGCGGCATACGAAGCTGATCAATTTGATCTGGTTTTGACCGATTTGATGATGCCGATGCTGAATGGGCATGAGCTAACGAAGGCACTGCGGGACCTCGGGGCAAAAATACCGATAATTGGTGTAACTGCGGCGGTCATTGGTGATGAGACGGAAACTTGGCTGAAAGACGGCGCAAACGCCTTCATTTCAAAACCAATTACGCCCGAAAAGCTTCAAGATGCTCTTGCTTCGATTGGGTTTACTCCTGTCGAAACGACCTAATATTGTGATTAATAGATGACGCCTAAGTGCCGTGCTGCGAAGTGACAGGCGGATCGGCAATACGATCTAACATAGGTTTGGTTGCTCGAACTTCGAGAGCAATAGTACTGGGTGTCGCCTCAACATCGACGATGATATTTTTGCTAACATCAATCATATAGTTCGTAGAGTAGAAGAAGTTGGCAGGGCCTTTTCACACAGTCGCCGCTCAGATCTAATACCGTAGCAGTAGCCAATCAGGAAAGAGCCGCGAATTCTCTCAGGAGACGGGACTTATTCGCAACTTTGCTAGAATAGTAAAACCGGTAAGCACAAGCTCCATAATACTGCTATGAGAGGTTGGGTCTTACCAAACCCAACAACCTTAGACTTTATAAATAGTACGTGAAACATTCATGTACTCACTATAAAGCCTGTCTAAAAATCCAAATAAGCTGTGTTAGTGGTTATCGTCGAACTCATAGGCTAAGGCGTTTTTTTCTATAACAGCGTTCAAGTGGATATTCTGGTTGAACAAGGTTGACCGAGTCTGATACGAAGTTTCCACTAAAGTTGTGCGCGCGTTTTTCTCGTCCTGAAATGCTGAGGCATTTCTTCTTATAGCTGAAAGCAAATCTTGGGTTTTTTTGATCACTTCATTTGCACGGGCGTGAAGATCTTCGTATTCCGAATGCTTATTTGTCATAACGGCACCCCCTTTTTATTCCATTTAATTTATACCCGTAAAGTGTTAAAAGCTAGTGTTTTTATAACTAAATTACACAAATGTCGCATCTTGCTATGTTTAGTGTAAGGGGTTGTTCGGATAGCACTGTCTCTTTAATAGCCAATTTAAAGCCCAAAACTCTCATTGCGTACGGACCCAAAAGGCGTGAGACCTATGCCATGGACTTATTCGCATGTTCCCTAGTCAGTAGCGGTGCCCAAGCCAAAGAATCTTACTGTATCTACCCATCTATTCTGGGGGAGATTAGCGTTATCAACACCAACGAGGTAATTATCAACGAGGGGAATGGACGGGTTTTGTTTCGTGTCGAGCAGCTTAGCTCTGACTTGTACCTACTTAAAGATGATGGTGTCGAAACCGCTTTTCGTTCAAAGCCCTCTGAGTTTGGCTACTACCTGAATAAAGTGGGTGATGAGTCTTATGCGATACCCTGCTTTGATGACGCTTAAGTGCGTACTGAAGCTATCGACAAACTCTACGCAGCCCAAGCGGCAGCAGATGCAGAAAGGGAGCGCGAACACGAAGCTCAGCGCGCTGAAGAGAAACCAGTCATAAACGAAATGATCAGCTATATCGGTTCAACGCTGAAGCAGAGTTGGCGAATTCCTTCAACCGCTACGGATGAAATGAGCGCAGTAGTGGCCATAAACTTGTTCCCGAGTGGCGAAATCGATCAGGCATACATTGAAACAAGCAGTGGCGACCAATCATTTGATCGCTCGGCTCTTCAGGCTGTTTTTAGAACGGAGCGGTTTGAGCGGATTGCGGATATTGACCCAATACTTTTTGAGCGAAGTTTCAAAAGAGTATTGATTGCATTTAGGCCATAAAAAAGAAATGAGTAGGGGCTGAAAAGTAGCTTGAGACAAGCATCTAAGCCACCACCCGCACTGACCTAAAAAGTAGAATCTGGTGTTCTTCTAAGAACGAGCTGCTTAAGGCGTATAATATCGGTTCAATAAAGGAGTAATAGTTATGACCGAAAAAGAGCGCTTGGAAGAGTTATTCCGAATCAAATCAGCGGGCGGGTCAAAGTAGTTTCACCCCAAGTTTCACCCTGGGTTTAGTTGGCAGATGGCCTAATGGGCTGAGAGCCCCGAGTTTATTGGTACGACCGAGAAGACTCGAACTTCCGACCCCCACCATGTCAAGGTTCTGTGCCGTGCGGGTAACGTAGTATAAAGGTAACACCAAGGTGATAGCTCTGTGTAGGTAATATGTGTAATCAACCAACCTCCCCTAGCGGCTTTATTTAGGGAACATGCGAATAAGTCCATGGCATAGGTCTCACGCCTTTTGGGTCCGTACGCAATGAGAGTTTTGGGCTTTAAATTGGCCATTAAAGAGACAGTGCTATCCGAACAACCCCTTACACTAAACATAGCAAGATGCGACATTTGTGTAATTTAGTTATAAAAACACTAGCTTTTAACACTTTACGGGTATAAGTTAAATTAAATGGAATAAAGAGGGTTGCCGTTATGACAAATAAGCATTCGGAATACGAAGATCTTCACGCCCGTGCAAATGAAGTGATCAAAAATACCCAAGATTTGCTTTCAGCTACAAGAAGAAATGCCTCAGCATTTCGGGACGAGAAAAACCGGTATGAAAGCTCATATCGGAGTCGATGCGAGAACAGGGCTGACTCATAGCTTCACCACCACGTCCGCAAACGAACACGACCTCAACCAAGCGGGTAATCTATTGCATGGTGATGAAGCC
>JAHEDZ010000037.1 GCA_024640955.1 Oceanospirillaceae bacterium
GAGCAGGAGACTGAACGACTCAAAGCCGAAATCGCTGCGGTCAAACAGGAGATGACTGAAGGCCACGCTGTAGTAGACATAGATTTTGCTGATATCCAGGCTGGGAAGATTGATCAGGCGACCATCGACAAGATCCACCGCCGCGGTGTGATCGTTGTGCGTAATGTGTTTGATCAGGATCAGGTGAAAGCCTGGAACGACAACCTGATGCACTATGTTGCCGACAACAACTATTTCGATAAGCAGCGCGAAAAAGCGGGGCTCGATAACTACTTTGGTGCTTTGGCCTCTAGCAAACCACAAATATTTGGCCTCTACTGGTCGCAACCACAGATGCAGGCACGCACCTCGCAGCAGATGGCGGAGCTACGGAAGTGGCTCAACAGCATGTGGCAACTGAACGCGGAGAACCCTGAGTTCGATCCAAATAAGGAGTGTCTCTATGCTGACCGTATCCGCCAGCGCGAACCAGGCGACGCCTCTCTGGGCCTGAGTCCACATATCGACGGCGGTTCAGTTGAGCGCTGGATAGACCCGAGTTTCCATGAGGTCTACCGCGAGGTGTTCTTCGGCAATCTCGCTAAGTACAACCCCTGGGACGCACATTTCCGAACGCGCACAAACGAAATCCCCTCCCCGGCAGTTTGTCAGATGTTCCGCACCTATCAGGGCTGGACGGCACTGACTCAACAGGGCCCGGGAGACGGTACGCTAAACATTGTCCCCATCACGCGCAGCATGGCTTGGCTGCTGCTTCGAGCGCTCGCCGATGATATTCCAACCAACGAACTCTGCCACGCCAAAGCGGGACGTGCACTCGGTGTATTCAAGGATTACCACGCACTGGTGATGGACGCCTATGTGCCGATCCCAACCGTTAATCCAGGTGACACCGTATGGTGGCACCCGGATATTATTCACGGCGTTGAAGACAAACACACCGGTAACGGCTACTCCAACGTGATGTATATCGGCGCTGCGCCTGACTGTGAGAAGAACCGCCGCTTCCTCGACATTCTGCGCCCAGCTTTTGAAGCAGGCAGATCCTGCCCCGACTTCGCCCCCGAGGATTATGAGATCGACTTTGAAGGCCGGTTTAAACTCGAGCAACTCAGCCCGCTTGGCAAGGAGCAGTTAGGTTATGTCTAAGCACATTAAGCATGTCGTGTTATTCAAAAAGCGTCCCGAGGTAGCAGAGGCAGAATTTATCGTATTAATGGACGAAATAGATGCGCTGAAACAGACGCACCCGGGGATACTGGGATTTGATCACGGGCCAAACAAGACCCCAGAGGACCGTGATCACGGCTACAACTACGGTTTCACGCTGACTCTGGCCTCTTGGGATGCGCTAGCCTTATACCAAGCCGACCCGAATCATCAGGCGACCGGTCGAAAGCTGGTTGCCGCCTGCGATCCAGACCACTCTGGTATTCTCGCCTTTGACTATGAGGTCTGAGCCTCAGCCCCTCCTTTAGAACGGAATATTTCAATCTGTAACAAAAAAGTTACATTTTGAAATATTCCATTAACATTCAAAATGCACGATGCCCTCCGTTAGAAGTTAAACAGGGGCGGCCGCTGCCCCGCACTTTTGCAAAAGACGGTAGATCGATAACAACAAAAGTCGGAGTAACTCGATGAAAACTAAATTCGTCAAAAAGTTTGCCATTGCTGGCGCCCTAATGGCTGCAACTGCTGCACACGCAACAGATGTAGAAGTACTGCACTGGTGGACTTCAGGCGGTGAAGCTGCTGCACTGAACGTACTGAAAGAGGACCTTCAGAGTCAGAGTATCGGCTGGACTGATATGCCAGTTGCTGGTGGTGGCGGTGAAGCTGCAATGACCACTCTGCGTGCACGTGTAACTGCTGGTAACCCACCAACTGCGGTACAGATGCTCGGTTACGACATCCAGGACTGGGCTGCTGAAGGTGCTCTGGGTAACCTGAACGACATCGCTGCAGCTGAAGGCTGGAACGATGTTGTACCTGCTCCTCTGCAGAACTTCGCTAAGTACGATGGCAACTGGATCTCTGCTCCAGTAAACATCCACTCTGATAACTGGGTTTGGGCTAACAAAGCAGTTCTCGACGAGATCGGTGTAGCTCAGCCACACACTTGGGATGAATTCGTAGCAGCAATGGCTGCAGCTAAAGCTGCTGGCAAGATCGCACTGGCTCACGGTGGTCAGGCTTGGCAGGAGATGGTTGTATTCGACGGTATCGTCCTTTCTGTAGGCGGTGCTGACTTCTACCGTGAAGCTCTGATCGAACGTAAGCGCTCTGCTCTCGAGAGCGACCGTATGCTTGAAGTATTCAAGCGTATGGAGACTCTGCGCTCTTACGTGGACGAAAACTTCTCTGGCCGTGACTGGAACCTCGCTTCTTCAATGGTTATCAACGGCGAAGCTGCATTCCAGATCATGGGTGACTGGGCGAAAGGTGAGTTCATCAACGCTGGTAAAGTACCAGGTGAAGACTTCCTATGTTTCCGCGTACCAGGTTCAGAGGGTTCTATGACCTTCCTGGCTGACCAGTTCGCTATGTTCAACGTAGACTCAGCTGAAGCAAAAGATGCGCAGGCTAAGATGGCTTCTGCAATCATGGCTCCATCTTTCCAGATCGCATTCAACCAGGTTAAAGGTTCTGTACCTTCACGTACTGACATCGACCGTAGCGTGTTCGATATCTGTGCACAGAAAGGTATGGCTGACCTGGCGTACGCTAACGCGACTGGCGGTCTCGTAGGTTCACTGGCACACGGTCACGGCCAGCCAGCTGCACTGAAAAACGCTGCATACGACGTCGTAACTGCTCACTTCAACGGTGAGTTCGACGCTGCTGCTGCTGTAGAAGAGCTGTCTGCTGCTCTGGAATCAATGTAATCCTTTGATCCCACCGGTCGGGGGCTGCAAAGCCCCCGACTTCGCTTCTGCTACACCCTGATTTATTAAGCATTTTTTATTAATGATTCCTGCAACCGCATGAATTTAGGAGGGGATATGGCCAATCACGCAAGTGAAGCCGACTTCCGCACGAGACTTCAGGACCTGCTTCCCAAACTCGTGTTATCGCCGACTGTCGCAGCCATGGTTGTGTTTGTTTACGGCTTTATCGTGTTCACCGTCTACCTCAGTTTTACTGACTCGAAGATGCTACCCAGCTACGACTGGCTCGGTATCGACAACTACGTAAAACTTTGGGGCCTGCGCGCCTGGTGGACCGCAGTTACTAACCTCGCAGTATTTGCGACACTCTATATCGGCATCTGTACGCTCATCGGCCTGACGCTGGCTATCTTGCTGGACCAGAAGATCCGCGGCGAAGGCGTGCTACGTCCACTCTACCTCTACCCTATGGCACTTTCGTTCATCGTAACGGGTACTGCTTGGAAATGGTTTCTTGATCCGGGTCTGGGTCTGCAAAATACCATGCAGATGTGGGGCTGGGAGTCATTCGAATTCCGTTGGATCAAAGACCGCGACATGGCCATCTACACTGTTGTAATTGCCGCAGTATGGCAGACCAGCGGCTTTGTTATGGCGATGTTCCTTGCAGGCCTGCGCGGCATCGATAACGAGATCCTTAAAGCGGCACAGATTGATGGAGCATCAAACTGGAGCCTCTACCGTCGCATCGTAATCCCGTTGCTGCGACCGGCGTTTCTCTCTGCCGTGGTTATTTTGGCGCACCTTGCGGTGAAGTCTTATGACCTTGTTATCGCCCTCACAGGTGGCGGACCGGGACGTGCGACTGAACTACCAGCGACCTTTATGTACTCCTACACCTTTACCCGTAACTCAATGGGCATAGGTGCGGCTTCAGCAGTAATCATGTTGATGACGATCGCTGCTGTTATGACCCCGTACATATACGCTGAACTGAAGGAGAAGAAATAATGTCTGTTGCTTCTCAAGATACAGCGGTTCGTACCGGCGGTTTCGTCCGCGCGACGATCTACCTTGTACTGATAATGTTCGCACTCTTCTACCTGGTGCCGTTCTACGTCATGCTGTCCAACTCACTTAAGCCTCTGGCTGAGGTGACTGGCGGCAATATGATGGCGATTCCGCAGACTTGGACCATCGACGCTTGGCTGGCCGCTTGGTCGACGGCACAAATTGGCGTAGAGCCAACCGGTCTCAAGCCCTACTTTTTGAACTCCATTCTGATGGTTGTTCCTGCAGTAGCGATCTCTACGATTCTCGGTGCTTTAAACGGCTACGTCCTGACTAAATGGCGCTTCCGTTTCGATAACATCGTCTTCGGCCTACTGCTGTTCTCATGTTTCATTCCATTCCAGATCATCCTGATCCCTATGGCGCGTATGCTCGGCATCATGGGACTGGCCGGTTCGACTCCGGGTCTTGTATTGGTGCACGTGGTCTACGGATTGGGCTTCACCACCCTCTACTTCCGTAACTACTACGCCGCCTTCCCAACGGAACTAGTGCGTGCTGCGCAGATTGATGGTGCCGGATTCTTCCGCATCTTCTGGCGCATCATGCTGCCAGTTTCAGGACCGATCGCCGTGGTATCGATCATCTGGCAGTTCACCAACATCTGGAACGACTTCCTCTTCGGTGCATCGTTTGCCGACGTCGACTCGATGCCGATGACGGTCGCACTGAACAACTTGGTTAACTCCTCAACAGGTGTTAAGGAGTACAACGTACACTTTGCAGGCGCGATTCTAGCCGCGCTGCCAACTCTGCTCGTCTACATCGTCGCGGGACGCTACTTCGTCCGCGGTTTGATGGCGGGTTCAGTAAAAGGATAAGATTATGGGCTTTCTTGATATTGCTAACGTCACCAAAGCTTACGGTAATACCGAAGTACTGCACCGCGTAGATATCAGCGTGCAGGAGGGTGAATTCCTCGTACTGGTCGGCCCGTCTGGCTGTGGTAAATCGACTCTGCTGAACATGATCGCTGGCCTGGAAGAGATCACCTCAGGTGAAATCTCTATCAACGGCCGCGTTGTGAATGGTGTCCACCCATCGCGTCGTAACATTGCGATGGTGTTCCAGAGCTACGCGCTCTACCCCAACATGACTGTGGGCCAGAACATCACCTTCGGTCTTGAGATGCACGGTGTACCTAAGCCTGAGCGTGACAAGGCGATGGCTGATGTAGCCTCACTGCTGCAGATCGACCACCTGCTGGACCGTAAACCGGGTCAGCTCTCGGGCGGTCAGCGCCAGCGTGTGGCGATGGGCCGAGCACTAGTACGTAACCCTGACGTATTCTTGTTTGATGAGCCGCTCTCTAACCTCGACGCAAAATTGCGTGTTGATATGCGTACCGAGATTAAGAAGCTGCACCAGAAACTGAAAACGACAGTGGTTTACGTAACCCACGACCAGATCGAAGCGCTGACGCTCTCTACTCGGATCGCGGTTATGTACAACGGCTACGTGCAGCAGCTCGGTACTCCGCAGGAGATCTACGATACGCCTGCCAATGTGTTTGTTGCGACCTTTATGGGTAGCCCAGCGATGAATATCGTACCGGCCAAGGTTGTCATCAATGGAGACGATGCCTACGCCGAGATTGAAGACTCAAACGGTGCTAAGCAGCAGTTGAAGTTCAATACCAACTACCTGCAGGAGTGGAACGGCAAAGAGATTCTGCTGGGTATTCGTCCGGAAGCGATCACAGACTCTGAGGGTGCAGATCGCAACGCTGCCAACGTTCAGCATCTGACAAACACCGTAGGTGTAACCGAGCCAGCGGGTTCCGATACCTTCGTGACCATGACCCTATCAGGTAAAGATGTAATCGCACGTATGCGTGCTGATGTGAGCATTGCACCTGAGCAGCGCTTTGACTTCGCGATCAACATGGATAAGGCAGTAGCCTTTGATCCGAAAAGCGAAGAGCGCATCCAGCCCTAAGACGGACTGAACCTTCAGAAAAAAACCCGCCCTTGGAAACATCGGCGGGTTTTTTATGGATAGGTAGACAAAGCCAATCCGGCACCTAGTTGTACAGGCAAAGCGACTGCAGCGAATAGCTAGTATCGATTAGCCCTCCAACAGATCATCAATATCGTCGATGTAGCCCTTTAACCGGGAACGCACCTTGCGCTTCTGGTTGTCGGTAGCGCTGCTCCAGAGTGTTTGGAACAACTCAACGCGAGCATTGAGTTGCTGCTGTCGTAGGCGGTTTAACCTTTGTCCCTCTTCAGACCCGCCCAGCGCGTCAGCAAGCAGAGCGCCGATGCGTGATGGGAAACTGGCCATAGTGCTCTGCGACATCAGATTCGACAGCTGAGCCTGAAAGGCACGGTGCGCAGCCACGGTCTCGCCGGTTAAATCAGGGTTCTCGGCAGCAAAGCTCTCTACCCAGGTGCGCTGCTGTTTAGAGAGCGGCCCCATCCACTTCTCTATGCGCTCGATGCTCTCCCGTTTATGTTCCTCTGGAGTGTCCGCTCGTTTCAGCCGCTTCTGATTGCGCTCCTCGAGTGCTGCGAAAAACTCTTCGCGCTGGGTATCGGTCAGCGTGGCACTGAGTTCGATCACGGCGGGACTAGCCTGCTGTATTAGCGCATCCCAGTGGCCTCTGAGCTGAGTGATTTTCGTGCGCAATAGCTGAGGATCAAGCTGCGGCTGCTGCAGATGTTGATGCAGATCGGTAAACAGTTGGCGATACTCTGGCAGCTCTGTTTGCCTGTGCCAGCGATGCAGCTCGTCTAGATGGCGATCAAAGATCACCTGCTGCTGCTCATTTAGATCGATATAGTCATCGACATACCAGGGGGTAATCAGGTTCAGATTGTTATAGGCGAACTTGGCCCCACAACCACTCAACAGCAGTGCCGCCAACAGAACTCCGAACCATCTTTGCATCAATCGCGCTCCTTTAACCCTCATTCAACTATACGCAAGCTCACCTGTTTCGATCTCTGTTCTTTTCAAGTCAAGTTGCTAGAAGTCGAACTGCTCGAGGCTGGATTGCTACTCAAGTGGAATTGGGGCTAAATAGCCACTCGTTCAACCCTCAAGTCCGAAACCTAGGTGGTGTCCCATTTTACCGTCCAACTCCAAACGCCTTAATAAGTATATTAGCGAGAGCGGTATCTGCTCGCGTCGTGAGGCTGATCGGTATATTGAGCAGGGCAACGTCTTTATCAACGGCAAACGGGCTCAGGTGGGTGACCAGGTATCACCCGGCGACCTTGTAAAGGTGAACGGCCAGACCATCGAACCACAGGACGCCGAGGACTTCGTCTTTATCGCGCTGAATAAGCCGGTTGGCATTGAATCAACAACAGAGACGAGTCGACCTAACAACATCGTCGACTTTGTTAACCACGGTGTGCGAATTTTCCCGATTGGACGGCTGGATAAAGACTCTCAGGGTCTGATCTTTCTGACAAACAACGGCGATCTCGTCAACAAAGTGCTGCGCGCCGGCAATAACCACGAGAAAGAGTACGTCGTTACCGTTAACAAGCCGATCACCGATAAATTTATCCAGGGGATGGCGGGTGGAGTACCGATACTCGGCACGATGACCAAGAAGTGTCAGGTCGAGAAGCTTGCACCTTTTGTATTCAATATCACATTGGTGCAGGGCTTGAACCGACAGATTCGCCGTATGTGTGAGCACTTCGGCTACGAGGTCGTGAAACTTGAACGCACACGTATCATGAATGTTAGCTTGAACAAGCTCCCGGTTGGCGAGTGGCGCGATCTCACAGAGAAAGAGCTTAGCACTTTGCTGAAATCGGTTGAGCACTCCTCATCTGAGGCTAAGCCCGGTACCAAAAAGCGAGGTCATGCGCCGCGTCGAAGTTCGGGTGGACAGAGCCAGGCGGCGAATAGGAACGCTAACAACTCAAGAACCAGCAAAGGTAGATCCGCTGCTTCCGATCCTCGTAAACCAACAAGCAAGGGTCGCTCCAGCAGTAACAGTAACAAAAGCGGCAGCAAATCAAATCCACGGTCTAACGCGAAAG
>JAHEDZ010000004.1:0-16863 GCA_024640955.1 Oceanospirillaceae bacterium
GCAGGCCGGTCTCCGGGCTTGGGTTATTGAACTACACGCCTTCCCAGCTTGCGCCAGTGGCTGATGTATAGCGAACACCCTTACCGTTGCGGGGGCAGCGTCGGACTTGATTACAGGGGGCTGTAAACGCACCGAACTTCCCGATTATCCTATCAGCGTGGCTGACAGGCACCTACTCGATATAAGCGGCGCAGTCTAAGAGAGGGGAACTGGATTAGCAAACGAATACCCTTCAGGCGAAGCTGAGTCGGATTCAGTTGTTTGGTAAAAGAGTTGAATCGAGTGCCCGTATCTCTTCGAGAAGGAGACGGTTTTCGTTCAACTGGAGTTGCGCGGTACCAGCAAGACCCAGAATCGCTCCAGTAATCCACTCAATCTCTGAAGGGCGATGATTGACTCGATCTTGCAGCATCGACGAACGGTTCGCTGAGGTGTTTTCACAAACCTCTGTTGCGACCCTCAGCAGCGGCTGGTTAAACAGCGGTTTGTCGAGCTGTTTCGCTAGCCTTTCAATTTCATCTGCCACGCGAGACATGCGAGTAAATGCAATGGAGTCGCTCATCAGTTCGCCGTTAGTTAACTGATAGAGGGCTGTCAGCGGATTGATACAGGCGTTGACTGCAACCTTTTGCCACAGGGTTGTCTCGATATCGTCGGAACTTGAGTGGCGAGGCAGATTCAACAGCGGGCAGTCCGCTTGGACTGCGAGTTGACTCAGTGGGCCGAGTTCTGTTCTACCATCACCTGCGAGGGTTAGGTGAAAGGGTACAGCGCTATTGGCACCGCTGGTTGTGGAGGCTGCCCAAACCTTGTGTCTAGCAGCGCTGTTTGCGAGTTGCTGCTGAACTCCGTAGCCGTTGCAAAGCAGCACTAGGTTAGCTCCGTCGACTAAACGGTCACTTACGGCTTGATAGGCTCCAATCAGGGAGTAGCTCTTGGTGCACAAAAGAAGGTTGTCGACGCTGAGTGTTGAATCGTCAAGTGAAGTTGCACGGAAGGGAACGAATTCCTCCCCCAGATGACTGAGATAGCGAATGCCCGATCCGGCTTCGGCAAACTCTTTAAGCTTCTGCTCATCACGAAGAATCAGCGTCACCGACTCTCCAGCGAGCTTAAGCTTGCGCGCCCAGCGCATTCCAATCGCGCCTACTCCGAGAATATGCCACACACTAGTCGATCCTTTGTCAGAAAGGGGTATCATATACAGCTTTGCTAGATCACTAAACAGGAGAGGGCAGATGCCATCGTTCGATATTGTATCGGAAGTCGATACCCACGAATTGACCAACGCCGTTGACCAGGCGAACAGAGAGATCCAGACCCGTTTTGATTTTAAGGGCGTCGACGCAAGTTTCGAGCGCGATGGCGATGCGATTAATCTTGTCGCACCAGAGATTTTCCAGCTGCAGCAGATGGTGGATATGCTCCGGGCTAAGCTCGTTAATCGTAAGATCGATCCACAGGCGATGGATGTCCAGTCCGCTGAGAAACTAGGGATGCAAGCACGCCAGAAGGTTATCCTGCGACAGGGGCTTGATCAGGCACTGTGCAAAAAGATCAATAAACTGATTAAGGATTCAAAGATAAAGGTTCAGACTCAGGTCCAGGGCGAGAAGGTGCGTGTTACAGGTAAGAAACGTGATGACCTACAACAGGTGATGGGGCTCTTGCGCGAATCTGATGTAGAGCTACCGTTGCAGTACAATAATTTCCGCGACTGACACGCACTTTCCAGGGCAGGCGCTGGCACCATCTTATGCTGCTCCACTCTTAACCCTGAAAAAGATAGGCGCCAATTTGGCGCCCATCGTATTTTGTGGACTTTAATTATCGTTCGTTAGCCTCATTGTGTGCCTGAGTGCGTTCTTGAGCCGCATCCAGCTTGTCGCGCAGTAACCAGAGCATCACTAGCGATGGAATGACCATTAGCGTGGTGATTACAAAGAACATCGTCCAATTGCCCCCTAATCCATCAACCATAGTGCCGCTGAAGCTCGCCAAGGTCGTGCGTCCTAGGTTGCCAAGGGATGCCAAGAGCGCGTACTGAGTCGCACTGAATGCTCGCCCGGTTAGAGCCGTAAGGAAGGCTACGAAGGCTACTGTAGAGAAGGCGGTTGTGAAGTTATCGACAATGATGGTTGCCGCGAATAGCCACTCCAACGGGCCGAGTTCAGCTATCAGCGCAAACATCAGGTTCGAGCCCGCCATTGCGATACCGCCGACCATCAGGCCCCGCAATACGCCAAAGCGCACGTTAATTGCGCTACCAATCAGTGTAAACACAACGGTGGCTATCCAACCTAGCATCTTGGTGTATTCACCGATCTGCTCGTTGGTAAAACCGACCTCTTTGTAGAATACGACGGACATCCGGCCGAGAAATGCCTCGCCGATCTTGAACATAAAGATGAAGGCGAGCAGGGTAATCGCGATACCCAATCCATTGCGGCGAATAAAGTCGGCGAAAGGCTCGATAACCGTTACCGCGATCCACGACGCAAAGCGTCCTAGCCCATAACGTTTCTGATAAGCGTCTTCCATGGAGTGTTGCAGGTTTGAACGTCGATCCTCAGGCTCCTTAACTATTAGAGTGAAGACCATCAACAGCGCCATGATAACGGCCATAACACCGTAAACACCGGCCCATCCCATAGAGTCTGCATTGACGAACGCTAAGTAACCCGGGAGCGAATAGCCGGTCCACCAACCGACAACTGCCATTGCCGAGGCGGGTGGCATCTTGTCATGCTCGCTCGGTTTGAACTGATCGATACGGAATGCGTCCACGGCAATATCTTGAGTTGCTGAGGCTATCGCGATCAGCAGCGCAATTAGTGAGACGTAGACCAAACCCGGCACTTTGCCAGATTCAGTAGTCGGTTCCCCCATGGCGGCATAAGCACCACCCGGGTCAGCCTGAGTGATCGCCAATATCATCAGCAGCATAAGACCCTGGCAGAGAAAGATCCATGAGCGACGCTGGCCCAAACGACCCAGCATAGGCAAGCGCACGCGATCGACGAGCGGTGCCCAGAGAAAGTTAAAGGCGTAAACAGCGAAGATCGATCCGAAGAATCCGATAGCGGAGCGTGAGAGCCCTTCGTCCTTGAGCCAGCCACTCATGTTGGAACCGATTAGTACCCAAGGAAAGCCGCTGCTGCACCCCATCAAAAATATCCAGAGTAGACGGCGATCTTTATAGGTTCGCAGGGTTTCAGCGAATGAGCTCTTCATAATTTCATGAGTCCATATTGTTATAAATTATCCCAGAGAGACTGTATCACCTGCACCGGTGGGGCGGAAGCACAAAAAAACCGACCACTGGGGTCGGTTTTTTCAACTATATTAACCATTTAGATGCGCAGACCGCCATCCACTTCAAAGCAACGCCCCGAGGCGTAGTCGTTCTCAAGAATGAAGGCAGCGGTTGCAGCAATCTCATCCGGTCGACCTAGACGCTTAGCAGGAATGCCTGCAGCAATTTTGTCACGCGCTTCCTGTTTCATGCTCATGACCATCTCGGTGCCGATATAGCCCGGCGCAATCGATGCTGCACGGATTCCGTAGCGAGCCAGCTCTTTAGCCCAGGTGACCGCCATCGCCTCTACCGCTGCTTTGGTGGCGGTGTAGTTCGTCTGACCCATGTTGCCGTGACGCGAAATTGAGGAGATATTGATGATGCAGCCTTCCTGTTTGTGCTTGATCATCTGCACTGCCGCTTCGCGTCCACAGAGGAAGGTGCCCGTCAGGTTTACATCCATCACCAGGTTCCACTGATCCATGGTCATCTTAGAGACGATCTCACCCTCTTTCACCTTTATAAAAAGCCCGTCGCGGGTGATGCCGGCGTTATTTATCAGGCCGTTAATGCCACCCAGGTCAGCTGGAATCGCCGCGAATACCGATTCGACATCTGCTTCTTGCGCTACATTACAGATATAGGTTTTACCGTCGCTTCCTGACTCGCGTACTTGCTCAAGGGTGCAGTCGAGGTCCTCTTGATTGAGGTCGATCAGCGCTAGCTTGGCCCCTTTTGCCGCGAGTGTCAGAGCCATTGAGCGGCCAAGGCCGCGCCCTGCACCTGTGATGGCGATAACTTTGTTATTAAGATCCATGACATACTACCTTCTGCTGTTGTTTGGACTTTCTTGTTTTTATGGATGTGGGGAGCTTTGCTGCAAAGCAGCTATTGCGCTGCAACAACGCTAAGCCTCTGTGAACAAAAAATCTATCCCTTGATTAGTACTTGTGGTTATAAAGTCTCTCGCATGACGAAAGCCTTGAATAAAAATATATATAACTAATTGATTTATAACTTATATTCCTGGAAAGAATAATGTTAAATAGATACCTTAGACCTTAGGCTAACAAAGGTGCACAAAAATGAAATGGCTATTGCGATGCAGCAATTAGCCCTGTGCAAATGCGAAATATTCTCAGGTATGTAGCTGTTTGATCGCCCTCCAATCTACATCTGCTGGGTTTGAGTTCTGACCCTCTGCGGTGGTACCGTTAGTACTAAATTCGGAGCCCGATATGCCACTGTTTATCTTTTTTGTTGTTATTCCTGTTATCGAGATCTTGCTTCTGATCAAAGTAGGGCAAACCATTGGTGGGTGGTACACCGTTGGGCTGGTTTTGCTGTCTGCATTTATTGGCGTGAATATGCTCCGCTACCAAGGGCTAGCTACGCTGACTCGAGCCCGATCTAAACTCGATCAGGGCGAGATGCCCATCGGTGAAATGGGCGACGGAATCCTCATTGCGGTCGGCGGTGCTTTGCTTATCACTCCCGGGTTTTTCACTGATTTCCTTGGGTTTTGCTGCCTGATTCCACTTACGCGTCACCTCTTCATCAAGCGCCTCGGTAAGACTTTTATGAGTTGGATGCAGCGCGGCGGCAAGGCTCAGTTTAACTACTCACATTTCGAACAGGGTAGTGGACGTCCTCACCAGCAGAGTGGCGGCTCGGATGATGTGATCGATGGTGAGTTTGTCGATCTCGATGATCAGGGCCGTCCGAACAGCGACAACAGCCGTCTACCCCCGCGTCAATCCTGATCGCTCGAGAATCCAAGCCCCGTACTTGAATAGCTCTTCTCCTCGACTTTTGCTGAGGAGTGAAAAAATTTTCCCTCCTACTGTTGAAAAGCGTTTTTCCTCACCCCATTAAGCTTTCACACAAAGAAATTGAGGGTTAGAGCGGGGCTCTGACTGTCAAACAACAAACCAACATCACTATGGATCCTAGATTCAGGAGAATAACCAGATGAAAATTCGTCCACTTCAAGACCGTGTTGTTATTCGTCGCAGCGAAGAGGAAGCAAAGTCTGCTGGCGGTATCGTGCTACCAGGCTCTGCAGCCGAGAAGCCAAACCGCGGCGAAGTCGTTGCTGTAGGCCCAGGCCGCGTTGCTAACAACGGTGAGCTGATTGCGTGTGCAGTTAAAGTCGGTGATGAAGTTCTTTTCGGTCAGTATGCAGGTACTAACACGATCAAGGTTGATGGTGAAGAGCTGCTGATCATGCAGGAGAGCGAAATCTACGGCGTGCTCGAAGCCTAATCGAGGCTTTGTACTCACGAATTTTTAACTTATTAAGAAAACAGGATTACTCACAATGTCAGCTAAAGAAGTACTTTTTGGTATCGACGCTCGCGCTAAAATGCTAGTGGGCGTTAACGTTCTTGCAGATGCAGTAAAAACAACTTTGGGCCCCAAAGGTCGTAACGTTGTTCTGGATAAATCTTTTGGTGCGCCAACTGTAACCAAAGACGGTGTTTCAGTGGCTAAAGAGATCGAACTGAAAGATAAGTTCGAGAACATGGGCGCGCAGATGGTCAAAGAAGTTGCCTCTAAAGCCAACGATGTTGCGGGCGACGGTACTACGACTGCAACGGTTCTGGCTCAGGCGATTGTTAACGAAGGGCTTAAGTCGGTTGCTGCTGGCATGAACCCAATGGATCTTAAGCGCGGTATCGATAAAGCGGCTGCTGCAGTCGTTGAAAAACTGGCTGCGATGTCTGTGCCGTGTGCTGATAACAAAGCAATTGCTCAGGTAGGTACTATCTCAGCTAACTCTGACGCTGAAGTGGGTAACATCATCGCAGAAGCGATGGAGCGCGTTACTCAGGAAGGTGTTATCACTGTTGAAGAGGGTTCAGGTTTTCAGAACGAACTTGATGTCGTTGAAGGTATGCAGTTTGATCGCGGCTACCTCTCTCCTTACTTCGTAACCAATCAAGATGCGATGACGGCTGAACTGGAAGATCCGTTTATCCTGATCGTTGATAAGAAGATCTCTAACATCCGCGAACTGCTGCCAGCACTAGAGGGCGTCGCTAAGTCTTCACGTCCACTGCTTATCATCGCTGAAGATGTAGAAGGCGAAGCGCTAGCGACACTGGTTGTTAACAATATGCGTGGCATCGTTAAAGTCTGTGCGGTCAAAGCTCCAGGTTTTGGTGATCGTCGCAAGGCGATGCTTGAGGATATCGCTATCCTGACAGGCGGTCAGGTGATCTCTGAAGAGGTGGGCCTGTCACTCGACACTGTAGAGCTGGAACAGCTTGGTCAGGCTAAACGTGTTCAGATCACCAAAGAGAACACGACCGTCGTAGACGGCTACGGTGCTAAAGAGAACATTCAGGCACGCGTCCAGGCGATCCGCGTACAGGCTGAAGAGACAACTTCAGACTACGACCGCGAGAAGATGCAGGAGCGTGTGGCCAAACTTGCAGGCGGTGTTGCTGTAATCAAAGTGGGTGCAGCTACCGAAGTTGAGATGAAAGAGAAGAAAGCGCGCGTTGATGATGCTCTGCACGCAACTCGCGCTGCGGTAGAAGAGGGCGTTGTACCTGGCGGTGGCGTTGCCCTGATTCGCGCCCTGCAGGCCGTTGAAGGTCTAGAGGGTGACAACCACGACCAGACTATCGGTATTCAGTTGGCACTGCGTGCAATGGAAGCACCTCTGCGTCAGATCGTTGCTAACGCTGGTGGCGAACCTTCAGTTGTTGTGGCTAAGGTTCGCGAAGGTGAGGGTAACCACGGTTACAACGCTGGTAACGAGACCTACGGCGACATGATGGAGATGGGTATTATCGACCCAGCTAAGGTAGCTCGCTCTGCGCTGCAGGCAGCCGCCTCTATCGCTGGTCTGATGATCACGACTGAAGCGATGGTTGCTGATATCCCAGAAGACAAGTCTGCAATGCCTGATATGGGCGGCATGGGCGGCATGGGCGGCATGATGTAATCAGCCTCCTTAGCGTCACACGAAACCCGGCCTTGGCCGGGTTTTTTCTTTTGTGCGCCTGCGTCTACACCATTGGTCTATTTTAGCCAAAGGTATGGTTGTTCCAGTTGCCTGAAGCCAGTACTTTGACGGTTCCGCTGTTTTATAACAATAATCTTCAACGGAGTTACAAATGACTGACAAAACTAACGGCGTTTCACGTCGTACGGTTCTAAAAGGTACTGCCGCTTCCGCTGCAGCTATCGCTGTTCCAAGTTTCTACATTCCAAATGCTACTGCTGCTGGTGCGTTCCGTAACGACCCTGCTGCATCTGGTAAGTGTGTGCTGGGCTTCAACGTCCCACAGACAGGTGCATACGCGGATGAAGGTGCTGACGAACTTCGCGCATTCAAACTGGCTGTCAAACACCTCAACGGTGAAGGCGACGGCGGTATGATGAACACCATGAAGCCAATGAACCTGAAAGGTAACGGCATCCTGGGTATGAAAGTTGAGTACGTGACCGGTGATACTCAGACTAAGTCTGACGCTGCACGCGCATCGGCTAAGCGTATGATTGAGAAAGATGGCGTAATTATGTTCTCTGGTGGCTCTTCATCAGGTGTAGCAATCGCTGTACAGGCATTGGCTGAAGAGATGGGTACCATCTTTATGTCCGGTCTGACTCACTCAAACGACACGACTGGTAAAGACCGTCGTCGTCACGGTTTCCGCCACATGTTCAACTGCCACCAGTCTGCACTGGCGCTGCGTCCTGTACTGGACAAGGCTTACGGTAAAGACCGTCAGGTTTACCACCTAACTGCTGACTACTCTTGGGGTTGGTCACAGCAGGACTCTATCGAGAAGGGTATGGCTGCAGAGTCTAACTGGCAGACAGTTGCTAACGTTAAGACTCCAGTTGGCGCGGGCGACTTCTCGCAGTACATCACACCGATCCTGAATTCTGGTGCAGATACTCTGGTACTGAACCACTACGGCGGTGACATGGTTAACTCACTGACTCAGGCCATGCAGTTTGGTCTGAAAGACAAGCAGGTTAACGGTCGTGACTTCCAGATCATCGTTCCTCTGTTCTCTCGTCTGATGGCGAAAGGTGCAGGCGACAACATGAAGGGTATCCTCGGTTCTACTAACTGGAACTGGAAACTTACAGACGAAGGCTCTAAAGCATTCGTTAAGTCCTTCGGTCAGGAGTACGGCTTCCCACCATCACAGGCGGCTCACACTTGTTACGTGCAGACTATGCTCTACGCTGACGCAGTTGAGCGTGCTGGCTCGTTCGAACCTGCTGCAGTTATTGCTGCGCTGGAAGATCACGAGTTTGACGGCATGGGTAACGGTGCATCTCTGTACCGTAAAGCTGACCACCAGGTAATGAAAAACGCCTTGGTTGTTGAGGGTAACACCAACCCAACTTCAGACTTTGACCGTCTGTCAGTGAAAGAGGTCGTTTCTCGTGAGCGTCTGACTTACGATCCAAACGAAGGCCCATTCGCTGGCGGTGCTCAGTGGTCTTAATCCAAGCGTAATTTAAGTTACAACTTGGCACGCGAAGGGGCCCAAGGGGCCCCTTCGTTTATCTAAAAGATTTTTTTCGGAGATTCATAGTTGTGGATGCGATACTCCTCCAGATTTTGAACGGCCTGGACAAGGGCGGTGCGTACGCGCTGATTGCCCTCGGTCTGACGTTGATTTTCGGTACTCTGGGTGTCGTGAACTTCGCACACGGTGCACTGTTTATGTTAGGTGCCTTCGTTGCGGTTTCGGTTCGCGAAGTTCTTACTATTTCTACCAAGGTTAAAGATGAGTCTGTGACCTTCTTTGAAGCGTTCAAAGAGATTCCGTACCTCGAGCTTTGGCTGGGTGATACAGGTAAAGCGATAATCGACTGGTCGGTTCCGATTTCGATTCTAATTGCGCTACCTGTCATGCTGCTGATCGGCTTGGTAATGGAGCGTGGCCTGATACGTCACTTCTACCGTCGTGCGCACGCTGACCAGATCTTGGTAACTTTCGGTCTAGCGATCGTTGTGCAGGAGATCATTAAAGCGATCTACGGCGCTAACCCAATTCCACAGCCTGCACCTGAGATGTTCTCGGGTACTTTCAATATCGGCGCACTCTTTGGCTTGGGCGACAATATCGTCTACCCGAAATGGCGTATTGTTTACCTCTTTTTCGCACTCGGTATTATCGGTGCGGTGTTCGCATTCCTCCAGTTCACAACCTTCGGTATGGTGGTGCGCGCGGGTATGGCGGATCGTCAGACAGTACAGCTGCTCGGTATAAACATCACTAAGCGCTTCAGTATCGTCTTCGGTCTTGCTGCAGTCGTCGCCGGGATGGCGGGTTTGATGTATACCCCGATACTTTCACCTAACTACCACATGGGTATGGACTTCCTCGTACTCTCATTTGTTGTGGTGGTTGTAGGTGGTATGGGCTCACTGCCGGGTGCAGTCGCAGCCGGCTTCCTGCTCGGTATTCTGCAGTCGTTCGCCTCTATGAACGAAGTGAAGCAAATCATTCCAGGGATCGACCAGGTAATTATCTACCTAGTTGCCATGATCGTACTGCTTGTCCGTCCACGCGGTCTGATGGGTCGCAAAGGTGTGATGGAGGACTAAGATGCATATTGAAAAGTTTACCCCTAAATCTGACATCATGATGGTGCTGATTTTCTCAGCAGTTATTCTCTTGATGCCAATCTGGTTGCAGCCGTTGGGCGCAGCTTACCCAGACCTTATGCAGCGCTTTGCGATCTTTGGTCTGTTCGCTATCGGCTTTAACATTCTGTTCGGCCAGACAGGATACCTGTCATTCGGTCACGCAGCGTTTATCGGTGTGGGTTCCTACACCACGGTTTGGATCTTCAAACTGTTTACGCTCAACATCATCCCAGCGATGATTGCGGGCGTCGTACTCTCGGGTATCTTCGCTCTGGTTATCGGCTTTATCTGTCTACGTCGTACAGGTATCTACTTCTCGATCCTGACACTGGCGCTGGCTCAGATGAGTTACAACCTGGCTTACTCGGTACTGACACCAATCACCATGGGTGAGACCGGTCTGCAGGTTGAAGCTTCTGACCCACGCGCTTGGGAAGCGCCTCTGGCAGAGGGTGAGGTGCCACGTACTCATCTGTTCGGTTTGGAGATGACTGACCTCGGCGGCCTGGCAGGCTTCTACATCTGTGCGGCCTTCCTGATCTTGGGCTTCTATGTTGCGTTGCGTATTACGCGTTCACCTTTCGGTTCGATGCTTCGCGGTATTAAAACCAACAACACCCGTATGGCCTACACGGGTCTGAATGCTCGTCCTTATGCACTGGCAGCATTCGTGATCTCAGGTATGTATGCAGGCTTGGCTGGCTCGCTGATGGCGGCGATGGATCCGCTGGCAGGCGCAGAACGCATGCAGTGGACTGCGTCAGGTGAGGTGGTTCTGATGACCATCCTTGGCGGTGTCGGCACGCTGGTTGGCCCCGTTATTGGTGCAGCTTCGATCAAATACTTTGAGAACATCTTCTCGGCAATTGACGGTGCAGTGCTATCAAGTGCGCTGGACTTTCTGCCGGAAGCCGTGCTCAACGTGATCGTTCCAGTACTTTCCCTGTTTGTCGGTAAAGGCTGGCACCTGACTCTGGGCCTAGTGTTCATGTTGGTCGTCATCTTCCTTCCGGGCGGCATTATGGAAGGTTACCGTCGAATCAAAGCTCGCTTCTCGAAAGCGGACGCCGAGTAACTCAAGCTAACAGGATATTGCTATGTCAGTTCTAGAAATTTCTGGCGTAAACAAAACATTCGGTGGCTTGAAGGCACTGGATGACGTCAACCTACAAATCGAAGAGAAGACCGTACACGCGGTTATCGGTCCGAACGGTGCCGGTAAGTCGACACTGCTCAACGCAGTTATCGGTAAGCTCATCCCTGATACCGGTACGATTATGTTCATGAATCAGAACATGATCGGCCTGAAGCCACACCAGATTAACCAGCTCGGTATCTCTCGAGTATTCCAGACGCCGGAGATCTTCGCTGATCTCTCGCTGATGGAGAATATGATGATCCCTCTGTTGGCACACCGCGATGGTGAGTTCAAGCTAGCAGCGTGGAAACGCTCAGACATGGACTCTGAGATTCAGGACAAAGCTGCTCACTTCCTCGAGGATGTGAACATGCTTGAAAAAGCGGGGTTGCATGCCGGCAGCATGAGCCGTGGTGACAAACGTCGCCTAGAGCTAGCCATGTGTCTGTCGCAGGATCCAAAGCTGTTGCTGTTGGATGAGCCAACTGCAGGTATGGCCCGCGCTGATACCAACAACACCATTGATCTGCTGTTGAAGATCAAATCGCGCGGTATGACCAAAGTTATTATCGAGCATGATATGCACGTGGTGTTCTCGCTGGCGGATAAGGTCAGTGTAATGGCACAGGGTCACGTAATTGTGGAAGGCTCGCCTGATGAGATTAAGGGTGATCCACGCGTTCGCGAGGCTTACCTTGGAGGTGCAGAAGTATGACGCATTCAGACGTTACGAGTGATTCCGTAAAGAATCAAAATCTAGGTACTCCGGTAGCTTACTGTTCAGTTCACGACATTCACTCCTACTACGGTGAGTCGTACATCGTGCAGGGAATCTCGTTTAACATCCACGAGGGTGAGATCCTTGCACTGCTCGGCCGTAACGGTGCAGGTAAGACCTCAACGCTGCGTACCATCGCACGTTGTGACGATCCTGAACTGAAGTCGGGTGAGATCTCTCTTGATCACCAGGCAGTTCACAAAATGACGGCGTATGAAGCGTCTCAGTCCGGCATTGGTCTGGTGCCAGAAGATCGCTGTATTATTCCTGGCCTGACTGTCGAAGAGAATCTGCAGCTTGCGCAGATTGCACCGCCAATCGGTTGGAGCATCGAGCGTATCTATGAACTCTTCCCACGTCTGGGCGAGCGTCGCAACCAGGAGGGTACTACGCTCTCAGGTGGTGAACAGCAGATGCTGGCGATCGGTCGTGCGTTAGCGCGTGACGTCAAGCTTCTTCTGCTCGATGAGCCGTACGAAGGTTTGGCACCGGTTATCGTGCAAGAGATCGAAAAGACTCTACGTGAGATCAAAGCCCTGGGTATCACAACGGTGATCGTAGAGCAGAACGCGATCGCCGCACTTAAGCTTGCAGACCGCGCTGTCATCCTCGATACCGGTACTGTGGTATTCGACGGCACTGCGCAGGAAGTTCTGGATAACGAGCAGCTTCGTCACGACTACCTCGCGATCTAACACTATTGTTGTAAAACAAGTGGTACTGCGCCCGAACTTTGTTCGGGCGTTTTTTTTGTCTAAGTTTCCCTCTTTTATGCGCTTAATTTTGGGGTCTAGCTCCGTTTTATGCTAAAAAGAGGCTCTAAACTGATTACTTATTTGGTGTACCCCCCGCATGGCAGAGCGACGCGAGCCCGGCTTCAACCTAGACCCGATCCAGGATTCCGTTCCTACCCTTGAAACCCCAGTTGGCAGACGCGCTGCAGCAGCACAACCACGCTCTGCCGCGCCGGCGAAATCGAGCTCGGTAGCCACAGTGCTGTTAACCCTGCTTGTGCTTGTGTCTCTCGGTGCAGCCGCAGCACTGGGCGTTTGGGGAATGCAGCTTAAACAGCAGATGGAAGAGCAGCAGGTGTTGGTTGAGCAGATGAATCTCTGGCTTGAGAGCACCGATGCAACACTAACGCAGACCTCGACAACGGCTTCACGCTCTGGTGAGACGCTGATGGGGCGGGTTGCAGATATCAACACGCGCCTCGAGGATCGCATCAAACACTTTGATTCAGAGATCGCCAAACTCTGGACTGTCTCCTTCCAGCGTAACAAGCCACAGCTTGAAGAGCAGGGTAAGACGCTGGTCACCCTGGGTGAAACGGTTGTTGCTCAGGATGCACGTATTGCTGAAGCGCTCGCATCGCTGGGCGTGCTGCGTACAGAGATTGAGTCTCAGGTCACCGAGTTGTCACAACTCAGTGCTACTGATCAGCAACTGCAACAACAGCTTGAGCAGCAGTTGGCTGAAGCAGCGAGTGCTGTTACTGCGCGTGACAGCAAATTGGCTGCTCTAGAAACGCAGGCAACAGCTTTGCAGTCTGAGCTGGAAGCCGCCGATGGCGCGCTGGCTACAGTTGAGGGTCGTGTACTGCAGGTGGGCAGTGATATGGAGTTTCAGTTCTCAGTAGAGCGCGACGAACGTGCCAAACTGGCGGCCGATCTGACTGCTAAAATCAATCAGGCGGCTCAGCCACAGGGAACAAGCGTTGAGCTTGAGCGTCGTTTGCGAACTATCGAAGAGCGTCTTAAAGCTATTGATGCCTCGCGCGCATCGCTCAACGCTGAGCTGCTTAAAGTGCAGGGCCAGGTGAACGGTTTGATGCTGGATCGCAGTGTTCGCTAATTTTGACTAAATTTTGATCAATCGGCACAATACGCGCCATTGAGGTTGGGAGTTTTTATCTGCGCATGAACGTACGCGCCTTCTTCGCGCTTCGTGTACCTGACAGGGTCACACGCAAGCTAGCCGACTACGCGGATGAACTGTGCCAGTTTGATAGAGAGCTGCAGATCGACTGGGTCGACTCAGGTAATTATCACCTGACGCTCTGCTTCCTTGGAGACGTCACACTTGAGCAGGTCGAGCTGCTGGAGAAGAAGACACGTGAGGCGCTGGACGCCAACCGTTTCTCAGTTGCTTTGGACCATATTGGCCACTACGCGGTCAGCCCGCGCTTCTCCGTTGTTGCTGCTATGGCCGCAGCGCAAGATGAGTTGGCGAGCCTACATCAGCGACTGGTTGATATCGCCACAGCTTGTGGGCTCGCCTACGATGAAAAAAATTTCCTTCCTCATGTCACCCTGGGTCGAGTGCCTGCGGACGATAAATTTGAACTTGATACCCAGCAACTTCCTGCGCTCGACCTGAGTCTGCCGGCAGATGCGGTAGTGTTGATGCAGAGCAGGGCGGGTGAGCAAGGCTCGATCTACACTCCACTGTTCGAGATTGACTTGCCACTCATACTGGCTAACTAAATTCTGAGATAAACAATGCGACAACCAGAACTCCTCTCCCCAGCAGGAACGCTGCGGAATATGAAGTACGCTTTTGCTTACGGTGCAGATGCCGTTTATGCCGGCCAGCCTCGTTATAGCCTGCGCGTGCGTAATAACGACTTTACCCACGCTAATCTTGAGGAGGGGATCAATATCGCCCACCAGATGGGTAAGAAATTCTTTGTCGCCAGTAATATACTGCCGCACAACTCTAAGCTGACCACCTACATGCGTGACCTCGATCCAGTTATCGAGATGGGCCCCGATGCGATGATCATGTCGGACCCGGGTCTGATTATGATGGTTAAGGATAAGTATCCTGACCTTCCAATACACCTGTCGGTACAGGCAAATACGATGAATTGGGCGACCGTACAGTTCTGGCAGCGTGCGGGAATCGAGCGTGTGATTCTATCGCGTGAGCTGTCGCTAGATGAGGTTGAGGAGATTCGTCAACGCTGCCCGGATATGGAGCTGGAGGTGTTTGTGCACGGCTCTCTCTGTATCGCCTATTCGGGTCGCTGCCTGCTCTCGGGCTACATCAACCACCGCGATCCAAATCAGGGCACCTGTACTAACGCCTGTCGTTGGAAATATGACGCGCATGAAGCTAAAGAGACTGATAACGGTGATGTGGCACCGGTACAGGACTTTGATCCGAGTGCTGAACCTGCGCTAGGCGAAGGTAAGCCGAGCGACAAGATCTTCCTGCTACAAGAGCAGACCCGCCCGGGTGACTACATGCCAGCGTTTGAAGACGAACATGGTACTTACATCATGAACTCCAAAGACTTGCGGGCGATTCAGCATGTACACCGCCTGGCCGCTATGGGCGTTGACTCGCTGAAGATCGAGGGGCGTACCAAGTCACACTACTACGTAGCTCGCACAGCGCAGGCCTACCGTCAGACCATCGACGACGCGGTTGCAGGCAGACCTTTCGATAAAGGGTTAATGGATGTATTGGAGAACCTTGCTAACCGTGGCTACACCGAGGGCTTCTACCGTCGCCATGTGCACGATGAGTACCAGAACTATGAGACCGGTAACTCCGTAGGTGTGCATCAGCAGTTCGTGGGTGAAGTGGTTGAGCACGATATTGCTAACAGCAAATTGGTCATCGATGTGAAGAACCGTTTTGAAGTGGGCGATACCCTTGAACTGATGACGCCGGTGGGCAACCGCCGCTTCAAGTTAGACGAGCTCTACAACAAGAAGGGTGCGCGTGTTGAGGCAGCTCCTGGCTCTGGTCATCGTGTAACACTGCCGCTCGATTTCAGTACCGATATGCAGTACGCGTTGCTGATGCGTGATCTGCCGAATTCGCCGCGTAAAGTTGCTTGAGCCTTGTACGAGGGATGTAGCGCGTAGCGCTACTTCCCGACCTACATTTTGATGTTCGGGAAATAGCGCTGAGCGCTACATCCCTTCTACCCAAAGACTTCGATCACGCAGAAAATCTGCGCTCCTACCTCAGGGCAGTTCAGACTGAAGTCTGAACCCTTTTTAATCTGAAGTTGATATAATAATGCCGGTTTTTATTCGGCTATTTATCAATTAGAGCCCCAATTCACAGAGGAACCCCTCCATGAGCGTGATTCGCCAAGACGACCTGATTAACAGCGTTGCTGATGCGTTGCAGTTTATCTCCTACTACCATCCGATCGATTTTGTGCAGAGCGTGCATGAGGCCTATCTGAAAGAGGAGAACCCAGCCGCTAAGGATGCGATGGCGCAGATTCTGATTAACTCGCGCATGTGTGCAGAGGGTAAGCGCCCGCTCTGCCAAGATACCGGTATCGTTACCGTGTTCGTTAAGGTCGGTATGAACGTGCAGTGGGATGCCACAATGAGCGTGACCGATATGATCAACGAAGGTGTGCGTCGCGCTTACAACCATCCGGATAACGTGCTGCGTGCCTCTATCCTGGCTGATCCTGCGGGCAAGCGTCAGAACACCAAAGACAACACGCCAGCGGTGATTCACTACGAAGTCGTTGAAGGCGATACCGTTGATATACAGGTTGCAGCGAAAGGTGGCGGTTCTGAGAACAAATCGAAGATGGTGATGCTTAACCCTTCTGACTCGATTGTAGATTGGATTGTGAAAACTGTACCGACCATGGGTGCAGGCTGGTGTCCACCGGGTATGCTCGGCATAGGTATTGGTGGTACTGCTGAGAAAGCGGCTGTGATGGCGAAAGAGTCGCTGATGGACCCAATCGATATTCACGAGCTGCGTGAGCGTGGTCCACAGAACCGCATCGAAGAGCTGCGTCTCGAGATCATGGATGCGGTTAACGATCTGGGTATCGGTGCTCAGGGTCTGGGCGGTCTGACAACGATTCTCGATGTCAAAATCATGGATTACCCAACCCACGCTGCATCACTGCCTGTCTGCATGATTCCAAACTGTGCAGCAACTCGTCACGCTCACTTCACACTGGATGGTTCAGGCCCTGCAGTGCTGACTCCACCAAGCTTGGATGAGTGGCCAGATGTCACCTTTGAGGT
>JAHEDZ010000004.1:16963-53273 GCA_024640955.1 Oceanospirillaceae bacterium
TCATCGAAAGCTTGAGCCGAGGTTTGATTACCCGCTAGCCTCTGCTTCTCAGCTAAGCCCGCTCCCTTCAAGAGCGGGTTTGCTATTTTATTCCCAAATTTATTCTCGCTACTTGCTGACTTAACCGCTTATGGCTACATTGGCTCGACGGTTGGACGCTCTGCTGCGTCCCATACAGTTGCACAAAATATGGGAAAATCATGAGCAAAACAGTCGAATCCGTAGCTCTTCTCTCCTCGAGCCCAGGTGCCCGTCATCAACTCAAGGTTCATCGTTACGGTACTCCGGGTGCCCGGCCCAAAGCCTATATTCAAGCCGCACTACATGCTGATGAGTACCCTGCGCTCTTAGTGGCTCATCACTTGATAGAACAGCTGGATAAGCTGGAAAGCCGGTCCGAGATTATCGGCGAAGTAGTTGTGGTACCTGTGGCGAACCCAATTGGGTTAGGGCAGCGGGTTAATGATAGGCATTTGGGCCGCTATGATCTGGCGGGCGGGGGTAACTACAACCGCAACTGGCCCGATCTTAGCGCTCGAGTGCTCGAGCGCATTGAGGCTGATTTGACCGATGATCCCGAGCATAATGTCAGCATCATTCGCCGGGCACTGCAGGTTGAGGTCTCAAACATGCCTGTGCGCAAAGAGCTAGATCATCTGCGCAAAGCTTTACTCAGCTACTCAATTGATGCGGATGTCGTACTCGATCTACACAGCGATTCACAGGCACTCTTTCACCTTTACGCCTCAGTTCATCATGAGGATTTGGCCCGAGAGCTAGGGCGAGATTTGCAGGCACGCGCTGTACTGCTTGAGACTGAAGCGGGCGGCTCCCCATTTGACGAGTGCAATGCCGGGGTTTGGTGGCGACTAAAGCAGAGTATCGGGTCTCGATTCCCAATTCCTTTAGCCTGTTTCTCCTCTACGGTCGAGCATCGTGGTGAGCAGGATGTTGAGGATGGCTTAGCCTCACACGATGCCGAGGGTATCCTGCGGTTCTTGCAACGTCGAGGAGCTATTAAGGGTGATGCGGGTCCCTTGCCCGAGAAACTCTGCGAACCAACACCTTTGGAAGGGACGGATCTGATTTATGCGCCTGCAGCGGGACTTATCGTTTACCAAAAAGAGTTAGGCGACTGGGTTGTAGAGGGGGAGGTCGTGGCTGAGTTGGTGCGTCTTCTGCCGGTTTCGAATGAGCCGGCGCGAACACCCCTGGTTAGCAAAACGAGCGGACTCTTCTTTGCTCATATGGGCGATCGGATGGTTGGTCCGGGAGCGGCGCTGGCGAAAATCTGCGGGTCGGTACCTCTGGCTCATCGCGAATCCGGTAAACTGCTAGAAGCTTAGCTGCGTAAGCGGGTGCAATCCATTGCAGAGAGCGGTAACGTTCGCTTTACAGAGCTGCGATGCCTAGTTTACTCTCGACGACAAACCACTCAGATATGAGATACCACGTTGACCCAAAGCACTCCCGTTATCGAAGTTAAGGATCTCCACAAGTCTTACGGCGATCTTGAGGTGCTGAAGGGCGTAGATCTATGCGCCCACAAGGGCGATGTGGTTTCGCTAATCGGTTCTTCTGGGTCGGGTAAATCCACGCTGCTACGGTGTGTTAATTTGTTGGAAGATAGCCAGCAGGGCGATATTCTCTTCAGGGGAGAATCCGTAAAATGGAAGGGTGAGGCGAAAGAGCGTCAGCCGGCGGATAATAAGCAGGTGCTGAGAATCCGCACCAAGCTTTCCAAAGTTTTTCAGCAGTTCAACCTCTGGTCGCACATGACCATTCTGCAAAACGTGATGGAAGCCCCGGTCACGGTGTTGGGCCATCCACGCGACGAGGTTGAGAAGCGGGCGCGTATGTACCTTGATAAAGTGGGCATCGGTGACAAAGCGGATGCCTGGCCGGCGCAGCTCTCGGGCGGCCAGCAGCAACGCGCAGCCATTGCTCGCGCGCTCTGTATGGAACCTGAGGCACTGCTATTTGATGAGCCTACCTCTGCACTGGACCCCGAGCTCGAGCAAGAGGTGGTGAAGGTGATTAAAGAGCTTGCGGCCGAGGGTCGCACCATGCTGATCGTAACTCATGATATGCGAATGGCGGCGGATGTTTCGAGCCATGTAGTATTCTTGCATCAAGGCAAGATCGAGGAGGAGGGTCCTCCGGACCAGCTCTTCGGAGCACCGAAATCTGAACGGTTGAGAGGGTTTCTTTCGGCCATTGAACACTAAGCAAACCAACCAACAAAAGCAGGAAGTAATAACGATGAAAAGACTTCTAGGTACAGCTTTGGCGCTATCCCTCAGCACCGGAGCAGCCTTTGCGGACACTGTCCGTCTGGGTACAGAGGGTGCGTACGCACCGTGGAACTTTCTTGATGATAGCGGTGAAGTTGCCGGTTTCGAACGCGACCTCGGTGATGAGCTATGTAAGCGTGCTGCACTGAACTGTGAGTGGGTCACAAACGACTGGGATTCGATCATTCCTAATCTGGTATCGGGTAACTACGATGCGATCATCGCAGGTATGTCGATCACTGAAGATCGCGAAAAAGTGATCGATTTCACACAGAACTACACTCCACCAGATCCATCTGCTTACCTGGCTCTGTCGGATGACGTTGATCTGGCTGGCGCTGTTGTTGCAGCTCAGGCCACTACTATACAAGCGGCATTCGTGGCTGGACAGGGTTGGACACTGGTCGAATTTGCGACCCCAGAAGAGACTGTAGCGGCTGTTCGCAACGGCGAAGCTGACGCGGTACTGGCTGACAAATCATTCCTCGATCCGTTCGCTGGTCAGGATGGTCTGACAATGCTGTCGCGCATGGAGCAGATCGGCGGTGGTGTCGGTATGGGCTTCAGAAAAAGCGATACCGAGCTGCGTGCTAAGTTCGATGCAGCGATTCAGTCTATGAAAGACGATGGTTCGCTCAACGAGCTGATCGCTAAATGGGAGGTTGCGACTCAGTTCTAGTCGCAGAGGGCCCGCTCGTTTTGGCGAGTGGGCCACTCCTTTATATCTATGTTCGAATACTGCGCTAATCCCGACACTCTCGACGGTCTCGCTTGGTTGTCCTGTTATCTGACAACAGGTAAACATCTCTCTTTCTACACCTCGTTCGGTACTGTGTTGGTTCTGCTAGCGATTACAGCGCCCGTAGCTCTTGGTTTCGGCTTTGGTGGTGCGGCCATGGCTCGCTCGAACGTGACGCCAGCACGCTGGATCGGGAAAACTTACATTGCGATTGTTCGTGGCGTACCTGATATCGCTTTTTTCATGTTCTTTGTCATAGCCCTAGACCAGGGGTTTGAGTATCTGCGGCACCAGGCCTTTTGTCCGGATTGGGATCAACCGATTCGTCAAGGAAACGATTTTATAGTCTGTAGTGAGGCAAAACTGCCGCTGAGTACGTCACCCCAGTGGGTTCATGAGATATACGGTTTCTTCTTGGCGGTTCTGACCTTTGCGATCGTCTTTGGTGCCTTTGCCGCCAATGTTATTTTCGGTGCGATGAATGCGGTGCCCAAGGCGCAAATTGAGACGGCTGGCGCCTACGGTATGACGCGCCGTCAGACTTTCTGGCGCATAATTGTGCCGCAGATGTGGGTCTATGCCTTGCCTGGGTTGTCTAATCTGTGGATGGTTTTGATCAAAGCAACGCCGCTTCTCTTCCTGTTGGGGGTAGAGGATATCGTCTACTGGGCGCGTGAGTTGGGTGGGACTAAACACCAGCGTTTCACGGATTATCCGCATGGTGATTGGCGTATGTGGTATTTCCTCGTCTTGCTAGTTTTCTACCTCGGTTTTACTAAAGTATCTGAGGCCGTGCTGGATCGATTGATGAAACGTCTCTCGCGCGGCCAGGCGACCGCCGGCGGTGAAGCGCTTCGGAGGGCTGCAGCATGAGTTGTGTGCAGACTATCGCTGATTATGGGTTGCGCTCGATTGGTATCGGTGAGCGGCTACTACCCACCACCGATTTCACCCTCTGCCAGCAGGTCACACTGATCGGTTCGGGGATGATCTGGAACATCTACTTCGGTGTGCTTGCGCTCGCGGCAGGTTTCTTGCTAGCAACCGCTGTGGCGCTAGGGAAAGCGTCGAATAACGTCTGGTTAAGGAAGCCATCTGAGTGGTTTGTCTTCCTTTTCCGCGGCTCACCGCTGTTTATTCAGTTCTTTTTTGCCTATTTCCTGTTTCTGAGTCTCAGGTCGAATATCGAGTTTTTTGAGCCCTTTACCGCAGCTTGGTTAGGTGCAACGATCGTGCTTTTTTTAAATACCTCAGCCTATGCCAGCGAGATTTTCTATGGCGCGCTGCAATCCATACCCAAAGGCGAGTCGGAAGCGGCAGACGCCTATGGCTTCTCCGGCTTTAATAAGTTTAGGAAAATTACCTGGCCAACGATGATGCGCCTCGCCTGGCCTGCCTATACCAACGAAGCGATCTTTTTGTTTCACGCAACAACACTGGTCTTCTTTTCGGGCTTCCCCGCTTGGCGGCAGCAGGGTGACGCGCTCTACTACGCCAGCTACTTTGCCGATAAGACCTTTAACCCCTTCGTTCCCTATCCGATTCTGGCCGGTTATTTTATCCTCTTAACGCTGGTCGTGACCGGCTTGTTTGGTGTCGTCAACCGGCATTTGAATCGACACCTGCCAAACGAGTCACGCTCAAAGATTCGTTACCGACCTAAGCTACTGCGGTGACTTAGAGGGAAGCGGGTGTTAGCGTGTTAAATCTTGATCGATGGCTTTTTTCGGCGGCTTTGCAGACATTCTTCTGCTTTGCTCTGCTGGCTGCTGTCAATGTCGAGTCAGTCCACGCGCAGAGTTCAAAGGCAGGAATTCGATTTCAAACTGTTGACCTGTTGCTTGGTGGACATCTGGTCTCTGCTGAGATTGCCAAAACTGAACCTCAGCGTGAGCTAGGGTTATCCGGTCGGACCAAATTGGCACCCGGCACGGGGATGCTGTTTGTGTTCGACTCGCAAGAGGTGCAGTACTTCTGGATGAAAGAGACTCACTTTGACCTTGATCTGGCACTCTTTGACGACCAACTCCAACTTATTGAGATCACAGAGTTACAAGCTCTGGACGAGCGGATATACACCAGCCGTTTACCCACTCGTGCTGTATTGGAGCTGCCACGTGGGTGGCTCGAGTCGCATAGGATCGCTTTGGGGGCTCGGTTAAGGCGCTCCGATGGTTCCACTGCAGGATTGTTCGCCATCTTTGGTCCTTAGCTTAGCTTTGGAGCAACCTTCACGCTGCAATACAGACTGCATCGACCGGCTCGGGTATACTTTGCTCAGATTTTCTCGGAGCTTTACATGGCGCAGTTAACCAGTCTCAATACTCAAGCTAATTTCCAACCCGCACCTTTCCTGCCGATGTCGCAGGCGGAGATGCGCAAACTCGGCTGGAAAGAGTGTGACATCATCGTTGTCACGGGAGATGCCTATGTGGACCACCCATCCTTCGGTATGGCGATTATCGGTCGTCTACTGGAGTCTCAGGGTTTTAAAGTAGGCATCATTGCTCAACCCGACTGGAAGAGTGCGGACGCATTCAAAGTACTCGGTAAACCGCGTCTCTTTTTTGGGGTTGCGGCTGGCAATATGGACTCCATGATCAACCGGTATACGGCCGATAAAAAGGTCCGATCCGACGATGCCTACACGCCGGGCGGGAAGGGCGGATCACGCCCAGACCGTGCCAGTATTGTCTACAGCCAGCGCTGTCGTGAGGCGTTCAAAGATGTGCCGATAGTTCTTGGAGGGATCGAGGCATCTCTTCGTCGTATTGCCCACTATGATTACTGGCAAGATAAGGTACGCCGTTCAATTTTGCTGGATTCGCGTGCTGACCTGCTGCTCTTTGGTAACGCCGAGCGTGCGGTCGTTGAGGTGGCTCGGCGTATGGGTATGGGTGAGTCGATCACCGAGCTACGAGACGTTCGCGGCACCGCGTTTGTCCGTAAGGATACCCCTGAGGGTTGGATGGAGATCGACTCAACGCGCATTGATCGACCCGGCAAGATCGACAAGATTATAAACCCATACGTTAATACCCGAGACCTTGAAAGCTGCGCGATTGAGAACGGCTCGGCTGACGCTGATGGCTCTGAAGAGGTTGAAGCTCAACCGCTCCACCTAGAGAGCCTGAACGAAAACAAGATTCGACTCGATCGCTCTAAAACAGTGATTCGGATCCCATCATTCGAGAAGGTCAGCGCCGATCCGGTACTCTATGCGCACGCCAGCCGCGTGCTGCATCTTGAGACCAATCCGGGCAATGCTCGCGCGCTGGTGCAGATGCAAGGCGATCAGGAGGTGTGGCTCAATCCGCCACCGATCCCGCTGACCACTGAAGAGATGGACTATGTCTTTGGGCTTGAGTACGCACGCGTCCCGCACCCAGCTTACGGTGATCAGGAGATCCCGGCCTACAAGATGATTCGCTTCTCGGTGAACATCATGCGCGGCTGTTTTGGTGGATGTACCTTCTGCTCTATTACCGAGCATGAGGGGCGCATCATTCAAAACCGCTCGCAAGAGTCGATCATCAAAGAGATTGAGGAGATTCGCGATAAGGTACCTGGCTTTACGGGTGTCATATCAGACTTGGGCGGCCCCACAGCGAATATGTACCGTATCGCCTGTAAGTCACCCGAGATCGAGGCCTCATGCCGCAAGCTCTCCTGTGTCTACCCTGGAATCTGTCCGAACCTTAATACCGATCACTCTGCGTTGACACAGCTCTACCGTGATGCTCGTCAGCTCAAAGGGGTGAAGAAGATATTAATCGCCTCGGGATTGCGTTACGACCTAGCGGTGGAAGATCCCGAGTATGTTCGTGAACTAGTCACCCATCATGTGGGTGGCTACCTGAAAATTGCCCCGGAGCACACCGAGCGTGGACCGCTCGATCATATGATGAAGCCAGGTATCGGTAGCTACGATGAGTTCAAAAAGATGTTTGAGCGCTTCTCTAAGGAGGCGGGTAAAGATCAGTATCTGATTCCCTACTTTATCGCGGCGCATCCAGGTACCACGGATGAGGATATGATGAACCTCGCGCTTTGGTTGAAGCGCAATGAGTTTAAAGCGGACCAAGTGCAGGCCTTCTATCCATCGCCAATGGCAACGGCTACTGCCATGTATCACACCGGTCGTAACCCTTTAAAGCGCCAATCCTACAAGCGCAGCGCAGAGAAGGTGGAGTCAGTGAAAGGGGAGCGTCAGCGTCGCTTGCATAAAGCTTTCTTGCGGTGGCACGATCCAGATAACTGGCCCTTGTTGCGTGAAGCGTTGAAGCAAATGGGGAGACCAGATCTGATTGGCGAAAAGCCACATCAACTGATCCCAGAGACTCAACCAGATCAGCAAGAGTATAAAAGCCCAAGGCGGAAAAACTCTGGTGCAACTGCGAAGGCTCGTAAAGGTCGTGTCCTGACGCAGCACACAGGTTTACCGCCGCGTGCCGGTAACAGCAGCAATTCAAAACGCTCGCGTCCGAAGACTCGGCATCAGACAAATCGCTAATATCTTAGCTAAATGCTTGTATTTGGGTTGGGTGCGTGTATAGTGCAGTACAACGATTAAACAACTCGTGTGCTTAACGGCGCACGGAGAAACTGCTTGCAACACTCGATTCATCGCACTCAACAGAGTGCAGCACACCGTAAATCGCGACTTTCTCGCGCCACCGTTTGCACTTCGTACGTGTTCCGAACTCTGGTTCTCATGGCTCTGTTTGGCGGCTTCGTGCCCTTCAAATTTCATTCAAATGGATGAGATCTGATTGGTATGCTGGCAGCGTACAGAGGCTAGTTAGTTAAATCCAAAAGTTTTCAACGTGTTGGTACGAAACCTGCATCGAGAAAAATACCGCTCTAGCGGTTTCGCCTTTGGGCGGTATGGTAGATGCAGACGCTGTATCTAATAAAACCGGGTCTAAGACCCAAGTAAAATAGCCAAGTTTTTTGGCTAGCAATAAGGAAAGAGGCAAATAATGTCACAGCTCGTAACTGGCACTGTTAAGTGGTTCAACGACGAAAAAGGTTTTGGTTTCATTCAGCAGGAAGGCGGTCCAGACGTATTCGTTCACTACCGCGCTATCAACGGCAACGGCCGTCGTAGCCTGGCTGAAAACCAGACTGTTACTTTCGAAGTAACTCAGGGCCAGAAAGGTCCACAGGCTGACAACGTAACTGTTGTAGCTTAATAAGGGCTTACCCCCTACAGGGTGGGAGCGCCGTAGCTTAAGCTAGACACTGCCATTCAGACATATAGACCTCGCCTCGGCGGGGTTTATTATTTTATGCTTGACCTAAATTGGATCGTACAGCAGTGGAGTTTTAACCGTGGCGAAAGTCGTGATACTTGTAGGCACGATGTATGGCAATGCGATCGAAGCGGCCCGTGCTTGCAGTGCTGAGTTGGGCGTACGGGGTCATCAGGTGCGTATAGCCGAGACACCGACCTGTGCCGATATCGCTGCTGACCCCGAGGCGGTTCTCCTTATCTGCACCTCCTCCACCGGTATGGGCGATTTGCCGGATTCGATCATGCCACTCTACTGCCAGTTGCTGGATGATTCGCCAGCGCTCTTTGGTCGCCAATATGGACTCATTGGTCTGGGTGATTCGAGTTACGATAATTTCAACGGCGGCGCCAAAACGATTGATGCAGTGTTTCAAGATCTTGGCGCACAACGTCTTGGCGATCCGATCTTGATCGATGGGCGCATCGATTACGAGCCGGAGAAACCGGCTGCGGAATGGGTTAAAAGCTGGGCTAAGCTTCTGCAGTAGTCCTCAGCGCTTTGAGCGCCCTTCGATACCGCGTTTGATCTCTAGGTAGCGGGGCATATCACCGATATCTTCGTAGATCGGCTCGTCATCCTCGACGCGAATCACTTTCGGACCCGGTTTATAAGGAATTCGCGCTTCGATCTGTCTGAGGATATCGCTCATCAATAGATGAGTTTGGCATGGTGCTCTCCCCCGTACTGCTTACCAAATAAGCATAGAACAGATACCGGTATTCGGGTGGTTATCGTTGGATTATTTGCCGAAAGGTGAGGTTGATCCGTGCATCTTGGCAGCGAGCGCGCCTAGGAACCGAGTGCTGCCAGCGTGATTGCACACCCGTACCCATCAACAATAGTGAGCCGTTCGGTAATTCAATTCCCCAACTGGGGCCACCGTTTTTTGGACGAAACTTAAAACTGCGCTCTGCGCCGAGGGTGACCGAAGCGATGATGGGGTCGGGTCCGAGCTCAAGCTCGTCGTCGCTATGCCAGCCCATGGTGTCTTCACCATTGCGGTAGAGGTTGGCCAATACAGCGTTGAAGTGAACTCCAAGCCGCCGGGCTATTTCAGTCTGAATCGCTGCTAAAACCGGCGAGAACCCCGTTCCCTCCAGCGTTAATCCTGAGTAGGTGTACTTCAATCCGGGCTCAGCGATAAAGGCCTGGAGCCTCGGAATAGTGATAGCACGACCATAGATATGAATCTGATCCTGGCGCCACTCCAGCTCATCGCTCAGTTTAGCGTAGAGCTCTCTGGCCCTACCCTCAGCGAAGAAGTGTGGCTCGTAAAGAATTTCCCTATCTTGCTCCAGCGGCTTCATGTCTGTTGTTCTCTCGGTCACTGACTACTGCAGACTCTCTACGAAGATCGGTAGAAGGTCGATCCCGTTGCTGGGGTGGGGAATCGAGTTGCAGGTCACAACTTCGCTCTGTTGCTGGAGCATTTCATAGGCACCTGCCGCGAAGATACCGTGAACCCCGATGATTAACGGTCGAGGCAAACCAGAAGTCTTCAGATGTTCGAGGGTGCGCAGCATAGTGCGTCCACTCGAAATAATATCGTCAACAAGGACTGGGCGATGATGAAGGTAGGGCTCCAGCTGTGGGCGAGAGACCTCTACCTGATAGTCTCCACTGCGGTGTTTTAGCAGAATCTGGAACGGGAGCTTAGCTGCACGCGCTATAGCACCAACCCATTGCTCGCTCTCTTCGTCGGGGCCAATTAATAGCAGCTTTTCGTCCATTTGCTGCAGATAAGAGGTGATCATGGTTTGAGCTGTCAGTACTGTACTTTCTAGAGAGTAGATCTCATTCAGGCTGGCATAGCGGTGCAGATGTGGGTCCACAGTGATCAATCTGTCAAATGCCTGTGACAGGTGTCGGGCGAAGTGGCGAGAGGTGATCGACTCGCCCGGATTAAAACGCTTGTCCTGGCGCATGTAGGGCAGATAAGCACTGACTAGCGTCCTCTTTTTAGCACCAAGCTCTTCTAGGGTGTGGCCCAAAGAGAGTAGGGTGAATAGCTGCATATCGGGGCGGAAGAGATCGGCGAATATAATCACCTCAGCACCCCGGACTTCTGAGGTGATTCGCTGGTAGAGTTCGCCGTCGGGAAAGTGGCGCGAATCGATTTGACCCAGCTCGGCGCCGAGAGCCTCGGCTAATCTCAAACCGAGATCGGTATGTTTGGCGACGTTGAATAGAATCCTCTGCATCTTATTCATCCTCCTCAACCTGGATGACATTGGGATGTTCCAGCAAAAATTCGACAGCGTAGTTTAGCTCACCGGCATTTTCAGCATGCACGGTCAGCATGGTTTCGTTTTTCTGGATCTGCTGGTCGAGTTTTATATGCATCTCAAGCCCTGCAGCGGGGTCTGCGGGTGCTCCAGCGAGTTTAGCTATCTTTGCTAGTAGCCGGTTGTCGATACCTTTGATGGTGCCTGACTGATGTGCCAAAAATTCATAGCGGTAGGGTGCCACAGGTGGTGATTTTAATCCGCCTTGCGCCTGAGCTATCGCTCTGAACTTATCCCAGGCGGCACCGCTAGCGAGTATATCGAGTGCCTGCTGCTCTCCACTACCCTCCGTAGCATTACCGGCTAGCTCTAACATTGAACCCGCCAGTAGGGCGGCTCTTGCTCGTAAATCTTCGGGGGCGTCGGGGCGGTTTTGTAGTACTGCTAAGATATCCGCGGCCTCCAGTGCGGGGCCAACGCCTCGTCCTACGGGCTGGCGACCATCCGTGAGCAAGATTTTTAGCTTCAGCCCCAGATTGTTGGCCACGGCGGTAAAGCTGGCGGAAAGGCGCTCAGCAGCCTTTTGGCTGCGCACTTTGGCAGTCGGTCCCACGGGAATATCAATAAGTACATGCGTTGCACCGGCTGCGGCTTTTTTGGAGAGAACTGAAGCGATGAGCTGCCCCTCGCTGTCAATATCAAGTGCCCGCTCTACTTGGATTAAAAGATCATCAGCCGGTGATAGCCGGACCGATCCTCCCCAAGCGAGACACCCCCCTTCTTGCTCCACGACTTTGCGCATCTCATCAAGCGAGAGGCTAACGCGGGTTAGGGTCTCCATGGTATCTGCGGTTCCGGCAGGGGATGTAATGGCCCGTGATGAGGTCTTGGGTATCGTGAGTCCAGCCGCTGCCAGAATCGGTACGACAATCGGCGTGGTGCGATTACCTGGCAGACCGCCGACACAATGTTTGTCGACAACTAAAGGGAGTTTCCAATCGATGCGGCTGCCTGCATCAATCATGGCGCGAGTGAGATAGGTAATCTCCTGGTCGTCGAGTTTGTCATCCCCGCAGGCAGTAATAAACGCGGCTAGATGTACCTCGGCATAGCGCCCCTCAACGATATCGTTGATGATCGCTGTCATCTGCGCTTGATTAAGCCGTTGATTATATACCTTGGCACGGATATGAGAGAGTGACTGAACGGGTTTAGGGTGTGAGAGCCAGACCTGATCGTCATAGCGCATATCCATCATTTCCCAGGCAGCTTCGGAAAAACCGATGTGTCCCTCGGGTACGATATCGGAAGTGACCATGTTGAGTGTGGCGATGATCTGACGACGCTCGGTATTGATGCGAACGCGTGACAGAGCTTCAAATCCCTCAGATTTGCAGACATGGCTGTCGCTTCGCAGGTAGATGTTGGGCTCGTGATGAGTATCTATCCCTAAACGACAGGCCTTAAGTGGCATCATCTTTTCCGGTATCATGCGTGACCTCTTCGGGCGATAGCTGGTTGTTCCACTGTAACGTGAAATATAGTCCAGTATCGATATTTGCCTGTCGAGATTTTTACAGCCCTGTTAAACTAAATCGGAAACCGACCAACCTCCAGAATAGAATCTATGCCCAAACAGTTACTCCAACTTGACCCCGAACTCGCCGCGAAGCATGGCGTAGAGGCTGCGCTACTGCTTGGGTTTCTGCATCAGCAGGCGCAGCTTTCTGGTGGACGTGTGCGTACTGATTTGTCGTGTTTGCATCAGTTTTTTAGCTTTTGGGATGAGGCGCGGTTGCTGCAGAACCTCGAGAGCTTGCAGGCGCAGTTGCAGCTGCGCTTCCGTCTGTTGAATCGGGAGTTGGAGATTGAATTGGGAGAGGCGGATGCCAAAGGGGATGCCAAAGGGGAGGCGAGAGTAGCGATCGCTGAGCCGCGTCGGCCATCCGCAGGTACAAGTCCGTCCACTACCGTGCAGCGTAGTCGGTTGTCGCCGAGTAGAGCACCTCAGACGAAGTCAGAACCGCCACCGGTGCAGCAATTGCCGGTAGTTGATAATCCTCAGCAGATACCGGTAGCCTCAGGCCCGGCCCCATCTTTTGGGCGACGCAGTGCTTGGCGTCAGCCGAGCGAGCTGGACGATATTTTTGAAGCTGCCGAACAGCGTCGCAAGCAGCTGCGTGAGATGGACCTAAACTGGCGCCCCTCACAAACCTTCTTTGAGCTGCTTGGCCGTACACGTATAGATGCTAAGTTCGCCGAGCAGTGTATCGATGAGTTCATCGCTTACTATGTAGAGCGTGGCAAAGCGGAGTCTAACTGGGATCAGCGTTTCCTCGCATGGGTGAAGCGCGCCTGGCCATCTGAAGAGAGCAAGCGAGGCGGCGGATATGAGCAACAGACAGGAAACAAATATGAAACGAGCCGACAGGATACTCGCGCAGCACGAAAACGGGTTACCCAGGCAGTCATGGACGTCAAGAACACCGACTGGTGAGCTAGTCGAAACTGTACCGGCTATCGAGTCTGAACCTGCCGCTCGTTCCATCTCTAATGAGACAAAAACGCTGATAAACGCGCTGTTTGCACGCTTTATGAGTATCTACGGGCACAAGTTCAAAAGCGCTTTTGAAACAGAGGATGAGCTGCGCATCGCCAAGCGAGAGTGGGCCTTGAGCCTGAGCGGCTTCGGCGAGAAAGAGCTGGTGCTGGCAGTGAATCACTGCAAAGAGAATCTCAGCTGGATGCCCAGTATCGCCGACTTTCTGAAGATACTGCGAGAGTACACTACCGATCTTGGTATTCCTGATTTACGCTCGGCTTACCAGGAGGCCTGCAGACACGCACATCATCCGCTCGAGCACCCATGGAGTCATCCAGTAGTCTATTGGGCGGGGCGCCGTGTCGGCTGGTTTGAACTGCGTAATCTCACAGAGAACGAGACCTTCGGCCCCTTTGAGTACCAGTACCAATTGAATATCCGCAAGCTGCGGGAGGGTGAGTCGCTCGAGGTTCCAAACCCGATCGCGATAGAGCAGAAATCTGAGCTGACTCAAGCAACACTGATGCTTAATTTTGCCAAAGAGCACACGCTGGATGAGTCAGTAGCCTGCCAGATGCTCTACTACCTAACGCTACCAGCAGGCAGTCGATCTCGATCTCGGCAGTATGCTCAAGCTCAGCAGCAGGCTGCTGAGCTTGGCCTCTCACTTCCTACGCCGAACTAGTCCGCGTTAAACGCTCCGCCAAACATCGCTGCGGTTGCAGCTCTGAGCTGCTCAGAGTTGCTCTCATTACGCAGCGCCTGAAGGATGAGTATGCGGTGCACGGGCAGAAACATCAGGTCGACCAAGATACGGCTGAAGCCCAGCTGCCCCGCCTCGCCACGGGCGAGTGCCTCAAGAAAGTGCTGCAAGAGCTGTGCATCCATAAGCCAGTTTTCACAGCGTGTAGCTAGGGCTGAAAGCACTTCTGGATGTTCCCCGATTTCTGTCTGTAATAGATGAATTATCTGGGTTTTAAGCTCGGAGGTGAGTTCTGACGGTGAGAGTGCACGTAAGCAAAGTGCGACGCGAATTGCATTGCAATTTGCAACGTTCAGCGATTCATCCAGTTGCTCGTGCAGGGCCTTGGCGAGCAGTTGGGAGTATTGGCTGTGTTCAAGTAGCCCGAGCAGTTGCGCTGCCATCCCTTGTGGAAGTTCGCCCAAACGTTGGGCCAGTCGCTGCTCATTATCCGCTTGGTCGACACGCACAATAAGATCTGCCAAGCCCTGGAGTGCAAGATTCTGCCAGAGGTCCGTCAGCTCATCAGCTTGTAGATAAGCCTGGACAGCTTCGTAATACTCGGAGGCACTTTGTTGGCTCTCACGCGCGGCCAGCGCATGAAACACCGCCATTTTCTCGTCAGAGGGTTTAAAGGCGTAGGGGTTCTCTTTGAGTGCATCCTCTTGGGGTACGCCAGCGACACTCTGTTCAACGTTGCTCAGCAGTCGGCCGAGAATGTCATCACGTACGGCGCCGATTATATAGCCCTGCTCATCCAGGGGTAGCTTTAGGAACCAAACTGCATTCTGTGCGCGATTATCGGGATTAAGCAGCAGAAGCGCTAACCAGGCGTGCTGCTGGTAGGGCGTGGGATAGGGGGTCTGCATCTGCTCAATCCGCAGAAACTCATCAGCGGAGAGCGCTCGAATCCGTCGTCCAAGGTCGTAGATTTTTAGTTCGGTTCCGGCCTGCTCAAACAGGCTCGTCAGTGTAAGGTTGGCGTCGCTCATAACTACTCTTTAGAAGGCGTGGAAGAGGGCATCATTATGGCGGTGCAGTTTAGCACGAATTGCTAGCCGATCAGCAGCGACTCCTCAGCGGCCTCGATCGCAGGTGGTGATCCACTGACAATCAGAGTATCGCCCTGCTGCAACTCAAGCTCAGTATCTGGCAGTTCGATCTCTTCGCCGTCACGGCGTAGTACACAGATCTCGACATCCAGATCAATTTCGTCCAGACGACGGTTACAGGCGAAAGCATTCTCGGAGAGTGTGATCGCGGCACGTTGCACCACAGCCTCTCCCGTGTCAGAGAACTTGGTTGAATTTCGTCCGTGTAGAAAGCCATGAAGTAACTGGTAACCGCCTTCGCGGGCCTGGTTAATACTACTGTTTATCTGGTTCGGTTCGACACCGAGCTGAGCTAGTACATGAGAGACCAGCATCAAGCTCCCCTCTAGGGCTTCCGGGACCACTTCGGCCGCGCCCGCCTCTTGGAAGCTATGCAGTTGATTGTCATCTTGAGTGCGCACGAGTACCGGCAGGCTAGGATATTCACGCTTTATGGTTTGCAGGGCTCTTAGTGCCTCTTTCTCGTGTGGCAGCGTTAATATCAGGAGTCGAGCACGTTCTGCCCCGAGCGCTCGTAACAGATCAGAGCGATTTGCGTCACCGTAATACGCTGGTTCGCCAGCGTGTGCCGCTTCGCGGATACGTACAGGGTCTTGGTCGAGGGCCACATAGCGGATACCGTTGCGCTCCAAGAAGCGACAGACTATTTGGCCAACTCGACCAAAGCCACAGACGATAACGTGACCACTCAACTCTTCAAGTTCAGCTTCGGCAGTCTCAATATTTGGTAGGTCATTCGCCTCTTCTGATGTCTGCCTAGTGCCGAAAACTCGACTGCTGATCGCGCCGTTAAAGTTAATTAGCGCCGGGGTTAGGATCATACTGAAGATGATGGTTGAGATAATCAGCGCGTTTAGATTGCTCTCAATCAAGTTGTAGCTGAACGCTAGCGCAAGAAGTGCAAAACCAAATTCGCCCCCCTGTGCCAAACTCAGGCCTGCTCGGAGTGCGCTGGGGTAGTCGCGGCGCATTCGTCCGGCTATTACAAAAATCAGGGCTGTTTTTGTTGCCATTAAAGTTACCGTCATCAGCAATACCCAGTACCAGTTCTCAAGCACTGCCCAAAGATTAAGTTGCATCCCGACTGTGACGAAAAATAGGCCCAGTAGTACATCTCTGAAAGGGCGAATATCACTCTCGAGTTGATGCTTGAAGTGGCTCTCGCCCAGCATCATGCCGGCCAGGAAGCCTCCTAGCGCCATCGATAGGCCTGCCGCGTGGGTGAGCCAAGCGGCAGCAAGTGCGGTAACGAGTGCGACCAAGACAAACAACTCTTCGGAGCGTGAGTGGCCGATTTCGTGAAACAGGGCCGGCAGCAGGGTGCGCCCCAGTAGCATCAGTAGCAGAAGCAGACCGGCGCCCTGTAGCAGTGCCAGCCAGAGCGGCATGGCCGCCTCACTGCCGGTTTCAGCTAGGTTTGGCACCAATATTAGGAAGGCAACTGCGGCAATATCCTGAAAAAGTAGTATGCCAAAAGCGAGCTGGCCATGCTTCTCGCTCAGCTGCCCTACCCGCATTAGTTCACGCGTGACGATCGCCGTAGAGGAGAGGGCTAGGGCTCCGGCGATGACAATCGAGGTGCTGAGCGACATCCCAAAACTGAGGCATACCGCGATGAGTAGCCCAGTGGTAAGGAGTACCTGCATGGAGCCGACTCCCAAAACCGTATGACGCATGGCGATCATTTTCGGTAGCGAGAACTCGAGCCCCAGCATAAAGAGCAGAAAGACAACGCCGAGCTCGGACATAAGATGCATCTCATGCGGATCGGCGTAGCCCAGCGCGAATGGGCCGATCAGAGCACCGATGCTCAGATAGGCAAGAATCGGTGGGAGGTTGATACGACGAAATAGCGTGGTCGCAACAACGGCGGCAACCAAAATAAGCAGAAGCTGTTCAAACAGGGAGTGTTCCATTTACACCAGTACCGAAGTCGTCAGTCGCTCAGTTAAATCTGAGACTCGTCTCGTTGCGTGGAGCGAATACCTTTCAGAGTCTTAAAGCTGACATCCCGTGCAGTAGTTAGGAAGTCCTGCATGAATTCGCTACCGATCTGATCTTCGCGAATCGCCGCATAGAGCGTGCACCAGAGACCCTTCTCGCCGAGTGGGCGGGACTGTATGAAGTCACGCTCGAGGTACTCATGCATCGCCCAGTTCGGCAGGGCTGCTACACCGCGTCCGCTCGCAACGAGTTGTACCATCATGACCGTCAATTCGGCGGTACGAATCTCGCTTGGCTCCACGTTCGCGGGGTCGAGGAAGCGGCTGAATAGATCTAAGCGTGCCGTATCAACGGGGTAGGTGATTAGGGTCTCTTGCGCGAGATCTTTAGCTTCGATGTGTTTGCGGGCAACCAAACGGTGCTGACGGCTGATCGCCAATAGAGATTCGTAGCTAAAAAGAGGCTCATAGTGAATACCGGTGCGCGGCTCTGGGTCAGATGTGATGACAAGATCAAGGTCGCCTCTAGCTAGTGCTGGTAGAGGTTGGAAGCTAAAGCCGGTCGACAGATCCATCTCTACTTCCGGCCAGTTTTGACGAAAATGATCAATTGTTGGCATTAGCCAGTCGAAACAGCTGTGGCACTCAATACAGATATTGAGGCGGCCAGTCTCACCACCCGCGAGGCGTGCAATGTCACGCTCTGCGTTGCGGATCATTGGCAAAATATCGTCCGCTAAGGTGAGCAGTCGCTGGCCGGCACTGGTGAAGCATATCGGTTTGGTTTTGCGAATGAAGAGCGAGCAGTCGAGGCGCTCTTCAAGATCTTTGATCTGGTGCGATAGCGCGGATTGGGTTAAGTGAACTCGATCAGCAGCATCAACCAAGCTTCCAGCATCGCGAAGGGCTGCGAGCGTTTTGAGGTGGCGAAGTTCAATCATAACCAGCGTTCCGAGTTAATTCCTCGAGCCAGTATAGTACAGAGCGGCACTTTGAACATCTCTATATTAGTTTCATTCAAGTGCCGCATCTGTGCGGGTAAGTTTGAGTTAGATCAGTGCGTTAGTAAGAACTCAAGCAGCGCTTTCTGCGCGTGTAGGCGGTTTTCAGCTTCGGGGAAGGCGACGCAGCGTGGGTCCTCCATCATATCCTCGCTAACCTCTTCACCGCGGTGCGCCGGCAGGCAGTGCATGAAGAGTGCGTCAGGATGGGCAAGATCCATCAGATCTGGCGAGACCTGATAGCCGCGGAATTCGCGCAAGCGCTCTTTGGTTTCATCCTCTTGGCCCATTGAGGCCCAGACGTCGGTCACAACCAGATCTGAGTCTTTCACGGCCGCTTCAGGGCTCTCAAAAATGGTGACGCGATCACTGTTTGCGTCTACCAACGCCTGATCCGGCGCAAAGTCGGTTGGGCATGCGATATTGAGTTTGAAGTCCCACTGGCGCGCGGCATTAACGTAGGAGTGACACATATTGTTGCCATCACCGACCCAAGTGACCGTCTTGCCCTTGATGGAGCCACGGAATTCAAAGTAGGTCTGCATATCAGCCAGCAGCTGACAGGGGTGGTACTCGTCGGTCAGTGCATTGATGACGGGGACACGTGAGTGCTTGGCGAAGGTCTCGATAGTCTCATGGCTAAATGTGCGAATCATTACCACATCGACCATGCTGGAGATAACTCGAGCACTATCTTCGATCGGCTCACCACGGCCCAGTTGGGTATCGCGTGGAGAGAGGAACATAGCGTGGCCACCAAACTGTGCCATGCCAGCTTCAAACGAGACGCGGGTGCGGGTCGAGGCTTTCTCGAAGATCATCGCCATCACGCGGTTCTTTAATGGCTCATAAATTTCGCCAGCGTTGCGCATGCGTTTAAGTTCAACGGCACGCTCGATAAGGCCCTGAAGCTCTTCAGGTGTAAGGTCTAGCAGCGTCAGAAAGTGTCTGGTGCTCATAAAATAATAAACCCGCCAGTCCCATGCGGCTGGCGGTTCCTAAGGTTGTTAGTGTTTAGTTCTGTTTTGAAGCAAACAGCTGCGTAACCAGATCGCTTAGGCGATCGACTAGCTCCTGCGCTTCCTCTGCAGAGATGATCAGCGGCGGCAATAGACGAATCACTTTGCCGCCACCATTAATGTTAATCAGTAGCTGGTTATCCAGCGCAAGTTTGCCCAGTTCAGTAATCGTCTCGTTGAAAACGATACCGATCATCAAGCCTTTACCGCGCACCTCAACCAGTTGAGGTAGGTGTGCCAACTTTTCGCGCATGGCGTTGCGTATAAATTCGCCCTGAACTGCGGCGTTTTCAGCCAGCTTTTCCGCTTTGATGGTGTCGAAAACAGCCAAAGCAGCCGCTGATGCGAGCGGATTACCGCCATAGGTCGAGCCGTGCGTGCCAGGTCCGAGGACTTTAGCAGCTTCACCTCGGGCGAGACAGGCGCCAATCGGCACACCATTACCGAGACCTTTAGCGGTGCTCAGCACATCCGGCACTATCTCTTCTTGTTGAAAGGCAAAGTAGCTGCCGGTGCGACCGTTACCGGTTTGCACTTCATCGAGCATCAACAGCCAGCCGTTAGCGTCACAGATTTCACGTAGACCCCTGAGGTAGCCCTTCTGTGGTACATGCACGCCACCTTCACCTTGGACCGGCTCAACCATTACAGCAACTACGCTGGAGTTGTGCTCTGCAACCTTACGCACGGCCTCTAGATCGTCGAACGGCACGCGCACGAAACCGCTCACTAAGGGCTCAAAACCTGCGTGGATTGCGCGGTTTCCAGTGGCGCTGAGTGTCGCCAGCGTACGCCCGTGGAACGACTGCTCCATCACGATGATACTCGGATTGCTGATACCGCGATCGTTGCCCCATTTGCGAGCAAGTTTGATCTGCGCTTCATTAGATTCGGCACCCGAGTTGCAGAAGTAGATAGCATCCATACCCGCTTCAGTGCAGAGTTTATGTCCAAGCTCTTGCTGGTGCGGTATCTCATAGAGGTTGGAGGTGTGGATCAGCGTACCCGCCTGATCACAGATCGCTTTTGTGACGGCTGGATGTGAGTGGCCAAGGCCTGTTACCGCAATACCGGTCAGTGCGTCCAAGTAGCGTCGGCCCTCGGTATCGTAGATCCAGATACCTTCACCGCGCTCAAACGCGACAGGAAAGCGTGCGTAAGTTGGCATTACTGGGGTCATAGTCATTGCGGTTTCTTGTCTCCTAAACAACGCAAAAAGGCAGCTCCGTAAGCTGCCACAAAGAGGTGATTGTAGGGGCAGATTCTGGGTTTGGCAATTTCTTCTCTCGACATAACTAGTGCTGGTCTGCTGTCCGAAATAGATCAGTGCTCTAAAACGCCTCTAGCCACCGTAACTGGAGCATCTCTTTTTCCGAGTCTTTTAGTCAGAATTGGGTTAAAATACCGGGCAAATTTTTGGAATACCGAATTGAGGACAGGCTGTAATGAGCACTATAGATACCATTAAAGAGCAGATCGAAAGCAACACTATTCTTCTCTACATGAAGGGCACCCCACGTTTTCCTCAGTGTGGTTTCTCGTCTCGCGCATCTGAAGCACTCATCAACTGCGGTGAGCGTTTTGCTTTTGTAAATATCTTAGAGAACGCTGATATTCGTACCGAGTTGCCGAAGTACGCGAACTGGCCAACTTTCCCGCAGTTGTGGGTGAACGGTGAGCTCGTGGGCGGTTGTGACATCATCTGTGAGATGTCGGAGAGCGGTGATCTGAAAACACTGGTCGCTGAAGCCGCTGCCGCTGCTGGCGATGCTGCTGAGTAAAGAGCCAGGCTAACCAACAAACGCTAGAGCACAAAAAAAAGCCCTGACCGATTGCTCTAAATTCAAGAGCCGGTTAGGGCTTTTTTACGTCTGCTGTAATTACAGCGTGCCCTAACTCTCTTCGCGGGTCGCCAATACCAGGTCCCAGCCCCCCAGCTCTTTCCACTGATTGACGATCTGACAGAAGAGCTCAGCCGTTTTAGTGGTGTCATAGAGAGCTGAGTGCGCCTGTTTATTGTCGAATGGGATCCCTGCAATCTCACACGTTTTAGCCAGCACAGTGTGCCCATAGGCTAGGCCCGCCAATGTTGCGGTGTCGAAGGTCGAGAAGGGGTGGAATGGGTTGCGTTTTATATCTGCTCTGTCGGTGGCTCGACAGAGGAAAGAGTGGTCAAAGTTGGCGTTGTGACCCACCAAAATTGCGCGTTTACAGTCGTGTGCTTTGATTGCTTTGCGAATCGGCTTAAAGATGCGCTCTAACGCCACCACTTCAGGCTCAGCCTCTCGGTCCGGGCTCCAGGGATCAATGCCTGTGAATTCCAATGCTGAGGCTTCGAGGTTTGCGCCCTCGAAAGGTTCGATCTGAGCCTCGAACGACTGGTCAATGACCAGATATCCCTCCTCATCCATTGTAAGTGTGACAGCTGCCAGCTCCAACAGAGCATCAGTGTTGGCATTGAAGCCGGCCGTTTCAACATCAACAACGACTGGTAGGTAACCGCGGAAGCGATCCGCCATGGGGTGGCGGGCGGGATTTGAGGACAATTGATTTCCTTAATTTCTTCTCGAATGATCTGGGTGCAGTGTATCAAATCAACCTCCCCGAGACACCCGCTCGGCTCGTTTTGGTGGGTGGTCTATGGTTTGGATGTTCTTGCTGCTGTTCAACGTCGGGAATTGGGTCGGTGATCTGTGCTAAAGAGTTGCGGGTGGCCGCCGTTATACAGGGAATAGTTGAATGTTGATGTGCTCGTTGAACCTATGAAACTACCTCTGAAGCTCGCACTGCTCGCTAGTTTTACCGGCCTAAGCTCCTTAGCGCCGGGCGCCCTGTATCCTGTGCAGATCGATCAATCGACCTGGCAGCTCGAAGCGTCTCCGTTCGTTTGTCGACCGACACATAAGGTGCCCCAGTTCGGCACTGCAGTGCTCGAGCGCGGTGCGGGGCGTAAGAGGTGAGTCGTTATTACGGCGAGCGTTAGCCTGTAGTCGAGAATAACTCACCCGAAAGTCGTACCCGTCACCGCCGCGCCTTCGTACGTTTAGAGCGTACCGAATAGTTCATTAACTGCCACGCTCTCCACTCCCTTTGAAGAGTGGATTCTGCTATACTTCGCCGCCATAAATTTCTACCCATTCACATCTAGGTGTTGGAGTCTCTAAATGTCCGATATTAAAAAGGTTGTACTGGCGTACTCAGGCGGTCTTGATACCTCTGTCATCGTGCGTTGGTTGCAGGATGAATATAACGCTGAGGTTGTTACCTTCACAGCTGACATTGGTCAGGGCGAAGAGGTCGAGCCGGCACGTGCCAAAGCTGAAGCGCTGGGCGTTAAAGAGATTTACATCGAAGACCTGCGCGAAGAATTTGTACGCGACTACGTTTTCCCGATGTTTCGCGCCAACACTATTTACGAAGGCGAATACCTGCTGGGCACCTCAATCGCTCGCCCACTGATCGCTAAGCGACTGGTTGAGATCGCAAACGAGACGGGTGCTGATGCTATTTCGCACGGCGCGACAGGTAAGGGCAACGATCAGGTTCGTTTCGAACTGGGTGCGTACGCACTTAAGCCGGGTGTCCACGTTATCGCCCCATGGCGTGAATGGGATCTGAACTCACGTGAGAAGCTGATGGCGTACTGTGAAGAGCGCAATATCCCAGTCGACTTCTCCAGCAAGAAGAAAAAGTCTCCTTACTCAATGGATGCCAACCTGCTGCACATCTCATACGAGGGTGGCATTTTGGAAGATCCTTGGGCTCAGGCGGAAGAGGATATGTGGCGTTGGTCAGTATCGCCAGAGCAGGCACCAGATCAGCCGACTTACCTTGAACTGACTTACCGTCAGGGCGATATCGTCGCGATCAATGGTGAGGAGATGTCTCCAGCCACGGTGCTGGCTTATCTGAACAAGGTGGGTGGTGAGAACGGTATTGGCCGTCTCGATATCGTCGAGAACCGTTTCGTTGGTATGAAGTCACGGGGTTGTTACGAGACTCCGGGCGGGACTATTATGCTGCCGGCCCACCGCGCGATTGAGTCGATTACTCTGGATCGTGAAACAGCACATCTCAAAGATGAGTTGATGCCACGTTACGCTAAGGTGATCTACAACGGTTTCTGGTGGTCTGAAGAGCGTAAGATGCTTCAGACGATGATTGATGAGAGCCAGAAGTACGTTAACGGTGAAGTGCGTGTGAAGCTCTACAAAGGCAACGTGACAGTTGTAGGCCGTCGCTCTGAAGATTCACTCTTTGACGAGAGCATCGCAACCTTCGAGGATGATGCAGGTTCATACGATCAGAAAGATGCGGCTGGCTTCATCAAACTCAACGCTCTGCGTATGCGTATCGCGGCGAGCAAAGGTCGTAAGTTCGACTAACAGCGCCGAGTTAGAAAGAACCCGCATTAGTGCGGGTTTTTTTATGCCCTCAGTTTTGCTCATTAGCTGCCGCTAAACTAGATTGGATGTAAGTATGGAACGTCTAGATGCCTGAAATCGCAGAACCTCGCTCAGTTCTCATCGTCGACCACATGTTGGAGGGCCTTCAGTCCTTGCGCAGCATTATTTCGGTGTTGGGCTACAAACAGGTGCAGGTCGCCTCGAGCGTCAATATGGCGCTGAGCCTATTTCGTGAGCTCAAGTTTGATCTTTGTTTTGTTTGTTATGACCTAGGGCAGGGTGAGAAGAATGGCTTGCAGCTGTTGCAAGAGCTTCAGTTTGAGGGGTTGCGAAAGTATCAGCAGTGCTTCGTGCTGGTCGTGGACTCGGAGAAGTCTGAATTACTGTTCGGTTCGCCTGAAAACGCGCCAGACACTTATATCTCTAAGCCCTTCGACCCCCACCACATTCGTCAGCGTGTTGATAAGGTGATGCGCGTTAAGGCCAGTATCAAGCCGCTAGAGGTGCTGCTCGACAAAGGCGAGTGGGACGAAGCACTGCAGGTCAGTGTCATACTCTCGCAGCTCTACCCGGGATTGAAGATATTCCTCGAGCGACTGCGCGGCCTCATGATGCTGCAGCTCAAGCGCTACGACAAAGCCTTCGAGCTATTCAGTGCGCTACTTAAAGTTAAAGATGAGAGCTGGGTGCGGGTGGCGGTAGCCGTTTCAGCCTACGGCTGTGGCAAATTTAAAGAGGCGCAGAGTCAGCTCGATCATGTGCTTAATCGTCAGCAGGTCTGTCTGGAGGCGTTTATTTGGCGATCTAGGCTACATCGTCTGGAGGGGGAGTGGAATCAAGCGCTATCACTTATGCTCCGCGCGGTGAAGCTACAGCCTACCGTTTCAATTCTGCAGGCAGACCTTGGCAATCTGGCCAGTTACAATGAAGACTGGACGCTCGCAGCTGAGGCGTTCAAAGCATCAGTAAAGTACGCGCGCTACTCGGCGTTCCAGAATCCAGACGCCTATTTTGCACTGGTCTACTCGCTCTTGCGCCAGGTCAGCTCAGATGTCGGGCTATCGCAGGAGGCTCAGGCCGAAGCGGTGAGGATTATCGAGCAGGCGCAGCGCGACTTTATGGATGAACCTGTGATTCAGTTCAAGAGCCGGCTACTCAGTGCTGAGATCTACCGCCTGGCTGGAGGCATCGAGCGCTCCAGTTCGATGGCAAACCTCGCGTTGGGTGCGTTTAAAGAATTGCCAGTAGATGATCAAGCGATGTGGATTGATCTCTTGACCGATTCACTTGAGTCCACACCGCTGGAGGGGCAGGCGGGTGAATGCAAGCAGGATCTGACTCGACAGATGGCTCAACTCAGCTGGGGGCGCCATAACCTCAAAGGTATGATGGATTTTCGTAAAGGTGATCTCAAAGGGGCCCGTACCCAGTTTCGTACCGCACTCAAAGAGCGTCCGGACAACCCAAGTATTGCTCTCAATCTTGTGCAGGTGGCACTGGAACTCTGTCGCAGAGTGACGGGTGACTCCGTCCATAAGCTACTGCACGAGAGTGATCAAACCCTATATGAATTGCAGTATGCGGCGTTGACTGAGCGGCAACAGAAGCGCTTCAAGAACCTCACGAGTCGACTGGCTGATCAAGTCACTAAGCACGTTTAAGGCGATCTTGCTCTAAGTTTTCGTCTTGTCGAATCAAAATTGTTTTGATCAGAGAGTACCTTCATTGGCGTATGCCCTCTGAAATACGGTAGAGGACCTCTTTTTGAAACAGATACGCGCGTTGGTCTTCGATTTAGACGGTACTCTCGTTACGTCCACCCTCGATTTTGCCCTTATCCGTGAGGAGTTGGGTTGTCCTGAGGGTATTGATGTTCTGACCTTCGTTGATGGCCTCTCAGATGCTGAGCGGGTGGAGGCTGAGGCGATTATTCATCGGCATGAGGTTGAGGATGCCGAGCAGTCTGTGTGGTTGCCGGGGGCACAAGCTTTCGTGAAGCGTTGTCGGGATCTGGAGATCCCGCTTGCGATACTGACTCGCAACTCTGACTTTTCGTCACGTATCAAGATCGCTAAAAATGAGATCCCGATCCCCTATTTGATTACCCGAGAGAACTCCAAGCCTAAACCCGACCCCAGTGCGCTGCACGAGATTGCCAGCCGATTTTCACTGCCGAGCGAAGCGGTGTTGATGGTTGGTGACTACAAATACGATCTGCAGGCGGGGCGCAACGCGCGGATGCCGACCTGTCTGGTGCATTACGAAGGTGAACCGGACTACCTCCACCTCGCCGATTATAAGTTTCAAAATTTCAGTCAGTTTCATCAAGTTTTTTTCGAAACGCGGCAGCTTATAAATTAGGTAGTTCAGTAGCGAATGCGGTAGGGGAGTTATAGTCGGCGTCTCTGCTTGCGCTGCCACTCTAGGTGTCTTTGTAGTTGTTCCGAAGCAAGTAGCGCTTCCAGAGAGCTGTACTCTTTAGCAAGGGTCAACTCATCGTAGAAGCGATGGACGGCTTTGTGGCAATCACGGCAAATCCAAATACCGCGGTTGAGCTGCTCGCGGCTATAGGCTTTCTTGAATCTTGGACGTGAATGAACTTTTCGCGGTATCAGATGATGGAAGGTTAAACCGATTTGTCGCTGACAGAGCTGGCACTTTGCCGGTTTATTGCGTGATTGAGGCACTAAAAGATCTTATCGTCTGACAGAATGAATTCATCCTCAGGCTCAGGCAGTCCCTTCTCTTTACGTACCATCTTACGCAGCATTTTACGCTCAAGTAGACGTTGCTGCGCTGCTTCTGGCAGATCGGTAAAGATCAGAGCGCCACGATCGACGAGTACATCAATCAAATCCTCCAGGATTCGGATGCTGGCGCCGTCCAGCGCCTGCAACTGACTACTGGCGCTCAGGCTAGGATCGGCGAGCTCAAGAAAAGCACGTAGTTCAGGATCCTGATGGTTTGCCAGCTCGGCCCCGAGAATTTTCGTTAGTGAGAGTCCAGTGATCTTTCCGCTCTCATCCTTAATGACATACATATTCGAAGATCCTTGTTGGCACTATATTTGCTATCTCTTTGGGTATAGTTGGGCAAATAGTGAATTGTGTGACTATAGTTGGTTTTAGTAATAACACAGATTGTGAGAAATACAATTCATGGCACTCAAGGATGATCCGCTCCTCGGCTGTTTGGTGGCGCTGACGCACCATTATCACAAGCCTTATAGCGCCGAGGTTTTGGTAGATGGATTGCCACTAGCGCACAACAGGTTAACTCCTGATCTTTTTATTCGCGCCGCTGAGCGAGCGTCGTTGGCTGCGCGTGTTTCAGAGCGCAAAATCAACGACATCTCTCAACTGCTGTTTCCTGCGGTTCTACTCCTAACAGACTATAAGGCAGCGATCTTGCGCGAGCGCAATGGTGATCAGTTCGTCATTGAGCAGCCGGAGAGTGGCGGTGTCATCACTATCGATATCAAAGAGCTGCGCAAGATCTATACCGGCTTCGCTATCTTCGTGCGTCCCGAGTACCAGGTTGGTGATAAGAGCTCGCGTGAACTCGATGGCCGTAAAGGGCATTGGTTCTGGAGCACGCTCTGGCGCTCACGCTCAATCTACCGCGATGTGCTGATTGCTAGCTTCCTGGTCAACCTATTTGTACTGGCTAACCCGCTGTTCGTGATGAATGTCTATGACAGGGTTGTGCCTAACGCTGCCGTGGACACGCTCTGGGTACTGGCCGCCGGTGTCGGTATCGTCTATCTGTTCGACTTCGGATTGAAGATGCTGCGCAGCTACTTTTTGGAAGTGGCCGGAAAGAAATCTGATGTCTTGATTTCGTCGATGCTGTTTCGCAAGGTCGTGGGTCTTCGCTATGACGCTATGCCCAATTCTGTCGGTGCTTTCTCGAGTAATCTGCGCGAGTTTGACTCGATCCGAAACTTTTTTAGTGCCGGCACGCTGGCGCTACTGATTGATATTCCGTTTATGGTGCTGTTTATCTTTGTGGTCAGCATCATTGGCGGGCCGCTCGTTATCGTTCCGGCCGTAGCGGTTCCGCTAATTTTCCTCTACTCGATGATTGTGCGTCCCTCACTGCGTGGTGCCGTTGAGAAGACCTTTGCCTCGACTGCGCAGAAAAACGGGGCATTGGTTGAGACCCTGACCGCGATGGAGACGGTAAAAACGCAGCGCGCTTCAACGCCGCTGCTGACCAAATGGGAGGAATCCGTTGGGTATATTGCGCGTTGGAGTCTGAAAGCCCGCATGCTATCAACATCAGTTGCCACTTTCGCGGCATCGGTACAGCAGCTCTCGTCTGTTGCACTGATTATTTTAGGCGTCTATCTGATCATGGATCAGCAGCTTACCATGGGCGCGTTGATCGCCTGTAATATTTTGGTGGGTCGAGCAATAGCACCTATGGCACAGGTTGCAAGCCTTGTGATTCAGTACGAACAGTCCGCTAAAGCACTGCGTACACTCGATGAGATCATGAATCTGCCGGAGGAGCGCGAACCAGGCAAACACTACGTTCACCGTGACCGCCTAGAAGGCGAGATCGAATTTAAAGATATCAGTTTTGCGTACCCGGGCACCGAACACAATGCCCTTAAGGACGTCAGCTTCAAGATGAAGGCGGGCGAGCGCGTGGCGCTAATTGGTCGTATCGGTTCGGGTAAGTCGACGGTCGAGAAGCTCCTTGCGGGTCTGTACAAACCGCAGCAAGGGGCGATAACCATCGATGGAATCGACGCCAATCAGATCGACCCAGTCGACCTGCGGCGCAACCTCGGTTACGTGCCTCAAGATGTGCTGCTGTTTGCCGGTACGCTGCGTGAAAACATACTGGTTGGTATGCCGTTTGCGTCAGATGAACAGCTGCTGCGTGCAGCCAAGCTGGCCGGCGTTGACCAGTTCGCCAGTACCCATCCAATGGGCTTTGATATGCCTGTTGGTGAGCGCGGCGCCGCACTCTCGGGTGGTCAACGTCAGGCGGTATCTCTGGCTCGCGCCTTGCTACACAACCCGAACCTGCTGGTGCTCGATGAGCCGAGTAACTCCATGGACAACGCCAGTGAAGAGCAGCTAAAAGCGCAGCTCGAAGCCTACGTCAAAGGTAAGTCGCTTGTATTAATAACGCACAAAGTAGCGCTGCTGAGTCTGGTGGATCGCATCATTGTGATCGATCAGGGGCAGGTTGTGGCTGATGGTCCTAAGGATACGGTGCTCGAGGCACTGCGTCAGGGTCGCCTGCAGGTGAGGAGATAAGCTGATGTCGGATATGTATTCGAAGATCAAGCCCGAGGACCTCGCTTACATCAACAGTGTTAACGAGGCGGTGCTTGAGAAGACTCCACGCGGGGCTAGCTTGCTACTCTGGTTAATGGCGCTCTTTATCGCTTCGGCCATTGGCTGGGCCTACTGGGCAGAACTCGATGAGCTTGTACGTGGTGATGGTGAGATTATCCCCTCAAGTCAGTTGCAGGTGGTGCAGAACTTAGAGGGGGGTATTGTCTCCGACATCCTGGTGCGCGAAGGCGACCTTGTTGAAGCGGGCCAGGTACTGCTGCGAATCGAGGACAAGCGCTTCACCAGCTCGGTTAAAGAGAGCGAGGTGCGCGCGTACGAGCTGCAAGCCAAACTTGCGCGCCTTCGCGCCGAGTCTGATGGGTCTGCTTTTGTAGAGCCTGGGGGGTTCCCTGACCAGTATAAAGACTTTATCGCGCAGGAGATGAATTTGTTTTTGTCGCGCCAAGATGAGCTGGATGCTAATCAGTCTGTTCTCTCAGAACAGCTCTCCCAGCGACAACAGGAGCTTGTAGAGGCTAAATCCCGCCTGGAGCAGGTGCGCCGATCCTACAATCTGTTGCTGCGCGAACTGAATATCACCGAGCCGCTTCTGAAAGAAGGGGTGATATCTGAGGTAGAGTTCCTACGTCTGCGTCGTCAGGTTAATGACCTTCGTGGTGAGCGCTCATCGATTGAGCTGAGTCTGCCACGTATAGAGTCAGCGATTGAGGAGATTGCCGGTAAGCAGGGCGAGATGGAGCTGCAGTTTCGCAATATCGCCCGCGCCGAGTACAACGAGTTACTCGCCGAACGAACTCGCCTGAACGAAGCTCTCAGTGGTATGCAGGACCGTATCAGCCGAACTGAAGTGCGTGCGCCTGTTAAAGGCACAGTTAAAGAGTTGTTGATCAACACCATAGATGGTGTTGTCCGCGCGGGCGACCAGTTGCTCTCAATCGTTCCTTGGGAGGATAAGCTGCTGATTGAGGCACGCATTAAACCCTCAGATATCGGTCGATTGAAGGTGGGTCAAACCGCAACTGTCAAAGTAAGTGCCTACGACTTTGCCATTTATGGCGGTATGGACGCATCTTTAACCTCCATCTCTCCGAGTACCTTCTTGACCGAGCAAAACGAGGCCTATTATATGGTGCGTCTGGAGACGGATTCACCCTATCTGGACCCTGAAAACGAGACTATGCCGCTGATAGCCGGTATGACGGTCAGCATAGATGTGCTGACCGGCAAAAAGACGCTATTGAACTATCTGCTTAAGCCGATTATTCGTGCTAAAGCCAACGCGCTGACTGAGCCTTAGGAGTCTTTTGCGGATGGAGCTAGCACTGTATGCGCAGAACGCTGGATTGCTCGATCGCTGGAGTCGATCGTTGAGTCAACATCAGTGTCAGGCGATCAACTGGTCACAGATTGAATCATTACCTGCGATGGAGCCACTGCTGATTCACTGGCAGTCACTCAGTGCAGCCCAGCGTGATCAGATATCCAAAATGACACCGGAGCGTGCTGTTATTGTGTTAACTGACACTCCTGAGGTGGAGGAGGGGCGGCGTCTAATCCTCGCGGGTATACGCGGTTATGCTAACTCCTTCATACATGAAACCCTGTTGCCGGAGGTGATGGCAGAGGTGCAGCGCGGAAACATCTGGGCTGTTCCGGAGATACTGCAGGCGATTTTACGGAATTTTCTGCAGAGCCAACCTCAATCGACTGGGGTTGATTACGACATTAGTCAGCTGAGCGACCGAGAGTCTGAGGTCTATCATGAGCTTATGAAAGGGGCGAGTAACAAAGAGATCGCCCGAAACCTCAGTATTACAGAAAGAACAGTGAAGGCGCATGTCGCAGCTATTTTGCGAAAAACAGGCGCACCTGATCGTGTCCACTTAATTGTACATGGCGTCTCCTGAGTCATGGACTATTCTGATATATGCCAGATCATTTTGGTTAGGGAATAGAGAGAATGAAGAACAACAGACTTACCGTGCTAGCCCTTGCAGTTCTGCTAGCAACACCGTCGGCGCACTCGGCTGGTCTGCGCCAAAGCATCGCTGATAGCATTAATGATAATCCCGTCGTAAAACGCGCGCTTAAGTCCTACGAGGCTGTAACAGAAGAGGTTCGCGAAGCTGAGGGTGGTTACTACCCAACCGTTGACGCGACGCTCGGCTACGGCTACGAGTGGACGAAAACCTCTGGAAACAGCGATGAAGAGCTAAATCGACGTGAAGTGCGTTTGAACGTCAATCAAATGATCTTTGACGGTGGTGCAACGGCCTCCGAGGTCGAACGTCAAGAGGCGCGCATGCGCTCCGCCCGGGCCAATCTACGTGATGTCTCTGAAGATTTTGTACTCGAGGCGGGCCGCTCCTACCTCGAGCTGCTTCGCCGTGAACAGCTGCTTAACTCCGCTAATGACACTCTGCTCAATCATGTGAAAATCTACGAGCAGATTAAACGCCGCTCTGAATCAGGTATGGGTTCGCTATCGTCTATCCAACAGGCAGAGGGGCGTCTAGCCTTGGCCGAGGTCAATGCGCTTGCAGCAGAGAACAACATGCGCGATGCCAAAGCGAATTACGAGCGCATCTTTGGCAGCGTGCCTCAAGAGCAGCTGGAGGCGGTCGACAAGATGATTGCTCCGCTGCCTGCTTCTCTCGAGGCTGCGCAGGCTCAGAGTGCAACAGAGCATCCAGTGATGTCGGTCGCTCAGGCAGATATTGAAGCGGCTATCGCACAGCGAGAGGCAGCTGAGAGCCGAATGTATCCGCGATTAGATCTGGAAATTGAGCGCCGATGGGATGACAACCTTGACGGCCAGTCAGGTCCTAACGAGGATCTGACGGCAATGCTACGTCTGCGGTACAACCTCTACAATGGTGGTGAAGATTCAGCCCGTATTCGCCGTTCTGAGCACCAGTTGGGTGAAGCCCAGGCGATTCAGCGTGATGCGCTACGTCAGGTGCGCCAGTCACTTGAACTCTCATGGAACGCTTATGAAATTCTGGGCCGCCAGATGGAGTTCCTCAGAGAGCACTTAAGTGCCAGTGAGCAGACACGTGATGCTTATCAGAAACAGTTCGATATTGGCCAGCGTACCCTGCTTGACCTGCTCGACACTGAGAACGAAGTGTTCAGTGCGCGCAACCAGCTAGTCGAAGCGCAGATTGATCATCAGATTGCGCAGATGCGTGTGCTTAACTCCACTGGAGAGTTGTTGAGCGCTCTGGATATTACCTTACCGCAGCCTCAGACAGAGCAGGAGATGGATAAGCAGCAGACAATGATGTCAACTTACGAGGCGGATTCGCAGAGCTAATTAGCCGATTGTTAATTGCATCGGTAGGGATGGCCAGATAAAATCTCGCCACCCCGACATCCACATATGAAGGGTTGCCTAGAGCAACCCTTTTCTATTTTGGAACGCGCACAGATGAAAGCTCATAAAATAACCCAAGCACCGATTCCAATGCGCTGGGTTGGCCCGCTAAAACTGACTGGCCATCTGATCAATGAGAAGATCAGCGTTCCACTGGCGACCTATGAAACTCCACTCTGGCCCTCGGTAGGTCGTGGTGCGCGTGTGTCGGCACTGGTTGAAGAGGGTATAAAGGTGAGTGTGCTGGATGAGCGCATGACCCGATCGATTCTGCTCGAAGCTGAGGATGCCTTCGCTGCGCAGCAGGCGATCAACTCACTTAAGTCACGCATGGCCGATCTGAATGCGGTTGTCTCCGGCAGCAGTCGCTTCGCTAGCCTGATCGATCTGAATTCTCAGGTGGTCGGTAATCTGATCTATCTGCGCCTCGAATTCACTACCGGCGATGCGTCTGGCCACAATATGGTGACTAACGCTGCCGATAAAATCATTCCATGGATCCTGACCAACTACCCGAACCTGCGCTACTCATCAATCTCAGCCAACTACTGCTCTGACAAAAAAGCGACTGCCGTCAACGGTATCCTTGGACGGGGAAAATATGTGGTCTGTGAGATCACCATACCGCGCGATATTTGTGAACGACGTTTGAGCACTACCCCTGAGAAGGTGGTTGATCTCAACATTAAGAAGAACCTGATCGGTACATTGATGGCCGGCGGTATGCGCTCGGCTAACGCTCACTTCGCCAATATGCTACTCGCGTTCTACCTGGCGACGGGTCAGGATGCAGCCAACATTATTGAGGGCTCTCAGGGAGTGGTTCACGCCGAAGTGCGTAATGGTGATCTCTACTTTAGCTGTACGATGCCAAATCTAATTGTCGGCAGTGTTGGTAATGGCAAGGGGATCGACTTTGTTGAAGATAACCTGGCGCGCCTAGGCTGCCGAGAAGAGCGTGAGCCGGGTGCGAACGCCCGTCGTCTAGCTGCTATCTGCGGTGCTACTGTACTCTGCGGCGAGCTCTCTTTGCTGGCGGCTCAGACTAATCCGGGTGAGTTGATGGAAGCTCACTTGAAGTTGGAGCGTTAATGTCCGAGAAGACCAACGTCCGCAAAATTGAACACATCAATGCGATTCTCAACGATCCGCTAACGGATCGTTCCGCTCGCTACTTTGACCGCATCCATCTGACGCATCGTGCCCTGCCCGAGATTGACCTGGCCAGTATCGATACCAGCACTGAGTTTATGGGCAAGCGACTAAGCTTCCCGCTACTAATCTCGTCGATGACCGGTGGTGATCATGAGGTGGTACGCAAGATCAACCGTAATCTCGCAGAAGCGGCACAACGCACAGGCGTGGCTTTGGCTGTGGGCTCACAACGGGTGATGTTCAGCGATGCTTCTGCGCGTGATAGCTTTGATCTGCGCGCGCTAGCACCGGATGCGCTTTTGCTAGGTAACATCGGCGCTGTGCAGCTTAACTACGGTGTGGGTGTTGAGCAGTGTCAGCAGGCCGTTGACCTGCTTCAAGCCGATGGACTCTACCTGCACCTTAACCCGCTGCAAGAGGCGGTTCAGCCTGAGGGCGACACCAACTTTGCGAATCTAACGCAACGCATTGCTGGGGTGGTTCGAGGTATAAAGGTACCCGTGCTGCTCAAAGAGGTGGGATCTGGGCTTTCGGTTTCGGATATTGAGTTGGGCATGAAAGCAGGTGTGCACTACTTTGATGTGGCCGGTAGCGGTGGTACCTCCTGGTCGCGCATCGAACATCATCGTCGTGATCTGGATGAGCTCGGCCTAGTGTTTCAAGATTGGGGTATCCCAACACCGGTTGCACTACAACAGGCAGCGGCACTGAAGGCGGATATCTCCTTAGTCGCAAGTGGTGGGCTACGCGATGGGATAGATATGGCTAAGTCTGTTATACTCGGCGCCGCGCTGTGCGGGTTAGCAGCACCGTTTTTAGAACCCGCAATGGAGTCCACCGATGCAGTTGTCGCTCAAATTGAACGCCTGCACCGAGAGTACCGTACAGCAATGTTCCTGCTAGGCATTGCCAGCACCCAAGAGCTACATGGAGCTAGCTCACTTATTGCAGATTTAGGTTAAGGATCAGATTCACATAATGTCTGTGGGTATCGACGAGATCAGTTTTTACACGTCTGGCCAGTATCTGGACCTCAAGACGCTTGCTGAGCATCAAGGGATAGACTCCAACAAATATTACGACGGCATCGGTCAAGAGAAGATGGCGATGGCGGCCGTTGACGAGGATGTAGTAACCCTTGCTGCGAACGCTGCGTTACCTATCGTTGAGCGTGTCGGTCGTGACTCCATCGCGGCGGTACTCTTTGCCACGGAGACTGGTATCGACCAGTCTAAAGCGGCCGGTGTCTATGTTCACCGCCTGCTAGAGCTAAACTCAAACTGTCGTGTTGTAGAGCTAAAACAGGCCTGCTACAGCGCGACAGCTGCTATTCAGATGGCTTGTGCACTGGTTGCACGCCAGCCCGCTCGTCCCATTTTAGTTATTGCGTCGGATGTGGCTCGTTATGATCTAGACTCACCGGGTGAGGCCACCCAGGGTTGTGGCGCGGTCGCGATGCTGATCAGCGCCAATCCACGTGTGCTTGCTATTGATCCCGAGGTGGGTAACCACACTGAAGATGTTATGGATTTCTGGCGGCCGAATTACCGCACCAACGCGTTGGTTGACGGTAAGTACTCAACCAAGATCTACCTAAAATCGTTGAAGCGCAGCTGGGAAAATTTCCGCGAGCAGAGCAGTGTTGATTACGCTGATATCGACTACTTCTGCTACCACCTTCCGTTTGGCAAGATGGCACAGAAGGCGCATTCACAGCTGGCCCGCGTCAACAAAAGCGGTCAGACAGCAGAGCAGTTGGAGCAGCAGATCGAACCGACCCTGCAGTACAACCGTTTGATCGGTAACTCCTACACCGCATCGATGTATATCGGCCTCTGCTCGCTGTTAGAGAATAGCTCTGAGAACCTAGCGGGCAAGCGCGTAGGCCTTTTCAGTTACGGTTCGGGCTGTGTGGCTGAGTTCTTCACTGGTCAGATTCAAGCTGACTATGCCGAGGCTCTGAACGCCGACCGCCATCAGGCGCTTCTGCGCGAGCGCACAGAATTGAGTTACGATGAGTACATCAAGCTCTATCACTACCCAAATCCTACGGATGGTGGTGAGCATATTCTGGCTGAACAGACTCAGGGTGCCTTCCGTCTGGCTGCGATCTGCGATCACAAACGCGAGTACGTCGCGCGCTAAGCCTATGCAGGTAGCCAGTGCTCCAGGCAAAGCGGTTCTCTCGGGTGAGCACTCTGTTGTGTATGGCTCTCCGGCACTGGTGATGGCGCTGGAGCAGCGTCTGACTGTGCGTTATCACCCTGACACTCTCCCGAGGCTTTCGTGGTTAGCTCCTGACCGCGTTCACGAGATGGCACTGGAGAAGTTCTCCAGCCTGCGTCACCGCTTAGACAACGCCTTTGAGTCTTATCTAAAGGGCGAACGTTCGATAAAAGAGATCCTCAATCGACCCGCAGAGTTGTTATTTTATACCGTCGATATGGCTCACTTATTAGGTGAAGTGAAACAACTTCCCCGCGGCAAGGTCGAGATCAACTCTAATATACCCATAGGTGCAGGCATGGGTTCATCGGCTGCGCTACTGGCAGCCCTTCTAACGCTCTTCACCCGTATAGAGGGTAAGGGTGAGATGATTCGTCAGGTGCGTCACTGCGAGCGTCTGCAGCACGGACGGGGCTCATTAATGGACGCTTCTGCTGTGGTGCTGGGTGGGTTAGTCAAAGTAGAGGGCGATCAGTCAGCCCGAGTTGATTTTGTTCCCTCAGAGTTTGATCAGGATTGGTACTGGATACATTCTGGCACGCCTGCGGTCTCTACGGGTGTCTGTGTAGACCAGGTGCGTCGTCATTTTGGGGAGTCTAGTATCTGGAGCGAGTTCAGCTCTGTAACGCAGGCGATGCATGATCAGCTTAACCAGGGCGAGTCGATTGATGAGCTGGTCAGAGAGAACCATCGCTTGCTCAACCGTATTGGCGTTGTGCCCGCGCCGGTCGCCGCACTCATTGAACGCATTGAGGCACGAGGTGGGGCTGCGAAGGTTTCGGGCGCTGGCAGTGTGCAGGGCGATGCTGCTGGGCTTGTACTTGCTCACCTGCCGGGAATGACACCGGATCAACTTGATCTGCCGCGTGAGTATCGCTGGGGCCAGTTGCGTATCAGCGAACAAGGAGCCTTCAGCGA
>JAHEDZ010000004.1:53373-112039 GCA_024640955.1 Oceanospirillaceae bacterium
GAGCCTTCAGCGAGAAAGGAGCCTTCAGCGAACAATGAGCCTTCAGCGAGAAAAGCGAAAAAGGAGCCAGCATTGACGCTTAAAGTTCGAGTCCCCGGCAGTCTTATGCTGATGGGTGAGCACGCCGTTCTACACTCAGAATTGGCAATCGCGTTGGCAGCGGCGAATTATGTGGAGATCGCGCTTGAGCCCCGCGCCGATACGCTTGTGCGGATTGATTCAGAACTGGCACAGTACACCAGCGAACTAACACGCCTCGAGGATGAGCCCAAGCTGAGCTTTGTTCTGGCCGCCATTCGACAGCAGCAGAGTAAGTTCGATTGTGGCTTTGATCTGAAGATTCGTAGTGAGTTCTCGCACACTGTTGGGTTGGGCTCATCGGCTGCGGTTACCGCGGGTGTGGTGGCGCTGTTAGCAAGATATTGTGGCGAATCGGTCGAACCGCAGGTGCTGTTTGAAAAGGCGCTGGCCGTCGTACACGAGGTTCAAGGCGGGCGTGGTTCAGGTACGGATCTGGTTGCAAGTATCTTTGGCGGTCTGGTCGCTTACCGCGTCAAACCGCGTGAAATTCGACGGCTACAGGGCTTGCCTCCAGTTGACCTCTACTACGTCGGTTACAAGATGAAGACGCCTGAGGTGATCGCGCGTGTTGAGGCTTTTGCCAACAGAGCGCCCGAGTTATACCAGCAAATCTACCAGTTAATGGGACAGACCAGCGAAGCCGCTGAATTGGCAATAAACGCGAGTGATTGGTCTATGCTGGGGCAGTTAATGAATACCTATGCAGGTCTTATGGATGCGCTGGGAGTCTGCGATAAAAATTTAGCCCAGTTGCAGTTCCGACTCAGAGAGTCGGCGCAGGTTCAGGGCGCGAAGATCTCGGGTTCCGGTTTGGGCGATTCTGTGATCGCGCTCGGTAGAGCGGAGCCGGCTGATATCGGCTTTACCCATATCCCAGTCTCAGTATCGCAGCAGGGATTGGTCTTTATTGGAGAGAACAATGAACAGGTTTGAGGTCGTGGCCGCGATGCTGCCGTCAGCAGATGTATGCGCGCAGGCAGCTAGAGCGACTGAGGAACACTTTGCGCCAAGTAACATCGCAGTGTGTAAATACTGGGGTAAGCGCGATGCTGAGCTAAACTTGCCGATCAACCCGTCACTCTCTGTCTCGCTCGATCATTTAGGCACTCGTACTCGCGTTGAACCGATAGATGGCCCTGTCGATGATATCTGGCTCAACGGGCTGCAGATGCGCCCCGACACGATGTTTGCGCAGCGCCTCAGCCGTTACATCGACCTGTATCGTCAAGGCCATCCACAGGCTTTTAGGGTGGAGACACGCAACAACATTCCAACCGCGGCAGGGCTTGCATCTTCTGCGTCGGGCTTTGCCGCTCTGACACTGGCGCTGAACGATGCACTGCAACTTGAGCTTGAAGCGGCTGCGCTATCGATGCTGGCGCGTCTTGGAAGCGGTAGCGCCTGCCGCTCTATCTACAGCGGTTTCGTTGAGTGGCACATGGGGCACCGTGAGGATGGTGCTGACTCTCATGCTCATCCAATCGAGGCCCAGTGGCCCGGTTTGGCGATTGGCCTGATCAAGGTCGATGAAGGGGTTAAGTCAGTCGATTCGCGTTCTGGGATGGCACGTACGGTTGAAAGTTGCCACCTGTATCAGAGTTGGCCGCTCCAAGCTAATACGGACCTAGTGAAACTTCATCAGGCGATCGATGCTCAGGATTTCAAGCTCTTAGGTAGCACCGCGGAACAGAATGCGTTGTCGATGCATGCGACTATGATCGCGAGCTGGCCGCCGCTGGTCTACTGGCAGCCCGACTCACTGGCTGCGATGCAGAAGATCTGGGCGCTTCGTCAACAAGGACTTGAGCTCTACTTCACTATGGATGCGGGCCCCAACCTAAAACTGCTCTTTCTAGAGCAAGACCGGGAGGCGGTGCTGTCGCACTTTCCAGATTTAGAGATCGTTCTACCCTTCGGGAGCTAAAGCTTGATCGGCTTTGCGCTCACTCGTCAGCAACGCGATACGCCTCAGGGGCTTGAGCTGCGCTATTGGCTAGTGGGTGACTCGGGTGCTCAAGAGGTGCAGATAAGCGGCACGCAGGCGATCCTCTTTGTGCGTCAGCATGACAGGCCAGCAATCACTCGCTCATTGGAGGATCTATCCGGCTGGCAGCTTAAACCACTCGAGCTTTTGAGCCTCACTGGCGATCCAATCGCCGGCCTCTACTGCACAACGCTGGCGCTCTATCGTGAAGCTATTGAACGCCTGCAAGCCAACTCTATTGCGGTTATGGAGGAGGATATCCGTCCCGCTGATCGCTACTTGATGGAGCGCTTCATACGCACCGGCGCTGCTGTTGTTGAAACTCAGCAAGGCAGAGAGTTGCGGCCAGTGGACTACACGCCGCAGTTAAGGCTCCTATCGCTGGATATAGAAACCACTTTAACGACCAATAAGATCCTCAGTATTGCGATGCAGATGGGTGAGCAACAGATCGTGTTACTCAACTCGCAGCAGGCAGAAGCTCCTTGGATTGAGTGTTTCGGTACCGAAAAGGCCATGCTGCAACGCTTTGTCGATCTAGTACAGCGCTGGGATCCTGATATTTTTATTGGTTGGGCCGTAATTGGCTTTGACCTTCGGGTGCTTCTGCGCCGGGCCAGGGATCTTGGTGTGCGTCTGCGACTGGGACGCGATCAAGAGACACTCTTTGTGGAGCAAGGCCAGGCGGGTCGTTGGTTTGCTCGTATCGGGGGGCGAATTGTTCTCGATGGCATCGAGACCCTAAAAGCGGCGAGCTGGCACTTTGAACGCTACGGCCTGGAGTACGTTGCTCAGGAGCTTTTGGGGCGGGGCAAAAAGATCGACCATCCGGAGGATAGGGGTGAGGAGATACAGCGTCTCTACCGCGAAGACCCCCTCGCGCTCTGTCAGTACAACCTCGAAGATTGCCGGCTCGTTAGCGATATTTTTGCCAAAGCGGGTTTGTTGGAATATCTGATAGAGCGTGCGCGACTCACTGGGCTGGCACTGGATAAAGTGGGTGGCTCGCAGCAGGCTTTCGATAACCTCTACCTTCCCAAACTCCACCGCGCGGGTTACGTAGCGCCAGAGTACGCTTCGGGGCAGGACCACCTCGATGTGCCTGGCGGCTTTGTGATGGAGTCGGTGCCCGGCCTCTTCTCCAATGTGCTGGTGTTCGACTTCAAGAGTCTGTACCCCAGCATTATTCGCACCTTTAGTATCGACCCTTTGGGGTTAGCCCTAGCTGAGCAGGCACCCGAGGAGCGTCGAGTGGCTGGTTTTTTTGGAGCCCAGTTCAACCCCGATGTGGCTATTTTGCCGGGTATCATTTCTGAGCTGTGGCAAGCACGGGACCGTGCGAAAGCGGAGGGCAATGCGGCCTTCTCTCAGGCGATCAAAATTCAGATGAACTCCTGCTACGGCGTGTTAGGCTCCAAGGTCTGTCGCTTCTTTGATCAGAGGTTATCCGGCGCTATCACACTGCGGGGGCATGAGCTACTGCAGCGCACGGCTGAGTTTATCGAGCGTACGCGTGGACACCGAGTTATCTATGGCGATACGGACTCGGTGTTTGTCTGGCTCGGGGATGATTGGAATAACGAGGCTACGACGGCTTACGGCGAACAGTTGGCCGTCGAAGTTAATCAGTGGCTGACTGAGATGCTTCGTAAGGAGTATGGCGTAGAGAGCACACTGGAGCTGCAGTTTGAAAGCGAATTTAGCCGTTTCCTGATGCCGCGAATGCGCCATTCAGAAAAAGGGAGCAAAAAGCGCTACGCCGGTCTTAAACAAGTGGGGCAAGGCAGTGAGTTGGTATTTAAAGGGCTTGAGTCGGTCAGAACAGACTGGACGCCTGCAGCGCGCGAGTTTCAGCAGGAGCTATACCAGCGTGTGTTCCACGACCAGCCCTGGGAGAACTATGTGCGTGATTATGTGGCATCGGTCTACGCCGGTGAGCGAGACGAAGCGCTGCTCTATCGTAAATCGCTGCGCCGCTCTCTGGAAGCATACGACGCCTCTAACCCGCCGCATGTGAAAGCGGCTCGTAAGCTGCAACGGTATCTGATGGAGCGCAGTTTGCCCTCCAGCCTTGGGCGGGGTGATCGGGTAGAGTACTGGATCACCGTACAAGGTCCTGAACCGCGCGTCTGTGCGCGTTCTGCAATCGATTATCAGCACTATATCGATAAGCAGCTACGCCCTGTGGCCGATTCGTTGCTACCCTTTTTGGGGGTGCACTTTGATCAGCTAGTAGCGCCGCAGATCGACCTTTTTTAGACGAAATGAGCTTATGCAAACTCACAGAAAAATGGCCCGCCTTTCAGCTCATCTGACCTGGATTATCGGTTTGGGCCTGCTGACCCTTTTTTTTAACTCGTGGTTAGAGCAGAAGAACAACCCCAACGCCCATCTTGCCGCTTCGATGAGCGGGACCCGCGTAGTTCTCGCCTCAGATGGACGGGGCCACTACACGGCGCCGGGTTGGATCAATGGATCCCCTGTACGTTTTATCGTTGATACAGGTGCGACCTATGTATCGCTGTCGGACGATTTGGCGGCCCGCTTGGAACTCAATTCGATGGGGAAGGGTGTCGCAGATACGGCGAATGGTCGCGTGAGTGTGGATTATACCCGCCTTGGTAGTGTGCGACTTGGAGGTATTGAGATGTCCAACGTTGATGCACTAATAACACCGGGGATGCAGGGTGATAGTGTGCTGCTGGGGATGAGCTTCCTGCAGCACGTGCAGCTCACCCAACAGCAGGGTGAGCTGACTTTAGCGGTGCCGTAGCGAGCTATTTAGGAGGGTTGTACGCCAAAGCCGTATTACCCCATGGGGTGTAAAGGTCGCGAACGTACGCTTTGTGCCGATCGCTGCGACAGATCTCTTAGAGTTCGCCTTTAATCAGGATATCGTCTGCGCAGACCTTGTTGATTTCGCGGTGACCCATGAAGGCCATCGTTAACTCAGCCTCCTCGTGGAAGATCTCTAGCATGCGTGTAACACCTTCTCTGCCCATCGCTCCCAAACCATAGACTGTGGGTCGACCCACCATCACGCCTTTAGCACCTAAGGCACGGGCGCGGATAACGTCCTGGCCGCTACGGATGCCGCCATCCATCCAAACCTCAATCTGATCACCGACAGCATCTACGATCTCAGGCAGTGCTGAGATTGATGAGCGCGCGCCGTCTAACTGGCGTCCACCGTGGTTAGAAACAACGATAGCATCGGCACCGAGTTCAACACACTTACGTGCGTCCTCAGCTTCCATTATGCCTTTGATGATAAGCGGGCCATCCCACATCTCGCGAAAGAACTTCAGGTCTTCCCAGTCGAGGTTTGGATCGAAGGAGTTGGCCGTCCATTTCATCAAATCATTCATATCATCCACGCCTGTTGCGCAGCCCTGAATGTTTCCGAACTCACGGTTCTTGGTGCCGAGCATCCCGAAGGCCCACCGCGGGCGGCGAGCGATATCAACAATATTAGGAATTGTCAGACGCGGCGGCGCAGTCATACCGTTGCGGTGATCCGCATGACGCTTACCGATGATCTGCAGATCCAGTGTTACAACTAGCGCAGAACAGTTTGCCGCCTTCGCGCGCTCGATTAGCGCTTTGGTAAACTCGCGGTCCTTCTGCACGTACAGCTGAAACCAGAAGGGCTTAGTGGTTGCTGCTGCTACGGCTTCGATTGAGCAGATGCTCATGGTCGAGAGCGTAAAAGGGATACCGAAAGCCTCTGCTGCCTGTGCCGCTTTGATCTCACCATCGGGGTGCTGCATGCCCAAGAGTCCAACCGGTGCGATGGCAACGGGCATCTTCACATCCTGGCCAACCATCTGTGTCGCCAGTGTGCGCGGCGCGAGATCACGTGCAACGCGCTGGCGAAATAGGATCTTGTTAAAGTCAGAGGTGTTCATACCCAGTGTCTGCATCGACCAAGAGCCTGACTCACAGTACCCCTGAAACATTTTAGGCACACGTTTGTGGTAGATGGCTCTTAAGTCGCTAAGTTCACAGATTGGACGCATTGGGTGAGATCCTCTTTGAGGTTAGGTTCGTAGGTGTTGAAGAGTAGTAATAACTTGAGCGCTAAGCGCTATAATCTACCAATATGGCCTGACCAAAATAAACGATGAATTCAAAAACGGAAGCACTCTACAGGACGTTGTTGCATCCCCTCGCTGTCGGTGAAGTGCGACCCGGTCAACGGTTGGCGTCCGAGCGGGATTTGGCGAAAGAGCACGGCGTGTCACGTGATACAATCAACCGCGCGCTGACCCAGCTTGCTGCCGACGGATTTCTAGAGCGTTCGGCTGGACGGCGTGCAGTTTATGCCAACCCATTCTCGGAACTCGCTGAAGATCTACCACCCGAGTTCAATCCCACAGTTGATCATCTTAAAGCCGTCCTGCTGCTCAGGGCCGAGCTAGAGTCTCAAGCCGCCTATTACTGCGCACAGCGTGCATCCGCTAAAGAGCTGCTGGAGATTGACCGCGAGTTTGCCCGCATGTACAAGCGGAGGCAGGGTGAAACCACGCTAACCAAGGCGAAAGCGGATCTGAAGTTTCATACCCTTGTGGCAGAGTCGAGCCACAACCTAGCTGTTACCGGTCTGTCACAGATCTTCTACGCTCGCTTTTTTGGCGCTATCTATGCAGTGCTTGATCTGACGCTCAAACGTCATGGCCGCTACCCTGAGGGCATCGCCAGTCAGCACAATACAATCCATGCAGCGCTTCTTGCGCGTGATGCTGACAAAGCGGCAGCGGCTGCCAAGGAACATGTGCTTTACACCCGCTCTATGCTCTCCTAAAGGGGTCAGACCCCTTTTTGGCATTAATGTCACTAGCGATCCAAATCACTAAAACAAAGTACTAATAGATCTATGTGAACTTTATGAACTTTATGCACAGAAGATTCTGAAAGGCCTTTATCTCCGAAAACTTGGTTGTAAGTTTTCTCTTTTTTAGAGTGTTGGGCAGCTACAGGACTGTAGCAACACTGTCATACTCGGAGATAAGAATAATGAAACTTTCAAAACTGAAACTGATGGTCGCTGGTGCGACTCTCTCCATCGCTGCATCTTCAAGCTTTGCTGCTGAATGTATTGCTCCTGCTAATCCAGGCGGTGGCTGGGACTTCACTTGTCGTCAGATCGGTAAAATTATGCACGACATCGGTGCTGTAGCCGACCCTATCCAAGTGACTAACATGGCGGGTGCTGGTGGCGGTTTGGCATACGCTCACATTGTCAATGAGCGTGACGACGACGGTGATGTAATCGTTGCTGCATCAACTGCAACTGCAACTCGTCTGGCCCAGAACGCGTACTCAGGCATGACCTCTGATCAGGTTCGCTTCCTCGGCGCTATCGGCGCGGATCCAGGCGTAATCGTTGTTGCTAAAGACTCTCCTTACCAGACTCTGAACGAACTGCTGGACGACGTTATCGCTAATCCAGGTAAGCACGCATTCGCGGGCGGTTCTGCTGCAGGCGGTTATGATCACCTGAAAGTTCTGATGGCGCTGAAACGTAAAGGCTTCACTGACATTCGTAAAGTTAAATACATCGCCGTTGACGGTGACGCTGATGCGATCACTCAGACTGTCGGTGGCTTCACTTCAGCAATGACCGGTGACATCTCTGGTGTTGTAAGCTTCATCAAGAACGGCGACGTTCGCGTACTGGCTTCATTCACTGACGAGCGAATCGAGATTCCAGGTCTGAACGCTGAGATCCCAACTGCAAAAGAGCAGGGTATCGACGTAGTAGCGGTTAACTGGCGTGGTCTCTACACTCCAAAAGGCGCTTCCGATGCTTCGTACAAGAAGTGGTCTGACGCTCTGGCACAGGTTGCTGCCTCTAAAGAGTGGGCGGACGCGATGGAAGCAAATGGTCTGGTTAAGTTCACTAAAGTGGGCCCTGACTTCCAGAACTATCTGAACGGCGTAATGCAGGAAGTTCAGGACATGTCGAAAGAGCTGGGTGTTCTTAAGTAATGACTGATCGCATAACGGGCTTTCTTGTCGTTGTGCTGGCGCTCGCGTATTTCGCGGGCGCCACTACTTTGTCAGAGCCATTCTTTGCTGACCCTCTAGGCCCTAAAGCATTCCCCATGGGAGTCGCCTTCGTTGCGGCAGTCTGTGGTGTGGTGATGCTGCTGAAACCGGATGAGGAGCCAGCTTGGCCGGGTCTTACGACTCTGCTGCACATTGGCTATGCAGTTGTAGCATTGGTGCTTTACGCCTATGGCCTGAAACCTCTGGGTTTTCTTGTATCAACGGCACTCGTGGGTACCGCCATCTCCTACCTAATTAGCCCAAATGTACGCACGTCCGTACTCACGGGTATTGGTATGTCAGTTGGTCTGTTCCTGTTGTTTAAATTTGTCTTTGGTTTGAGTCTGTTCGCGTTTCCGCGTTGGCTCATGGGGTAAGGGCGCATGGATTTATTTGCCAATCTGGCGCTGGGCTTCGATGTCGCCCTCACGCCATTTACACTGGCCCTTGCGGTGGCTGGTTGTATTATTGGAACCATGGTCGGTTCGCTACCGGGGCTTGGCCCATCTAACGGTGTAGCGATACTGATACCGCTAACATTCTCATTCGGGTTGGATGCAACCGAGGCATTGGTATTGATGACCAGTGTCTATTATGGCGCCATGTATGGCGGCCGTATCTCCTCAATACTTCTGAACATCCCTGGTGACGAGCCGGCCATGATGACCTGTCTGGACGGTTATCCTATGGCGAAGAAGGGCCGTGCTGGCGATGCGTTGGTACTCTCGGGTGTCGCTTCATTTGTCGGTGCACTGTTAGCTACAATCGGTTTGATGCTTCTCTCGCCACTGTTGGCGCGTGTAGCTTATCTGTTCGGGCCAGCTGAGTACTTCGCGCTCTACATGCTTGCATTCGCAACCCTCGGCGGTATCGGTTCAAACAACCAGGCCAAAGCGGCCCTGGCTGTCTGTATCGGCCTCGGCATCGCGACCATTGGCGTGGATTCAACTACGGGTATGACGCGCTTCACTGGAGATAACATGCACCTGTTCGATGGCATCGATTTCCTCGTAGCGATTGTAGGTCTGTTTGCGGTATCTGAGGTGTTGGTATTCATTGAGTCACACGGCAAGGACTCTGCAATTGGTGTGAAGCTGAATAAGATCAGCATTCCTTGGGGCGATATCATGCGCACCAAGTGGACCATGCTCAAAGCAACTGCGATCGGCTTTATTGCAGGTCTATTGCCAGGGGCTGGTGCATCTCTAGGTTCGTTCCTCGCCTACATGCAGGAGAAGTCGTCAGTACGTGACAATTCTGAGTTTGGTAAGGGTGATCCGCGCGGTATTGCTGCACCCGAAGCGGGTAACAACGCTGCGGCGGGTGGCGCTCTGGTACCGATGCTAACACTGGGTGTTCCAGGATCAGGTACCACTGCAGTACTTTTGGCACTTCTGATGACATTGAATATCACTCCAGGACCAACGCTGTTTAACGACCGTCCAGAGGTGGTTTGGGGCTTGATAGCATCGCTGTTGATTGCCAACGTCGTGCTGCTGATCCTCAACGTACCGATGGTTAAGATGTTTAGTAAGGTGCTGCAGGTGCCCCCTGCTATCCTGCTGCCAGGCGTCACGCTGGTGTCGTTTGTGGGTATTTTCTCACTGACAGGCAGCTACTTCGACCTGCTGCTAATGATCGGATTCGGTGTGCTGGGCTACGCGCTGCGTAAGATGGATATCCCATCGGTACCAGTAATCCTCGGTATCCTGTTGGGCGGCCATATGGAAGTTAACCTGCGCCGCGCTATGGTACTATCCGATGGTGACTGGTCCTACCTGTTCCAGAGCAACATCTCTATTGGCTTGTGGGTGGTTGCGATTTTAGGCTTTGTTGCGCCTTTCTTCCTGCGCAGTAAGCTCAAGGTGCCTACGCAGAGCACTTAAAGGGGTCAGACCCCTTTGAGTCAGACCCCTTTGAGTCACAAAAGCCGCTTTCGAGCGGCTTTTCGCTTTTCTCGACTGTTAATTTTTCAATAAGACCCCAGCGTGAATTTAGACCTTGGTAGTTCTTTCAAGGCAAAAAGTTGACATATCAACAAATGATAAATAGTCTTTCTGAACTTAGGGCAAAAACTCATTACAAAAACAGGGCACTCTTATGTCACTCGAGACTAATCAGGTTCACCTTGACCAGCCGTACCGCAACACGCCATTTAGCGGAAAGAAGATAAAGACTCTTCCTCTTGCCTCCTCGATGGGCGGTGAGGTGCTTGATGTGCAACTTAAAGATCTGGATGACGAGGCCTTTGATGAGCTCAAACAGGCGTTGTGGCACCACAAAATGCTGTTTCTTCGCAAGCAAGATCTGACCCCGGGCGATCAGCTTGAATTTACCAAGCGCTTCGGTGAGCTAGGCACAGATGCCTACACTAAAGGGCTGCCGGATTTTCCTGATGTGCAGCCAGTGTTGAAAGAGGCGGCTACAAAATCCAAGATCATTTTTGGAGGCGGTCACCACACTGACTCTGCCTTCCTCGAGTGCCCACCTTCAGTCAGCGTGCTCCATGGTGTAGATATTCCTCCTTACGGTGGCGACACCATCTGGTACAACTCAGTAATGGCTTACGAGAGCCTCTCGCCAGCAATGCGGGAGATGCTGAAACCATTGAAAGTCCACATGGGAGCAGAGCGGGTAATCGCCGGCATGAGAGACTCGATGGAACAGACCAACAACGGTAAGCAGATGACCGATATTGAGTTAGACCTGGATGTAGAGAAGATGGTTAAAGGCAGTTTCCATCCAATGGTGCGCAAGCATCCAGAGTCGGGTGAGCTCTCATTGTACGTCGATGGTGTTTACGCGGTCGGTATAGAGGGCATGGATCGTCGGGAGTCTAAGCCGCTGTTGGAGTTCTTGCATGGTCACGCGACACAAGAGTTCTTTGCTTGTCGCCTGCGTTGGGAAGCGGATACCGTGGCTATTTGGGATAACCGTATCTGTCTGCACCGCGCCTTCAATGATTATGACGGCTTCCGTCGTGAGCTCCACCGAACCACGGTAATGGGCGAGCGCCCAATGTCGATCTCCGACTAATCAAGATTCAGACCAGCAAATGAAGATTACCCAGCTACGCGCTGACCGCGAGGTTCTGGATTACGAGTTTTATACTCAACATCTGCTGACCGTGCTGTCAAATCGCATCACCGCTTTCTCCTCTGGGCAGTACCTCGAAAGGTTTGGGTTGGGCTCGGTTGAGATGCGAGTATTGGCCTCTATTGGCTGTCAGCCAGAGTCTAAGGCGGCGGAGATCAGCGCGCTGATCTCGCTCGACAAAGCAGCTGTCAGTCGGGCTATTAACAAGCTCGACAGCGGCGGTTTTTTGCTGGGCAGCACGGAAACGCCTACCGCGAAACAGAAGCGCTGGTCTCTGAGTTCCGAGGGCTGGGCTCTTCATGATCAGTTCCTCAGTGCTGTTAAACTGCGGCACGCTAATGTCACGGCTGGCGTGGATGAAGCAGAGCTATCGCGCTTCACGGCAACACTCCACAAATTGATAGCCAACGTCGATCAGCTATAAAATAAGTAAAGAATCACAGAAAAATAAGGGTATAACCATGAGTACGGATCCACGATTTCAGGTAGAGCTTCCACCTGCTCCTGCGGGGATGAGCGATGTAGAGTGGCAGGCGCGTCTGCAACTGGCAGCCACCTACCGTATGGTTGATCATTTCGGCTGGACGTTTATCGTCTACAACCATATCAGTCTGCGTATTCCCGGTACCGAAGAGTTTCTGATCAACCCTTTCGGTGTTCGTTATGATGAGCTGCGCGCGACTGACCTTATTAAGATCGATATCGATGGCAATGCGCTCTCCGAGAGCGAGTGGAACGTCAATAAAGCGGGCTACAATATCCACTCAACACTGCACAAAGCGCGCCCTGATCTGCACTGTATTCTGCACACCCATGAGCCGATCTCCCAGGCGCTCTGTGCCGTTGATACTCCAGTTATTCCAGTAACTCAGGAGGGGTGTCAGTTCTTCGAGCGTACCGGATACCACGCGTTTGAAGGTATCGTGTTAGACGGCTCAGAAGGGCCGCGACTTGCTGCGGCGATGGGTGAAGCGAACCACACATTAGTGCTTCGTAATCACGGTTTGCTAACAGCAGGTGCGGACTGCACCTGGGCTTTTGTGCGTCACTTCGCCTTCATCCGCAACGCTGAGGTTCAGCTCAAAGCGATGGCTGCTGGCCAGCTGAATTTGATTGATGAAGAGATTATGCGCAAGACTCGCCATCAGTTTGAGGGTGGGGAAGCGCAGGCGAACGCCAAGGTGCGTCATCCAGAGTGGCCTGCACTGATTCGGCTCGTTGATCAGAAGGATCCTAGCTGGAAACTCTGAGGGTGTTATCCTAGCCGAAACCTTTGCGGAGCGTTGAAAGAGTATGAGTGACCCAATCGTAACTGTTGATTGGCTGGCGGCGAACCTTGATAAGGTGGTGGTGCTGGATGCCAGCTATGTTCTGATGGCGGATCCTGAGATGATCCGCGGCGATTACCTGGCTGAGCATATTCCAGGCGCACGTCTATTTGAAATTGATCAGATTGCTGATCAGAACTCTGGCCTGCCACATATGCTGCCGAGTGATGAACACTTCTCTGCGGCGATGGCTCATCTGGGTGTTGATGGCACCCGCCCCGTTGTTGTCTATGATCGCAGTGCCAATCACTTCAGTGCTCCACGAGTCTGGTTTACGCTGAAACTGTTTGGCGTGAATGAGTGCTACGTCTTAAACGGTGGGCTGCAAGCCTGGAAATCCGCTGGTCACTCAGTCGAGGCAGGGGAACCGGCAAAAGCTTCAGTAGCAGCAAAAGATTGGACACTTGATCGCAGTCGTGTTCTAACCGGCGCTGATATGTTCGATTACGTGAATGCAGGCACCGAAACTATTCTCGATGCCCGGGCCAATAATCGTTTTATTGGGGCAGCTCCCGAACCACGTCCAGGGTTAACTTCTGGCCATATGCCGGGTTCAAGCTGCGTACCCTTTACTGGACTGACCGACGCCGAGGGTGATTTCCTCAAACCCGAAGCGCTACGCGAGCTCTTCAGTGGTTTTGATGCCACCAGTCCTATAGTCTCCTGCGGTTCAGGTATCACCGCTTGTTTACTAGCGCTGGGTCTCGAGCGCATCGGTGTGCAGGCACGACTCTATGACGGCTCATGGGCGGAGTGGGGGCAGGGTAAACTGGGCCCTATTGCTACTGGTGCTTAAATCAGCTGGTGCCGTATGCGACATTTTGTTTACGTCGTATAAATCCAAAAGACGAAGTAGTACTATAGTAACACTTACTAGTGAGGTGTCTTCTATGAAAACTGAACTCGTTACAAACCTCAAACGGCAAGCTACCAAGATTTTGGCGGATTTACACGCGTCGAAAGAGCCCGTGTTGATAACTGAGCACGGCAAGCCGTCAGCGTATCTGGTAGATGTAGAAGATTTTGAGTTTACCCAGCGTAGGCTTGCAATATTAGAGCAGATCTCACGAGGAGAGCGTGCTGCTCTGGAAGGGCGGGCCCTGACAAACGAGCAGGCAAAGGCCAAACTGTCTAAATGGCTGAAATAATCTGGACCGAACCTGCTGTTTCGGATCTCGATGAAATTGCAGAATACATCGCACTCGATAACCCTCAGGCAGCGTCTACGTTAGTCGAAAACACTTTTTCAAACGTGGATCGATTGGCTGACTTTCCTCTATCAGGGCGCACCCCCCCAGAGCTGCCTAGTTCTCTATATCGGGAGGTAGTTGCTCCTCCGTGTCGAGTTTTTTATCGAGTCGACGGTGAGCAAGTGATTGTACTCTCCGTGATCCGAGAAGAGCGTAAGCTACGAGAATACATGCTCGCATTCGATTAATCCTTTGTATGTCGGGTTATACGATATAGAAATGAATATTGTTTTGGCAAATTTCGACCCTCAAGAGACATTTCCTGTTATCTATTTAAGACTTTCCTAAATCTTAAATTGGAGATTATTTAACCCTTCCTGGCCGATCTTCTCGCTGAAAATAGGGTCAGAAAATGATGCGGTTCTTTTACGTTTTGTTGGATGAGATTGCGCCTCGGCAGTCATGGCTCCGCCCAAGAAATGTAGGTTAGATTACTAATAGCTTATCGTTCTGGCTCGATAATTGCTTGCCAAAAAGATAGGTTTAGATCCCTCTGTTGCTACAAATTTTTAGGGATAAGCGGTGTCGTTTTGCATTACGCGTCGCATTTTGCGACTTTTTTTGCGAATTTGATTGCAGACCGTCACAGAGTCAAAGCAAGATGTATCGGGATATTTGTATGTACTCAAATGATCAATTGGTACTCAGCGCAGCGCGTTTTAAGTGGTTATTGCCGCTTGCTGTCCTGCTGCTGTCGCTGTTCTCGGTTGAATATTATTTTGATGCCGAGCTCTCGTTCTCATGGCTGTGGGTAACGAACGCTGTTGCTGTCTTGTGGTTGACGCTGGAGGCTTACAGCCGCCAATCTGCCGTGCCAGCTTTGAATCTTTTTGTGTTGTCGGCGCTGGCTCTATTGGTAGCAAACTTACCTTCAGGAACCCCTGCCCCCGACGCGATCGCTATGACTGTTGTTAATTCAGCAGAAATTTATCTGGCATCATGCCTCTTTTTGTCGGTCATCAATAAAGGATGCTCGCTGCAAGACGGTGGGGGATTCGCCCGTAAAGTCGTGCAAGTGTCACTCAAGCTGGCAGTTGTACTGGCGACTGCAGCATTGATCATCTCGGTCTACTTTCAGCAACGCTATGGTGCTCCGGTGGTGTACGGTGCCGGTGCCTGGGTGGGCTCTCAGTTGGCTAGCTATCTGTTTGTTTTTCCGGTTCTCATTTCGGTCTGCAATTATGATTCCACGCACTACAACCTTTCGCTATTGACCAAAATCTTTTTGGGTTTTGTGGTGTTTGAGGTAGTCAGCCGTCTTTTTGGTAAGCCTCTTCTCTATGACTTTATCGATGTTGCTGTCTGGTTGATGGCAATTGCACTACTGCTGCCCATGCGGGGGTTTGCCGCCATAGGGTTCTCATTTGTTGCCATCGAGTTGCTTGCTATTCAAGCGGAGGTACTCCCAAGCGGATTGGGTCCGTTGCAGGTAAATCTAGTGCTTAGCGTGGTGGTCGCGATGTCCGTAGCGACGGCTATCGTAATGGCACGCTCGACACTGCTCAATAAACTCACGATAGCCGCATATGAGAAGCTGAATGCAAAGAGCGCCCAACATTCACTCATTCTGCAAAGCGCAGACATCACCGTGTTTGAATTGGATATTGAATCGGGAGCTGCGACTCTTATTGACGGTAAGCATCCTGCGATGCCTATCGGTACAGTGATTCCAATAGCCGATGCACTTGCCAGTATGATCCCGTCTCAAGCCCAGGCAAATCAACTGCGACAAACACTCGCTCAAGATGACGCTGAGATGGTCTACGCCGTGCATTACCCTGGAGAGAGCACGCTACAATGGTCGCATGTATACACGGGTAGGACCTACAAGAAGGGCGCGCTGCTCAAACGACTTGTCTTGCGCCAAAATGTCACAGAGCTGATGCAGACAACAGAGCAACTACGAGAGAGATCAGAGCGTCAAAAGGAGCTCTTTTCTGTTATTGGACATGAGCTGCGCACGCCCGTGGCATCGATGGCGATGATCGCGGATGATCAGGACCTCAGTGATCCGGAGAAACTCACGACAGTCCGGGAAATCTCACAAAATCTGTTAACGGTGTTGGAAGATCTTCGCACAGTCGTAATGCCTGAGCGTGCGCGGGCATCAAAGGAGAGCATGGCTAAACCTGAAGCTGTTATTGAGCGGGCGGTGAGCGCGATTTCGCACTTAGCATCGGACAACAACGTAACTGTGAAATTTACTCACTCTGCCAGTGGCTCGCTGTACTCAATCCGTGAACAAGCGTTGCGACAGTTGGTGACCAACCTGACGAAGAACGCGGTAATACACTCAGAGGGCTCTGAGGTCAGTGTAACTTTGACCTGTACACGCGATAAGGATGGCAGTGATAGCGCGACGCTCAGCGTAGAGGATAACGGAAAAGGTATTCCTGCTGATCAGGTTGAGCGTCTGTTCACTGCATTTAGCCGAGGGGATACACAAAAAGACGGCACAGGGCTTGGGTTGTTTATCGCTGAGGAGTTGAGCGATCAACTTGGCGGCGTGTTGACATACTGTGAAAGTGAGGCGCTTGGGGGTGCATGTTTCAGTGTTGCGTTCCCGCTGAAGCCGCTTGACGATGAGGCACAGGCACAGGCACAGGCACAGGCACAGGCACAGGCACAGGCAAGTATAAATCTTTCAGGTTACCGAGTGCTATTTGCTGAAGATGACAAGATGTTGCGCATGCTAACCGAAAAAGCACTGATCAAGCAGGGCGTCACGATCGAATGTCATGACAACGGGCAAAGTGCATTAGATGCGTTTAAAGAGTCAGGCGATGGATTTGACCTTATTTTGACGGATCTTATGATGCCGAAGTTGGACGGATATGGCCTGACAGCAGCTCTAAGGGCAGCGGGCTACGCAGGCCCAATTATCGGTGTGACCGCTGCGGTGGTAGGAGCGGAGACCGATCGTTTGCTCGCAGTTGGTGCGAGTGGTGTCATTCCCAAACCGATTACAATTGAGAAGTTGCTCGACGAGCTGGCTCGCTTAAATACTGAGCCTGCAAATGTCTAAGGTATCGATTTTATACATCGACGATGACCCGCTCGCGCACGCCGCACTGCAGCAGATGCTGGGCTCCTACTATTACCTCCACAGTTGCACCGAGCCTAACGACGCACTGGCGCAGGCGCTGAGGCTTCAGCCCTCACTGATTCTACTAGATGTGCGTATGCCGAACGTAGGTGGAGCCGAGGTTTTAGAGCTTCTGAAGGGTCTTTCAGGCACTCGAAATATTCCTGTTCTGGCCTACAGTTCGGATATTGATCAGGATGCTTTGTCAGAGTTGATTACTCATGGGATCAGAGGTTTTGTGGATAAGACGGCATCGGAAGACGAATTGCGAGATTGCGTAGAGTACACGCTGGCCCATCCGGCCTCGTTGTAGTGGCTACCGCTGATGTGGATGAGTTGATGTGGTCAATAGCGACCCGAAAGAGACTTTCCCAGTAGGACAATATACCGAGGCGCTAAAAAATCTACTATTTCAAGTGCCATTGGTCTGTAAAAATCAATTTCGGTATCGGTCGGTTTTCTAAATTTTCCTTCACACTCGCTAGGCATACGGAAAACTGGATTCAAGAATGCCACTTGAAACCCGCCAAGCCCACAACGGTCGATAGCCTTATCAACTAATTTTCCCGAAACTCCCACGAAGGGTATTCCCGCGATATTCTCATCTGGGCCAGGAGCTTCGCCGATAAACAACACATCAGGACTCAAGCTTCCCTTAAAGAATGCTAATCTAGCCCCAGAGGGGGCGAGGATGTCACTCTCCAACTTTAGGTACTTATCGATTACGTTCATAAGGGAATATGGTCTGCTGTAGCTTTGATGCGACAGATTCAATATCGCCCTCAAACATGGGTGTTAAATGGGGATTTCTTAGGATATAGCTCGGATGAAAAGTAGGTAAGGCATTTTCGATCCAGCGCCCTCTTATTTGAGTGATATTTTTCTTTCTCAATATTGACTCACAGGCGGTAGAAAGTTTTCGTCCTTGTAAGTACATTCTTAGATTCTAAAATCTAACACAGCGTTGTGTTGTTTTCAGTAGTGAGACTGTAAATGCCTCAGTGTAAAGTCCGCTTTGTGCCGTAAACGGTCGAGCAATACGCTTTGCGTACAGCGCCCGTACACTGAAAAGAGCACATAAAAAAAGGGAGCCAGTGGCTCCCTAGTTCGGTGCAGATTGATTAGATTCCTCCCATGCAGAGATACTTGATCTCCAGGTAGTCATCCAATCCGTATTTGCTGCCTTCTCGGCCCTGGCCGCTCTGCTTAATGCCACCGAAAGGCGCCATTTCGCTGGAGATGATCCCCTCGTTGATGCCTACAATACCCACTTCCAACGCTTCAGCTACGCGCCAAACGCGGCCGATATCGCGGCTGTAGAAGTAGGCTGCCAGGCCAAACTCGGTGTCGTTTGCCAGAGTAACCGCTTGCTCCTCAGTATCGAACTTGTAGATTGGAGCGACGGGGCCGAATGTCTCCTCATAAGTCACGCACATATCGGTGGTAACATCTGCAAGAATAGTTGGCTCATAGAAAGTGTGGCCTAGGGCGTGTGGTTTACCACCCAGAACTACACGTGCACCTTTCTCTACGGCATCTTTCACGTGGCGCTCTACCTTCTCAACTGCAGCTGCATTGATCAGCGGGCCCTGTACGGCATCATCCACTTCTAGGCCGTTGCCCACTTTGAATTGAGATACGCGTGCAGCGAGTTTTTCCAGAAACTCCTCGTATACACCAGACTGCACAATAATGCGGTTGGCGCAGACGCAGGTCTGTCCGGTATTGCGGTATTTGGAGGCGATTACGCCGTCGATGGCTGCGTCCAAGTCGGCATCATCAAACACCACGAATGGCGCGTTGCCGCCCAGCTCCATGCTCACCTTTTTGACCGATTCGGCCGCCTGTTTCATTAGTATCTTGCCGACCGCAGTTGAACCTGTGAAGGAGATCTTGCGCACCTTGTCGGAACCCGTCAGTGCTCCGCCCACTGCAGCGGCATTGCCGCGTGAGCTGGTGACAATATTGATCAGGCCAGCCGGAATACCCGCGCGCTCAGCTAGCTCCGCGAGCGCCAGTGAAGAGAGCGGGGTATCCTCAGCTGGCTTAGCGACTACAGGACAGCCTGCCGCGAGTGCTGGTGCAATCTTGCGAGCGATCATGGCGTTAGGGAAGTTCCACGGCGTGATCGCACCCACAACACCGACCGGCTGTTTAATAACGACCAGACGTTTATCCCCCGTTGCAGCCGGAATCGTATCACCGTAGATGCGCTTCGCCTCTTCAGCGAACCACTCAATATAGCTTGCGCCGTATGCTACCTCACCACGCGCTTCGGCCAGCGGTTTGCCCTGCTCGGCAGTCATCAGGCGGGCCAGATCCTCCTGCGCTGCCATTACCAGATCAAACCAGCGGCGTAGCAGTGCGGCCTTCTGTTTGCACGGCTTCTCGCGCCAAGCGGCCCACGCTGCATGGGCGGCGTGGATAGCCTTCTGCGTATCTTCTGCGTCCATATCGGGGACCTCAGCCAGCAGCTCACCAGTGGCTGGATTGGTGACCGCAAAGGTTGCGCCGGTGTGCGAACTCACCCACTCGCCGTTAACGTAAGCGAGGGTTTTTAGTAATTTGGAATCGTTTAACTCGAGGGACATTTAGATCGCTCTCCTGCTTATCCTGTAAACCTGATCGTAGGCTGAGTGAAACATAACATTAGCGGAGCAGTTGCGGTAATTTAGCGTAGCCGCTCTGTGAAAAACTATTTGAGTTCGCCGTCACTTAGAACCAGGGCTTGAGTTCTGAAACCAGCTTCAAAGTTGAATCATTCAGGGCCTGGCGATGGCTAATCACATCGGCTAGGTCTGATGTGATTGTCCGGCCGCGCTCGACACCTACCATCACGTTTGAGTAGCCCGCCATCAGGTAATGGATTGCAGAATTTCCAAGTGCTGAAGCCAATAGCCTGTCGTTAGGTGAGGGTGTACCGCCACGTTGTATATGCCCCAAAATAGTCACCAAGGAGTCCACTCCGAGCTCGCTGAGTTGTTGTTGAATCTCGTATGACACGCCGGTATTACCGCCCTCGGCTACTACGATAATGCCGCTGGTTGCACGATCTGATTTGCGCAATTGATAGAGACGGTGACACACATCTTCCATATCCCAGGGGGCCTCTGGTATCAGGATTAACTCTGCACTAGTGGCAATGCCGGTATGCACCGCTAACGCACCTGAGTTGCGTCCCATGCACTCGACGATATGGAAGTGTTCGTTCGAGTTGGCACAGTCGCGGATACGGTCAACTGCGGTAACTGCTGTGTTTAGAGCAGTATCAAAACCGATACAGACTTCGGTCCCATAGATATCGTTATCAATAGTGCCGGGTAGGCCGATAACAGGAAAGCCGAACTCCTTCTCCATTAGGCGTGCTCCAGTGAGCGAGCCGTCACCGCCAATTACTATTAGCGCTTCGATGCCTGCTTCGCGCAGATTATCGACCGCTAGTTGCCGAGTGTCGCGGTGATGAAACTCTAGACAGCGCGCACTCATCAGCGTGGTGCCGCCGCGTTGTATAAGGTTGCAAACGTTCTCGGCATTCAGGGGCACATAAGCGCGCTCAAGCAGACCCGAGTAGCCGCGTTGAATACCGGTAACTTCGATGCCGAAGTGGTTAGCGGTACGAACAATCGCACGGATAGCCGCATTCATACCGGGGGAGTCGCCGCCACTCGTCAGTACGGCGATCGATCTGTAAGACTCAATCTGTTTTAGATCGGGTATTAGGTACATCTTAAGCTCGCTTGCGATAGAAACGTTCGGGTCGTCCCACTGTACCGTAGTTGATGTCGGCGCTCAGTTCCTGCTCACCGACAAGATATTCCAGGTATCGACGTGCCGTCGTGCGACTAGAGCCGATCTGCTCGCCTACCTGCTCAGCACTGAGGCTTGTACTTGAGTCTGGGAACACCGAACCGATCTTTTCCAGCGTAAGCGGGTCTATCCCTTTAGGTAGGGCCTTCGCCGCTGTCACGGTATTAGTCGTTGCAGTACTCTTCTGGCGATTACGCGGTAGTAGCTGATCCACTAGGTCCTGGGAGAGCTCAGGACCCGTTGCTTGTATTGTGGAACGATGCTCGAAGTACTGCAGCAAGGACTGTTGTAGTCGATCAAACACCAGAGGTTTGAGGACGTAGTCAAACACGCCCAGTCGAAGCGCTTCAGAGAGTGATTCAGTCTCTTTTGCAGCGGTGACCATAATGACATCACAGGGCGAGTCACCCTGTCGCAATTGGCGTAGTAGTGTCAGCCCGCTGCCATCAGGAAAGTGGATATCCAGCAGAACAAGGTCGGGCCGCAGTACCTCCAGCATCTCGCTGGCGTCGCGAGTGGTGTGACTTATCCCAACGACCTCGAATCCGTCGATGCGCTCAATAAACCGACGCTGTATCTCGGCAATCTGTGGGTCGTCCTCGGCAATCAGTATGCGGCAGGTTCTAGACATCCTTGCTCCTTGATATCGTGCTGTGATTTACAGCGTTCTGCGCTTTATCATTTCCAGCGATGTTGCTCCGGGGTATGTAGAGCGTAAAACGGCTACCTCGCGGCGCGAGCGTCTCGACTGTGATCTTGGCATTCAATTGATCACAGATCGCGGTCACCAGGTGCAACCCAATGCCGCGGTTCTCGCCTTTGGTAGAGTAGCCCTGGCGGAAGATAGCTTCACGCTGCTCGGGCGCGATACCTGGTCCCTGGTCTTCAACTTCTACTAGGATCTCTTCACCCAGATCGGTGAATGAGAGGCTCACCTGCTCACAATTATTGCTAAGAGTGGCCTCTAGCGCGTTATCTATCAGGTTGCCAACCAGTGTCACCAGTTGCTGCGAGTCGATATGATCGGGCAGTTTGGAGAGGTTTGAGTCGGTATCAATCTCTAACCTCAATCCCAACTCGTTTGAACGGTTGTATTTGCCTAGCAGCAGCCCAGCAAAGAGGTGATCATCGACTGACTCTTTGATCCAAGTCAGTAGCGCCTGATGTCCAGCAGTCTCCTGTCCAATCAGCTCTAGGGCCTCATCTTTGGCGTCGATTGAGATGAGTCCGGCAATGGTATGGAGTTTGTTGGCGTACTCGTGGGCCTGGGAGCGAAGCGCGTCAGCGTATTGACGAATACGCGTTAGTTGGCGGCTCACTTCGGCTAACTCATCTTTAGGGCGAAAACTGGCAACAACGCCCACTAAGTCGTTACCGCGCATGATCGGTAGGCGGTTGATAATCAGAGTGCGGCCGTTGATAAAAGTCTCTCGGTCATACTCCGGCGCCCCAGTCTCCAGCATCGCGGGTAGGCGCGACTCTGGCAGTACATCGTTGAGAGGTTTACCTGTGAGTATTTGATCCTCGGGTAGGTTGAGTGCTTTAAGAGCGGCTCGGTTGAAGGTGGTGATTTTACCCTCGGCATTGATGGCGATAATGCCCTCGCGTAGCGACTCAAGTGTCGCGTTTCGCTCGAGAAAGAGTGCCGCGATTTCATGCGGCTCGAGATCAAAGATGGCAGCGCGAAATCGTCTTCCAATGTAGTAGGCGATTAGTATCGACAAGGCTAGCAGTGCCCAAGTGACGATGATGATGGTCTCTTGATAGTTTGAAACGGTCTCATCGATAGTTGTTGTTAGGTATCCGACCGAGACAACCCCAACAACTTTACCCACATTATCGAAGACAGGGGTCTTGCCGCGAATTGACTCGCCCAGGCTACCAACCGCTTTGGAGATGTAGCTTTCGCCTAACTCTAGGGCGCGGTAGTTATCGCCGCCGACCATCGGTTTGCCGATACGCTCGGCGATTGGATGCACCAGACGTATACCGTCAGCATCGCCGATTGAGATAAAACTAGCATCAGTAGCGAGGCGCAGGTCAGCCACAATGCTCTGTACCGTTGGGCTATCACCGCGGGCGACTGCATCCCGAATTGAGGGCGTTTGAGAGATCATTGAGGCGAGCTGCAACGCCCGTTGTCCCATCTGTTCCTCGAGAGAGTCACCCAGATAGCGAAGAGTAAATACACCCAGGATGACGGCCTGCAAAAGTATCAGAAGACTCAGGGCGATCATCAGACGAGTGCTGATTTTGAGGCGTGCGGTGCGCATTGACGGTGATTACTTGCTGTTATTATTCGCCTCAAAGGATGCCAGAAACGGCGGAATAAGGGTATAGAAGTGAGCTTCAGAGATGGCTAACACTTAGGTCTTGGTTGCTCTTCGTAGCCCCATTACCCAGAACTATGCTAATTTCCACCCTTTAATTTTGCGCTGGGTGGCCGGATTTTTTCGATCTAAGCGCGCTTTTTGGGTGAATCAAGAGAAGTATCCATGGACCGAAAGCCGATCATCATAGCTGGCGCGGGAATTGGCGGTTTAGCCCTCGCGTTGACGCTGCATAAACTTAATATTCCTTTTGTCGTTCTTGAGTCAGTCTCTGAACTCAAACCCTTGGGGGTGGGTATAAACCTGCAGCCAAACGCGGTTCGCGAACTCTATGAGATGGGTGTCGGTGAAGAGCAGCTTGATAAGATCGGCGTAAAGACGCAAGAGTGGGTACTGGTCGGCCGCAACGGTCGTGAGATTTATGCCGAGACGCGCGGGCTAAAGGCCGGCTACAACTGGCCGCAGTATTCGGTGCATCGTGGTCAGTTGCAGATGCTACTGCATGACACCCTTATCGAGCAGGGTGGAGCGGGATCGTTGATTCTCGGTTACAAAGTCGCCAGCTACGCTAATGCGCCTGAGGGAGTTCGTGTGGTCGCTCAGGCTAGAGATGGCTCCACCCGCGAGTTTGAGGGAGCTCTGCTGGTCGGTGCCGATGGTTTGCACTCGAATGTGCGGGCGCAGATGTATCCCGATCAACCGCCTCCGCACTGGAGTGGAGCGATTATGTGGCGCGGCGTTACGCGCGCTAAGCCGCTGCGTACCGACGCTTCATTTGTTGGCTTGGGACATCACGACCACCGCCTGGTGCTCTACCCAATCTCGCAGCCCGATGCCGAAGGCTACAGCATGATGAACTGGATTGCCGAGATTACAGTCGACACTGCAGAGGGGCTTCCTAGTGGCGACTGGAACCGCCAAGTGAAGCTGGAAGATTTCGCCCACCACTTTGCAGATTGGAGTTTCGATTGGCTCGACGTGCCCGCAATGCTTGCCCAGGCTGGCGATATCTACGAATACCCGATGATAGACCGCGACCCTATTCCAACTTGGGTTAAGGGTAGGGTAGTGCTGATGGGCGATGCTGCTCACGTGATGTATCCCGTGGGTTCAAACGGGGCCAGCCAAGCAATTGTTGACGCGCGTGAACTCGGTGCCGCGTTTATTGAGCACGGTGTTGGTACTGAAGCGATCAATGCTTACGACAACAAGCTGTGCGAGCCGATCTCTGCGCTGGTACTGCGCAACCGTGGCTCGGGTCCTTTTGGGTTGTTGCGCGAGGTGGAGGATCGTTGTGGTGGTGAGTTCACCGATATCCGCGATGTGATGAGTCAGCAAGAGATGGATGAGTTCATGCACAACTACAAAGCGGCTGCGGGTTTCGCTATTGAAGCACTGAACAACGCCCCCTCGATTATACCAGAGCAGGCCTGTGCCTAAGATGCTGCAACACTATATAACGATCAAGTACCGGCCCAACACACCTGTTGAACACCGTGATGAGTTCTGTCAGCGGATGTTGGCTCTAAAGAAGAGCATCCCGGAGATAGAACGGATCGAGATTGGCGTCGATATGGTCGCTGAAGCGCGCTCTTGGAGTCTACTGATCAAACTTCAGGTGGCTGATTTAGATGCGCTAGTGCGTTACCAGAAGCACGCAGACCATCAAGCCGTGATTCAGTTCAATGCGCCATACGTTGTTGATGTTGGTGTAATCGACTTTGAAAATTACCTCAGCGATTCGGCGCTAGCTGAGAGTCTATTACCTAATCAGTATCAAACCTAGTCTTGGTGCGGTTGAGCCGATATAATCGCGTTCTTTAATTTTTAGGGCTTCTAGTGCCTGTCTGCATAGGCAGTATCGGAAGCAAAACTTAAGTGGCCTGTCGTAGGGGTCACCACTGAGATTTAGGACTCTGTAATGCCCGTTATTACCCTCCCTGATTCAAGTAAACGCGAATTCGCAAACCCAGTTACTGTTTTTGATGTTGCCATGGATATCGGTCCTGGGCTGGCGAAAGCTGCTCTGGCTGGTCGTGTCGACGGTGAGCTGGTTGATACCTCTTACCTCATTAGCGAAGACACTAACCTCGCGTTGATCACCGCGCGTGACGAAGAGGGGGTTGATGTTATCCGTCACTCCTGTGCTCACCTGATGGCGATGGCGGTTCAAGAGCTATTTCCTGGCGCACAGGTAACTATCGGTCCTGTTATCGACGACGGTTTCTACTATGACTTTGCCTACGAGCGTCCATTCACGCCCGAGGATCTCGAGAAGATCGAGAAGCGCATGAATGAGCTCTCCAAACAGAACCTTCCAGTTGAGCGTTCTGTGATGGAGCGTCCAGACGCCATCAAGCTGTTTGAGGGAATGGGCGAGAAGTACAAGGTTGAGATTATTGACTCAATCCCTGGTGAAGAGCCGCTCTCGTTCTACAAGCAGGGTGACTTTATCGACCTCTGTCGTGGTCCACACGTACCGTCTACTGGCCACATTAAAGCGTTCAAACTGATGAAAGTTGCCGGTGCTTACTGGCGCGGTGACGTGAAGAACGAGCAGCTGACGCGTGTCTATGGCACGGCTTGGGGTGATAAGAAAGAGCTCAAGGCTTATCTGCACCGTCTGGAAGAGGCTGAGAAGCGTGATCACCGTAAACTGGGTAAGCAGCTAAACCTGTTCCACCTGCAAGAAGAGGCGCCAGGCATGGTGTTCTGGCACCCGAATGGCTGGACACTCTGGCAGGAAGTTGAACAGTACATGCGTCGCCAGCAGCGTGCACGCGGTTACCAAGAGATTAAAACTCCACAGGTGGTTGAACGCACGCTGTGGGAGAAGTCGGGCCACTGGGATAAGTTCCACGAGCAGATGTTCACCACTCACTCTGAGAACCGTGACTTCGCCGTTAAGCCGATGAACTGCCCCTGTCACATTCAGGTCTTTAATCAGGGGCTGCGCTCATACCGTGATCTGCCGCTGCGTATGGCTGAGTTTGGCTCTTGTCACCGGAATGAGCCGAGCGGTGCGCTGCACGGTATCATGCGTGTGCGGGGATTTGTGCAGGATGATGGTCACACCTTCTGTGCCGAGGATTCTATTCAGCCAGAGGTCGCTGAGTTCATCGACTTCCTACATGAGGTTTACGCGGACTTTGGCTTCAGCGACATCATCTACAAACTCTCTACCCGCCCAGAGCAGCGCGTTGGTTCAGATGAAGTTTGGGATAAGGCTGAGAAGGCACTGGCTGATGCGCTTGATGCGGCAGGTCTGGACTGGGAAGAGCTGCCAGGTGAAGGTGCTTTTTACGGTCCTAAAATTGAGTTTTCGCTGCGTGACTGCCTAGGCCGTGTTTGGCAGTGCGGTACGATTCAGGTTGATTTCTCAATGCCGGGCCGTCTGGATGCGCAGTTTGTGAACGAAAAAGGTGAGCGCGAAACGCCAGTTATGCTGCACCGTGCTATCCTTGGTTCGTTCGAACGATTTATCGGTATTTTGATTGAGCACTACGCCGGTGCGCTGCCAGCTTGGTTGGCGCCAGTGCAGGTTGCAGTGATGAATATTACCGATAATCAGGCCGAACATGTACAAAATGTGAAGAAACGCCTTGAAAAAGCGGGTATTCGTGTGGTTGCGGACTTGAGAAACGAGAAGATCGGCTTTAAAATCCGCGAGCGAACAATTCAGAAGATTCCATACCTCCTCGTTGTCGGTGACAAAGAAGTCGAGGCAGATGCCGTCGCAGTGCGAACTCGTACCGGCGAGGATCTGGGAACTCTGAGCGTTGACGCCTTTGCTGAATTGATCACTAACGAAGTGGCGCGCAAAGGGCGCAGCGAATAATTAAACACTAGGAGATAGTGCTATCAGACGTGATAACCGTCGTGGCGGTCGTGCGAACCTGCCGCCAATTAACGAAAATATTAAAGCGCGTGAGTGCCGACTAATTGATGCTGAAGGTGAGCAGGTGGGCGTGGTTTCAATGCCTGATGCCCTCCGTATTGCCGGTGAAGCTGATCTTGATCTAGTACAGATCTCAGACGCTGACCCGATAGTCTGTAAAGTAATGGACTACGGCAAGCACGTGTATGAGCAGAAAAAACGTGCCTCTGAGGCGAAGAAGAAACAGACTCAGATGCAGGTGAAAGAGATTAAGTTCCGTCCAGGGACTGAAGAGGGGGATTATCAGGTAAAACTACGCAACCTGATACGTTTCCTAGAAGGTGGAGATAAAACCAAGATCACAATCCGCTTCCGCGGACGTGAGATGGCTCACCAGGAGCTCGGAATGGAGCTGCTGAATCGAGTTGAGGAGGATCTTGCTGAACTGGGTACAGTTGAGCAGCGTCCGAAGCTCGAGGGTCGTCAAATGGTGATGGTTCTAGCTCCGAAGAAAAAGTAGTCGGAATCTCTTCCAAACCCGCCTTGGCACCCCCGGGTGACAGTGCGGGTTTTGTACGTTCCGATAGATAACTAACGAATGCGTGGAGTAGTGAAATGCCAAAGATTAAATCTGTCCGCGGTGCGGCCAAACGTTTCAAAAGAACTGCTAATGGCTTCAAGCACAAGCAGGCCTTCAAAAGCCACATTTTGACCAAGAAGACAACTAAGCGTAAGCGTCAGCTGCGCCCAATGCTTCAGGTACACGCAGCTGATCAGGCTCTGATCAAGCGCATGCTACCTTACATCTAATTGGTTACGAATTAAGCGAATAGGAAGGACTAAATATGCCTCGCGTAAAACGTGGTGTACAAGCTCGTGCACGTCATAAGAAAGTATTGAAACAGGCTAAAGGTTACTACGGCGCTCGTAGCCGTGTATTCCGAGTTGCCAAACAGGCTGTCATCAAAGCAGGTCAGTACGCTTACCGCGACCGTCGTCAGCGTAAGCGTCAATTCCGTGCTCTGTGGATTGCGCGTATCAACGCTGCAGCTCGCATCAACGGTCTGTCGTACAGCCGTCTGATCTCTGGTCTGAAAAAGGCTGACGTAGAGATCGACCGTAAAGTACTGGCTGATCTGGCTGTTCATCAGCAGTCAGCGTTTAGCGCTGTTGTTGAGAAAGCTAAAGCAGCACTGGCCTAAGACCTTTTAACCTTCTCTCATTGAGAGCGGGATTAATAGATCGACTCAGATAGGGGAAGGGCGCATGCTCTTCCCCTATTTTTGTTCAGGTACTTTTGAATAACTCTCCGACCCAAAGTGGAGCCACAAATGGAAAATCTTGACGCCCTGATGGCGGAAGGAAAAGCCGCTGCGCTGGCAGCGACTGATGTAAAAACGCTCGATGAAGTACGCGTTCAATATCTGGGTAAGAAGGGGCACCTTACCCAGCTGTTGAAAGGTTTAGGGAAGCTCTCAAATGAGGAGCGACCTGCTGCAGGTGCACGTATCAATGAGGCCAAAGAGGCTGTCTCTGAGGTTCTTAACGCTCGTAAAGCAGAGCTTGAGAATGCCGCTCTGGAGGCTAAGCTTGCGGCTGAGACTGTCGATGTAACCCTGCCTGGCCGTCAGGCTGAGGTGGGTGGCCTGCATCCGGTCACCAAAGTGATGGAACGTATCGAAGCCTTCTTTAGCCGCATCGGTTACTCGGTTGAAGAGGGGCCTGAGATCGAAGATGATTATCACAACTTTGAAGCGCTCAATATCCCGGGCCATCACCCGGCTCGTGCGATGCATGACACCTTCTATTTTGATGCACACCGACTGTTACGAACGCACACCTCACCGGTACAGGTGCGTACAATGGAGGCGCAGAAGCCACCGATCCGTATTATCTGTCCGGGTCGTGTTTACCGTTGCGACTACGACCAAACTCACTCACCCATGTTCCACCAGGTTGAGGGTCTGATTATCGATAAAGGTATCAGCTTTGCCGACCTTAAAGGTACGCTGGAGCAGTTCCTGAAAGAGTTCTTTGAGGAGGAGGTTAAAGTTCGCTTCCGTCCTTCTTACTTCCCATTCACAGAGCCTTCGATTGAGGTTGATATCGACCGTGGTGACGGCAAATGGTTGGAGGTTCTCGGTTGCGGCATGGTACACCCTAAGGTGCTGCAGATGTCGGGTATAGATCCTGAAGAGTACACCGGCTTTGCTTTCGGTATGGGTGTAGAGCGCTTTGCGATGTTGCGTTACGGCGTCGACGATCTGCGTCTCTTCTTCGAAAACGATCTGCGCTTCCTCGGCCAGTTCAACTAAGCGCCGGGAGTAGGAACTTATGAAATTCAGTGAACAGTGGTTACATGAACTGGTACAGCCTGAACTCGATGCTCAGGCGCTTGCAGACCAGTTAAGTCTTGCCGGTCTGGAAGTCGACGATGTCGAATCGGTCGCAAGTGATTTTAGCGGTGTTGTTGTCGGTGAGATTTTCTCTGCGGAACAGCACCCAGATGCTGACAAGCTGCGTGTTTGTCAGGTTAGCAATGGAGCAGAGACCTTCCAGGTGGTGTGTGGTGCCCCTAACGCCCGTGGTGGAATGAAAACTGCCTTTGCTATGGTTGGTGCGAAGTTGCCCGGTGACTTCAAAATTAAGAAAGCTAAGCTGCGTGGCGTTGAATCCATGGGTATGCTCTGTGCAGAAGATGAGCTAGGTCTCTCGGATGATCATGGCGGCATCATGGAGCTGCCTGCAGATGCACCAGTGGGCCAGGACATTCGCGAGTATCTCAACCTTAATGACAAAATCATTGACGTTGACCTCACACCAAATCGCGGCGACTGTCTGGGTATGGTGGGTATGGCACGCGAGGTTGGCGTGCTCAATAAAGCGCCTGTTGCCGAGATCGACTGCTCACCAGTGGTTGCCTCTATTGAGGATCAGATCAGTATCGAACTTCAAGCGCCCGCTGCTTGCCCGCGCTACCTCGGTCGCGTTATTCGCAACATCAATATCAACGCAGAAACACCGCGTTGGATGGTTGAACGCCTCGAGCGTTCGGGTGTTCGCTCTATCGACCCTGTTGTCGATGTCACCAACTACGTACTGCTCGAGCTGGGCCAGCCGATGCACGCCTTTGACCTCAACAAACTTGAGGGTGGCATTCGTGTGCGCATGGCGGAACAGGATGAGCCGTTGCAACTGCTTGATGGCTCTGAAGTTAAGCTCAACGCTGACACACTGGTGATCGCGGATCACAACAAAGCGGTGGCAATGGCAGGCATCATGGGCGGTGGTAACTCTGAAGTCTCGGAGGAGACTACAGATATCATGCTTGAGTGTGCCTACTTCGATCCGATCGCGATTGCTGGTCGTGCCCGCAATTACGGCATGCACACTGACGCTTCACACCGCTACGAGCGCGGTGTTGACTGGCAGCTACAGAAGCGGGCTACAGAGCGTGCGACAGCGCTATTGTTAGAAATCGTTGGTGGTGAAGCCGGTCCTGTGGTTGAAGCGGCTGATAAAGCGCATCTGCCTGAAGCCGTAACGCTGACTCTGCGTCATGAGCGCGTAAGCGCACTACTCGCAATGGAGATTCCTGCGGCTGAGATCGAAGAGATCCTGACTCGGTTAGGTCTGCAGCTCTCACCAATGCAGAGCGGTGTTTGGACTATTGCCGTACCGAGCTACCGCTTCGATATCAGCATTGAAGAGGATTTGATTGAAGAGATTGCTCGTGTCTATGGATACAACAACCTTCCGTCGAAAACACCACGGGCCGAATTGCCATTGCCGAGCATTAAAGAGTCTCAGGTTGGCGTTGGTCAGGTGCGTCGTCATCTGGTGGCACGTGGCTATCAGGAAGCGATCACCTACTCGTTTATTGAAGCGAAATTAGCTAAGCAGTTCGATGATCAACATGAGGCAGTGGCACTGGCTAACCCAATCTCTGCTGAGATGGCTGTTATGCGCACGACCCTGTGGGCAGGTTTGAGCAAAGCTGTTGCGTATAATCAGGCGCGTCAGCAGAGCCGTGTGCGTCTGTTTGAAATTGGTCAGCGCTTTGTGGAAGAGGGCGGTGAGCTTACGCAGGCTAATTCCTTGGCTGCGATTATTACGGGTAATCGCTTGCCAGAGAGCTGGATGGGTAAGAGCGACAAGGTCGACTTCTTTGATATCAAGGGTGATCTCGAGTCGCTACTCGAGATGGCTGGAGATCCCGATTCCTACACATTGGTTGCAGACAAGCACGTAGCCCTGCATCCGGGTCAGTCAGCGCGCATCGAGCGTAACGGTAAGACTGTGGGTTGGATCGGTGCGATGCACCCCTCGCTACAGAAGCAACTGGACCTGAGTGGCCCAGTCTACCTGTTCGAACTTGAGCTGGCTGAGCTGCTTGAGGGTACATTGCCACGCTTTAGTTCACTGTCAAAATTCCCAGAGTCGCGTCGTGACTTGGCAATGGTAATCGACCAGCAGCTGGGCTTTGAAGCGGTTCGTCAGATCGCCAAAGAGCAGGGCGGAGAGTTCCTTAAAGATGTCATCCTGTTTGACGTATATACCGGCCAAGGTATTGAAGCAGGACGAAAAAGTTTGGCTCTCGGCTTGACGTGGCAGCACCCATCGCGCACTCTTAATGAAGAAGAGATCAACGCATCGGTTGCTGCGGTTGTTGAACGTTTGACCAACGACCTCGGTGCCGTACTTCGAGACTGATGTACTTTTAACGTACTGCGACTAAGGGTAATGGCATGGCATCGCTGACGAAAGCAGATATGGCAGAGCGCCTCTTTGAGGAGCTGGGTCTGAATAAGCGTGAAGCAAAGGAGATGGTTGAGTCCTTCTTCGATGAGGTACGCGAGAGTCTTTCGCACAATGAGCATGTGAAGTTGTCGGGCTTCGGCAACTTTGACCTGCGCGACAAACGTCAGCGTCCGGGCCGCAACCCCAAAACGGGCGAAGAGGTGCCTATTTCGGCTCGCCGAGTAGTCACCTTCCGTCCCGGTCAAAAGCTGAAAGAGCGCGTTGAGATCTATGCAAGAACAGCCACCGATCCAAGCTGAATCGGATCCAATCCCCTCAAAACGCTACTTCACTATCGGTGAAGCCAGCAAACTTTGCGACCTAAAACCGCATGTGCTGCGCTACTGGGAGCAGGAGTTCGAGCAGATTAAACCGGTTAAACGCAACAATCGCCGCTACTATCAGCGCCAAGATTTGCTACTTATCCGCCAGATCAAAGGCCTACTTTACGAACAAGGTCTTACCATTGCTGGCGCTAGGCAATGGCTTGCGGGCGATGCTGGAGACGACGACAACACTCGCTACAAACAGCTGCTGCGCCAAACCATCAGCGAGTTGGAATCCATTCTAGAGACACTCAAACGTAAATAGCCATTTCCACCTGTTTTAAGCCTGATAAAAGCTTCACACAATCAACCCGTTAGGCTATTATCACGCCCTCTTTCGGAACGTAGCGCAGCCTGGTAGCGCACTGTCATGGGGTGTCAGGGGTCGGAGGTTCAAATCCTCTCGTTCCGACCATATTAAAAGAAAAGGGGCCTCTCGCAGAGTGGCCCCTTTTCTTTTAATCCGCCGAAGGCGGAGAGGCTTTCCGAGTTATTTATCAAGGTTCACTGATTCGTCTGGAACGAATCAGAACGCGCCTCAGCGCGGCCCCGAAGGGGCGAATCACAAGGATGTGATTCACAAATCCTCTCGTTCCCAGTGGTCGGACGACCACTTCGCAAAGCGAAGTAGGTAGCCCAGTCTAAATCCAAAAATACACATCCTCGGCGCTTTAATTGGCCTTCATTAGTCCAAGCTGCCAAGTGGCAATGTTCGATCCTAGAGATCTCTGGCCCGAACCCTTCAAGCTCGCGTAGTACGCTTCGCGTACAACGCTCTTACATGGAAACATGTACGAGCGATCTGCGCGCAGCGCATGTTCGCGAATTTTGGACTCTAAGATCGCCTAATACGCGTCGCGTATAACCCTTCCACAGTGCTAGACTCTGCGAATCATCAAGGAGCTCCAACCATGTCCCCTGAAAGCGCCGTCTCCTTCTTTCTTGCCGTGCTAATCTTCGGTGTAACGCCAGGCCCTGGCGTCTTCGCCATCCTCGCTCGTGCACTAGTCTCCGGTGCGCGCTCCTGTATTTGGCTGGCCTTGGGCATGACCATCAGCGACATCCTCTATCTCATTGCTGCCTGTTTAGGTCTGGCAGCGATCGCCACCCACTGGGGTGAACTATTCACAGTTATTCGCATCATCGGTGCAATCTACCTGGTCTATCTCGGCTGGAAAATGTGGAACGCCCCGCTCGAGCTGCAGGAGGCTGAAGATAAAGTGGGGCGTGGTGCAGGCATACTCAGCTTTACACAAGGCTTTCTTATCTCTGCCTCAAACCCAAAAGTGATTCTTTTCTACATCGCCTTTCTGCCAACCTTTATGGACCTCAGTATCTTGAATGCGGCAGATATCCTACTCGCATCAACCCTGACACTGATCGCATTGATGATAGGTCTGATGGGTATCGCCTTTTTCGCAGCGAAAGCGCGTAAGTTCTTTCACTCAAAGTCGGCGGTCAAACGCCTGAATCGCAGTGCGGGATCGATAATGGTGGGCGCAGGCGCCTACCTTATTTCCCGCAGCTAGAGAACTTATGCTGGAGAACGGTTAGAATCGCGACAAAATTCGATCGAGGTCCATTGTGTCTGGTTTAAAAAAGATTAGGTTGGCAATTTCACTAACAGCCTTCATTGCGATAGTTGCCCCGTTTATGTACCTGCTAGGGCAGGCGGACACTCAGGCCGCCTTTGAGGCCAACAGCCGTTGGTTGATCTACTACACCCTGTTCTGGGTCGCGTTGATGTCGCTGCTATTAATGCGTAATCGTCGATTTTTCGGCGATGAGACCCCGTTTGATATTCTGGTGCGAAAGACCAAAGGCCTGATCGACTGGTTACGAGTGAAAGATTGATGAGCAGTTCGGTGCGCGGCTTTCTGGGCGTTGTGGCTGCCAGTATTCTCTGGGGTACCACAGGCACAGCCGCAAGCTTTGCTACAGACCTCAGCCCACTTGCGATAGGGGCCTTCGCTATGGGGGTTGCTGCGTTGTTGCTGGGGTTACAATCGGCCCAGCTTCTGCGTCGCCACCGCCAGCAGATATTTCAGCGGCCTCTGCTCTTCGTGGCCGGTGGCGCCGCAGTCGCTATCTACCCGCTCGCTTTCTACTCATCGATGCATCTGGCTGGTGTCGCCGTCGGCACTGTGGTCTCTATCGCTAGTGCCCCTTTTTTCGCGGCGCTGTTAGAGTGGCTGTTCGATAAAAAACCGGTCACGCCTCGCTGGACGGTAAGTTTCGCCCTTGGCGCAATAGGGATCGTACTGCTCTACTCTGGAAAGGTGGTGCCTCCTGAGGCTGTCAGTAAAGCAGCACGCTCAACCTTCTGGGGTCTGATTCTGGGGTTGGTAGCGGGGCTTACCTACTCTCTCTACGCCTGGGTGGCAAAGGTCCATATCTCATCCGGAATCGCGTCTGGCGCCTCTATGGCCGCTATGTTTTTGCTCTCGAGTGTCGTGCTGCTGCCGTCACTGCTGGTTACTGGCGACAATCTTTTTGCTAACCCAACAAATACCTCTGTCATGATTTATATGGCGCTGGTGCCGATGTTTTTCGGCTATCTCTGTTTTGGTTACGGTCTCAGAACTGTGAACGCCAGTACGGCAACAGTGATTACATTGCTCGAGCCTGCAGTGGCCGTGCTATTGGCCGTCGCTTTGCTGGGCGAACAGTTCCGCTTGATCGGTTGGCTTGGTGTGGCTGCGATCCTGCTTTCGATGCTGTTTCAACTGGAGCGCCGCTCCTAAAACCGGCCGCACGCTTCTCGCTAGAAGAACATTCATAGGTCAGAATCTCTGTGAGTCCCATCTGTCCGGTTAGAAATTTTTCTATTAGAAATCAGACCTGACACGCTTCAATTTTTCTTCGATCCTGTAACCAAGTTAAAGATCCTTGGTTGGCTTACGGAGACGAAAATGCAGTTACACTCGGCTCGCATTCCCTTAGCTTTTGCACTCGCTTTTGCCTCATCTGCGCTGCTCGCTGGACCTTAAGCGGGGAGAACGGATGAAATATCGTCGCATTCTCTACCAACGACCCATATTGCGAGCAATATCAGTGGCGCTATAAAGGCCGAGCTCAGGGTTAGTCTCCGATTCGGGCAGCACCAAGTGTCATCCGAATAGAGGATATAAGTAAGCCGTAATTTGTCTATTTAGAGGGTTGAGTAAGGGGCAGGGTTGGGCCAAGGATGGCCTTCACACCGCCACGGCAGGGAGCCAAGGCGGCCCGGTAAACTAGAGACGCCAGTAGAAGTTACTGCACTCTTTATGAAACACCTCAATTCGACGGTAAGTGTCAGCGGAACGACCGGCGATGCCCGCACAGATGTGCAGTGGAATCAGATGATCTTCTCGCGGCTGACAAAAGCGCGCGTGAGGGGCCTGTTCCCAGTTCACGAGTGCAGCTCGAATCTCTGAGTACTCTTTTTCTGGACCGCTCAACGTTGCCTCAAGCCAATCCTCAAAGCCGACATTCGCCTGCTTTACCTCAGCCGTTGCCGGCGCATAGAAGGCCTTCATGTTGTGAAAGGTAAAGCCCGAACCGATTATCAACAGTCGCTCAGCATCCAGAGTCCGCAGTGCCTCGCCGATCGCTAAGTGCTGCTTGGCATCGAGTGAGGCGTGCATCGACAGTTGTAACACCGGAATGTCTGCGTCGGGGTAGAGCAGCTTCACTGGCACAAAAACACCGTGGTCGAGCCCTCTATCCAGTTCTAGCTCCGTTGGGAAGCCTTGAGCATCAAGCGTTGCTTTAATCTTGGCCGCCAACTCGGGTGAACCCGGGCATGGATACTCTATCTGGTACGCCTCTTCGGGAAAGTTATAGTAGTCGAAGTAGAGATCGGGGCTCTGGTTCGCACTGACCTTCAAGACTTCGCTCTCCCAGTGCGCGCTGAGCACTAGAATCGCGTCCGGACGCTCTAGGCTGTTAGCGTACCTGTGCAGAGTATCAATCAGTTGCTGATGATCCGGGTCCTCGAACAGCGGCCGAGGGCCGCCGCCGTGTGAAACGAATAGAAGGTCAGTGTTGCGTAGCATTCCCTGAGGTTCCTTTTAGGCCGTACGCATTGAGATTGCGCGATCGACTGATAGTTTACCACCACCGGCGACCATAAGAGCGAGCGATGCAGCCAGCAGAACCAGAGCGTACTCATAGCCGTTGTTGCTCATAAATAGCCCATTCTCCAAGTGAACCACAAAGGTGGCTACCGCCATTGCGATGGCGTTCACAAGTGCTGCGGGGCGTGTCAGTAGTCCTAGAGCTAAGGCAAGGCCACCGAAGAACTCGGCTGCGCCGGCCAAAAATGCCATCAACAGCCCGGGAGCTAAGCCAATAGAGGCCATCCACTGTCCAGTCGCCTCAAGTCCATAGCCGCCAAACCAGCCAAAGAGTTTCTGCGCACCGTGGGCGGCCAAAATCAGACCTACAGGCACACGCAGAATCAGTGCGCCCCAGCCTGCATTAGTCGTCAGAAGTTGAGAGATTAAGTTATTCATGGCGTTACCTCTAAAGCGATCGCTGGGTAGTCGTTTTATGGGGGACGTGGTGCAGAGCTTCCAGCGGGCTAACCCAGCAGTGAGCGTTGATCTTCAACTCAACGACCGTAAAGTGGATATTGTTGAGGAGGGGTTTGATATCGCACTGCGTATCGCGCGTTTGAAAGACTCATCGTTGGTGGCTCGCAAGCTATCAGAGGTACATGTTAGCCACAGAGCGGCAGTGAGATTTGGCTAGCCAGCAATTCTGGGGATTTTTTAGTTGATGCGGCGCGAGCGGGCGCGGGAATTGTATCCGTGCCTAAGTTCATGGTTAGGCACCGTTTAGAGTCGGGGCAGTTAGAAGAGGTCTTGTGCGATGAGCCGCGGGAGATGCTTGGGCTCTATGCGGTTTATCCGCACAGAACCTTACTACCACTGAAGGTACGCAGTTTTAGCGACCATCTAGTTGAACACTTCAGCAAGTATCCTCTTTGAGGGCGTTAGCCGAATTCAGGCAGGTTAGGCTTGACGGTCTCCATACCGGCTTCGACCCAAGCGTCGTATCCACCGGAAATCGAGGTAACATTGACGTAGCCCATCTGATGCAAGGAGGCGGCTGCAAGGGCAGCACGACCACTGGTTTTACAGTAGAGCACAATCGCCTGATCACGCGCTTCGAACTCAGGCGCGCCTCCCATCTTAAACTCCAACAGCCCGCGCGGAATATTGATGGCGCCGGCGAGGTGGCCTTGCTGGTACTCGGCCGGTTCACGCACGTCAAGCAGCAGCTGTGACTGCTGAATTGCTGGTCCCGCGTCAGCCACACTCACTTCGCTTATCAGTTGTTTCGCTTCTGCGACAAGGTCTTGCGCTGTTTTCACAGGTACGCTCCCGAACAAATTAAGTTTGCTTTGAACAGCATAGCAACATATATTCGAATTGTCTTATATAAAGGAGAAAATGGTGTCGGCGATTCGTTATCTACCGGTAGCTACCTTCGCTACATTGATGGGCAGTGCCGGGCTTACACTGGCTTGGGAGAAGGCGGCGGAGGTTTTTGCGCTGCCGTTAATTGTCAGTCAACTGTTGCTGGCGTTTACAGCGTTACTGCTGGTTCTGCTGGGCTCCACCTATCTGCTTAAGTTTCTCAACCACCGCGAAGCGGTCTGCGAGGAGTTTAACCACCCCATTAAGATCAGCTTCTTTCCGGCGTTCTCCATTGGTTTGATGTTGATCGCCACCGCTCTGCATCGTTATTTTCCAGAGGTTTCGTTGCTGCTCTGGTCAGTGGGTGCCGCAGTGCAGTTGGTACTGACATTGACGCTGATGAATGTCTGGATCCACCAAACGCGCACCCAGGTTAATCACACTACACCTGCTTGGTTTATCCCTATTGTTGGCAACATTATTGCGCCCATAGAGGCGGTTGCACTGGGTTTCACTGAGATCGGTTGGTTCTATTTCTCTATTGGTCTGGTTTACTGGCTAGTGCTCAAAGTGCTGGTGTTTAACCGGGTGCTTTACCATGACCCGCTACCGCAGAATTTGCTACCGACTCTGTTCATTCTGATTGCACCGCCGGCAGTGGGCTTTATCGCTTACCAGCGGCTGACCGGCGGCGCTTTCGACGCCTTGGCGCACGTGCTTTATTACACCGCGCTTTTCTTGGTTATCCTACTGCTTACGCAGTTCGGCCGCTTTGCGCGTCTGCCCTTTTTTATCTCCTGGTGGGCGTACTCATTTCCATTGGCAGCCTTCACCATCGCGACTATGCTGATGTATCAACATACGCAGAGCCTCCTCTTTGAGTGGTTAAGTATCGCACTTTTGGTGCTCGTATCTCTGTTGATTAGCATGTTGGCTTGGCGGACGCTGCGGGCGGCGCTTAGCGGTAATCTTTTTAAACCGGATTAGTGGAGCCTCGATGGATACCTATGCTGCGGCGGTAACGCTCTTTTTGATCATGGACCCACTGGGCAACATTCCGCTCTTCCTATCGATTCTATCGCAGGTTCCTGAACAGCGGCGTCGCCTGATACTAATACGTGAACTGCTGATTGCTTTGGGACTTATGCTGATCTTCCTCTTCAGTGGTCCGGCGCTGCTCAAGCTGTTGGGCCTTTCGACTGAGGCGGTCTCGATCAGTGGCGGGATCATCCTGATGATCATTGCGATTCGGATGATCTTCCCGTCTAGAGGCGGCCCGATGGGTGATGACATGGACGACTCAGAGCCCTTGATCGTGCCGCTAGCGACACCGATGATTGCCGGCCCGTCTATTCTAGCGACTCTGGTGCTGTTGGCGGAGAGTCAGCCCGAGCGCTCGGTTGAGTGGCTCTATGCATTACTCGCAGCCTGGGGTATCTCAGCTGTAATTCTTTTGAGCTCACAATCCTTCTACCGCATTCTTGGTAAACGCGGTCTTAAAGCGATTGAGCGTTTGATGGGAATGATCTTAATATCCATTTCGGTGCAGATGCTGATCAACGGTATCGGACAACTCGATCTGATTCGTTAATACTACTAGGGGCAAGCCTGTGTCTTTTCCAATTAGTCGTTTTGAACCACCCGTACTAGCCGAGTTGCCAGCGGATATTCGCAGCCAGATAGAGACCGTGCATGAGAAGTCGGGCTTCGTTCCCAATGTCTTTCTCGCGCTGGCTCGCCGACCTGCAGAGTTTCGGGCGTTTATGGCCTATCACGATGCGCTGATGGATAAGGAGGGTAACCTCAGCAAAGCCGAGCGCGAGATGATTGTTGTTACCACGAGTGCGGCGAACCAGTGCCAGTACTGTGTCATCTCGCACGGTGCAATACTGCGCATCAGAGCTAAGAACTCGTTGATTGCCGACCAGTTGGCAACCAACTACCGCAAGGCTGATATCACCGAACGTCAGCGCGTAATGCTCGACTTCGCTATGAAGGTTGCTGAGCACGCCTATGAGGTTTCAGACTCTGACTTTGACCAGCTCGCTGCTGTTGGCCTCGATCAGGAGGACGCTTGGGACATCGCAGCTATTGCAGCCTTCTTCGGTATGTCGAACCGCATGGCAAACATGATGAACATGCGTGCCAATGATGAGTTCTACACCCTAGGGCGAGGTTAAACCAGTACTTTGACTATCTGGTTTGCCCACTCAATTGCGTGCCGGTAGGCGACGTCGAATAACTGTAGGGGTTGTTCTAGTTCTGCTGTCGCTGTAACTACTGCCTTTCCAATAATGGCGTATGTCTCAACCATAGCAGTTGATCAGCAGATGAGAGTGGTGGCGGAATCAGTTTGGCCGACTGTCTCTATTGTTAGTCCAAAGCATCAAGATCGCGGCGACGATAAAGAAGCCCCAGAAGAGCAGGGTGGAATCCATAGCGCTTAGTTATTCCTTATCGTTATTAAGAGACTGGTTGTTAGGCTAACATCGCTATCGGTATATTAAAATAGTTTTATATAACTTTCGAGGGGGCTAGAGATTGGTGAACCCCACTCGAGCTGAGTGGGGCTCTTGATGCACGCTAGGGCTGGTTGATGAGGGGCTCATCTCGAACTAGCGGCTCGCGCTTCGGCCGATCGATCTGCGACCAGCGCACGCAAAGGTAGCTTACAAGGGTTACCAGTATAGGAAGGCCTAAATCGGCAATGGTCTCCAGATTCATTGTTGTACCTCCATTGTATGGTGGTCATTCAATCCTAGTCCTAATTCTTACCCTCTGCTTGCTGGCGTCCAGTGTTAACTTGAGTCAGATTAATGTGTTTTTAAGTTGTTGTATTTGTTTAAGAACAGTTCCCACCAATTTCTAAAATTCAGATTAGGTATTCAAAGTAATATTTTGATTTTATAACTTAAGGCTCAAAATCCGGAGTGGTGGTGATGAGAGAGTTAGCCAGCATGGAATTGGCTAATATGCTGCCGATTTAAAGAGCAAATTGAAGAACTTTCAATTTAGACCCATTGTTAATGGGGCGCCCATGAACCCGGGTTGCAGTTTACGATTTGACTTAGTTCTCCGAAGCTCTAGTATGAAGGGGAGGGTAAGATATTCCCGCCAACCGAAGGAGGTGTCAGATGGAAAGTCGTACCACCAAGCTCGAAGTTGTTATTCCCCCTGATGTCGCATTCCGCGACCTCAATCTACAACACGACCCAAATTCCGGCGGTATTGTTTTCGAGTACCAGCCGATCGAACGTATCTGTGAGGCTTCAGGGATAGAGGTTGATCACCTATCCGAAGAGTGTGAGGACGATCTGGGCGATTTCTTGATGTCCTGGTACCTAAAACACCGCGCTTTTGGTGGCGAGCCTGACTTCGTTGCCGACTCTATACTTGAGGAGATGAAGTTAATCGAAGCGGCAGGGCAGCGCTTCACTTTACCAGCCGGCCATGCTTGATCGATTCTGAGCTATCCAGCAATCGGGGCAGTTAGACACACGTCGCTGCTCCTCACTTACCTGTGATTTTCAAGTAACTTAACAAGCGCGCGGTTGCGTAATCATCTTGAGCAGATCAGCCTCAGCTAGAGGCTTGCTGATGAGATAGCCCTGAATCATTGAACACTTCTCTTTGCGTAGCCAATTGAGCTCCTCTTTTGTCTCCACACCTTCGGCCACCTGAGAAATCCCAAGCTCTTGGCATAGCTGAATTGTGGAGCGGACGATCGCTGCAGTGCGCGGTTCAGTATCGACATGAGTGATAAAAGATCGGTCGATCTTCAGCTCCTGCACAGGCAGGTCACGCACATACGCGAGTGAGGCTTGCCCCGTACCGTAGTCATCAATCGCTAGCTTGAATCCCATTGCTCTGAGACGCTGCAGATAAGCTTGCGCTGAATCTGGGTCGGACATCAGAGCACTCTCCGTCACCTCTAAACAGATATTCCCTGGAGCAATACCTGTGCGCTGCAACTCATTTTGCATATGGGTCTCCAGCGAGGGGTTGTCGAGGTCTAGAGTCGATAGGTTGACTGCAACGACCAGGTCTAATCCGGCTTGCTGCCAGCGCTTGGCTGCGTTCATCGCCTCGGTGACGACCCAGGGGGTTACTTTGCGGATAAAACCTGTCTGTTCGCAGAATGGGATAAACAGGTCTGGGCGCACATAGCCGCGCTGAGGGTGGTGCCAGCGAATAAGCGCTTCAACTGCGGTAATGCGCTCGTTTGCGGAGCACCATTTAGGTTGGTAGACCAGCTCAAACTGCTCCTCCTGCAGTGCGATACGTAATTCTCCCAAAAGCGTTAGTGACTCAGCCTCGCTGGGAGGAGGTACTTCCTCCAGTTCGATGCAGCTCTTGTGGTGCCGTTTCGCAGAGTCCAGTGCCTCCTCTGCCGAGCGCAGCAGGGCCTCTGGGGATTTGGTTGAGTCACTAGCATCTACAATGGCTGCGCGCAGATCGATATAGATTTTCTGATCAGAGAGGTCGATCGGGTGTTCAAAGGCGGCTAAAACGGCGTTCACCAGCGCACGGGTCTCGTCTATAGACTCGTTAGTTAACACGAGGCCAAAACGGTTCGATTCGACTCGGCAGAGGTTGAAGCGCTCCGCGCTAAGCGTCTCAAGGCGACGCGCCACCTTTGTCAGTGCCTCATCCCCTAGGTGATAGCCTAGCGCCTTGTTGATCTGGGCGAAGCGATTGATATCCAGCAGCACCAGATTGGCTTCGGGGGCAACGACGGCTGACTCCAGTTCCTGCATAAACTTAAGACGGCTACCCAGCCCCGTTAAGCGATCCTCAAATGCTAGACGTTTGATCTGTCGCTCTCTGCCCATAATGCCGCTACGCATGTGGTCAAGCGCCTTTAGCAAGCGCCCGAGTTCTGGGCTGCGCGCGTTGGGTATCTCAGTAGTGTAGTCACCCGATGCGATCCGATCCGCTACCTGCACGGGCTCTTTGAGTAGAGCAGCGATACTGCGTGCGAACAGGTAGGAGAAGGCGAGTGATAGAGAGACCACAATCAACTCTATTAAAAGGATCATCGTGCCGAGCGCCGCTGAGTTCTCTCGGTACTCGGCCTCACTTGCGGCCATCGCGTCCTGCTGGGCGATGCTAACCGCCTCAGCCTCCTCAAGGAGTTGATTCAATACGGGCTGAGTATTTTCAGCAAAGTGTGCGCGAGCTGCGGCCAAGCCGTTGAACTCGATCTCCTCAACAGTCGCTTGAAAGCGGTCGGCGTACATATTACGCAGTTCGATAAAGCGGCTTATTGCAGGGGTGCTTAGCTCTTTAGAGAGAGTGCGGACCGCCGCATCAGCGCCTCGCAGAGCCTCGTCCATCGCTCGATAGAGAGGGATGCGTTCAACTCGCTCCTCTGTCTGTAAAAGTGTAAGTAACTGAACCGTCGCAATCTGAACTCGTTTTGCCGCACGCTGTGCTAGCAAAGCCCGGCGAGTCTGATCTTCAACTAATAGGCGCATCTCTTGAGAGGCGTTTTGCGAAAAGTTGATCGATAGATAGGTGCTCGTACTCATGATAATGACAAGCGCGAGAAAAGCGAGGCTGAGGCGAGTTCTCAGTGAGGTGTCGGAGAGTATTGGCATAACTACTGCATCACTTATCTTAAAATTCGGTTCGAGTCTGCTACTTCGATTTGTCTGCTGGACAGTCTGTTCCTTACACGCTTTGTGCCAACTTTTCCGATTCTGGTTTGAAATGTCGAAAAATTTGTTAGAAGTTTTTGTAATTTTTTGTAAGGAGTTGGGAACAGGGCCGTCTAAAGGCGGTAACACAAAAAACCTAATCAATAATCTTGAGGTGTGACATGGAAAATAAAATTTCAAAATCTGGCGTAGCACTGGCACTGAGCACTGCACTGGCACTCTCAGCCACAAGCGGCACTGTGACAGCTTCAGACAAGGAGAAGTGCTACGGCGTAGCGCTAGCAGGTGAAAACGACTGTAAGGCGGGCCCGGGTACATCTTGCGCTGGTAGCTCTACACGCGACTATCAGGGCAATGCCTGGTCGATTGTTGCCAAAGGTACTTGTGAAACCCTTAACTCTCCAACTTCGCCGACCGGTAAGGGCCAGTTGATGACGTTTGAAGAGAAGATGTAATCCGGCTTGCCGTAAGCAAGTATGAGGAGCTTGGACCGATGACCCTACTAGCCCAGCAGAAAAGTCTACCGAACCGTGCCGGTATCGGTCTGAAGTTCCGCCATATTGATCAATTTTTACAAGAGTCGCCTGACATCGGTTTTGTCGAGGTGCATGCAGAGAACTACATGGTTGATGGGGGCATTCGTTTAGCACAGCTGGAGGCAGTGCGCGACAAGTACCCTTTATCAATTCATGGCGTTGCCGCTTCTCTTGGCTCTGAATCAGCCCTTGATCCCGAGCATCTGCGCCGTCTCAAACGTTTGGTTGATCGCTACCAACCGCAGAGTTTCTCTGAGCACCTTGCCTGGTCTACTCATGCAGGTGTCTATTACAACGACCTGTTGCCACTCACTTATACCCAAAAGCGACTTCAGCGAGTGGTTGAGCATATAGACCAGCTGCAGAGCCACTTGGGCATCCGCATCCTGCTGGAGAATCCATCGACCTATGTCAGCTTTCAGGCTTCGGAACTAGCTGAGACGGACTTCATCGCCGAAGTCGTCAAGCGTTCCGGTTGTGGCCTTTTACTCGATGTAAATAACATCTATGTGAGCTGCGCGAATCAGGGGTGGAATTCACATGAGTACATGTGCGCTCTGCCGCTGGACACTGTGGGAGAGGTTCATCTTGCCGGATACACAGAGGAGTTAGATGCTGAGGGTGAGCGGGTATTGATCGATAGCCACAGCGCTGAAGTTGCTGATGATGTCTGGCAGCTATATCGCAAGCTGTTGGGCATTGTTGGAGCCCAGCCGACACTGCTGGAGCGGGATGGCGCACTACCAGACTTAGGCGTTTTGTTAGTCGAGGCGCGAGGTGCCGATGTGTTAATGCAGCCCAATATGCAAACCGCGAAGGTTTGCTATGCAGTCTGAGTTTGCAACAGCACTTCTGGACTCGAGCGAAGGTGTATTGTCGTTTTTAGATGAACCGATCAGCTTTGACCGAGAGCGCCGCTTTGATATCTACCGCAACAATGTTCAACACTCTCTAATCGAAGCGCTGAAGGCCAGTTTTCCTGTAATTCGTCAACTTGTAGGAGCCGAGGCGTTCACGACGTTGGCGACGCTTTTTATTCGTAGTTCACCGCCCAACTCACCCTATTTAGTGGAGTATGGCGATCGCTTTCCAAATTTTTTGGAGGTGCGGGCTGAACTCTCTGACTACCCCTTCCTTGCTGAGGTTGCAAAGATTGAATTCCAGCTTCTGCGCAGTACCCATGCGGCCGATCAAACAGCGATTAACGATCAGCTGATCACGTTGGCGAGTGATCCCGACCGCTTACTAGCGAGGCGATTACGATTTGCAGCACCCACCGCGCTAATGCCGCTGCGGTATGCGTCTGCCACGCTTTGGTTAGCGCATCAGCAGTCGACTCCAGATCTTGCAGGTATACATGTGAATCAGTCGGAGTGGTTGCTGATATCTAGACCCAGCTTTCGAACGGAGCTTGATCTGTTGGAGCTTGACGAGTTTCAATTCATCTCGCAATTGATGAACGGAACTACGATAGCCAAGGCGCTAGATACTGTGGATGAAAATTTCGACCTCACGAGCTGCTTGCATCGCTTGCTGATCCGTCAGGTTCTAACGGGGATCGAGGAGATCAAATGTTGAGTTTGTTAAAAAGCATGGAAAGGCTCTGGGCCAAGCTGCCCGAGGATATCGGACTGCTGTTAGCGCGTTTTACTCTGGCAACGATATTTTGGCGCTCAGGCCAGACCAAGATTGAGGGCTTTCAGCTAGACTTTATCGATATGAAGTTGCAGTTGGGTTGGCCTGTAATGGCGGACTCGACCCTGTTTCTATTCGAGTACGAATATAACTTGCCGCTGTTATCACCAGGCTTGGCAGCGCTGCTGGCAACTCTCGCTGAGCACTTTCTGCCGCTACTTCTGTTAGTTGGGTTTATGACTCGCAGTGCCGCAGTAATGCTCTTGGTGATGACGCTGGTGATACAGATTTTTGTCTACCCGGATGCCTGGGTCACCCACGGGCTCTGGGGGGCTTTGTTGCTAGCGCTCATGAGTCGTGGAGCCGGGCGCTTTTCACTGGATGTGCTGATGCAGCGGTAGAGAAGGTTCAATCTAACCTCTACTGCTGTTTTCCCCGTCTATCCTTCTCAACTGTCGAAGTGTGATCATCGATCAAGGCTTGTAACTTCTTCCTGGCCAGATCCTGAGCGACCTTAATCTCTTTATCGGTTGCTTTGCGACCACCACCGAACAAAGGAGATACATTACTGCGGCCCTGGTACCCTCTAACTTTTGTCTCAAACTAGAGATCTGTCAAATTTCAGTCCCCCTCAAAAAAAGCGCAAATTGCGAAATTTTTACAGCACTGGTAACTAGGTTAATAAATTAGTGTTAGTGAATTAAAAAACCCCACCTGGGGTGGGGTAAGGATTCAACTCACTGGGAGTTGCAAGATGGGATACGAACAAGGAACGTTCGCTGTCTAATCCGTAGACAGCCTAACAGTATCAGATCTTGTGCAATGCACAATACCATCGTTAAAAAAGACTACATCTAATTGATATAAATCAACAGTGACAATTTGTGCGGTGCAATATACCTAACCTTCGATCTTTAATTTAGAGTGTCTAAACGGGTGAGCCAGATAGGTGCCCATGACACGCACATCTTTGGCGAAGAAGTGCAGCTCCTGCAGTGCCAGCTGCATCGCGCTCTCGTGTGGATGCGCCTCCACATCTAGGTGGAAACTGGTTGCTTGCATTGTATCTGATGCCATGTAACTTTCGAGCTTAAGCATGTTGACGCCATTGGTGGCAAAGCCGCCAAGCGCCTTGTAAAGCGAGGCTGGAATGTTGCGTACCGTAAACATAATTGATGTCATGTAGGTGAGTTCTGGCTTTAGATGCGGCATGCGGCTCTCACGTGCCAGTATCAAAAAGCGTGTGGTGTTACCTTCAATATCCTGAAAGTTCTCTTTGACCACTTCTAAGCCGTAGAGCTCGGCCGCCAAGGAGCTCGCTATCGCTCCCATGCTCGGATTGCCACTCTCTGCTAGCGCAGCCGCAGCACCTGCGGTATCGAGTGCAGCGATCGGCTCCATGCCAAGCTCTCGCAGATGTGTATCGCACTGAGCGAGTGCTTGCGGGTGCGAAGAGACCTTCTTGATCGATTCGACAGAGCTGCCTGGCAAACCCAGGAGGCAGTGGTTCACTGGCTCAAAATGCTCAGCAATAATGTGCAGCTGAGTTTTCGGCATCAGGCGGTAGATCTCCTCTACACGTCCTGCCGTGCTGTTCTCCAAAGGAATCATCGCCAGACGCGCATCGCCGCCCTCAACCATAAACATCGCATCTGCAAAGCTCTCACAGGCGTGAGCACGCATCTCTGGGTGAACATGAGTACAGGCTTTGTGAGAGTAGGCGCCAGGTACACCTTGATACGCGATTATTTCTTGGTTTTCAGACATGACTTCACTTTTAACCGAGGTTTCAATGCGTCGTAGTATCTCACAGGCAGCCTGCTGTGCGAACAATCAAAGCGTGAGATTTCGCGGCCGCTTTGGTAAGGTTCGCGCACATTAAGGAGATTCGTATGACACCAGTGCGCGAAGCGCGCCTATTGGAGGTGTTTCGGCGCCGTCAAACTGATCTGACGCTGATCACCGATAAGGTCCACAAGACCCGTAACATCTCGGCCCTGGTGCGCAACTGCGATGCCGTTGGAGTCTCTGATCTGCACTATGTTGAACCCAAAGAGGGCTATCGCACCTACCGTGGCACCGCTATGGGGAGCGAGCGTTGGGTGGAACAGCATCACCATGCAACCACTGAAGCTGCCATCGATCGGGTTAAAGCGCAGGGCATGGCGGTCTATGCCGCGCACCTGAGCCCGTCTGCTGTTGATTTTCATGAGGTGGATTACACTCGGCCTTGCGCCATCCTAATGGGGGCGGAGAAAGCAGGGGTTAGCGAAACCGGCGCCCGCCTCGCCGATCAGCATATTATTGTTCCCATGCTCGGTATGGTTGAATCGCTCAATGTCGCTACAGCCAGCGGCATTATTCTGGTTGAGGCGCAGCGCCAACGCCAGTTAGCCGGGATGTATGATAGAGAGGGACTCGATGCTGTTCGTGTCGCTCGCTATCTGTTCGAGGCACGATATCCGCGCATCGTTAAATTTTGTCTGCTCTGCGATCAGCCCTATCCGGCCTATAATGAACGCGGAGAGCTACTCGATCCTCAAAGCGTGCAGCCTCTGGTGAGCCGGGGGTTGGTTCTGGAAGCGGCACAACCAAAGAAGTGTCCGCGTAATCGATTCAAGGTAAGTTAGTTTGTCACAACTCGAATTTGTACCCGGCCAGCGCTGGGTTAGTAGTACTGAAGCTGAACTGGGTCTGGGTATTGTTGAGAGCTGCGCCAACCGGCGAGTTGATATCTACTTCCCGGCCGCTGACGAGGCGCGCACCTACGCTGTCAATAACGCGCCGCTGAGCCGCGTACTTTTTGTGGTTGGCGATCGGGTCGAGGTGGAGTCGGGTGAGACAGTTACTATCCTAGACAGTGTCGATCACCAGGGTAATCAGATCTACCACTGCGAAGATGAGCAGGGCGAAGAGTTTGTGCTGCCCGAACGTCTACTAGCCGCTGATATCCACTTTACGAAACCCTCGCAGCGCCTGTTTGCGGGGCAGATCGAACGTCATGCCTTTTACAAATTGCGGATACAGACTCAGGCATCACTGGCTCGCCTGAACGCCTCTTCTGTCCGCGGACTCTTAGGAGCGCGCGTGCAACTCTTGCCGCATCAGTTTCATATAGCGGCTCAACTCTCATCTCCGGAGCAAGCTCGGGCGTTGCTGGCCGATGAGGTTGGGCTAGGTAAGACGATAGAAGCGGGGCTAGTACTGCATCAGCGCCTGATTACCGGTCGTGCGCACCGAGCGCTGGTGGTTGTTCCAGATAACCTGCTGCATCAGTGGTTGGTTGAACTGCTGCGCCGCTTTAATTTGAGCTTTAGTCTGTTTGATGCTGAGCGTTTGACCGCCGCGTTGGCTGATGGCGAAGCCAATCCGTTTGAGGCTGTGCAGTTGGCTCTGATACCGCTGTCACTGCTTACTCAGGACGACCGGGCGCTGGCGTTGTTAGAGCAGGCGTGCTGGGATCTGTTGATTGTTGATGAAGCGCACCACCTGGGTTGGAGCCCGGAGCAGGCGAGTCACGCTTACACTGTTATTGAGACGCTTTGTCGAACGATTCCAAGCCTGCTGCTGCTAAGTGCCACGCCAGAGCATTTAGGAGCTGAGGGACATTTTGCTCGCCTCAGACTGCTGGACCCGCAGCGTTTCTCTGATCTCGATACCTATCTGGAGCAGCGCAAACAGTTTGTCTCCATCTCGCAGTTGGTTGAGCAGCTTGAGTCCGATGGCGTTGACGCGGTTACCGAGTTGGAAGACCAGTTGGCCCAGCTCCTACCGGTTGGGAAACTTGAAGCGTTTAAAGCGGCTGGTGCCGAAGAGCAAGAGGCCCTGTTGGCCGATATCATCGAGTTGATAGTCGCCACTCAGGGACCTGGGCGCAGCCTGTTTCGCAATACCCGTGCGGCTGTGCCGGGTTTCCCCGAACGCGTACTCACACCACACCCGCTGGCCGTTGATCTTGAAACGTTAGAACTGGAGCAGACACTACCTCTACATGAGCAACTCCACCCAGAGAACTGGGTGGGTGAGGATTGGATAGATGTTGATCCTCGCGTTGAATGGCTGCTGGGTTGGCTTAAACAGAGTGCCAAGCGTAAAACGCTACTGATATGTGGCCAGGCTCAAACAGCGATCGCTCTCGAAGAGCATCTGAATCTACGTCAGGGCGTGCGCTGTGCCGCTTTTCATGAAGGGATGTCGCTGGTCAACCGTGACCGTGCTGCGGCTTACTTTGCCGACCCGGATCAGGGTGCACAAATACTCATCTGCTCTGAGATCGGCTCTGAGGGGCGTAATTTTCAATTCGCCTCGGATCTGATTTTATTTGACCTGCCACCTAACCCAGACCTGTTGGAGCAGCGTATTGGGCGTCTGGATCGAATCGGGCAGCGTCATGACGTACAAATCCACGTGCCTTACATTGAGGGTAGCGCCACCGAGGTGCTGTTCCATTGGTTTGATCAGGGCTTGGCCGCCTTTACTCAAATATCGAAGGTTGGGGATAAGCTTTACCGGGAGCATGCTAGTGCACTGGCCGAGCTGATGCATAGACCAGATACTGCTGCGCTGGAGTTGCTGATTGCCGAAACGGCTGCTGAGCGTCTTGAACTCGAGCAGAGCTTAGCCCGTGGACGCGATCGCCTTCTCGAGTTGAATTCTCAACCAGGGTCTAATACACCTGATCTTATCTCGACCGTTCAACAGGCCGAGAGCCCGCAGGAGCTGCAGGCATACGCCGAACATCTGTTTGATCGTTTTGGTCTGGAGATGCAGCCGCGCGGTGCCAAAGGTTGGGTTGTGCGGCCGGGAGAGGAGATGGTTGCACCGCTCACGACCTTAAGTGAAGAGGGCCTGACGCTGACCTTTGATAGAGAGGAGGCGCTGCAGCGCGACGATATAGCCTATCTAAGCTGGGAGCATCCACTGCTGATCGAGCTAATGGAGCTGATTCACAGTTCGGAGTTTGGTAACGCCTCAGTCTGTACGCTCAAACTTCCCGCACTGCCTCCTGGGACTGTACTGCTGGAGACCTACTACCGGGCGCACTGTGTTGCTCCTAAATCGCTGCAGCTTGAACGCTTCTACGAACAACCGCTGTTGCGGTATCTAATTGATCCCAATGGCCGGAACTTAGCGGCTCATCTGGCACATGATCCGCTGAACAAACTGGCACAGCCGCTCTCTTTGAGTGCCTCGCAGAAGATGGTACGCATGCTTCGCGAAGCTCTTCAACAGCAGCTGGACGCGGCAGAACAGTTGGCACAACAAGCGCAGCAAGCCTTTGTTGATACCGCGAAGGCGAGCCACCAGCAAGAGTACGAGCATAAGCGCGAGCGACTCGAACTCTTGGCCGAGCACGGTTCTGTCGACGCCGAACAGGAGCTGGACAACCTGCAACAACAAGCGCAGCAGATCGAGTTGGCTCTCGAACGACTGGAGTTGGTGCCAGACGCGCTTAGGGTGATAGTCATTGGTGAGTAACTCGGCGGCCAAGAAATTCGCGCTAGCATTGCTCACACTGGCGCTGCTACTGATCAGCTGGTGGGCGCCGCTATTCACAATGACGCAGCTCTGGCTGTTTGATGATCGAGTCTCGATGTTGTCAGTGGTGGCGACGCTATTCGACTCGGCAAACTACTTTCTGCTGCTATTAGTAGCCAGCGCAAGTATGTTGCTGCCATTGGTCAAAGCGCTTCTTATTTTGCTTAAGGCGATGCCTCATTGGCAATACGAACTCTCAACGCGTGTCAACCAGGTTGTAAAGTTGCTGTCGCGCTGGGCGATGCTCGATATCTGGGTCGTCGCGCTGATGATCGTTGTTATCAAGCTAAGTGCTTGGGCCGATGCCCAGGTTGAGTGGGGGCTCTATCTTCATCTTGTTGTTGTTGCGCTGCTATGGTGGCAAAGCCGCTCGGAAAATCAAACCCAAGGCTAAATAAACCCGGCAATCTGCCGATCCTCAACTAAACTTTAAGAAGAAGCTTAAACGAGGAAAGGTTGTGGCCTTTGCACTCTCTAAACTCTAAATATTCAATGCAGCCGCTCTACGCGGATCTACTGCCAGACCAACTCTTCTTCAAAGACACCTCCCTCTGCTGCACCGAAGTGAATGAGAGTTTTGTGGTTCATCACAAGCTTGAATCGAGTGATGCCATTGTGGGTCTCTATGACAGAACGTTGCTCACTGAAGCCTGTGCGCAGCGCACCGAAACGAAACGAGCAGCTGATATACACCAAGCTAACTATGATCATCTGACACAGGTACTGAACCGTCGCTTAGTGGCTGAGCGCAGGCACAGCTGCTGGCAGTTCATGAGGCGGTAGAGCAACTGGCTACGCGCCGCCGGTTGTGAGTACGGCCAGGGGTATTTCTATTCCAAACTGCTGACGCCCGGGAAGCTGCAAGCGCAGCTTCTCGAACGTAAAACCCAGCATTAGTGGTTGATCATCACCATTGCTAGGCCAGTGATCGACATCAATACTGTGTAAGGCAACGCCATCCAAACCATTGTGCCGTAGGACAAGCGGATCAGCGGCGCAATTGCTGAAGTCAGCAGGAACAGGAAGGCTGCCTGACCGTTTGGTGTTGCCACCGATGGGATGTTGGTACCGGTATTGATTGCAACTGCCAGCGAGTCGAAATGCTCACGAGTAATTTCACCAGAATTCAGAGCGGCGTAGATCTCATTGATGTACACGGTCGCTACAAAGACGTTATCGCTGATTGCAGAGAGTATACCGTTTGCGACAAAGAAGACCGCAGGCTGGACGGATACGTCAAGCGATAGAGCATAGGCGATGATTGGCTCGAACAGATGCTGTTCATGAATGACCGAAACGATAGCGAAGAACACGACCAGCAGTGCTGTGAAAGGCAGTGCCTCCTCAAAGGCTTTGCCGATTTGGTGCTCCTCTGTGATTCCGTTAAACGAAGTTAGCAGAATGATTACAGTGAGGCCGATCAGACCGACTTCAGCCAAATGCAGTGCCAGAGCGAAGATCAAGAAAACGCCAACTAATGCCTGAATCAGTAGGGCAGCGCGATCGTTTTTGGATTTTTTCGCAGACTGAGACAGAGCGTAATCCTCTAGGATAGCGCGTACAGTCTTTGGAAGGCGTGCACCGTAACCAAACTTGCGTGTCTTCTCTAGTATCCAACAGGTTGCTAGGCCGACAAACAGTACCGGGATAGTGATAGGTGCCATACGGGTAAAGAACTCCACAAAGTCCCAGCCAGCGCGCTGTGCGATGAGCAGGTTCTGAGGCTCACCAACCAGTGTACAGACACCGCCCAGAGCAGTACCAACAGCACCGTGCATCAGTAGCGAGCGCAGGAAAGCACGGAAATCTTCTAGATCCTGACGGCGCTCCTCTTTGACAGTTTGATCTGATGAGTGGTCGTGAGAGTCGTAGAAGTGCTTACCTGATGCCACCTTGTGGTAGACCGAGAAGAAGCCGACACCGACGGTAATAAGTACTGCCGTTACTGTCAGAGCGTCCAAGAAGGCTGATAGAAACGCTGCGAAAAGTGAGAAGAGCATCGACAGTGCTGATTTAGAACGCACTTTCACCAGTATCTTCGAAAAGATCCAAAGCAGCAGATCTTTCATAAAAAAGATGCCGGCAACCATGAACATCAGCAGCAGGATAACCTCGAGGTTGGCCTCTACCTCATGGTAGACCGAGTCGGGGCTGGTCATACCGATCAGGATCGCTTCGAGTGCCAACAGACCGCCCGGCTGCAGTGGGTAACACTTCAGAGCCATCGCGAGCGTAAAGATAAACTCAAAGATGAGGATCCAGCCGGTGACGGCTGGACCAACCACTTGCAAGAGAATCGGGTTGATGAAGAGGAACAGAATAATTAGCTGTTTGTACCACTTGGGCGAATTACCCAAAAAGTTGCGCCACAGCCCAGACATGGTTTGCTGGCCCATAGGTTTCCTTACTCTAAAAAATTGTCGTTTTAGCGGGTGGTCGGACGAGTAATTTTGTTAGAGTAGGTGCAACCGTCTAAAGCCCGCCTCTGAAAAGGCGCACGAATTGTAGCATAGGAAAAGGTTTGATTTATCTTCTTGCTTATAACAATCGCTTATTGATTGATAACGCCCAATGCCTGTTTCATGGACTCGAAAGTGTCGAGAATCACGTAGGTTATCAGTCACCCTTAGAGACGCTGGTGGTCGAGCCGAGCGTCAAATTGATGCGTTTGAGCCGTATGCCGGCCGAGCTGGAACAGGTTGATCTGCGCTCAGCTCTGGAGCTTCTCAGTGAGGATGAGTACCGCTGGGTCTCGCGTGCACAGCAGCTCTTAAGCTGGCGCCTACAGCATCAACACTGCGGGCGCTGTGGCGAAAAGATGGAACAGGCTGACAACGAGATGGCACTAGTCTGCAGCTCAGATCACTGCCGCAATCGGGTCTACCCGCGTATTTCGCCGTGCATCATTGTGCTTGTCGAGTACGAGGACCGAGCGATATTGGCGCACAACTCGCGCTTTACGCCAAACCGTTTCAGCACCCTGGCCGGTTTTGTTGAGGCTGGTGAGACCGTCGAACGAGCTGTTGCGCGTGAAATACGCGAAGAGGTGGGTGTCGAGGTGAAAGGGTTACGATACTTCAAATCTCAAGCCTGGCCGTTTCCTGACTCGCTTATGCTCGCTTTTCATGTAGAGTATGCCGGTGGCGAACTGAAGCCCGATGGGGTGGAGATTACCGAAGCGCGCTGGTTCACCGTGGATGACCTGGATTCGGTTGAGCTGCCGCCGCCTTTCTCAATATCACGGCAATTGATCGACGACTGGATAGAACGACAAAGAGCAGCGACAAAAAGCAGCGACAAAGAGCGGCGCTCAACGCTTGAATAGCTTTCCAAGACGGGTGGCGAGCATGACGTTGCCCTCGGCGCGCAGCAGGCCTTTCATGTAGGCGCTCATACCATCCTGCTCGCCCATAATCACGTTGACTAACGTCTCTTCATTGAGTCGTAGCGTGATATCTGGGTCTTTGTGCTGACCCCAAGCGGCAGTCAACTGCTGCTGACGCACATCGAGATAGAAGGAGTCAGCATCCTCCAACGTAAACTGGAACACCGCCTCGATACCTGAGGCGTTATCGGCATTGAATCGCTCGGTTAACTTAGCGAAGATACGCTGAACATTTATCTCTTGTGACATCTTTTACTTCTAGAGTTGGCGGTAATTTGCGGCCTCTATGGTAACCTACCCCAAACTGTATCTACAGCATTGACTGAGGATTGAATGACCGAATTTTTGATCGAGTATGGACTCTTTTTAGCAGAGACAACCACCATCGTAATTGCAATTGCGGTGGTGGTTTCTTTGATTGCGGGTGCGGCGGCACGACGCAAACAGGATCGCGATGGCGAGATTCAGGTACTCTCTCTGAATGAGCACTTTGAGGATATGCAGCATGCACTCGAGGACTCCGTTCTAGATGAGTTTCGCCTAAAGCAGATGGTTAAAGAGGAGAAGAAGCGCGACAAGGCTGAAGCTAAAGAGCGCAAAAAAGCGGCCAAAAAAGGCGAGGATGAGCCTGATCGTAAGCGCATTTATGTGCTCGATTTTGACGGGGATATTCACGCCTCTGATGCGGAAACGATGCGCCAAGAAGTGAGTGCTATTCTCAGTCTGGCCCGTGAAGAGGATGAGGTCGTTGTACGCCTTGAGAGCCCGGGTGGGCTGGTGCACAGTTACGGCTTTGCCGCCTCTCAGTTAGAACGCATCCGCCGACGCAAGATTCCGCTAACCATCTGTGTCGACAAAGTGGCTGCGAGTGGTGGTTATATGATGGCTTGTATCGCTAATAAATTGCTTGCGGCTCCTTTCGCACTGATCGGTTCGATCGGTGTGGTCGCGCAGATCCCTAACTTCCATCGCCTGTTACAGCGTAATGATGTTGATTATGAGGTGCTAACGGCCGGTGAATACAAACGCACGCTTACGATGTTTGGCGAGAACACTGAAGCGGGGCGCAAGAAGTTTGTGGAAGAGCTTGAGGATACCCACGACCTGTTCAAGCAGTTTGTCAGTGAATATCGCCCCAACCTTGAGATTGAGAAGGTGGCTACCGGAGAAGTTTGGTTTGGCCGACGCGCCGTTGAGAATGGCCTCATTGATGGCATCGAGACCTCGGATGACTACTTGTTTAACGCAGTCGATGAGGCTGATATCTACAAAGTGACTTATGAAGAGAAACGCTCCCTGCAGGAGAAACTTCAGGGAATGGGTGTCAGCATGGTCGATGCGAGCATCGGTAAACTCTGGTCGCGCCTCACACAGAGTCGTTTCTGGGCGCGTTGATGGCGCAGCAGCGAATCGAAGTCTCTATCGCTGAGCAGAGCATGAAACTGCTCAGTGATGAACAGCTGATTGCGCACTGGTCGATATCAACGGCTAGCGCGGGTGCAGGGCAGCAGCAGGGTAGCGGTTGTACGCCGACCGGCCTGCATCGAATCCGCATCAAAATAGGTGAGGATGAGCCGGAAAATACGGTGTTTGTCGGTCGCAGAGCAACTGGCGAAGTCTACTCGCCTGAGCTTGCTGCCCAATATCCAGAGCGCGACTGGATACTCACCCGAATACTCTGGTTACAGGGGCTGGAGTGGGGCCATAACCGTGGGGGTTGCGTCGATAGCCTCAAACGCTATATCTACATACACGGCACACCGGATACAGAGCCGATGGGGCAGCCTGCATCGCACGGCTGTATCCGTATGCGAAACACTGATCTGCTGCAGCTTTTCGAGCAGGTCGACACCCAGACACTGGTAAGGATCGAAGAATGACAACTGGCGCGCTGATGCTCGATATCGCGGGCACTGAATTGACGACCGCTGAAGCTAAACAGCTAAAACGGCCTGAGGTGGGTGGCCTAATTCTGTTTGCCCGCAACTACGAGTCGCCAGCTCAGCTGCGCACGCTGATGGTGGGGATTCGCGCAATTCGTCCCGATCTTCTGGTTGCTGTCGATCAAGAGGGCGGGCGGGTCCAGCGCTTCAAAGAGGGTTTTACCCGTTTGCCGCCGATGGCGGTACTGGGGCAGCTCTGGCAGCAGGATTCTGGCAGCGCTATCGCGCAGGCGCACGAGATGGGCTGGTTGTTGGCCACCGAGCTACGCGAATATGATATCGATCTGAGCTTTGCCCCGGTATTGGATATGGACTACGGCGTCTCCAGTGTTATTGGCGACCGAGCTTTCGCTGCCTCTACTGCGGGCGTAGAGCAGTTAGCGGGTGCTTTGATGTCGGGTATGCATGAAGCAGGCATGGCGGCCACGGGTAAACACTTCCCCGGGCATGGCGCAGTGGAGGTCGATTCGCACCATGGCCTGCCCGTGGATGAGCGTCCGTTTGCTCAGATTGAAGCTCAGGATATCCGCCCCTTCAGCGCGCTTATTCGGCGCGGACTGGATGCGATTATGCCTGCACATATTCAGTACACTCAGGTCTGCTCTCAGCCAGCCGGCTTCTCGGAGTTCTGGCTGCAACGTCAGCTGCGTGAAGCGCTGCGCTTTGATGGCGTGATCTTTAGCGATGATCTGAGCATGGAGGGGGCGGCCGCAGTGGGCTCTTACGCTAAACGTGCCGAGGCTGCTCTGACTGCTGGTTGTGACATGGTGTTGGTGTGTAACGCACCCCGGGCTGCAACCGAAGTACTTAACTTTCTTGCTACAAGCAATGAACCCACTTCGTACCGGATCGCTCGTATGCGCGCTCGGCCAAAACGCCAGGCTGACCCTGAACGTTTGGCGCGGGCTCGTACCTTGGCTGCCTCACTTGTAGCGATGTCGGAGAGCGCAGCATGAATCTTCTCCTAAGCTGGATGCTGGATCCGCTGTTTGTGCTGATACCCGCTCTGCAGGTTTACTCCTGGGCTTTTCAGGGGCTACTGATTCTGCTGTTCACGGGCATCATAGGGCTGTTGGTTAATGCCCTATTGGCGCGTATCGTCCGTCGTCTCGGTCAGGGACATCCGCGCTGGAGCGAGCTAATCCTGGATGGGATTCGTCGGCCCCTGTCAGTCTTGGTCTGGGTTGTAGGCATCACGCTGTCGTTGCAGATTGCCGCTAAAGCCCTCGATGATATTACTCTTGATGCCGCGGAACACTTTCGCAGCATTGCCTACATTCTGCTGATCGCCTGGGCGCTGATTCGTTTGGTGTCGCGTATAGAGGCGCGTTTGGTTCAGGGTGAAGCAGGCAAGCCTGGGATGGATCGTACCACGGCCGATGCGATCGCTAAGCTGATTCGACTCAGCGTGTTGGTGATGTCGGGGCTGGCTCTGCTGCAAAACCTCGGTGTCAGTATCTCCGGTATTCTCGCCTTTGGTGGTGTCGGTGGTTTGGCTGTCGGTTTTGCGGCTAAAGACCTGTTAGCCAATTTCTTCGGTGGACTGATGATCTATATGGACCGTCCGTTCAAGGTTGGCGACTGGATTCGCTCACCGGATAAAGAGATTGAGGGTACCGTTGAGGAGATCGGTTGGCGCCTAACGCGCATCCGCACCTTTGATCAGCGCCCACTCTATGTACCTAACTCGACCTTCGCCAATATCGCGGTTGAGAACCCTTCGCGCATGACCAACCGTCGGATCTACGAGACCATTGGTGTGCGCTATGATGATGCTGCCCAGGTTGAAGCCATTGTTTCGGGTATCAAGTCGATGTTGGAACAGCACGTGGATATCGATCAGGCGCAGACACTGATCGTTAACCTCAACCGTTTTGGTCCTTCATCACTGGATATACTGGTCTACACCTTTACCAAGACCACGGTTTGGGTGGAGTTCCATAAGATAAAACAGGATGTGTTGTTGAAAATAATGGATGTGATTACCGAACATGGCGCTGAGGTCGCGTTCCCAACGCAGACCGTTCATCTTGCATCAACTCCGGAGCCAGAGGGGTAGCGGGGATGCCTGACTACCTGAGCCCCTATTCACTAGACGTTCAACAACAGGCTAACGCCATGCTCGACTCCAATCGAGCGGGGGCATGGCTGCTAAAGCGTTACCCTCAAGCGCATCCATTCAGCTCAGAGCGCGCACTATACGACTATGCGCAACAGATCAAAAACCAGCATATGCGTAGCTCTTCACCGATATCTAAGGTGATCTACGACGACAAAATTCATGTGATCAACAACGCATTGGGTTTACACACGTTCGTATCACGTGTGCAGGGGAAAAAGCTGAAAGCAAAGAATGAGATCAGGATTAGCTCGCTATTTCGCGCGATGCCCGAGCCTTTCTTGCGTATGATCCTAGCGCACGAGCTGGCACATCTCCGTGAGAAAGAGCACAACAAAGCCTTCTACAAGCTCTGTACCTATATGGAGCCGGATTATCACCAGCTAGAGTTTGAGGTGCGCCTCTATCTCGCGCACCTAGAGCGCTACGG
>JAHEDZ010000004.1:112139-151718 GCA_024640955.1 Oceanospirillaceae bacterium
ACCAGCATACCCAGCACAGGGTGATCGATGTAGTGCGTCTCTTTCGAGCGCATGCGACGGCTCTCCTGCATGCGAATCACACTGCCGGGTTGCTCGGAGCCAGTTGCCGTATAGAGGTTCACCTCGGGGTAGACGTGTAGGAAGCGCAGGCGTTCGATGCGCACTGTACCTTCGAACGCACCGAAAGGGTCGACCAGCATAAGTGTAGTTTCGGTATTGGGGTTGAACTGCTCCAGCCAAGAGTTGTGGTAAAGCACTTCGTAGCCCTGACGAGCCAGCCGAGCCGCCTCGTCCGTCAGCGCATAATCGCTCTTTTCAAGCTCCTCATTAGCGCTCAGCGGCATGCCATCATTTGGAATCGGTAGGCGGGCGTTGGTGAAGTCGATCGCTGGTAGATCGGTGGGCCAGTTCTCTTCGGTGTAAGCTGGAATCTGCTGCTTGAACAGCACCATCTCGACCGTGTAGAGGTTCTCCTGCTCCTTGAGTTCAGCGGCCAGTGGCAGAACGACCTCATCCTCAGCCTGCACCTGCACTGCTGCGGTGCCTAGGCTCAGTCCTAAAAAGAGTACAGCAGTGGCCTGCTTCAACTTCATTCTCACTCTACTCCTTATTCGCCTCTATTTAGCGTTTCAATCAGCTTTGGGTTCTAGTAGCGCTAAAAGTGCTTCTAACGTCTGGAAACGTGTCTCGGGCTGGGCCATTGAGTTGTTAAAACGTAACGCTGTTGCCCCATCCAGTTTATAGACTGTTGGCTTACTCTGCACCAGTTTAACCAGCGTCAGTGGATCAACTTCGGTCTCCTCACCGAACTCAAGTCGACCCGAGTCAGCGCCTACATCGATCTTATCGATACCGAGGCGCTCTGCATTGAGCTTAATACTAGTTTGACGCATCAGATTTTGCAGGGATGGCGGCAACAGTCCGAAGCGATCGATCATCTCAACCTGCAATTCGCGCAGCGCCTCGTCTGACTTCGCCGCAGAGATGCGTTTGTAGAGTATCAGTCGGTTGTGCACGTCCGGCAGATAGTCATCGGGGATCAGGGCAGGTAGGCGAATATTGATCTCGCAACCGCCGCGCAGGGGCTTGTCGAGGTTCGGCGTCTTGCCGTCCTGAATCGCTTTAACGGCCTGATCGAGCATCTCCATATAGAGGCTAAAACCGATCGTCTGCATCTGGCCGCTCTGCTCGTCACCCAACAACTCACCCGCACCACGAATCTCGAGGTCATGGGTTGCTAGAGTAAAGCCGGCACCGAGCGTGCTCGCCTCCTCAATCGCTTCTAGACGTTTAAGTGCATCCTTGGTCATCGCTTTCGGATGGGGAGTTAGTAGATAGGCGTAGGCCTGATGGTGCGAACGACCCACACGCCCGCGCAACTGGTGCAGCTGTGCCAGACCAAATTTGTCAGCTCGATCAATAATAATCGTGTTGGCGTTGGGAACGTCGATACCGGTCTCGATAATTGTCGTACAGACAAGTATGTTGAAACGTTTGTGGTAGAAATCGCCCATCACCTGCTCAAGCTCGCGCTCACGCATCTGGCCATGCCCCACACCGACGCGCGCCTCTGGAATCATTTCGGTGAGTTTGCGAGCCGTCTCTTCTATCGTTTTGACTTCGTTGTGCAGCAGGTAGACTTGCCCCCCGCGCAGCAGTTCACGCAGTATCGCCTCTTTAATCAGCGGTGCGTCGTATTGGCGTACAAAGGTTTTCACCGACAGGCGTCGCGCCGGTGGGGTGGCGATAATCGACAGGTCGCGCATGCCAGACATCGCCATATTTAGGGTTCGCGGTATCGGTGTTGCGGTCAGTGTGAGGATATCGACCTCAGAGCGCAGAGATTTTAAACGCTCTTTCTGTTGTACGCCGAAGCGGTGCTCCTCATCGATTATTAATAGCCCAAGGTTCGCGAACTCTATATCCCCCTGTATCAGCTTATGCGTGCCGATAAGGATATCGACCTGCCCCCTCTGCACCTGATCAATGATGGCATCCTGCTGCTTGCCAGTCCGGAAGCGCGAGATCAGCTCCACTTTGACCGGCCAGTCGGCGAAACGATCTCGGAAGTTCTCGAAGTGCTGTTGAGCTAGCAGGGTGGTGGGCACCAGCACCGCGACCTGTTTTCCGGCCTGGGCTGCGATAAATGCAGCGCGCATCGCAACTTCAGTCTTACCGAAGCCGACATCGCCACAGACCAATCGATCCATCGGCTGAGGCGCTTGCATATCGCGGCGTACGGCATCGATCGCCATCGCCTGGTCTGCGGTCTCCTCAAATGGGAAACCACGTGAGAACTGCTCATACATCTGGTCGTCCAGGCTATACTGGAAGCCGACTCGTGCGGCGCGACGGGCGTAGATGTCAAGTAGTTCGGCTGCAGCGTCGCGGACTTTCTCCGCCGCTTTGCGGCGCGCTTTACTCCACTGTTCAGTGCCAAGTTTATGGAGTGGAGCGCTCTCATCCCCCGCGCCCGAGTAGCGGCTGATCAGATGTAGGGAGCCGACGGGCACGTAAAGCTTAGAACCCTTGGCGTACTCTAATGTTAGGAACTCAGTCGGTGAGTTATCGATATCGATCGTCTGCAGGCCCAGATAGCGCCCAACCCCATGATCCAGATGCACGACCGGACTACCGATAGTCAGCTCGGACAGATGGTTGATCGCCTGGTCCGCATCGACCTTCGCCTTATCGCGGCGACGGCGCTGGAACACCTGATTACCGAAGAGCTGAGCTTCGGTAATAAGCTGCACCGAGCCCGGGATGTATAGACCACGTTCTATGGGTGCTACACAGATCGAAACCCTCTGCGGCGCGTCTAGAAATGCAGCCCAGGAGTCGAACAGTGTAGGTTTAATATCCATCGCTGCGAGCTGAGTTAGCAGCGCTTCACGCCGTCCGGCTGACTCTGCACAGATCAACACGGGCTCGGCGGCTGTGCTGATCAAATTCGCGAGAGGGCGCAACGGCTCAGCGGCTGTTGGTGATGCGCTGAGGTTGGGTGGCTCGCAACTCTCCAGATTATCCCTACCCGGCTTAACCTCCTCAGGAGTCAGACTCAGCCTTACCATCGGCCAGTTTTTCAGCTGGCTGGCCAGAGTATCAGCCGCGAGAAACAGCTCATCCGGCGACAGGATAGGGCGCGTTAAGTCGCCTTGGCGCTCCTCGTATCGGTTGCGCACACTCGCTTCAAAGGCTTTTGCGGCCTCATGCCCACCCGCGTGTTGAACAACGAGCGTCTTGGCGGGTAGATAGTCGAATAGCGTCGCGCACTGTTCGAAGAAGAGGGGTAGATAGTACTCGATACCCGCCGGCGCTAGCCCCGAGGAGACATCCTGATAGATTGGGCAGTTACCGTAGTCCACATCGAAGCGCTGGCGCCAGCGCGCCTTGAACTGGTCGATCGCCTCTTTATGGAAGGGGTGTTCACGCGCCGGAAGTATGCGTACCCGCTCAACCTGCTCAACTGAACGCTGAGTCTCTGGATCGAAGGTGCGCAGTGTGTCGATCTCATCATCAAATAGATCGATACGAAGAGGTTCGTTGCTACCCATAGGGTAGAGGTCGATGATGGCACCGCGCACGGCGAACTCACCGTGCTCATAGACAGTATCGACAAGCGAGTAGCCCGCATCAATCAATTGCGCGCGCATCTGATCGGGGTCGAGCTGCTGGCCGCTCTCTAACCAGAACACATTGCCGCCCACATACTCTTTGGGAGCGATACGCTGCATCGCAGTGGCGACTGGTACAACTAGCACTCCACGGCGCATCGCTTGCAGGCGGTAGAGAGCCTCTAAACGCTGAGAGATGATATCTTGGTGAGGCGAGAAGTTGTCATAAGCGAGCGTCTCCCAGTCAGGAAACAGCAGCACCGGGAGCTGCTTGCCGGCAAAGAAGCGAATCTCGCGGCGCAGACGGCTGGCGCTCTCTGAGTCGTTGCAGAGAATCAGGATCGGGCGCTCTTCGGCTTGGCTGAGCTGCTCAACTAACCAACCTGCCGCGGCCCCCTGTACTGCACCTACACGTCTGAGGTCGCCAGATTTAGTGGGGGGCTTAAAGGGGAGGGTTGCGCTCAATGTCAGGCTCCTGCGGCTCGAGTGAGAAAGCGCACAGTTTAACGATCATTGCTGCTTTGCAAAACCGTCAAATTTCAGTTGTGTAGAAAGTAGCGTGCAAATGAGGATAAAGAGTGCGGCGCCCCAAAGGCAGGCTTCAAGTCCATGGGCTTGGTAGAGGTAGCCTGACAATAGTGTTCCAATCAGGCGGCCGGCGGCGTTGGCCATGTAGTAGAAACCGACGTCGAGTGATACTGCATCCCTGTTAGCAAGGTTGACGATTAGATAGGAGTGCAACGAAGAGTTGACCGCAAATAGCGCGCCAAATACCAGCAGTCCAACCACTAGCCAGCGATCCGGTTCAGCTGTTGTTGATAACTGGGTTGCGAGGGCAAAGAGTGGCACGATTAACGCGAGCGACCAGAGAAACGGCTGCGCTCGGGTGGGCTGTTCTCCACTGCGTTTACCAGTCAAGTAGGGTGCCAGCGTTTGCACGACACCATAGCCGATTATCCAGAGTGCCAGAAAACTGCTCACCTCAGTGTGTGCCCAGCCCAGTTCTGCGCTCAGATAGACCGGAAGTGCCACAACAAACCATAGATCACGCGCGCCAAATAGAAACAGGCGTGCAGCCGACAGAATATTGATATTGCTGCTTTTTGAGAAAATTTGAGAGAACTTAGGTTTGCTGTTGGCTACGCCTAAATCTTTACCCAGTTTTGCTAGGCTCAGTAGCAGGGTAAAACTAAGCATAATTACCATCGACAGCACAGCGCCCTGAAAACCCTGCCACCAGAGCAGCAGCCCACCAAGGAAGAAACCGGCCCCTTTAAGGCTGTTCTTTGAACCGGTAAGAAATGAAACCCAACGGTAGAGTGACTGATTGGCCCCCTCAGGTATCAGCAGCTTAATAGCGCTCTTGGCGCTCATTTTGTTGAGGTCTTTAGCAATCCCCGACAGCGCTTGAGCCGCCATCACCCAGGGGACTGTAAGCATCGCCGCGGGCACCAGTAGCATAGAGAGTGCGACCACCTGCAGTGCTAGGCCGATATTCATCGTGCGGTTCAGGCCTATACGCGCACCCAGCCATCCACCCACCAGATTGGTGACCACACCAAAGAACTCATAGAAGAGAAACAGCAGGGCAATCTCAAGCGGTGAGTAGCCCAGCGTATGGAAGTGCAACACCACTAGCATACGCAAGGCACCGTCGGTTAGCGTAAACGCCCAGTAGTTACCGGTTACCAGCAGATACTGGCGGACATCGGCAGATAGGTGTTTCAGCACAATTACTGCTCTAACTGAGCAACATAGCGGGCCAGGTCGGCGGTGCGATTAACGTAGCCCCATTCATTGTCATACCAAGCATAGATCTTCGCTTGGGTGCCGTTGATAACCATCGTTGAGAGAGCATCGATGATGCTCGATCTGGGGTCGGTTTTGTAATCGATTGAGACCAATGGCCGCTCTTCATAGCCTAGGATATCCCTCAAGTCGCCCTCTGCGGCCTCTTTGAACCAAGCGTTCAGCTCTTCAGCCGTGGTGGCCCGGGAGAGCTCAAACACACAGTCGGTGAGTGACGCATTTGCCAGAGGAACGCGAATCGCATGGCCATTAAGTCGACCGGTGAGCTCTGGAAAGATCTTAGTGATCGCCTTAGCTGAGCCAGTTGTGGTTGGAATCAGGCTCATGCCACAAGCGCGGGCACGGCGCAGATCCTTGTGCGGTGCGTCGAGGATGGTTTGAGTGTTGGTAAGATCGTGGACGGTAGTCATCGAGCCGTGGACGATGCCGATCTTCTCTTGCAGTACTTTAATCAAAGGTGCCAGACAGTTAGTCGTACAGGAAGCCGCGGTAACGATGCGGTGCTCTCTGGGGTTATACAAGTTGTGGTTGACGCCGTAGACGATATTGAGCGCTCCCTCATCGGCAACCGGGGCGGTCACAACGACGCGTTTTACGCCCTGATCGAGGTAGGCCTGTAGCGTCTCCAGAGTTTTGAACTTGCCGCTGGCTTCAATCACTAGGTCGCAGTTGCTCCAATCAGTCTCGCCGATTGAGCCGTTGTTGGTGACCTTTATCGTTTGTCCATCAATCATGACCTTATCGGCTTCGCTGCTCGCTTCAGTGGCCCAGCGCCCATGAACGGAGTCAAAATTGAGCAGGTGGGCATATGTCGCAGCATCACCGGCAGGATCATTGATCTGAATCATTTCGAATTCGGGCCAGTTAAAAGCGGTACGTACTATTAGACGACCCATTCGGCCAAAACCGTTGATACCAACGCGCATAGTCACAGAGTTCTCCTATCTGAGCATTTAGTTAAAATTAATTCGCGAGGATAAGCCTAAATTGTGACACTTTTTTTAAAGCGAAGGGATATCTGGGCCAGATTACCAAAAGAAAGTCTTTTGAGACATTCAAGACAATAATTGGCGCAATTTCAGAAGCCCGTCTATCTTTAATAAAACCAAAGATACGGACATATCTCCAACTCAGCCCTATGACAGCTAACGGTAAATCATCCATCTCCCTTCTGGCGACTGCTGCAGTCGTCGTGCTTTTTGGAATCCTGATGCATCAAATTGCTAGCCGCCTCGTTTCAGACCGGTTAGAGAGCGCTGTGCTCCGAGCGAGTGAGGCGGCAAATCAGGACCTAACACAGCTATTTGTCAACGATCTCTACGATGCGATTGAGCCTGCTGTGCGTTTGAGCGCGAATATCAACAAGCAGAACGACGCGCTCAGCAATGAAGAGTACGAACGTATCAATGGTCGTATCCGTGAATTTATGCTCGGCACCGACTTTCTCAAGATAAAGCTCTACAACCTGCACGGCACAACGCTCTACTCCTCAGATCCAAACCAACTCGGAGCAGATTACTCTGGTAATAACGGCTTTATTGCTGCGATGCGCGGTGGCTCCTACTCCGTATCAGAGTTGCGCTCTGAGTTCGGCGGTTACAGCGGTGTGGTTTATGATCGCGACGTCGTCTCAAGTTATGTGCCGGTACGGCGCTCGATTGATGGATCGAACAGTGCTGGGCGGATTATCGGCGTTGCCGAGATCTATGTTGATCGGACCGACGAGATGGAGGCTGTTCGCGCTGCAGCCAGTGAGCTCAGTTTTATGCTGGCGCTTGCAATGTTCCTAGCGCTGGTATTGATGGTCGGCGTTATCTGGTATTTGTCACTCAGTATGACTGAACGGTATATCCGCGGTGCTGAAGCGATCCAAGAGCAAGGCATACATGCCGGAGAGAAGGAATGATCGCATCGCAGTCTAGCCGCAGACTTCTAGTTATCATGGTGGTCGCAACCCTTATGGTCACCACTGGCCTGCTTGCGATTACCTACTGGCATACGCGCAATGTCGAGCGCGCTTCGCTAGTCTACACTGCTCGCCAGTACGCCAGTCTTGTCTCTTATCTACGCAACTTCTATGCCGATGAAATTCTGCCGAGTGTCAGTGGTTCAGGTATCGAAATCACTCACGATTATCACCAGAAAGACAATGCCCTGCCTGTTCCTGCTACGTTCACACAAGACTTTGCTGACTATGCGAACTCGTTTAGTGGTGATATTCGCTTCGATATTGTCAGCAATTACCCCTTCCCCTGGCGTGAGCAGAAGCGTTTAGGGGCGTTTGAGGCACGCGCGCTGAATGAGCTCTCGGTTCTGCGAGGCGAGAAAGAGTACCTAGAGTACATCCCGGAGAATGGTCGGGATGTGCTCAATTTAGCCCTGCCGTTAAGAATGACTGCAGGCTGTGTCGCCTGTCACAACACTCACCCAGACTCGCCGAAAAAAGATTGGGTGGTCGGTGATGTGCGGGGTATTCAGGTTGTGCAACTACCGATTGTGCATTTAGCCGAGGGGCAGCGCTCGAGTGTATTACTACTGATCGCCTTCATCGTAACCTCGTTTGTAATCACCTTCTTCGTGATCGCCAGCCTGTCAAACCGCAATCTCGTTATCATGAATAACCTGCGTTTGAGTAACCGTAAGTTGGGCTCCGCGATGAATGATCTTGTGCAGGCACGTGATGCTGCCGAAACAGCTAGCCGCGCTAAGTCTGAGTTTGTTGCCAATATCTCGCATGAAATCCGCACGCCGATGAACGCTATTATCGGTATGTCCGAACTTGCACTAGATGATGACCGGACGGTCGGTGGGCGCAGCTACTTCGAGCGTATCCACGAGGCATCGACCAGTCTGTTGAATGTCATCAATGACCTTCTCGATTTTGCAAAAATTGAAGCAGGTAGAGTGGAGCTTGAGCGCATCGATTTCGACCTTCGCCACCTGGCTGAGTCGGCACTGGATTCAATCCGTATACAAGCACGCCGCGAGAACGTCGATGTGCGCCTGGAACTAGATAAAGCGTTACCACGTTACTTGCGCGGCGACCCTACACGACTGCGCCAGGTGCTGGTAAACCTGCTCTCCAATGCAGCTAAATTTACTGCTAAAGGCGAGATCGCTCTGCAGATTCATTACGTTAAGCGTCCTATCGGTGACAGAATTGCCTTCAGCGTCCATGACACCGGTATTGGTATCAGCCCTGAGCTCAAGGAGCGCCTGTTCAAGCCCTTTGAGCAGGCCGATGGCAGCACTACGCGTCGCTTTGGGGGTACCGGGTTGGGGCTTACGATCTCCGTGGACCTCGTACATCTGATGCAAGGTGATTTGAGCGTTGAGAGTGAGCTGGGCGAAGGTAGCTGTTTTGCCTTTGATATCCCACTGGAGGCCGGTGAGAAACCTCTAGTCGATCCTGCCTTGGCGGTGAAGTTACCCTCTGAGTCAGATGCACCGGATACCAAACCCCTGCACGGAAAAGAGGTACTACTGGTCGAAGACAATGAGATGAATCAGCGCGTTGCAACGGCGTTTCTTGAGCGTTTCGGTCTGATCGTCCACCTTGCGGTTGATGGGCTCGAGGCGATTGAGCGGGTAAAGTTGCAGCACTTTGATCTGGTGCTAATGGATGTTCAGATGCCGCGTATGGACGGCCTGACGGCCACCCGCGAGCTGCGCAAATCAGGCTTTGCCAAGTTGCCAATTATTGCGATGACTGCTCATGCAAGCTCTGAGGCTAGGGCTGAGAGTTTAGATGCAGGAATGGACGATCACATCTCTAAGCCCATCGACAGCCGCGAGCTCTACAGAACCTTAGTCGGCGCTATCGCACCTGAAGCCGCGCAGTCTGCTGAGCAAGCAGAAGCGGTCGTTGCTGAAGTGATTCCCGAAGTCGATGAGCTTGATCCTGAGGTGGCACAACTGGCCAAACGCCTGGCGCCTGAGATTGATCCGGTGATTGGAATGAAACGCTCCTGCGCCAATCTGGAGGAGTATATTGAAGAAGTACTGGAGGATTACCGAGATCGCTTCCAGGAGACCGTTGATAAGATTTATGAGGCGGTAGCCGCGCAGGAGTGGCAGACAGGTGCTGATCTGGCGCACAACGTTAAATCGGTCAGTGCCATGCTGGGTGCGCAAAGTCTCTCTGAGGCTTTTGCCGCTGTAGAGCATAGCCTGCGTAAAGAGGAGCTTGTGGATCTGGACGCACAGTTACAAACGCTACGCTACCGTGACTCTGCTGTGCACGCTCAAATTCATGCCTATTTTGAGCAGGGTGGTGAGGAGCCATTGCATGCGCAAGAGAACGCTGAGGGCGCTACTGAATCGATTGACAAAGAAGGGCCGGAGGTCGATCCACTGCTACTGAAACTGGAGCAGTTGGCGGAGGAGCTGTCCGAGGGCAAAGCTAAAGCCGCTGCTCTGACGCTCAATGAGCTCAAGGTGGCGCTCAAAGCGGCTAAGCTCAGCGCACTGCAACTTGAGCTGGGCGAACTGATTGAAGAGCAAGAGTTCGACGAGGCGCAACGTACCTTACGTAAGATTATGCTGCGCCTCGCGTGAGGTGACAGCTTTTGTAGTCCGGTTAAGAACGATTCTCATCTAGACCAATATCCTCTGTGAGACGAGTATTTTTGCCTACTTTGGTATGAAGATTCGGGGGCGATTCTGGCCTACTATTTGCTGTTTTTGGTAAGAGATACGTAATTTACTTACGCGCTGTCGGTGATCGGAGCGTGAAGTTCAATTTGATGCGTATTTTTACAACAATTACGGGTATTTGAGTGTTTCTGCTGCGGATAGCGGAAGTTGTCAGCGCTGTGGCAATCTGCCTACAAACCAACCCAACACAGACTTGAATTTGGAGCCTGACGTGACTCAAGAACTGATGCTAGCAGAGTGGAATGCCCGTGAATCGATTGCTGAGGCGATGATCCCATTGATCGGCCGTCTTTACCGCGAATCAAACGTAGAGACCTCTATTTTTGGTCGTCTGTGCGTGAAAAACTCCGTAATTAATCTGCTCAAGTCTCACCGCTATGTGCGTCAGATCGAGGGCGAAGAGCTCTCTGTTGTCGACACCTTCCCTGTACTGGAGCGTGTTGTTGAAATGGGTATCAGCAATGCTCATGTGGATCTTGGCAAGCTTGCTGTGAATTTCCGCAAACAGGGTGGTGGCGATCTAGGTGCCTACCTGGCGAAAGAGCTGGCTCCGGCTATGGAGAGCGAAGAAAACGATGGGCAGGATGTGGTGCTCTATGGTTTCGGGCGCATTGGCCGCCTGTTGGCGCGTCTAATGATCAACCGGTCTGGTGCGGACCACTCGCTCAAACTACGTGCAATCGTAGTGCGCAAGGGTAAGGCGGATAATGATCTCGAGAAGCGCGCGAGTCTGCTGCGTCGTGACTCGGTTCACGGCTCATTCAATGGCACTATTCAGGTTGATGAAGCCAATGAGGCGCTGATCGTAAACGGGAACCTGATCAAGGTAATCTTCGCGAGCGCACCAGAAGAGGTGGATTACACTGCGTACGGCATCAAGGATGCGCTAGTGATCGACAACACCGGTATGTTCCGCGATAAAGAGGCGTTGTCGCGCCACCTGCAGTCGAAGGGGGCGTCACGCGTGATTCTGACAGCACCGGGTAAGGGTGTGAAGAATATCGTGATGGGCGTAAACCAGTCGGATATCACCGCCGACGATCGGATGCTTTCAGCCGCTTCCTGTACGACTAACGCGATCACTCCTGTGCTCAAGGCGATGGATGACAAGTACGGCGTAGTCAATGGCCACGTTGAGACCGTGCACTCCTACACCAACGACCAGAACCTGATCGATAACTACCACAAAGGGGATCGCCGCGGCCGCGCTGCTGCGCTGAACATGGTTATCACTGAGACGGGTGCAGCTAAAGCGGTCTCCAAGGCGCTGCCGCAGCTCGAGGGTAAACTCACCGGTAATGCGATCCGCGTTCCAACACCTAACGTCTCTATGGCGATTCTGAATCTTAACCTCGAGAAAGAGTCCGACCGAGAGTCTCTCAACGATTACCTGCGTAACGTCGCCGTGCACTCTAAGTTGCAAAAGCAGGTGGGTTACTCCAATTCACCTGAGGCGGTATCAACGGATTTTGTTGGCTCACGCTCTGCAGGTGTTGTGGATGCATTGGCGACGATCTCTAGCGGCAAGAGCTGTGTGCTCTACGTCTGGTATGACAATGAATTTGGCTACAGCTGTCAGGTACTGCGCCTTGCCCGTCAGATCAGCGGCTGTACACTGCCAGCTTTCCCAATCGAGGGCTAATCAATCCTCGACGATGAGGTTTCGAATCAATCCTCTAAGCCCCTCAAACGCGAGGGGCTTGTTGCAGAGCGCCTAGACCCCAGTATGCTGAATAGCCGCTAAGTTCTCCTCTTTGAAGGGCTTGGGCAGAATTGCTATGGATCCAGACTGACGAATCGGTTCTAGGTAACGGTAGTAAGTTTCGGATGAGACCAGTAGAAAGTTAACAAAGGCCGGGCGTTCGGTCTCGCGCATCTCGGATAGCAGGCCTGAACCGGTCATGTCACTTATTCTTTTCAGTCTAGCACCGAATCCTCACACTGGCTGAGGTGGGGCAGTTGCTTTAAACTTGGCGCACAAATCCGGTTTTCAATGGAAGGCAATTGAGTGAAATCCTACCTCTTTACAACTGATGATGGTCGCGGCGGTGTTATTCTCTGTGACATCGACACGATGGAGGATGTTGTGCCCTATCTGCAGCAGCGCTTTAAAGGAGTTGTGCGTGTAGAGCAGGGCCACTCGGAGTGGACGCTTAAAGGCGGTTTTGCTGAGTTTACGCCGGTGCCAGTGACTCCGGCGTTGTTCGACGGAGAGCTAGGTTCAGAGCCTGCGGCAAGTGCTAAGTCTGTAGTAGAGGACGATAAAAACACTGGCCAAGCGCCACAGCTGACCCTAGAGACCGAGCCAGCGAATCAAGCCGCTGGGGTGAGTGCTTCAGAAGCCGAGTTAGAGGCGAGCCCGAAAGATCCTCAGGAGGATTCGATGACGGGATCGCTGTTCTAGGTTCTAACGCTAAGGCTTATCGACGACGCTGACGCAACTGGCGTTGACGCCGCTCATCCTCAATACGAATCGGCTGCAATGCCACTTTATCAGCGTCAGTCTTCAGACTTTTAATACCAACCCAAACCACTGCAGCCAGTGCTGCTGTAACCAGTAAGAACGACATGATCGCCTCCATTGGATGCTGCTCCTTGTTCCCTATTCCATAATTCTCAGTTTAGACCAACATCTGCTGCTGCGTTAAAACCACTCATCGCGTGGTTTTCGCCGTTTCGGCAGATTTGGAATGATCAGGCCAATAATGACGCCAGCCAGGGCGATGAGACCGCCATGTGTAAGCCATCGCATCAAATTGGACTGATCCATGTTCTGCAGCTCAAACTGCAGATCCCTTATCTGGGTATCGCGCTTCACAACCTGCTCTGTGAAGTCGCCATTTTCACTCTCAAGTGTTGTAACGCGCGCCCGCAATATTTGGATCTCGTCAGCTTGCTGTTTCACTTGTGCTTCACGCTCTGCCAATGTCTGCTGCAGAACAGGAAGTTGTTCTAATGCGCTGCGCCCCTCTGAAACATAGCGACTTGGGACCCAGCCCTCGCGTTCACTCTCGAGTCGAATCTTGGTGTAGTCCCCCGAGGTTTCGAGGATCTCCACCGCTTCACCGCTGCGCACGCGTCCACTGATACGGTACTCGTAACTTGGGCCTGAATGCATAAATAACTGTACATCATCAGCGATGAAAGCAGCCTGAACGGGTGTTATTAATAGGGCAGAGGCGAGGGCAGAAAAGGAAAAAAGACGCGTCAACATAAGGAACCTAGAAAAAAATTAATCAACCAAATCAAACTGCAATAGTCGAAACTTGGAGTGAACAAAAAGCCTGTGACTAAACTATACTGCGGTGTATGAGTCAAACCTTAACAGCAAATCGCCGAATGTAAATTAAGCGAATCATACTAGCTCGAACGGAGATAGAAACGAACCATGCCTGAACTGGATATGTTGCTCGAAACTTACGTGGTGCCCTGGGGAATCAACCTCGGCCTGGCGCTAGTCATCTTAATAGGCGGTCGCTGGATAAGTGGCCTGCTAGGCAAAGTACTGAAGAGGGTACTTGAGCGCACCCGGCTTGATCAGATGTTGGTGCGTTTTATCCTATCGATCGTATCCGTACTGCTAACGCTAGTCGTGGTGGTTGCCTCTTTGGGGCAACTGGGTGTGGATACCACTTCGCTCATTGCACTGGTGGGTGCTGCAGGCCTGGCGATTGGTCTAGCGCTACAAGATTCACTGAAGAACTTTGCAGCTGGCGTGCTGCTGATCTTCTTCCGACCGTTTAAGGAGGGTGATTTTGTAGAAGTGGCGGGTGTCTCAGGTATCGCTGAGAGCATTACAATCTTCAATACTGTAATGCGTACCGGCGATAACCGTGAGGTGATAGTGCCTAACGGTGCGATCTACTCCGATACGATTACTAACTACAACCGCCGTCCGACGCGCCGCGTCGATATGGTGTTTGGTATCAGCTACGATGATGATTTGCGCAAAGCCAAAACGATCTTGATGGAGATTGTGAAGGCAGATCCGCGTGTCCTGCCAGAGCCTGAGCCGGTTGTTGCAGTCAGTGCGCTGGCTGACAGCAGTGTTAACTTTATTGTACGTCCTTGGGTGAATACCCCGGACTACTGGCCGACTTACTGGGATATCACCGAAAAGGTGAAGCTGCGCTTTGATGAAGAGGGTATCTCAATTCCGTATCCGCAGATGGATGTCCATCTGAAACGCGAAGCGGAGTGATTGGTATTTGAGGGATGGCCGTTGTTTGCTCCTGCAAAAACGGCATACCTGCCATTCCTGGCGGTATAGTGCTGTGCGCTAGATCGCTCTCACTGCAGTGGTCAACTTACTCGCTGGGCTTATCCCGGCGATCCAGCTTCTTGATCAGATCTTCGCGCTCGACCTGCAGACGTTGGGCCGTTATACGGTAGTCGAAGATCTCTTTGTACTGACGGTCCACTGTCTCTTCAAGCTGTTCTAACCGACGGTGCAGACTCTTTAGTTTCTGAGTTTGCTCTTCGTTGGACTCCTGCAGGCGGGCCAGCATATCAATCCCTTCGCCATCGGAGTCACTCTCGATAACCGAGGCATTGAGTTCGCTCGCAAGGTGGCTGAAGAGCGAACGTAGATCGGCGGCTTCGCGCTCAGAGTAGTCGATCGCCTCTTCAATCGCCGAGTGCGCCGACGCGGCACCGATGGAGCCGGCTAGGCGCTGCTCGATCATGCGGTGCAGCTCCATCAGCTCGATAATCGTGAGTGTCGATTTGGTCCCCAGTTGCAGATCTTCACAGACGCTCTGTAGCATCAGGTCCGCTTTATCACCCGTTAGATACCGCTTGAGCAGTTGTTCCACTTCAACCATCTTTGGCTCGCGTAGGATGTAAGACTCAAGTCCTGTTGGGCGCGCGTGGCGGAACACTGTGGACTCACCTTTCTCCATGGTGTCGAACAGCTCCATTCTGAGGCTGCGCTCCATCTTTTGGGGGCGGTAAGCAAGGCTACCAACGACGTAGAAGAGCAGGTTAAAACCTAGTGACCAGAACACTGAATGAGCAAGAGAGGGGAGGCCCTCATAGCCAAAGAGGGCTTCAGGGCGTAACCAATAGTGACCAAAGAGCCCTTCGGTCATCAGCGATGCACCCAGCCAACCCTCGCGAACCATCGCTGGCACCACAAGGGTAAAGGCCCAAAGACCATAGCCTACAAGCAGACCTAGAGCAGCACCGAGGGAGTTACCCCCGCGCCAAAACAGGCCAACTAGACCGGCGGGTACAAGTTGCAGGATAGCGGCGAAGGAGATCAAACCGAGGGCCACCAGTATGTAGGCTGCGTCCAGGCTGGTAGCGAACAGGTAGGAGAGCATCAAAATCAGTACGACAAGCGTCCAGCGAATCTCCAGCAGAGAGCTGGCCAGGTTAGTGCTGGGGCGCAAGCGGCGCCAGATCGGAATCACCAAGTGGTTGGAAGCCATAGTGGCCAACGTGAGTGTGGTGACGATGATCATACCGGTCGCGGCTGCAAAACCACCGATATAGGCGATTAGTGTGAGCGTTGGTGAATTTAACAGCTGCGGGATCAGCAGTACGAACTGATCCCCTTGATTGGCGGGAAGGCCTAACAGCAAGCCGGCACCGGCTAGCGGGATAACAAATAGATTGATCAGTAGGGTGTAGAAGGGGAACAGGCCAACGGCAGTGCTCAGGTGCTCAGGGTTGGAGTTCTCCACCACCGTAACATGAAACTGACGTGGTAGTAGCAGAATCGCAGCTGCGCCGAGCAGAATGAGCGCGACCCAAGTGTAGCCGGCACCCTCATTGCCAAAGGAGTAGACTTGCTGCAGTCCCGCTTCATCGAGTTGGCGCAATATATCGCTAAAACCATCAAACACGCCGTAAGTGACATAGGCTCCGAGTGTGAGTAGCGCAAATAGTTTGACTAAGCACTCAGCAACCAGAACCGCAATGATGCCCTCGTGGCGCTCGGTAGGGTCGAGCCGGCGTACGCCAAAGATGATAGTGATTAGTGCCATCATCAGTGTGATCAGTACACCATCAAGACTCCAGCCAAAGGTTTCACTGCTGGGCGTAAGCAGGTCTACGGCACTGCCGATGGCGCGCAACTGCAGCACGATGTAGGGCATCAGACCGATCAAACAAGCGAGGGTTACCAGAGCGGCGATACGTTGAGAGCGCCGGTAGCGCGTTGATATAAGATCAGCAACAGAGGTGAGACGCAGATTCTGCTTCGCCAGAATCATCCGCTTCAGCGCTTTGGCACCCAGAATTAAGCCGGCTATGGCGCCGACGTATATCGCAAAGAACTGCAGGCCGTTATTGATGGCAAAACCGACACTGCCGTAGAAGGTCCAACTGGTGAAGAAGACCGCGAGGGATAGGGCGTATACCCAGGGTGAGTTGGTAAAACCGCCACGCACGCGTGCACGCTTCTCGACGTAGACCGCCAGCATAAACAGCAGTCCAAGATAGCTCAGCGTGATGATCGACAGTGTCAGGGTGGAGAACATAGTTCGGCGTCCTTATTCACGCATTAGTCGCGGGGCTTGCTGTTTTCATCACAGCAGGGCTCATCAATTTGGTACTGCTCTTCTGTGCCCGGTACGGGGTCTATGCCGCCGTCTGAACCGGGATGGCAGCGGCTGATCCGTTTGATTCCAAGCAAGAGTCCCTTGAAGGGTCCATGTAGCTCTATCGCCTCCATAGTATAGCTTGAGCAGCTCGGATAGAAACGGCAGTTTTGGCCCATGATCGGGCTCAGGAAGAGCTGGTAACCACGTACCAGCAGGATTAGGACTGCGCTCAGTAGCTGCTTCAAAAAGGGATCTCCGCGTTGCTGCGTATCTTAGCGGCAGGAACCCTAAAAGCCAACGAAAGCGCCAACGCAGCAGCGAAATGAGGTGGGCAGTAGAACCAGCGGCTTAGCTTGCCGCTGGATCCAGTCGCAGTGTCGACAGTGTATTTTCACGGATTGAGTTGAGTAGCTCAGCGTTCTCGGTGAGTGACTCACCATAGGATGGCACCATCTCCTTTAGGCGTTGTCTCCACCCCTGATCGAGGCGTTCAGAGAAACAGCGCTCGATGATCGAAATCATCGTTCCAGCGGCCGTAGATGCACCCGGTGATGCGCCTAGCAAAGCTGCCAAAGAGCCATCTTTTGATGAGATCACTTCTGTACCGAACTCCAATTTACCTGCGGTATCTGTGCCGGGTTTAATGATCTGCACGCGCTGGCCGGCGAATGATAGCTCCCAGTCCTCCTCTTTCGCATCGGGGAAGAAGGTGCGCAGCGCCTCAACACGTGAGGTGTGGGTCTGCATCACCTCTGAGACCAGGTATTTTGTAAGGTCGAAGTTGTTCTTCGCGACCGACATCATCGGCAGGAAATTATTGGCACTGATCGACATCGGCAGGTCCATCAGCGACCCTTTTTTCAGGAACTTGGTCGTAAAACCTGCGAACGGCCCAAACAACAGCGCTTTCTTGCCGTTGATGACACGGGTGTCTAGGTGCGGAACCGACATCGGTGGTGCACCGATAGGCGCCATACCGTAAACCTTGGTAGCGTGCTTCTCAATTACATCATCATTCTTACAGATGAGCCACTGGCCACTGACAGGGAAACCGCCATAACCGTTGCCCTCCGGTATGCCTGACTTCTGCAGCAGTGGCAGTGCACCGCCCCCTGCTCCCAAGAAGACAAACTTAGCGCGGACTTTCTCAGTCTCTGGTTTTGAGCTGTGTTTCAAGCCTACTGTCCAGCTCTTGTCTGCATTCTGCTGGAGGTCGGTCACGTAACGACCCAACATCAGCTCGAAGTTCTGTTTTAGCTCAAGGTAGTTGACGAGGTAGCGCGCCAGCTCACCGAAGTTGACGTCCGACCCGTAACGAACCCGTGTAGCGGCAATCGGCTCTCCAGCGGGGCGGTTCTGCATGATCAGCGGCATCCACTGCTCAATCACTTCAGGATCTTCGCTGTACTCCATATCAGAAAATTGATGGTGGGCAGAGAGTGCAGCGTGGCGGGTGCGCAGGAATTCAACATTCTCCTGACCCCAGACAAAGGAGCAGTGTGGTGTCGGGTTGATGAACTTACTAGGGTAGGGTAGAGCACCCTTGTTGACCAGGTATGACCAGAACTGCAAGCTCACTTCGAACGACGCGTTGATGGCGTAGGCTTTATCGCAGTTTACGCTACCATCAGACTGCTTAGGTGTGTAGTTCAGCTCGCAGTAGGCAGCGTGGCCGGTGCCTGCATTGTTGAGACCATCCGTACTCTCGTAAGCTACGTGATCTAAGCGCTCGACCATGGCGACTTTCAGCTCAGGATCAAGCTCCTGCAGCATCACACCTAGCGTGGTGCTCATTGCACCGGCGCCCACTAGCAGGACGTCTACTTCACGCTCATTCATACCTGTTGTACCCCTTTGTAGTTACACAAGTGAGCTGGCTCAGTGTGGTCGCACACTTTTGATGTGCGCTCGGCCGAACCACTCTTCGCGGGTTTGCGAATTTTGGCGCATTATATTGCGCCGCAGCATCGAGTATAAGTCGACTTATTATTGATATTTGTTATTAATCAAGTCTGAAAGAGTCTAACGCCCGTATTTATTGGGGTTACAGCTGTAATAAAGTTGCAAGCTTACACCAATGTATAGTTCGTCTGGAGCAACGATGGACCCCTTTTTGACTGCTAAACCTGACTTTCTATGGGAATATCTAGCTGACATTGCAGCGGATCCATCCAACCCAGCGCGAGTTGTTACCCTTGCGACCATCGACTCCGAAGGCCTGCCCCAAGCTCGCTCGGTGATATTGCGAGAAGCAGCGCCTTGGGCACTCACCATCTACACCGACAAACGCTCCCCCAAAGTTTGGCAGCTCAAGCAGCAGCATCGGGCTCAGGTACTGTTATGGGACAGAGAAAAACGCTGGCAATTACGCTGCTCTGCCAAGGCCGAAGTTATTACTGAAGGCCCCGAAACTGAGCAGCTATGGGAGAGAATTAAAGATACCCATGCCGCGCAAGACTATCTGACACCACAAGCACCCGGTGAAGTCTTGGATATCAATGCTCTAGCGCAGGAAGTACCTCAGTTCGCGATCCTGAGGTTGCATTTGACTGAGATTGACTGGTTAGAGTTGCGCCGTGAAGGTCATAGACGCCAGCGCCTGACCCCTGAAGGGGTTCAAGCGCTAGTGCCCTAATTAATGGTTAACCAGCCTTAGAGGTGCTCTTCAGCGTACTCGGCCAGTGGTGAGCGGAAGATACCTTCGAAGTGGATGCTTGCAGCACCCTCATAGTCCCGGAATCGCTCTACGATGTAGGTCAGCCCCGAGGTGGTGGCTGTAAGGTAGTTTGAATCAATCTGCGCAAGGTTACCCAGGCAGACCATCTTGGTATTCTTACCACAGCGGGTCAGGATCGTTTTGAGCTGCTGTGGCGTTAGGTTTTGTGACTCATCGATCAGTACGATCGCATTCTGGATTGAACGTCCACGAATGAAGTTGAGTGACTTGAACTGAATATTCGCCTTCTCGATCGCGTATTTCACGCTGCTCTGCGGACGCTCATCCTGCTCATGCATCGCCTCAAGGTTATCCTGAATAGCGCTGAGCCAAGGTGTCATCTTCTCCTCTTCGGTGCCCGGCAGGAAACCGATATCCTCAGCGACGGGCGGGGTGGAGCGGGTCACGATGATCTTGTTGTAACGCCCCTCCTCAATGACTAACTCCAGAGCACAGGCAAGCGCGATCAGGGTTTTACCCGAGCCAGCTGCGCCGAGCAGTATAGCCAAATCGATCTCTTCATCGAGCATCGCCTGCATAGCAAAGGCCTGCTGGATGTTGATCGGTGAGATACCCCAGCAGCTCTGATTCATCAGATGGTCGTAGCCGAGATCCTCCAGAATGACGTTCTCCCCATCGACAATCGAAGTGCGCGCGGCGAAGTCTTTGGTGTCGTCGTAGATGTACTCATTCGGGTAGGTGTCGGGCAGAACAGAGCGGGCCACCTTGTGGTAGGTGTGACCCTCTTTGTTGATGCTCTCAACGTTCTCGACATCCTCCCAGAAAGGGTGGTCCAGATGCTTATGACCGGCGGGTAACAGATCAATATCAGATACCAGCTGGTCAGTGCGGTAATCCTCACAGCGCTCCAGTCCAGCCCCGAGAGCCTTGAGGCGCATATTGATATCTTTGGTAACCAGAATCACTTCGCGCTGTGCTAGCGTTGACTGCAGGTGCAGGGCACAGTTTATGATGCGATTATCTTTGTTGTGATCGCTCGGCAAGAAACCCTGACGGGCGCCGAGTTCGTGGTCAGGGAAAATGCTCAGTCGGCCATGCTTAGCTGAGGCTTGTCCTTCAAAGCTGATCTGTACGCCCTTTTTGATCTGCTCGGGTTTAGTCGCCTCTGACAAAATGCGGTCAATCTGACGGATTGCAGCGCGGGCTTCACCGGCCACACTTTTCTTTCTATCTTTAATGTCATCGAGCTCTTCGAGCACGGTCATTGGAATGCATACGTCTTGCTCTTTGAACTCGAACATACACTTAGGGTCATGGAGAAGAACGTTTGTATCGAGGATATACAGCTTCGTAGCGGCCATCGGCAGTTCCTTATCGGCGGTAGGCTAGGAATGTTCCTTCACTTACAAACTAATCCAATGTTGTGACTTTTACAAATGTCATCTACATGTAATTTTGATGGACTCAAATGCACTTAAATGCACCCAAATGCGGCGCGATTTACTTGCGAAAAAGCGTGCTTGAGTCATAGTAAAGAGTAAGCGCAACTTTGTATCGGAGGCTTTTTTGAGCCGAAGGAGAGAGATACATGAATGAAGCTTTTGTAAACGCCAGCGTTAAACCTCTCGAGAGCTTGGATATGCTCTCACCCCATGAGGTTGAACGTCTGCAGGATCGCAGCGATTCCGGGGTTCAATCTCTCTTTCGCCAGTGTGCCCTGGCGGTTCTAAATACCGGCAGCGATATGGACAGCACGCGTGAAGTGCTGGAGCTGTTCAAAGATTTTGATGTCCATATTGCACTTAAGCATCAGGGCGTCCAACTTGAGCTGGAGAATGCGCCGGCTCGCGCTTTTGTTGATGGAGAGATTATTCAAGGTATTCGCGAGCACCTCTTTTCAGTGTTGCGCGATCTTATCTATGTAGTGGATGAGCTCGATGAGGTGGGGCAGGGGCTAGCCCAGAGTGCTCAACTGACTAACCTTGTGTTTCATATCCTGCGCCATGCAGATGCGCTGGCGCCCCACGTGCACCCCAGCATCGTGGTCTGCTGGGGTGGCCATTCAATTAATGGGCACGAGTATGATTACACCAAAACAGTCGGGTATGAACTGGGACTGCGCGGGCTCAACGTGTGTACTGGCTGCGGTCCAGGCGCGATGAAAGGTCCGATGAAAGGGGCGATGATTTCGCACGCCAAGCAGCGTGTTAAGGATGCGCGGTATATCGGTATTACTGAGCCTGGCATCATCGCGGCCGAGTCGCCTAACCCGATCGTCTCCGAGCTCATTATCATGCCGGATATCGAGAAGCGGCTGGAGGCTTTTGTGCGCTTGGGGCACGGCATTATCGTATTTCCTGGCGGCGCCGGCACGGCTGAAGAGATCCTTTATATGCTCTCAATCCTGCTGCGTGAGGAGAATCGAGATATTCCCTATCCGTTTATCTTTACCGGTCCTGAGGGTAGCGAAGCTTACTTTGAACAGATCGATGCGTTTATCGGTGCCACTTTGGGTGAACGAGCGCAGTCGATGTACGAAGTGATCATTAACGATCCAGCTCTCGTCTCCAAACAGATGAAGCATGGGCTGCACGCGGTAACTCAACATCGTCGGGCACAGGGGACTGCCTACCACTACAACTGGGAGCTCTTTATCCCAGAAGAGGTGCAGCATCCGTTTGAACCGACACACGCCAACATGGCGGGGCTCAATCTACACAAAAACCAGCCGGACTACCTGCTTGCTTCAGAGCTGCGCCGTGCGCTTTCAGGCATAGTCTCTGGCAATGTCAAAGAGCCCGGCGTGCGTGCAATTGAGCAGTTTGGTCCGTTCCAACTGGATGGTGATAAAGAGATCATGCTGGCGTTGGATAAACTTCTTAAGGCCTTTATCGAACAGCGCCGTATGAAGATCGACTACAGCGCGTATGTTCCTTGTTTCGAGTTGGCTTGTTAGCGGCTTGACTGCGTCAGGAGCGTCTGTAGGTCACTACGGTGCGCTCACTGGTAAAGTGGCGTAGGTAGTGTGGACCGCCAATCTGTGGGCCTGTACCTGATGGTCCTGCACCACCCATAGGTAGAGCGCCGCCACTTGCCCGGGGTTCGGGGTGGTTAAAGTTGAGATTGCCGACACGTACCTGCCGCTCGATTTTGTGTCGCAGAATTGGATTATCACTAAACAGACTCAGACTCAGGCCGTAGCCGGTACGATTGATCTCATTGATAACACGGTCGATATCATCGCGGCTAAAGCGGATCAGGTAGAGCAGGGGGCCCGGAATGACCTCCTGCAGTTCATCCAATGTGTAGAGTCGAACGACGGTCGGCGAGACATAGAGTCCGTGCTCGCTCTGCTCCTGACTCGGTTGCTCAGCTAATATTCGCCCTTTCACCCGCAGGCGCTCAATCAAATCATGCAGGGCGTTCATACGATAGATACTGCTGACAGGCCCAAGGTCTGTCTGCAGGCTCAGCGGCGAACCTAGCTGTATCAATGAAATCGTATTGACGATCGCCGCCTCGTACTCCTCGGCTATCTCCTCCTCAAGGTAAATAACATGGGAGCACAGAGGGTACTGGCTGGATGAACTAAACGTCTCGCGTAGCAGGCGCGGCAGATTACCGTGGATCTCTTGATCACGGTCGATCATCACCAGTGACTGACCCTCGGAGTTAACGGCCACTGGAATTAATTGCGCACCGGGACGGTTAGCCAATTGAGCACTAATCTCTGACCCTTTTACCCCCAATCCAGTGTAGATCACGCCGTTGACGCGGTAGTCCTCTAGCAACCAGTTTCCAATCTCACGCAGGCCACCGGGTAAAAATGCAACGAGCGCCGCCGGTATCCGGGCCTGTAGAAGGAGTTCGAACAGGCGCATCGAGGTCATCGAGGCGTTCTCGGCCGGTTTGATCACCAATCCATTGCCTGAGAGAAGCGCGGCAGTGCCTGAACCGACCAGCTCTGCGACCGGTGTTTCACTACTTGGAATAGCTAGAATGACTCCGCGGCCATGCAGTTCGAGTTGGTGTTGTGAGAACTGATCCTCAAACAGTGGTCGGTCGGCCAGTTGAGTGCTGGCCGCGCTGCAGTAGTAGTAGGCGAGGTCTATCGCATCACGCACTTCGCCCAACGCATGCTTGATTGGCTTGCCCGTTTCGTATGCCAGTAAAGAAGCAATCTCTAGGCGCTTCTCATTGACCAAACGGGCAAAATCCATGAGCCGCTGGCTGCGCTCCTCTAAACGCTGTAGATCCCAGTCTGCTTGTGCCTCCTCGACGACTGAGAGCGCCTCACGCACTTGATCCTCGTTGGGTACCATCCGCTGGCCTATGATCTGATTCACATCCTGTGTCGCGCAGATATCGATGATCTCGTTGCTCTTGCGCAGAGAGCCATTGATAACCGGCTGCACCTGTCTATCCTCGGTGCGCAGTGATGCAACCTGATTAGCGATCGCATCGGCTAAGCCTGGCTGACTGAGTAGAAAGCCCTCGGCGCGTTGACGCTCGCCAGCAAAGAGATCGAGTGGCGCGGGGAGGCTGTCCAGCTGTGGATCGATTGAGCTCCAGTGCGGCGCGCTGAAACAGCCCCAACCTTGATCCTCAGCACGTTCTAGGAGGTCGGTAGGTGGGTCGATAAAAATGGGTTTGAGCTGCGCACCGGATTCTCTCGCGAAAAACTCAAATGCAAAGCGGTACTGCGCATCGATAAGGGCGCTGGAGCGCAAAATTGGGTAGTCAGGCAGTGCTTCAATCAGTGCGCTACGGCTCTGCTCCTCAAGTTCCTGACCGCGTAGCAAGCAGATGGGAATCTCTACCCCTTCGCTCTGCGCTAACTTCTGTAACCAACCCAAGGTGGGGATGGCCCGCTTTGATGCGCAACTGATACAGATACCGACTCGATCGGGATAGGCGCCGGACTGGATGAGTTGCACAAGTAACTGCAGCTCAACTGTCAGACGCTCCTCATTTATTGGTGCTAAATAGACCGGCGCGTCGCTCTGATCCTGGATCAATGGCATCAGACGCTTAAGTAGATCCTTCTCGATGCGAGGATAGCTAAGGGCATTGAATCGCGGATGCAGATGCTGCGGGTAGATAAACAGTGGAGCACTACCGTTTTTTTCAGTCAGGTAACGGTTAAAGTTGCGGTTAGCCTCGGCGTGATCGATCGGTTCATACATTTCGATCTCAGTGAGTGCCGGAAGTTCAGAGCTCTCAGACTCTAGCGGGTGAATCAGAAAGGCCTCTAACGCCTCCTCGAGCTCGAGATCTGGCATGTAGATATAGTGCTCAAAAGCGCGATAGAGCGTCCTCAGATCTAGTACTGAGTATTCGTCTGACAGATATATCGATAAGGGGAGCATCGACTTTATTCGGCCTATCCGGGATATTTCTATTCAGTGTAGTCCGGTTCTTTCAGGGCGGTTAGTTAATCTTTATAGTAGTAGCTCGTCCGAAGCACCCCTAGCAGGCTGGAACAACGTGCGCCGTAAACTAGTAATCACACTGACAACGCTCCACGGTACACGCCAGATTACCCTAGGACAGGTCGCGCGTTACTCTATCCTTATTTTGCTAATGGTTGCTGGCGGTGCTTTTGCCCTCTCCAACTACCTCCTTGTGCGCGCCACAGATAGTCTTCAGGTTTTGGAGTCGGAACATTTGGCACTGAGCTCGGACTACGACCAGCTCAATATGACGCTGGAACAGGTGACTGAACAGCGCAACCTGCTAAAGGAGGAGCGCGAAGCACTAGAGGTGCGGTATCAGCGGGCGTTGGGCAGTCAGCAACTCTATCTAACAGAGTTGGACACCCTAAGCGGTCGGCTTGAAACCCTAGCGCAGGATCGTCAATCGCTGGAGGCGCAGACGGCGCGAATAGCAAGCGAGCGAGAGTCACTCGAGGCTCAGATGGAGCAGCTGGCTGAGGCGCGGCTTCAAGACAATGAAATGATGGGTCAGCAACTGGCAGCACTCGATGAGTTGGCGCAGGAACGGACTGCTTTGGAGAACCAGAATGAGGAGCTGGCGCAAAGTCTGACTGAGCTGGGTGCAACGCTGGGTCTTACCGAACAGTTTGAGGGGTTAGATGCAGCCGAGCGTGCCGCCTTGATCGAGGCGCGTGCACGCGAGCGCCGTATGCTGCTGCACATGATCCCCAATGGGCTACCGGCACAATTTGAGCGCGTAAACAGTGACTTCGGCTCTCGTACTCATCCAGTAACTAAGAAGAAGGCGATGCACCGTGGTGTCGACCTTAAGATGAAGAAGGGGACGCCGGTATTCGCAACGGCCGATGGTATAGTAGAGACTGCCGGTACCGATAACAAAGGCGGGTTTGGAAAGATTATTCGCATTCAGCACAGCTTCGGTTTCAGAACCTACTATGCTCATCTAAACAAGCTGTTGGTGCGCCCAGGCGAATATGTGGTCAAAGGGCAGCAGATCGCTGAGAGCGGCAGTACCGGCCGTTCCACAGGACCGCATCTACACTATGAAGTACGACAGCTCTGGACGGCACTGGACCCAGCACCGTTTATGAGCTGGTCACTGGACAACTACGAGCAGCTGTTTGAGCAGGTTGGAGAGATCAAGTGGGATTCCTTAGGAAAGCAATATCCGCTTCGCATGGCAACAACAGCGTTACAATAGTACCCAGGGGGGCACGCCTTGCCGGCGAGTTGCTCATTGACGGGTCGTTGCATATTAACGGTGAGTTCGATGGCCTGTTGGATACACACTCTAGTCTTATCGTAGGGCGGGGTGGTGTTTTTAAGGGACGTGCCCGCGCGCACGAGGTGCTGTTGACTGGACAATTCGATGGTGAGATACACTGTGACCGCCTGCATATTTTTAAAGGTGGCGTATTTCGCGGGCGCGTTGCCTGTGAGCAGCTCCAGATTGAGGAGCACTCGGAGTTCCTCGGAGAACGTATTTACCCAGGCCTCGAAGCGACCGTGATTGATGAAGTGCATGAGCTACTAGAACAGCCCATGCCTACTCAGCAAAATGCTGAGCCGGATCTGACGCTCGACAACCTACTGGACTCTTTACCCACACAAATAACACTCAAGGATGGTTAAGAAAGATCGATGTGTGAACTGCTAGGCATGAGTGCCAACGTCCCCACCGATATCTGTTTCAGTTTTGCCGGTCTAATGCAGCGCGGCGGAGCCACTGGGCCCCACCGTGATGGTTGGGGTATCGGCTTCTATGAGGGGCATGCGCTGCGCGCTTTTCACGATCCTAATCCCAGTTTTGACTCGCCGATCGCTCAGCTTATCTGCAACTACCCAATTAAAAGCCACACCGTCATCAGCCATATTCGCCAGGCGAATGTCGGCGGTGTGAATCTTGAGAATACTCACCCCTTTAGCCGTGAGCTCTGGGGTTTCACCTGGACCTTTGCTCACAATGGGCAGCTCGATAAGAGCCTGTTTGACTGGCCGCTGGAATTCTACAAGCCAGTCGGCACAACCGACTCTGAATACGCTTTCTGCTGGCTGATGGGGCAGATTCGTAAAGAGTTTCCCGAGCGCCCAGTGGATATGTCGGTGCTGATGCACTTTATCGAGAGCCGTGCGGCCAAGCTGCGCTCACTAGGCGTATTCAATATGTTGCTCAGTGAGTCGGAATACCTCTTCTGCTACTGTACCACCAAACTGCACTGGCTGACCCGTAAAGCGCCGTTCGGTGAGGCGCAGCTAAAAGATACTGAGTTGGTTGTGGATTTCTGTAGTGAGACACAGGCGGACGATGTTGTCTCGGTTATCGCCACTGAACCGTTGACGGATAATGAGCAGTGGCAAACACTGCAAACCGGTGAACTACTGGTTTTCCGTCACGGTGAACTGTCGCAGCGTATGCTGAGCAGCGAGGCGAGCTAGGTTGGCCTTTACGAATCTTTCCGACTTCGTCAGTTGGCTGGCTGAGCGCCAAGCCGATGCGACGGCGCTCGTTTGTGGGGCCGATTCGTTAACCTTTGAGCAGCTGGATGAGTACACCCGTAGTCTGGCGCTCTGGTTGAGCCGAGAGATTGATCTGCAGCCGGGCTCACGTATTCTTGTGCGCCTACCGAATGATTTACACCTGCCGGTGACCCTCTTTGCAGCGATACGTGCGGGCCTAGTTCCTGTGCTCGTATCGTCTAACGCCAGTGCTCAGGAAGTTGAGCGCGTTATCCGTGAAACGGAGGCCCAAGCCACCGTCTCTTTGCCTCAACATGCAGAGCACCTAGAGTTTTTTCGAGATTTCGCGCAGGCACCCAAGATTATCTTTGGTGGTCGTCTGGATTTCGGCAATCTCTTAGAACGCCGTTTAGGTCAGGCGATTCGACCGTTCAAAATGCGAGTCGGCGACCGCCCAGTTCGGTGGCTGTCTGAAGGTTTGGAGTACGGTCGCTCAATTTTTCACGCTTGGCCCGATACTCAAAGCAGTGATCTGGCTTTGATTGAGTACACCAGTGGCACTACGGCCGCTCCCAAAGGGGTGATGCTGTCCCACGCCAATCTCATTGCCAATATGACACAGCTGAGAGAGTGTATGAGTCGAGCGGGATCAAGCCGCCAAGAGAGGATGCTGATCTCTTTACCGATCTATCACTCCTACCCGTTAATTTTGATGCTGACCAACTGGATGCGTGGCGGGTCGGTGGCTCTGGTGACTGACGTACGCGATAGTGCGCTGATCGCTGAGCAGTTTGATCGCTTTGCCCCCGAAGTCTTTGTCGGAATCAGCCCGGTCTTTACGGCGCTCTGTCAGGATTCGCTCTTCCCACAGATCAGTTTTAAAGAGCTGCAGTACACCATCTGTGGCGGCGCCACATTGAACGAGCGGGCGGCGCAGCGTTGGCGCGAAATTACCCGTTCTCCGATTGCTCAGGGCTACGGGCTGACCGAGGCCGGGCCAGTGATTACCTTTGATATTGAGATGCGCGGCGTAGCGGGGCATCTGGGTAAACCGCTCTATAAAACGCAAATTCGTGTTGTTGATCATGAGGGTGTGGTTTTGCCAACGGGTGCCAAAGGCGAGATACAAGTCCAGGGTGAGCAGGTGATGCAAGGCTATGTGCGCCAGAGTGAGCGCGGTCTATTCCCGTTCACATCGGATGGTTGGCTGCGCACTGCGGATATTGGCCGCGTTCACTATGACGGTGAGCTGGAACTGATTGAGCGCCAAGCAGAAGTGATCCGTGTACCCGGTTTCAGGGTCTACCCCTCTGAGGTCGAGACCACTGTCAGCAAGCATCCAAGCGTGGTGGAGTGTGCCGTGGTTGGTTTGCCTAATGAGGATGGCACTCAACGGATCAAACTTTTTGTTGTAACCAACGACAGGCGTCTGACTCAGCGGCAGGTGCGCGAGTACTGCCGTCAGCGCCTGACCCGCTACAAAGTGCCTGATTCAGTGGAGTTTAGAAACTCACTGCCCCATAGCGCCTCGGGTCGATTGCAGCGTGCCCGCCTGGTCCAGGAGAGCTTACCCAACACCCCTTCGACACCTGAGACATCGGTTTAAAACTCAACTGGGCCTAAAAGTGGGAGTGCGTTAGAATCTCGCCCTCACTTTTTACCGTATAGTTGAGCCATGTCGCTTAAACCCCTCTACAACCAGCTTGATGCCTGTCGTATCGCCGACCGTTTCCTGCTGCGCCAAGCCATTGGCCGCCTGCAGGACGGTGAAGCCGAAGCACGGGCAAAGGTGGAGGATCGAATCCTCAAATCAATGGAGCGAGTGCAGGCATTCGAACTGCTGAACCAGCAGCCGATCAACTACCCTGATCTTCCGGTCTCCGAGCACCGCCCTGCAATCCTTGAGGCACTGCGCAATCATCAGGTGGTTGTGATTGCTGGCGAGACCGGTTCGGGTAAGACAACTCAGCTCCCCAAGCTCTGTCTTGAGTTGGGTTTGGGCACCAAAGGGCTGATTGGTCATACCCAGCCGCGCCGCTTGGCTGCGCGCACGGTTGCCAATCGAATCGCTGAGGAGCTGCAGACTCCGCTGGGCGGGCGTGTCGGTTATCAGGTGCGTTTTCACGATCAAGTGAGTGACGAGACCCAAGTTAAGCTGATGACGGATGGTATTCTGTTGGCCGAGACGCAGAATGACCGCTATTTAGAGAAGTATGAGGCGATCATTATCGATGAGGCGCACGAGCGCAGCCTCAATATCGACTTCCTTCTTGGATACATCAAACGGATCCTGCCGAAACGCCCTGACCTCAAGCTAATCATCACCTCGGCCACCATTGACTTACAGCGCTTCTCCGAACATTTCGACAACGCCCCCGTCATTCAAGTGTCTGGCCGTACCTTTCCCGTTGAGCTGCTCTACCGTCCACTGCTAGACCAGCAGGATGAGGATGAGCGAGCGATTGATATGCAGCAGGGGATCCTTAAGGCGGTTGATGAACTGATTGAGATTGATACAGCTAAGGGCGGATCGGGCCCTGGCGATATTCTGATCTTCCTGCCGGGTGAGCGAGAGATTCGAGAGACCGCCGAGGCGCTGCGCAAAGCGCAGCTGCGCCACACCGAAGTGATGCCGCTCTATGCCCGTCTATCGTTGGCAGAGCAGAACAAAGTATTCAGTAATTCTGGGCGATCGGGCCGGCGTATCGTGCTCTCGACCAATGTGGCCGAGACCTCGGTGACGGTTCCGGGCATTCGGTACGTTATCGACCCGGGACTCGTGCGCATGTCGCGCTACTCCTACCGTGCAAAGATTCAGCGCCTGCCAATAGAGTCGGTCTCACAAGCGAGTGCCAACCAGCGCTCCGGCCGCTGTGGTCGTGTAGCGCCCGGCACCTGTATCCGCCTCTACTCGGAGGAGGATTTCAAAGCGCGCCCTGAGTTTACCGACGCCGAAATTCGCCGTACTAACCTGGCGGCCGTTATTCTGCAGATGTTGCAGCTGCGTTTGGGCGATATTCATAAATTTCCATTTATTGACCCGCCCGATAAGCGCTTTATCAATGACGGTTACAAGCTTCTTGAAGAGCTGCAAGCTGTCGATGGACACCGCAACCTTACAGGGTTGGGTAAACAGCTGGCACGTCTGCCTGTGGATCCACGTGTGGCGCGCATGCTGGTTGAGGGGCACCGTCAGCGGGCGCTGAGAGAGCTCATTATTCTGGCCAGCGCCCTGAGTATTCAGGACCCACGCGAGCGCCCGGCCGAAAAGCGCCAGGCGGCTGATCAGCAACATAAACTGTTTGAAGATGATCACTCTGACTTTATAACGCTGCTCAATATCTGGAACGCCTATGAGGAGCAGCGTCAGGAGCTGAGCCAATCGCAACTACGTAAGTGGTGTCAGAAGCACTTCTTATCGTTTATGCGACTGCGCGAGTGGCGTGATCTTCATCGTCAACTGCATATCAGTTGTAAGCAGCTTGATCTCAAAGAGCTCGAAAGCGAAGCGAGCTATGAGTCGATTCATAAATCACTCATATCTGGCCTGTTGGGCAATCTTGGCTTCAAGCACGAGCGCAATGAGTATCTCGGTGCGCGTAACCGCCGTTTTAAGATCTTCCCAGGCTCGGGCCAGTTTAAGAAGAACCCCAAGTGGCTTGTGTCTGCCGAACTACTCGAGACAAGCGCGCTATACGCTCACACGGTGGCAAAGATTGAGCCGGAGTGGATCGAGCCCATCGCTAAACATCTGGTGAAACGCACTTACCTGGAACCGCACTGGGAGAAGAAACGCGCGCAAGTAGTGGCTCAGGAGCAAGTACGGCTGTACGGCCTTACGATCGTACCGGGTCGCAACGTGCACTATGGTGCGATCGATAAACCGGTGTCACATGAAATTTTTATCCGCTCGGCGCTGGTGGAGGGCGAGTATCGCACCAATACACCTTTCTTTGCGCATAACCAAGCGCTGTTAGAGCAGGTTGAGGCGCTGGAGGATAAGTCGCGTCGGCGTGATATCGTCGTGGACGAAGAGAGTCTGTACCAGTTCTACGCGGATCGTTTGGATGAGAATGGCGGTGCCGAGGTAGTCAACGGTATCGGCTTTGAGGCCTGGCGCAAGCAGGCCGAACGCGACAATAAAAAGCTGCTCTTCTTTACTGAGAAAGATGTAATGCAGCGTAGCGCCGAGCATGTATCAGCTGAGCAGTATCCCGATCGGGTGCGGCTTGAAGGGGTAGAGCTTGAGCTTGAGTATGCTTTTGAACCGGGCAAACAGCACGATGGCATCAGTATCGATGTGCCTTTGCCACTCTTACCTCGCCTTGAAACTGATAAGCTCGACTGGCTAGTGCCGGGCATGCTGGCAGAGAAACTCGAAGCGACTCTTCGAGGCCTGCCCAAGCAGGAGCGCAAACACTTTGTACCGATTCCTAACTACGTCAAAGAGCTCAGCGAAAAACTGAGCTTTGGCGAGGGCGATCTGTATGAGGCGATCTCTCTGCAACTTCTGCGGCTCTCCGGGCGACGCGTACCTGCGCAGATGCTGCGTGACGTAAAACTCGATCCTCTCTACAGAACCAATATTCGTGTGCTGGATGCGAGCGGCAAACTGCTCGGCCAGGGGCGCGACTGGGAGGAGCTGCAGGCGAAGTTTAGTCGCGCGGCTCAGGAAGCATTAGACAAAGCGCCGAAACAGCACTGGGGCGAGACCGGCCTGACAGATTGGAGCTTCGGTAACCTCGATAAACAGGTGGTGGTGCGTCATGCGGGTGGTATCGAGGTCGAGGCCTATCCTGCACTAGTTGATACTGGCGACTCGGTAGAACTCAAACTAGAGATGAATCTGCTGGACGCCGAACGCGCCACACTGCGCGGCGTAGCACGCCTGATGCTGATCAGTATGCAAGCACACGTCACTCAAGTGCGTCATCGTCTTCCCAAGCTAGCGCAAGCGGTGCTCTACACCAATAAAGTTTTCAACGAGCGTCTGTTACAGGATCAGTTAATGATATCTGCAGTGCTGCAGTTGATTGCTGAAGCCGAACTTCCGCGCTCGGAAGCGACCTTCAAGGTGCTGCGCGATCGGGTGCGCGCAGATCTGTATGACACGGCTGTCGAGCGGGTTAAGTTTGTTACTGAGCTGCACGCCAGCTATCACCGTATCAACAAACAGCTCAGCGGCAAGGTTAACTTGCAGACCGTACCGGTGTTGAATGATATCCGAGCACAGCTGAGTGCGCTGATCTATCCGCACTATCTGGCTGAGACGCCACCGGAGTGGTTGGCGCAGGTTCCACGTTATCTGCAGGCCATCGAGGTGCGCTTGGAAAAGTATCAGCGCAATCTGCGTCAGCAGGTGTTGTGGAGTGAAGAGCTGGGGCAGTGGGCACAGCGTTTGCAGGCAGCCAAGGCAAAGGCAGAGACCCGCGGAGCGATTAGCGTGGAGCTACTCGATATCCGCTGGTGGCTGGAGGAGTATCGCGTTTCACTCTTCGCCCAAGAGCTGGGCACCAGTTTTAAGATCAGTGAGAAGCGTCTTAAGCAGCGGTTCACTGAGGTGACAGAATAATACTCATTAATAGGTCTTAGCTGCATTGCACAATATGGCTTAAAGGCTACAATCAGATTTCAGATAGGTTTTAGGTATACCAGATGGCTTGTTTAACTCAAAAAGCTTCTCGAACAGCGGGTGTTATTGCGCTCTCAGTGGCCCTGATCTCCTCACCGGCGCTAGCTGAAGAGTCGCATGATGCGGACCCTTGGGAAGGGTTCAATCGCACGATGTTTAGCTTTAATGAGGGGCTAGACCGCGCCATTGTGAAGCCGGTGACACAAGGCTATCGCATTATCATGCCGGATTTTGCTGAGCAGGGTGTGCACAACTTCTTCGAGAACATCGGAGATGTAAAAACCTTTGTTAATAATGTGTTGCAGGGCAAGCCAAAAGAGGCGAGCGAAGATTTGGGGCGTGTGATTGTGAACACCACTGTCGGTATCGGTGGCCTGTTCGACGTTGCTACTGTGTTCGGTATTCCTAAACACGATGAAGATTTTGGACAGACACTAGGCACCTGGGGTGTTGAATCCGGGCCTTATCTGGTGCTACCACTCTTTGGCCCCTCAAGCGTGCGGGATGGGGTTGGCCGTATTCCTGATATGATGGTAGACCCCGTGCAGCAAGTGGGCGATGACGATACCCGTCTGGGCTTACAGGTGCTGCGAGTCATCGACACTCGCGCCCAGTTTCTGGATGCTGAGGGTGTGATCAGAGGTGATCGTTACACCTTCATTCGCGACGCCTACCTGCAGCGCCGTGAGTTTGAAGTGAACGACGGCCAAGTTAAGTTTAACGCCGACGACTTCTAGCCAACCCAAGCATGAACCCGCAAGAACAGCGTATCCTCATCTACTCGGACAATAACGATACGATCGACCGAGTTATTGAGTTGTGTGAGCGTTGTGATAGCGGGCGCTTGCGAATCTCAGTCTGTCGGGACCAAAGTGAACTGCAAACCCTGTTTGATCATCACGACTGCGCTCTTGCGTTTGTTGATATGGAAAACGCCGTCTCTGCCCAAGAGATCGACCGTATCGCCTTCAAGCTGAGTCCTAAGCCGACTATTGCCATCGTCAGAGCGGGAACTGCCGAGTCGATGCTGACGGCAATGCGCAACGGCGCCGATTCGGTCTTTACTCAGTTTGAGATGGCCGAGTCGCCAGCGCAGTTGGTCTACTGCATTGAACGCCAGTTGATGCGTGCTGCTCGTATCGATGAGGCCGACTACCTTCGCGATACTCTTAGCAAGAGTTTAGAAGAGCTCAAGGCAGATCAGATCGCAGCGCGTGAGATTCAGGAGCGCATGCTGCCCGATGATGTAGAGGATATTGAAGGGCTACATATTGAATATGCAATGCAGGCGTCTCTGGTGCTCAGTGGCGATTTTCTTGATGTCCTGCGGCTGCGAGATGGACGTGTTCTATTCTATCTAGCCGATGTTTCGGGCCATGGTGCCTCATCTGCACTCGTGACCGTACTACTAAAGAACATCACCAGCCGAGTGATGCGCTCGTATCACAAAGAGAAGTCCACGACGCCGGATAACCCTGACGCGCTGTTGGAGCTGTTTAACCGCGAGTTGCTGCTGACCAGTTTGGGTAAACATCTAACCATCTTTGTCGGTCTGATTGATCAACACGCTAATTCCCTTGACTACGCCGTCGGTGGTCATCACCCAATGCCAGTGTTGGTGCAAAGCGGCATTGCGCACTCCTTAGAGGGTAGAGGGATGCCCATAGGGCTCTTTGAGGAGCCCAGTTTCGAGCGCCACCAGGTGGCCTTGGATGAGAAGTTCAACCTCTTTCTCTTTTCCGATGGCATTCTGGAGGTCCTGGGGGGTGACAATCTGCTTCAGAAGGAGCAAAATCTGCGCACTTTGTGTGAGCAGGCCGGGCAGAGTCCCGCGGCGATACTTAAATCAGTGATCGCTGAGGTTGAGAGCCAGCCTGATGATGTTGCAGTTATGATGGTTTCACGTAGATGATTGCCGACTCAGGTCAAATACTTTTCGCAGTTCAGGATGGGCACTATGTGCTGAAGTTTCTGGGCGATGTGCGTTTAACACTCTGCTCGAATCTAGATGAGCATCTGCGCTCAATTCTGCGACGAGACGACATCACCGAAACGCTGATAGACCTGACTGAAACGAACAACATCGACAGCACTTCACTGGGCTTGATCGCCAAGCTCGCGATCAAGAGCGCCAAATGTAACCTACCCAAGCCGACCCTCGTCTCCACCAATCCTGATGTGACGCGTATCCTGTATGCAATGGGATTCGACTCGGTATTCCTGTTACTAGAAGAGATGCCAGCAAGCTGCAAGGATCTGATTCAGGTGCCCGCTGTGCAGGAGTCAGAGGAGCAGGTAAGACAGCGCATCATCGATGCCCACCGTGTACTGATCAGCCTAAACGACGCCAACCGCGACGAGTTCAAAGACCTCATCACCGCCCTGGAGTGCAGCTAGACCGTCTCTCTGTACGAGCGATGTACGCGCAGCATATTTCGCGATTCCGTGTATCGATAAGGTAGAGATCCGAAAATCAGCTCTGTCGTGAAAGACGCTTCGCGTACATCACTCTTACAACGAATTTCTTACAACCCCTCCCGAATTCTCCTGACGAGTGCCAAAGCCGCAGGATTATCTCCATGCACACAAAGCGTATCGGCCCGCACATCAATCCGCTTACCGGACTCAGTCAAAACGCTCTGATCGCTCGCGAGCATCAGCGCCTGTTCCAGAGCTTGATCTTCAGAGTGAAGCGCATGCGCCTGTGAGCGCGAAACGAGTTTACCCTCATCGGTATAAGCACGATCCGCGAATGCCTCAAATAGCAGTTCAAGCCCATGCTCCTGAGCTTCCTTGAGATGTTGCACCTGCTCGGCAGTGGCCAACAGCATCAGTTTCAGAGGGCGGTAATAGGACGCGAGAGCACGCATCACGCTGGTACGTATGATCGGATCGGCCATCATGTCGTTGTAGAGCGCACCGTGGGGTTTAACGTAAGAGAGAGGGTGGTTAAGGCTCTGCGCGATACCATCGAGGGCACTGATTTGATACAGAAGCTGCGCTTCAAGCTCGTCGGCACACATCTTCATCGAGCGTCGCCCAAAGCCTTGTAGGTCAGGGTAGGAGGGGTGTGCGCCTGCTTGCACACCGGCCGCTTTGGCCAGCTCAAGCGTGCGACGCATCGTCAGCGGATCTCCGGCGTGCCCACCGCAGGCGATGTTGGCTTGGTCGAGTAGTGGCATAAGCTGCTCATCCATGCCCATCGTCCAAGCACCGTAGCTCTCACCTAAATCCGCGTTCAATAACATTTATTCTACCTTGTCGGGCAATACGCTTCGCGTACATCCCTCGTACGAGCGATGTACGGCAAGCCGTATTTCGCGACCCTTTAAGCCTTAGCTAGAAGCTGCTCCAGCTTAACCTGATCCGCCGCAAAGCCGCGAATACCCTCGGCCAGCTTCTCAGTTGCCATCGCATCGTCATTCATCGCCCAGCGGAACTCGCCTTCAGAGGGGCCGTGCTTCGTATCGCTGCTAGCGGCATTGGCAGGATCCAGACGGCGAGTCACCTCAGCCGCAGTCGCTGCCAGCTCTTCCAGCAGGGCAGGACCAATCGTCAGACGGTCACAACCGGCCAGCGAGATGATCTCGCCAGTGTTACGGAAACTCGCACCCATCACCACAGTGTCGTAACCGCTGGTTTTGAAGTAGTTGTAGATGCGCGTAACAGACTGAACGCCGGGATCATTGTCGCCACTCAAATCAGCCTCAGGAGACTGTTTCTTGTACCAGTCCAGAATACGGCCAACAAATGGCGAAATCAGGTAGGCACCGGCATCAGCACAAGCCTGCGCCTGCGCGAAACCGAATAGCAGCGTCAGGTTACAACGGATGCCTTCCTTCTCCAGTACACGTGCAGCTTGGATACCTTCCCAAGTAGAGGCTATTTTGATCAGCACGCGATCCTTGCTGATGCCCTGAGCATCGTACAACTCGATCAAGCGGTGCGCTTTATCAAGGGTAGCCTTGGTATTGAAAGAGAAGCGCGCATCGACTTCAGTTGAGATGTAACCCGGAACGATCTTGGTGATCTCAGCACCGATAAGTACCGCCAGGTAGTCGGTCATGTTCGCCAGCATCTCTGCATCAGAGCCGCCCTGGGTCTTTGCCCAAGCGCGCGCTTGGTCTAGCAGTGGAGCGTATTTTGGATCCTGGCTCGCTTTAAGAAGCAGTGATGGGTTAGTGGTTGCATCCTGCGGTGTGAACTGACGAATCGCGTCGATATCACCGGTATCCGCTACAACGGTTGTCATCTGCTTAAGAGCACTTAACTGGTCCATTCTCTTCCTCGTTTTATTTGGGTCTTACAAATATTGGTTAATAGAATTAATTATCTTCAACAAATTTTAGCGCTTCGCGGAACACTTCAACGCCCGCATCACGCTTATGACCGTTCTCACTGAGGTAGCGGCGGAACTGTTTGCCGCCGCGCTGCCCGTGGAACAGGCCCAAAAGGTGTTTCACCACGCCATAGAGTGACCAGCCATCGGCCATCCGCCGCTCGATATGCGGGATAAACTGTTCAGCTACCTCATAGCGGCTGGGTATTGCATGATCATCTGCAAACAGAGTGCTATCTACCTGGCTCAGGAGCGGGTAGGGGTTCTGGTACGCCTCGCGCCCTATCATTACACCATCCACGTGTTGCAGGTGTGTGACACACTCATCCATCGTCTTGATGCCGCCATTGATGACGATTTCAAGTTCTGGGAAGAGCTGCTTAATCTGGTACACATAATCGTAGATCAACGGCGGAATCTCACGATTCTCTTTCGGACTCAGCCCAGACAAAATCGCCTTACGCGCGTGGATGGTGAAGCTATTACAGCCCGAACCTTTCACCGTCTCCACAAACGCCTGCAGCAGCTCGAAACTGTCCAGGTCATCGATGCCAAGACGATGTTTCACCGTCACCGGAATCGTCGTTGCCGCCTGCATCTCACCGAGGCACTCAGCCACCAACTGTGGATGACCCATCAGGCAGGCACCTATCATATTGTTCTGCACTCGATCCGACGGACAACCTACATTGAGGTTCACCTCGTCGTAGCCAAACTCCTCAGCCAGCTTCGCGCACTGCGCCAGCTCCGCCGGATTAGAACCGCCCAGCTGCAGCGCGATAGGGTGCTCCGACTGGTGATAGCTCAAAAACCGCGCCGGGTCGTTATGCAGTAGCGCACCAGTCGTTACCATCTCTGTGTAGAGGAGAGTATGTCGCGACATCAGACGATGGAATACGCGACAATCTGACGTTGTCCAGTCCATCATGGGGGCCACACTGAATCGCCTGTTCACACGAGATACCCCTGAGATGCCCGTAGAATGCGGTTTTTCGACCAAAAGTGTGACCCTTAAATGTATCTGGATAATACTTCGTTATATGTTGGTTTGCAGTTGGAATGCAAACGGAATGCAAACGAGGTTAACAAGTGGCGTCAGTATACCAAAGCAGGGCGGGCAAGTGGACTGCTCAGATCAACGTGGACGGTAAGCGTCGGTCTAAGACGTTCACCACCAAGACAGAAGCAAAACGCTGGGCAACCCTCGAAGAGTCTAAGGATCTGCAACGCTCGGTGGGCTACGATCACACGATGACGTTTGCACAGCTTGCAAATGAATATAAGCATCAAGCCGAAAAAGTTAAACCTTTTGGTCGGTCAAAGACGCAGGCCATTCAGGAGATCGTTCGCCTGCTCGGTAAATACAAGCTAAGGGATTTCAACAGCAAGATCTTCATCGAGTTCTGCAATGTCCGCCGCAACGGTGTCACGAAAACAGGACCGGTCACACTTGGTATGGATCTGACGTACATACATACCATCCTAAACAACGGTGGTGCCTTCTGTAACATCGATACCAGTTCACAACTGCAAGAGCTCAGCAAGGCCCGCAAGGTGTTGAACTCGAGCGGTGCCATTGATCGATCAGGGCAGCGTGATAGACGACCCACCGATAGCGAACTGATCACACTTAAGCATTACTTCAAAAGTAACGGCCGTCGTTCACAGTACTGGGACCTAATAGCGTTTGCAGTAACAACAGCGATGCGACTCGGTGAGATCTGCAACCTGCAATGGTCTGACTTCGACGAAGAGAATCGGATGCTGCTGATTCGCGATCGCAAGGACCCACGCCGCAAGTCGGGGAACCACCAAAAGATACCTTTACTGAAGGGTATCGTCGCCCTCGATGGTGAAGTGCTCGATCCGGTTGAGATCATCAAGTCACAACCGTTCATCAACGACGAGATATTTCCATACCTCAAACCTAAAGCCGCCAGCGTAGCGTTCACTCGTGCAATCAGAGCTTGCGAGATCGACGACTTACACTTTCACGATCTTCGTCACGACGGCATCAGTCGATTGTTCGAACACGGATTCGCCATCGAGCAAGTGGCAATGGTGAGTGGACACCGTTCCTGGGAAATGTTGAAGCGTTACACGAACTTAAAACCGGAGAGTCTGCACAATGTCTGACATAGATCACGAGCAGTTGATGAAGGATGCCCACTTTATATTGGCGAAAGCGGTGGAGGCTGGCGAAGGTTCGGTACTGAGGGAGCGAACAGCAGGTCTTATAGCCGAAGCTATGAAAGCACGAATAAAAAATGATCAGATAAAACAGCTAGGGAACCTGCGATTAAGCAGTCGTTTTTTGGTTCGGTCAACAAATCTGGCGCCACATGCGATTTTTTGACGGATTTAGGCCAAAACGTCCCCGATTTTTGCTTC
>JAHEDZ010000038.1:0-6228 GCA_024640955.1 Oceanospirillaceae bacterium
GTACCCTCTCGCCCGGTTAAATTGCCGGCGACTGAAGAGTAATTCTAGAGGTCAGAAGCTAATTGTTTTTTGAGCGCCCTGAGTCGGGCGAGACGGCGATTCTCGTCCATATTGATTTCGCTTCACCCGGTGCAAATGACAACCCCAGAGAGCTCGAAGAATTAGCCCTTTCGGCCGGAGCGGATCCGGTCGAATGGCTGACTGGCAGCCGATCTGATCCCAGCCCTAAATTCTTCCTTGGTAAAGGGAAGATAGAGGAACTGGCCGGTCTCGTGCGCCTGCATCAAGCTGAAGTCGTTATCTTCAACCACTCACTTTCTCCGGCGCAAGAGCGCAATATTGAGCATGAGATCCAGTGCCGTGTGCTCGATCGCACGGGTCTTATTCTGGATATCTTTGCCCAGCGTGCGCGAACCCATGAGGGTAAGCTGCAGGTAGAGCTGGCGCAGCTCGAGCATATGTCGACGCGTCTGGTGCGCGGCTGGACCCACCTTGAACGTCAGAAAGGTGGTATCGGCCTGCGCGGCCCTGGTGAGACTCAGCTGGAGACTGACCGCCGCTTGTTGCGTGCCCGCATTAAAGCGATCACGGCACGTCTTGAGAAAGTCCGCAAGCAACGTGAGCAGGGTCGGCGAGCGCGCTCGCGTGCTGAGATTCCAACACTCTCACTGGTGGGCTATACCAATGCCGGAAAGTCGACGCTGTTCAACCGCGTCACCGAAGCCGATGTTTATGCTGCCGATCAGCTGTTTGCAACACTGGATCCAACCCTTCGTCGTGTTGAGCTGGATGATATCGGACCAGCTATTTTGGCCGATACGGTTGGATTTATCCGAGACCTCCCCCATAAACTAGTTGAGTCCTTTCGTGCGACACTGCAGGAGACCGTTGAAGCGGCACTCTTGCTGCATGTGATCGACGCGGGTGATGAGGAGCGGCGCGAACACATCTTCCAGGTAAACAACGTCTTGCACGAGATTGGCGCGGACGAGATACCGGTGCTGGAGGTCTATAATAAGATTGATGGTATGGAAGGTGTAGAGGCCCACATTGATCGCGATGATACCGGCGTGGCAATCCGAGTATGGTTATCGGCGCAATCGGGCGAGGGTGTAGAGCTTCTGATGCAGGCGCTACGCGAACGCCTATCGGTGGATATGTTTCATCAGTATATGGAGCTGGGGCCCGAGCAGGGGCAGCTCCGTGCGCAACTTTATGCGCAGAATGGGGTATTGAATGAGTCGGTTAGTGAGGATGGTCGAATCGAACTTGAGGTGCGTATGCAGACCAAAGACCTGCGGCGTATTCTGAGTCGTTTGAATATCCCCGTACAGACCTACATTCCGGCCGAAGAGCCGGAGTGGTGAAGAGAAGAGTTTTACACGTTTTTTAATTAGCTAACGCAAGTGGAGAGCACTTATGGCTTGGAATGAGCCGGGCGGTCGTGACGATAAGAACGACCCTTGGAGCAGTGGTGGCAACGACCGTGGTGGTCGCCGTCCTAACGGTGATGATCAGGGTCCGCCGGATCTAGATGAAGCACTGCAAAAGTTCATGGATAAGATCAACTCACTACTCGGTGCCGGCAAAAAGAGCGGCGGTTCGGGTGGTGGCAGTACCAGTGGTGGACAGGGCGGTCCTGGCTTCGGCTTCATTGGTGTGCTGGCATTGCTGGCGGCCGTTGTTTGGGCTGGTATGGGTTTTTACACCGTCGACCAACAGGAGCGCGGTGTGATCTTGCGTCTGGGTAAATTTACCGAGACCGTGCAGCCGGGTCTGCAGTGGAACCCACCGTTGATCGATGATGTGACGAAACTGAACGTAACCCGCGTTCGAACCTACGATCACCGTTCATTGATGCTGACTAAGGACGAGAACATCGTCGATGTGGACATGACGATTCAGTACGTTGTATCCGATCCGAAGAGTTACGTGCTTAACGTACGAGACCCCGAAACAAGCCTTGGACACGCGTCGGAATCATCGCTGAGACATACAGTGGGCGCGACGAACCTTGACGGTATTTTGACCGAGGGACGTGAAACGCTCGCTATAGAAGTGGCGGAGAGACTTCAGCGTTACATGGAAGTGTACGGCACAGGTTTGGCGATCTCTCGCGTTAACATCAAGAATGCAACGGCACCGAGCCAGGTTCAGGACGCATTCGATGACGTAATCAAGGCGCGAGAGGATGAGCAGCGAGTTAAGAACCAGGCTGAGTCCTATGCTAATGGTATTGTGCCTGAGGCGCGCGGTACGGCACAGCGTGTCATGGAGGAGGCGAATGCCTACCGTGAGGAGGTTGTGGCAAGAGCAACGGGTGAAGCGGATCGTTTCAGCGCCCTGCTAGAGGCCTATGCTGTGGCTCCTGACGTTACGCGTGAGCGTCTGTACATCGAGACACTGCAGCAGGTCTATTCGAATACTCCGAAAGTGATGATTGATAGCGAAGCGGGTGGCAATAACATGATGTATCTGCCGCTCGATAAGTTGATGGAGCGTGTGCCGGCGGGTACCAACAACCGCAACATTCGCCTAGATGACAACAGTCTGCGTCAAATCACGGATCAGGTTGTGCGTGAGGTAAACAGCCGTTCATCTTCAACCAATCTGAGGGAGGGTCGCTAATATGAAACCTACTTCACTCTTTACGGTTGCACTGGCGGTGCTGGCACTGATGGTCCTGTCGCAATCCGTTTATATCATCAAAGAGACCGAGCGCGGCGTTAAATTGCAGTTTGGTGAGGTTGTAGAGCCGGATCTCAAACCGGGTTTGCACTTCAAGATCCCGATGGTCAACGCCATCCGCATCTTCGATGCGCGTGTACAGACTCTAGACACCCGACCTCAGGCGTTTTTGACGCTGGAGAAGAAACGTCTGATCGTCGACTCCTACGTTAAGTGGCGCATCTCTGATGTAGAGAAGTACTACACCGCAACGTCGGGTGACTCCTTCCGTGCATCAGACCTTTTGTCGACCCGTATCGAGACCAGCCTGCGTAATGAGTTTGGTATGCGCACACTAACCGAAGTAGTGTCGGGTGAGCGCGAAGAGGTGATGGACGCAGTCATCACCGACCTGAGTCAGCGTACTGAAGCTGAGCTGGGTCTGGCTGTTGTTGATGTGCGTGTTAAGAAGATCGACCTACCGCCCGAAGTTTCCAGTTCAGTATACGAGCGCATGCGCACCGAGCGCGAGCGGCTGGCTCGCGAACTGCGGTCTCGCGGTAACGAGCTGGCAGAGGGTATTCGAGCAGATGCTGATCGTCAGAGCACCGTTCTCTTGGCGGAAGCCTACCGTGATTCCGAGATCATTCGAGGTGAGGGTGATGCAGCAGCGGCTCGCATTTATGCAGATGCCTACAACCGTGATGCGGAATTTTACTCCTTCCACCGTAGTTTGATGGCCTATAAAGAGTCATTTGGCTCAGGGGGGGACGTGCTTCTACTCAAGCCAGACAGCGAATTTTTCCGCTACCTCGGCGACTTCAAGCGCTAAGCTTTCAGCGGCTTAGCTCACTCTAAAAAGCGGGTGCCATTGGCACCCGCTTTCATGTTAAAATCCGGCACCCGGGCGTGCCCCGGGATTTTTTTGTGATTATGCAGGATCTTAAATGTCTGATCTTTGGCATGAGCTATGGATAGCACTCTGCCTGCTGTTGGTTATTGAGGGGATTATCCCGTTTCTCTACCCACAGCGTTGGCGATCGCTAGTCTCGCAGCTGGCTCAGATCAGTGATCCGAGTCTGCGACTAATCGGTTTTATATCGATGCTCGTCGGTACCATTTTGTTACTGTTATCGCGCTAATCAATACCGCGCAAACCACCCAAAGGGTTATGGAGTTTTTGGATGGCCTTGGCTGATCGCTGGCTACTGCCGGACGGCATGAAAGAGTTGTTACCACCAGTTGCACGTGAAGTGGAACAGGTGCGCCGTCGTATGTTGGATCTCTATGACAGCTGGGGATATGAACTGGTTATGCCTCCGGTTGCAGAGCATCTTGAGTCACTCCTGACCGGTGTGGGTCGCGACCTTGGCCTTCAGACCTTCAAAGTAACCGATGAGGTGAGTGGCCATATGCTCGGTATCCGTGCGGACATCACACCGCAGGTTGCCCGTATCGATGCTCACCGTTTACGTAGCGATGGTGTATCGCGCCTCTGCTACTGTGGCTCGGTGCTCCACACTCGACCGGTCAATATGCTCGCATCTCGCAATCCTATGCAGCTCGGTGCAGAACTGTTTGGCCATGAGGGCGTTGACAGCGATGCTGAAGTGATCTCGCTGATGCTTGAAACATTGGTGGCGAGCGGTGTACAGGGCTCAATCAATCTAGATCTTGGCCATGTAGGCGTTTTTACCGAGTTGGTTCAGGCAGCAGGTCTGTCAGTTGAGCAGACGGAAACTTACATCGATATTCTGCAGCGCAAGGCGTTGCCTGAGCTGGCTCCCTTCGTGGCGAGTCTTGAGTTGAGTGCCACTCAGGCGCAGCAGTTTACTGCGTTGGCGCGTCTAAACGGCGGTCATGAAGTTCTAGAGCTTGCGCTTGAACTCTTCGCGGAATCGACTGAAATTGTAGCAGCGATCCGTCACCTACAGCAGCTGGCACAGTTGGTGGGTGCGCGTTACCCAGAGATCGGTTTCTACTTCGATCTGGGTGAGTTACGTGGTTACAACTACCACACAGGTGTGGTATTTGCGGCTTACTCGCCACGCTTTGGTCAGGCGTTGGCAAAGGGTGGTCGATACGATCAGATCGGTGCTGACTTTGGTCGCGCGCGAGCCGCGACCGGTTTTAGTACAGACCTCAAGACACTGGTGATGCTAGCGCTTGAGACACAGCCCGCTGTTCGAGCAGCTATCTTGGCTCCAGCAGACACCGAAGCTTCACTACTTGAGACTATTCGAAAGCTACGCGCTCAAGGCGAGCGTGTAGTGATTCAACTGGCGGGCGCTCAGACACCTGAGCACTGCGATCGTCAGTTGGTCAATAATGGAACTGAATGGGTGCTTGAAGCACTCTAACTTTTAAAATAGAGCACTAAAGAGACATGGGTAAAAACGTCGTTGTTCTGGGCACCCAATGGGGTGATGAAGGTAAAGGCAAAATCGTTGACCTGCTAACCGAGCAGGCAACTGCCGTTGTTCGCTTTCAGGGTGGCCACAATGCCGGGCATACGCTGGTAATCGATGGTAAGAAAACCGTACTTCATCTGATCCCTTCAGGCATTCTGCGTGAGAACGTACTCTGCTTAATCGGTAACGGCGTGGTTCTCTCACCTGAGGCACTGCTCAAAGAGATGAAGCAGCTCGAGGAGAACGGTGTGCCGGTGAAAGAGCGTCTACGTCTAAGCCCCGCGTGTCCGCTGATTCTGCCCTACCACATCGCTATCGACCAGGCGCGTGAAGTTGCGCGTGGTGCAGCGAAGATCGGTACTACCGGTCGCGGTATTGGCCCGGCATACGAAGATAAGGTCTCTCGTCGCGGTCTGCGTTTGGGCGACTTGCAGGACAAAGAGGCCTTTGCCACTAAGCTGGCTGAGATCCTCAAGTATCACAACTTCGTGCTCGAGAACTACTACAACGCTGAGCCGGTCGATTTTGATACTGTGCTGGCTGACAGTCTGAAAATGGCTGAAGAGCTGCTGCCGTTGATGATGGATGTAACCGCCAAGCTGCACGAGCTGCGTAAGCAGGGCGCTAACATCATGTTTGAAGGCGCACAGGGTTCACTGCTGGATATCGACCATGGTACCTACCCTTACGTAACCTCTTCGAACACCACTGCGGGCGGTGCATCGACAGGTTCAGGTTTCGGTCCTCTATACCTAGACTACATCCTCGGTATTACCAAGGCGTACACCACGCGTGTCGGTGGTGGTCCGTTCCCAACTGAACTGCATTGTGAAGTGGGTGCAGGCTTAGCTGAGCGTGGTCACGAATTTGGTTCGACTACAGGACGTGCGCGCCGTTGTGGTTGGTTCGATGCAGTTGCGCTGAACCACGCAATTCAGATCAACTCGGTTTCTGGTATATGTCTGACTAAACTCGACGTGCTTGATGGTATGGAAGAGATCAAGATCTGTGTGGGCTACAAAGATGCACAGGGTAATGATGTATTCTCTCTGAATGGCTCAGAAGATTACGAGAAAGTGAGCCCTGTCTACGAGACTATGCCGGGCTGGAGCGAATCAACGCTGGGTGCTCAGACTATCGATCAGCTGCC
>JAHEDZ010000038.1:6328-7678 GCA_024640955.1 Oceanospirillaceae bacterium
TCTGTGAAGCTCACCACGGCGCCCACCTTGTAGCGTTCTACCAGCGCTGCAAGCTCGCTAGGGTAGTGAACGGTCGCCCCGAGCATCTTGGTCCGGTGGTTCCACGGCTCTTCATCTATAAATGCGATAATCTCCAGGCCATGTCGCTGGAGTACTGTGCCCAGGCGGTGGCTTGGGTAGTCTATTCCCAGCAAGATTATGCGCAGCGTTGCAGAATCCTGTTTGCGTTTGGCCAACCAAATTTTCAGTGATGAGAACATTAAATTGCTTGTTGCTTGCGAGGCTCTGGTCGAGAATAGACTAATCCATCTCACCGTGTAAGGGGCGCTACGCCTCATATTCTGGATCCATCATGAAAGAACCGGGTTATACCTACCTCTTCAAGAATCATCTTGGTCTGTTGCTAATCGCGTTTGTCTCGGTCTTCTCTAGCAGTCTTGGGCAGAGCTTCTTCATCGGTCTGTTTCAGGTGGATATATCTGAGTCTTTGGGAATCACGGCAGGTCAATTTGGTACCGCCTATGCCAGTGTAACGCTCCTGTCGGCCGGTGCCTTGATGTACTTCGGGCCGAAAGTGGATTGGATGTCACCGCGGATATTTGCACTGGCGATATTGATGGGGTTGATGCTGGGTATCCTATTACTGACCAGCACTGATATTTTCTGGCTCGGGCTGCTGGGGTTGGGGCTCATACGCTTTAACGGGCAGGGTATGTTTGGGCATCTAGGTAATACCTTGGCTGGTAGGGAATTTCAGGTTGCCAGGGGGCGTGCACTGAGCCTGATCAGCCTGGGTTACCCCTCGGGTGAGATTGCGTTGCCTCTGTTAGTTACATTTCTGCTGGGTCTTATGGCCTGGCAGCAGGTTTGGTGGCTACTGGGGGCTAGCTGGTGTCTCGCCTGGTTACTGCTTCTAACGCTGGTGCCTTGGCCTGCGTCGCCCATTAAACTGAGCAAAGCGGAGCGGGCTCAAGGGCCCACGCCACTCAAAGATAGACGCTTTCTACAACTGCTGCCGCTGATGATGGCGTTACCCATTATCTCTACTGGACTCATGATTTACCAAGCGCATATGACAACGGATCTCGGCGCGGACCCTTCCGCGTATGCTTTGGCTCTGACTGGGCTCGGCATCGCTCGAATCTTTGGCGCTCTTTTTGTCGGGCCTAAGATTGATCGCTATGGCTCAGTCATCACAACCCGTCTGTTTGTTCTGCCGTTTGCGTTGGCTCTGGTTTTGGCACCGATTATTGGCGGATCTGCTGGTTTGATTACACTCATGACGCTAAGCGGTCTCGTTGTTGGGTTTCAGGAGCCTGTCGTTAACTCACTTCTGGTTAGTATCTGGGG
>JAHEDZ010000026.1 GCA_024640955.1 Oceanospirillaceae bacterium
TGCTTGCTGCAGATCTGCCAGCGGTAAGCGCGGAGGGTCGCTGATAATTGCCGCTAGCTGGCCGCCGAGGGTTAGGGCGGCTAGGGATTCTGCGACAAGCAGCAGGCGAGCGACGCGTGGCCCCGCAGGAATCTGACACATTCGCTTACCCACCTTACTCAGAGCCGGACGCTGATTACGCCGTTCGACGGCTCCAAGAGAGCTGAGTTGATCTAGCGCGGCCTGCCAAAGAGTTTCAGACGGGCGTTCGATCCAATCTAAGTCACCAATTTGACTGACGCCCCAGCTCAGCAGAAGCAGCAACGTATCGCTCAGATCGACCTGTGTTATTTGTGGCCGGTCGTGGTCGATAAGCTGGTGGTGCTGCTCGTCGCTCCAGAGCTGATAACAGACGCCTGCTTGTACTCGGCCTGCGCGCCCCGCACGCTGCGTTGCGGTCGCTGCGCTGATACGCTCTGTTGCTAGGCGTGAGAGCCCAAGGCGCGGATCAAAAATTGGACGGCGCTCCAGGCCTGAGTCGATAACGCAGGTGACGCCAGGAAGCGTAATAGATGTTTGGGCAATGGAGGTGGCCAGTATAAAGCGCTTCTGGCCGGCTGGTGCCGCGTTGAAAAGCTCCTCGACACCGGTGTCTTTGACCCCGGAGTAGAGCGCTTTAACGCTAATTTCTGGGCTATCGTGCCAAAGCTCATGGAGTCTTCGTTCCAATTGGCGAATCTCGGCGCGGCCGGGCAGGAAAACAAGCACGTCTCCGTCGACGGAGAGCGCGCTGCGACAGCGACGCTCGAGTGCATCAAGCAGTTCAAAGCGGCTAATCGGGCTGTTGGAGCGCTGGATATCAATCGGATAGCTGCGTCCGGGGCTGCTCAGGACAGGTGCGTTATCCAGCTGGCAGCTCAGCTTTTCGGTGTCTAGGGTCGCAGACATAACAAGTAGCCGAAGTGGCTTGTCACGTAGCGCTGCTACCTCACGGCAGAGCGCTAGACCGAGGTCGGTGTGGATACTGCGCTCGTGGAACTCATCAAAAATAACCAGTGAAACGCTGCTTAGTTCAGGGTCTGATGTCAGTCTGCGGGAAAGCAGCCCCTCGGTAATGACCTCGACTTTGGTTTCCCGGCTCACCTTGCGCTCCATGCGCATAGAGTAACCAATGCGCTGTCCCACCTGTTCGCCGAGCGACTGCGCCATAAATTGCGCCGCCGAGCGCGCAGCTACGCGCCGCGGTTCGAGCAACAGGATCTTGCCCTGGATGTACTCTTGCTCCATCAGCGCCAGAGGGACACGCGTCGTTTTGCCGGCTCCCGGTTCGGCCTGCAGAATAACCACTGAGTGCTCAGCCAGGGTCTGGGAGAGCTCCGGTAGGAGGTTATCGATAGGAAGCGGTTGTTTTTGCATGAGCGCAGTATATCGAAAAACGTTAACATAGGGTTTTACACTCCGAGCTCCCCGCGTGCGTACCCACCCTTTTAAAGCTGACTTGCTGCTAGTACTTGTGACGCTTTTGGCCTCCTCGAGTTGGATATTTTCCAAAGAGGTTTTGGCTGAGCTGCCGCCTCTGCTGTTTATGGGGTTGAGGTTTCTGTTAGCTGGGCTGCTGCTCGCAGCTTTTTCGATCGGTGAACTGCGTCGCTTTCATAGGCGTGATACTGGGCGGGTGTTGTTGGTAGGAGCCGTTTTTGCCGTTGGTATCACCTTCTGGGTGTTTGGGCTGCATCTAGGAACCCATCTTGGTGTTGGCGGCTTTCTAACGAGTATGGGTGCGCTGTTGGCACCGTTAATAGCGATTCTCTTTGGCGAGCGAGCAGGACGCGCTCTATGGCTAGCGCTGCCAATTGCCGGGTGCGGTTTGGCGGCGCTGTCGCTGGATTCTCATTTTGTATTCGGTATTGGCGAGTGGAGTTATCTCGCCTCGGCGCTCTTCTTTGCGCTCTTCATCAATTTAAGTGCGCGTGCCGCTGTAAAAACCTCGGTGATAGCACTGACGGCGATCCAGTTGGTGACGGTTGGCTTACTGCTCATTCCGATCTCCTGGTTCTTCGAGAACTGGAACCTATCGGTCACAACCGGAATCTGGGGGTGGTTTGCGGCGAGTGTGCTGCTGGGTTCAGCGGCTCGTTTCCTCATTCAAACCTACAGCTTTAAATTGGCACCGGCGGGACATGGCGCGCTAGTTTTGACACTTGAGCCCGTATGGGTCGCGATCTTTGCTGCTCTCTGGTACGCAGAGCGAATGGAGCCGATGCAGTTGCTGGGTTGTCTACTGATCTTTATCGCAGTTCTGACAACCCGAGCCAAGTCCCTCTATGCCTATGTACAGGCAATCAAGCACGCCAAGCAGGCGCGCTGATTAGAGGTCGATGATCTTACCGGGGTTGAGTATGCCGGTCGGGTCAAACGCGCGTTTCATTGCGCGCATCATCTCCACTTCAACCTCTGAGCGGCAGTAGTGTAGGTAGTTCTTACGACCCAAGCCGACACCGTGCTCGGCTGAGACAGAGCCGCCGTACTCCTGCAGTAGGCTGTAGACCAGCTTGTCGACAGCCGGTTTATCATCAACCGGGCCCACGCAGAAGTGGATATTGCCATCACCCAGGTGGCCAAAGGTGAGGCAGGTATGAGATGAATACTTCTCGGCCAACATCTCATTGACTCGGCGGGTGTACTCCTCCATGTCGCGCAGTGGCAGTGAGATGTCGTATGCGATCAGTGGGCTGAGGTTCTCGACCATCGCATCGATATCATCTCGCATTGCCCAAAGGTCAGCGGCTTGCTGGTTAGTCTCAGCAATAACAGCATCCACAATTACTTCCTGCTCGAGCAGTTCGCCGAGTACCTCAAGGAACTGCTCGCGGCCGCGTTCAGCGTCAACGCACTCAGACTCGACTAGCACATAGTAGGGGTAGTCAGCTTTGATGAACTCCTTGTTACGACCAGTCTCGGTCGTCATGAAGTTGTAGAAGGAGCTCCAGAGCGCCTCAAATGCGGAGAGCTTGCCCTCGAGTGTCTGTTTCAAGCAATTCAGCAGCTCGAGCACCGAATCAAAATCATTGCAGGCAACGAGGGCCGTCTGTCGTGCAGGGGCAGAGGGCCACAGGCGCAGTACTGCACGGGTAATAATGCCAAGCGTTCCCTCTGAACCGATAAAGAGCTGTTTGAGATCGTAGCCAGAGTTATCTTTGATGGTCTCGCGCATATTACTCATCACACGACCATCGGCCAGTACAACTTCAAGGCCAAGTACCTGCGCACGGGCCATGCCGTATTTAACGACCTTATTACCGCCCGCGTTCGCGGCCAGCATGCCGCCGACCTGAGCCGATCCTCGCGCACCCCAGTCCACTGCAAATAGCAGGTCTTCGGCAGCCGCGCGGTTCTGCAGTTCTTCAATCACTACACCGGCTTGAACGGTCACTGTAGCGCCCTTAGTATCTAGGCGCTCAATCTGATTCATGCGCTCTAAGCTCAGAACAAGATCACCGGGCTTACACTGCGCCCCCAGGGCTAGGCCGGTCAGGCCTCCATGAGGAACTACGGTTTGACCGGCAGCGTGACAGAGCGCCATCACCTGAGAGACCTCTTCAGTGGTCGTTGGGCGTACGATGGCAACTGCAGGACAACTGCCCTGGCCCCAGCTATCGTTAGAGCGCTGAGAGACGCGTTCGTCCGCGATAAGACCGTTATCACCAACGATTTCGTGAATTTTCTGCAGCAGTTCTTGCATGGTCAGTTTCCAGATGTCAGGTCATTGTCAGCGCATCGTATCCCAGTTTGAGACCGGTTAAAAATAGGAATGCGTAACAGAGTTGGTAGAAGAGACGCTCATTGATTCGATTGTGCATGTAGATGCCAAGCCATATTCCAATTGGAGCGACTGGCGCAAGGACAAGAGCTGTTAGCAGTATCTGTTGATCGAACAGCCCGAGGGATACATAAGGGATCAGCTTCACGTAATTTATGAAGGTGAAAAATATCACGGTCGTGGAGACATAAAGCGATTTATCGAGACGAAGCGGTAGTAGATACATGTTGAGCGGAGGGCCGCCGGCGTGAACACTGAAACTGGTGAATCCTGCTAGAGAGGACCAGATGCTTGCTCTGACCACATTGGGTTTCTTCGCAGGTGTTGGGCGCCTGCGAAGCACTTTGATCAGCGCATCAAAGCAGAATAAAAAGGTGAGTGTGGCTATCATAAATTTGATACCGCGCTCGCTCATTAAATGAAAGCTAAAAGCTCCTGCCAACACCCCGACCAGTGCTGCTGGAAGAATCGGCTTTATAACACTGAAATCAAATTTTCCTCGAAACCCCCTAAGGGCAAAAAGATCCATAAGGCAGAGCACCGGCAGCAAGATTGCTGCTGCCGCCACCGGTGAAATCACCAGGCTGAGCATAGGTACTGCCACCATGCCGATACCGCCCCCAAAACCACCCTTAGAGATGCCAACAATTAGTAACGCCGGTATCGCCAGCAGGTAGAAGTTAAGATCTGTGATCACAAACGGGCCTCTCGTGGGGTGGGTTGGAGAGTAAAACCCCGGCCGCCAATGCGCCGGGGCTTGGAAAGCCTCTGTGAACTCAGTCGCAGAGTGCATCCAGTTTTTTCTTCAACAGACCGGTAACGGCACCAGGGTTAGCTTTGCCCCCAGTTGCTTTCATCACCTGGCCCATGAAGAAGCCAATCATCTTGCCGCGCTTGTCTGGCTCAGCCGCTTTATATTGCTCAACTTGTGAAGTCGAGTTGGCGATGACTTCATCGATCACCTTCTCAATCGCACCGGTATCAGTCACCTGCTTCAGGCCTTTAGCCTCGATGATCTCATCGGCTGTACCGCCTTCGCTCCACATATGCTCGAACACCTTCTTGGCGATGTTGCCAGAAATCGTGTTGTCCTTGATGCGTTGCAGTAGACCGCCAAGCTGTTCGGCGTTTACTGGGCTCTCTTTAATGTCGGTGTCGTTTGCGTTGAGGTTCTTCGCAAGTTCGCCCATCACCCAGTTGGCCGCGAGTTTCGCATCCTTGGATGCAGCAACAACTGCCTCGTAGTAGTCCGCTTGTGGGCGGTAGGCTGAAAGCACGCCAGCATCATATTCAGACAGGCTGTACTCGCTGATGAAACGTTCACGGCGTGCATCTGGTAGCTCAGGTAGAGTTGCGCGAATCGCCTCTACATACTCGTCGTCGACCACGACGGGCAGCAGATCAGGGCAGGGGAAGTAACGGTAGTCGTTAGCATCCTCTTTTGAGCGCATCGAGCGTGTCTCGTTGCGATCTGGGTCGTAGAGGCGGGTCTCCTGTACCACCGTACCGCCATCCTCGATCAGATCGATCTGGCGCGCCACTTCGGTATCGATCGCGCGCTCAATAAAGCGGAAGGAGTTGATGTTTTTGAGCTCGGTACGTGTACCATACTCCTCCTGGCCTTTAGGTCGGATAGAGACGTTACAGTCACAGCGCATTGAGCCCTCGGCCATGTTGCCGTCACAGATACCGAGCGTAGTTACAATCGCGTGGACCTTGCGTGCGTACTCTGAGGCCTCTTTCGAGGTGCGCATATCTGGCTCAGAGACGATCTCGATCAGCGGTGTACCGGCGCGGTTCAGGTCGATACCTGACATGCCGTGGAAGTCTTCGTGGAGTGACTTACCTGCATCTTCCTCAAGATGTGCGTGGTGGATTCGAACTCGACGGCTGCCGTCATCCGTTGTGATGTCGACATAACCCTCACCCACGACCGGCTTTTCTAACTGAGTCGTTTGGTAGCCCTTAGGTAGGTCAGGGTAGAAGTAGTTCTTACGCTCAAATACAGCGCGTTTGCCGATCTCGGCGTTGATCGCCAGACCAAACATGATAGCCATGCGCTGCGCATTTTCGTTAAACACCGGCAGTGTGCCTGGCAACGCTAGGTCAACGGCACAAGCCTGAGTGTTAGGCTCAGCACCAAAAGCGGTACTTGCGCCAGAGAATATCTTTGTCTGGGTTGAGAGCTGAACGTGGATCTCAAGCCCGATTACGGTTTCCCATTCCATGTCTTAACCCCTTAAATTCCCGCTGGTGTCTGTTTGTGCCAATCAGTGACCTGTTGGAACTGATGAGCGACGTTGAGCAGACGCGCTTCGTCGAAGTAGTTGCCGATCAGCTGCATGCCGACTGGCAGCCCTTCAACGGTGCCACAGGGCACCGACATACCGGGCAGGCCGGCTAGGTTAAGCGACAGGGTGAAGATATCTTCCATGTACATTGAGACTGGGTCGTTGTTCTTCTCGCCAATCTTAAACGCCGGATGCGGCGTTGTAGGACCAAGAATTAGATCAACCTCGTTAAACGCCGCTAGGAAGTCCTGCTGAATCAGGCGGCGAATCTGCTGCGCCTTGTTGTAGTAGGCGTCGTAGTAACCAGCACAGAGCGCGTAGGTACCTACCATGATGCGGCGTTTAACTTCGGCACCGAAGCCCTCTTTGCGTGTGCGGGTGTAGAGATCCATAAGATCTTTTGGGTTTTCGCAGCGGTGGCCGTAACGCACTCCATCGAAGCGCGACAGGTTTGATGAGGCCTCTGCTGGCGCGATGATGTAGTAGGCTGGGATCGACATGCGGGTACGCGGCAGGCTGATCTCTTTAACAGTAGCGCCTAGTTTCTCGAGCTCTTTGATACCCGCTTGAACGCGTTCAGCAATAAGCGGGTCGAGGTCGTCGCTCATGTACTCTTTGGGTACACCGATGCGAAGGCCGCTTATTGAATCGTTAAGTTTAGCGCTGTAGTCCTCAACATCACGCTGCGATGAGGTGGAGTCCATCTTGTCAAAGCCCGCCATCACATTGAGCATCAGTGCGCAATCTTCGGCGCTCTGCGCCATTGGACCGCCTTGGTCGAGTGAGGAGGCATAAGCCACCATGCCATAGCGTGAGACTCGACCATAGGTCGGCTTAATGCCAGTGATGCCGCAGAGCGCTGCCGGCTGACGGATAGAACCACCCGTATCTGATCCTGTCGCCGCTGGCGTCAGGCGCGCAGCAACTGCCGCTGCCGAACCGCCTGAAGAGCCACCGGGTACACGGTTAGTATCCCAGGGGTTGCGCGAAGCGCCGTAGAAGCTAGATTCGTTTGATGAGCCCATAGCGAACTCATCCATGTTGGTTTTGCCCAGCATCACAGCACCGGCCGCTTTGAATTTTGCAACGACGGTTGCGTCGTAAGGTGACTCGAAGTTATCAAGCATCTTAGAGCCGCAACTGGTGCGCACACCCTCAGTGCAGAAGAGGTCCTTGTGAGCAATCGGTAGTCCTGTGTAGGTGCCAGCCTGGCCGGCTGCGCGCGCTTCGTCAGCAGCTTTCGCCTGAGCCAGTGCGATCTCTGGGGTAGTAGTGATAAATGAGTTGTACTGACTATCGAGCGCTGCAATGCGATCAAGGTAGGCCTGGGTCAACTCCGTGCTGCTGACTGCACCTGAAGCTAGGTCTGCAGCCAGTTCGGTCAAACTTTTAGTATGCATAAATAGATAATCCGCCCGCTTACTCGATCACTTTAGGAACCAGGAAGAGACCTTCCTCGGTTGCTGGTGCCACACTCTGAAGCTGTTCGCGCTGATTCATCTCGCTCACCTCATCGACGCGCAGTCGCTGCTCGCCATCAAGTGGGTGAGCCAGGGGCTCTACTCCAGTGGTATCAATCGCCTGCATCTCATCAACGAGTTGCAGAATGCTGCTAAGGTTTTCGGTGTATTGCGGGATGTCCTGCTCATCGATAGCCAGGCGGGCCAAATAAGCAATACGTTCCACGTCAGATTGGTCGAGTGACATCGTTCCTGTCTCGTATTCAACGGGTTAAATAGCGTAAAAGCAGAATTACTTTTAAGTCAGTAATTTGCGCGCTTTAAAACGGTTTAAGTTAGCTTTGTAGGGGCGCTAAGGTATCACATTTGATCCTTGCCCAAAATCCCTCTGATTGCTAGTATGTTGCGATTCAAAAAACACCGCCAAAACGGCTAGGTTCAGGACCAGTTTACCGATGTTTAAAAAAATTCGCGGCCTATTCTCAAGCGATCTCTCGATCGACCTGGGCACCGCAAATACCCTTATATTTGTTCGCCACCAAGATATCGTTCTAGATGAGCCGTCCGTAGTTGCAATTCGTGTTAACGGCAATCAGAAGTCTGTTGCAGCAGTAGGCGCCGATGCGAAGCGTATGCTCGGTCGCACACCGGGTAATATCACCGCTATCCGCCCACTTAAAGACGGCGTTATTGCAGATTTTCACGTGACCGAGAAGATGCTGCAGTACTTTATCAGTAAAGTTCATAACAACTCCTTTCTGCGTCCAAGCCCTCGTGTGCTGATCTGTGTGCCCTGTAAATCGACTCAGGTTGAGCGTCGCGCGATCAAAGAGTCGGCTATCGGTGCTGGCGCCCGCGAGGTCTATCTGATCGAAGAGCCAATGGCGGCGGCTATTGGTGCGGGCCTGCCGGTAGAAGAGGCGACCGGTTCGATGGTGGTTGACATCGGCGGTGGTACCACTGAGATTGCAGTTATCTCGCTCAACGGCATCGTCTACTCGGAGTCTGTTCGTGTGGGTGGTGACCGCTTCGATGAGGCGATTGTGACTTATGTGCGTCGGAACTACGGTAGCCTTATCGGCGAAGCAACCTCTGAACGTATCAAGCAGGAGATCGGTACAGCTTACCCGGCTACTGAGGTCCTCGAGATCGACGTGCGTGGTCGTAACCTGGCTGAGGGTATCCCGCGTCTGTTTACACTGAACTCAAACGAAGTACTTGAAGCGCTGCAGGAGCCGCTTGCGGCGATCGTGCAGGCGGTTAAGAGCGCCTTGGAGCAGTGTCCGCCAGAGCTAGCGGCTGATATTGCAGAGCAGGGTATCGTTCTAACCGGTGGCGGTGCGCTGCTGCGTAACCTAGATCGTCTGTTGACCGAAGAGACAGGCCTGCCAGTTATCGTTGCCGAGGACCCGCTGACCTGTGTGGCCCGTGGCGGCGGTCGCGCTCTGGAGATGCTAGACCGCTCGGGTTTTGAACTCCTCTCTTACGACTAAATAGAGGTTGAGGCTGAAGCTGTTGGTTTCAGCCTCGCTGCTACCGCGATGATCTTTCGTAACGGTCCCTCAAAAGCACTCTTCCTGTTGCTGATTATGGCGGCACTCTTTGTTATCGCCCTAGACCTCAACTCGCCGAAATTTCGCGAGGGGCGTAGCTATGTCAACTTGATCATCACACCGCTGCAGTGGCTGGTTGATATGCCGGCGCGCCTGGCTGATAACGTCTCTGATGTTGTGGTTAGCCGCTCAACCTTAGTTGCTGAGAACAACCGCTTACGCACTGAGGCGCTAGAGCTGGAGCAGCGCGTACTGCAGAACGCCGCGCTTACTGCCGAGAATCGTCGCCTACGGGCGCTGCTCAATGCCCGCTCTCGGATCGATTCCGAAGTACGTTTGGCAGAATTGATCGGTGTTGATCCCAATCCGTTCCAGCACGAGATCCTGACTAACCTTGGCAGTCAGGATGGCATCACCATTGGCCAGCCAGCCCTGGATTCAGGTGGAGTCATGGGGCAGGTGATCTCAGTCGCGCCACTGATCAGCCGTGTAATGCTGATCACCGACTCACGTTCGGCTGTACCGGTTGAGTCGGTTCGTACTGGGTTTCGCTCAGTGGTTCTCGGTAACGGCAATCCCGACAGTCTGGAACTCGATTTTGTGCCGGCGACCACAGATATCCGCGTGGGTGACACGCTATTTACCTCCGGGCTTGGTGGTCGCTTCCCTAAAGGCTACCCTGTTGCCGAAGTGACAGAGGTGACGCGCGACCCGGGCCGCCCCTTCTTGGTTATCAGAGCGATTCCTACCGCAAGGCTCGATAAGTCGCGTCATCTGCTGCTAGTAGAACGCCCCCCAGCGCTGTTGCCCGAACAGCTAAGCGAGGCGTCAGATGGCTGAGGCGCGTGGTGGCAGTCTCATCATTTTTGGCACCTTTATTATCAGTCTGTTTTTAAGTCAGTTACCGCTGCCAGACTTGCTGCGTTGGGCACGGCCAGAGTGGGTTCTCCTTTTTCTTGTCTACTGGGTGATGCGTGCACCTTCGCGGGTGGGGCTTTTCTATGCTTTTGGATTGGGCTTGCTGCTAGATCTAGCGCAGGGTGGCGTTACCGGGTTAAATGCACTCTCATTGACTCTGGTGGCTTTTCTGGCGCAGCTGCTCTACCGGCGTATGCGGATGTTCCCGCTACCGCAACAGGGGATCATTATCGCGCTGCTCACCGGGCTTAACCAACTCCTGCACTACTGGATGCAGGGTCTGACCGGTACGCACGGAGACTCCCTGCTGTTTCTATTGCCAGCTGTTTTTAGCGGACTGTTTTGGCCGTTGATTTTTGTCTTTCTCGACCGTCTCGCGCGGACTTTCGATCTAAACTGAGTGCCGTATGGAATTGATTCTAGCCTCCGCATCTCCTCGTCGCCGCGAGCTTCTGACCCAAATAGGTGTTGCGGCACGGGCGCAACCGGCTGAGATAGACGAGTCGCTGCTCGATGGTGAAGCGGCAGGTGATTACGTCTTGCGCTTAGCGCGGGAGAAGGCGCAAAGGGTTTATGAGCTGCAGCCTGCGAGCCATCGAGTCTCAACGGTCTGTCTTGGGTCTGATACCAGTGTTGTTTTTGCCGGTCGAGTACTCGGTAAACCGGCAAACTTTGCCGAGTCGCAGTCGATGTTGCGACAGCTATCTGATGCAAAACATCAGGTGATGACCGCGGTCTCTTTGGTGGGGGCTTTTGGTGTGCGTGAGAATCTAGTGACGACGGATGTCTGGTTTCGGCAGCTCAGTGATGCTGAAATCGAGGCCTACTGGGCATCCGGTGAACCGCAGGACAAGGCGGGCTCCTATGGTATTCAAGGACTAGGTGCGGTATTTGTTGATCATATTGAGGGTAGTTACAGCGCGGTGGTCGGTTTGCCATTGGCTGAGACCTCAGAACTATTACAAGCAGCGGGTGTGCCGATCTGGCAGCCACTGCAGCGAGATTAAGGAGCCTGGGTTTGGGCGAAGAGATACTGATTAACTTTACCCCGATGGAGACGCGGGTCGCGGTGATCGAGAATGGTATGCCGCAGGAGATTTATGTCGAGCGCGCCAAGCGCCGTGGAATCCTGGGAAATATCTATAACGGTCGTGTGGTGCGTGTGCTACCCGGCATGCAGGCCGCTTTTGTTGATATTGGCTTAGAGCGAGCGGCGTTCATTCATGCTGATGAGGTGTCGGCACCACAGATCCCTGCAGAGGAGCGGGCGAACATCTCCATCTCTCAGTTACTGCGCGAAGGTCAGTCGCTATTGGTGCAGGTGACTAAAGACCCGATCGGCAGCAAGGGCGCTCGGTTAACCACTAACCTGTCTCTACCTTCACGTTACTTGGTGCTGATGCCCGGTGCTGAGCATATCGGCATCTCGCAGCGCATCGAGGACCCGGAGGAGCGCGAGCGCCTGAAGGCGTTGATGCAGACGCTGTTGGAGCAGCAGGAGCGAATCGATGGTTACGGCTATATTTTGCGTACGGTTGCTGAAGGAGCGACTGAGGTTGAGCTAAAAGCCGACATCGCCTTTCTACACCGACTCTGGAATAAGGTTCAGGCGCGCATCAAAGAGTCCAAAGCGCCGGCCAATGTTTATGAAGACCTTCCGCTAAATATGCGCGCACTGCGTGATATGACTCACTCGAGCATTGAACGGGTTCGTATCGACTCGCGCGAGACCTATCAGAAGGCGCTGAGCTTTGCTAACACACTAGTCCCGGAGATTGAGAGTAAGCTGGAGTACTATCCGGGGGAGCGCCCCATCTTCGATATGTTCAATGTGGAAGAGGAGATGCAGCGTGCCCTCGGTCGCAAGATTGAACTTAAATCGGGTGGTTATCTGATCTTTGACCAGACCGAAGCGATGACTACGGTCGATATCAACACGGGCGCTTTCGTTGGGCACCGAAACCTCGAAGAGACTATCTTTAAAACAAACCTCGAAGCCGCAACCGCCATAGGTCGGCAGCTGCGTCTGCGGAACTTGGGTGGGATTATCATTATCGACTTTATCGATATGGAGGATCCCGAGCATCAGCGTCAGGTACTGCGTACGCTTGAGCGTGTTTTGGAGCGCGATCACGCTAAATGTAAGCTCACCGGTGTCTCTGAGCTGGGCTTGGTCGAGATGACTCGTAAGCGTACTCGCGAGAGTCTGGAACACGTTCTCTGTGAGACCTGTAGCCAGTGTCAGGGGCGTGGGATGATACGCACCCCCGAGACTGTTACCTATGAGGTTTTCCGCGAAATTCTGCGTCAACATCGCGCCTACGAGAGTGACTCTTACCTGGTGATTGCGGCGCCATCGGTGGTTGAGTACTTGCTGGAAGATGCCTCGGACCACGTTGCTGAACTGGAGAGTTTTATCGCTAAGACAGTGCGTTTTCAGAGTGACTCTATCTACAACCCGGAGCAGTTTGATGTGGTGCTGCGCTAGCGTCTTGCGCTCTTGCGCAGAGCTCAGTTGGAGCAGCTGCGCGTGATTCGTCACACCCTCTGGGCGGGCTGGCTGACGCTGGTACTAGGTATGATCCTGGCACTGCTGCTTACAGCTGTGCGTTTCGGTTTTCCGCTACTGGGTGAGTATCGAGAATCGCTAGCAGACAGGCTCTCTCAAATCTTTGACGTTCCCGTCTCGATTGAACAGCTGGAGACGCGTTGGAATGGACCCTTTCCACAGTTTGAACTGCAGGGCATAGCAGCCGCTGCGATCGTCGATCAAGGGCCTGATGTTCGTTTTAAGTTTGATCGATTACTCCTCGAATTGAATTGGTGGGACTCAATTCTAGCTCGTGCTCCAATCTTTCAGCGAGTGGATGCCAGCGGGCTGTATGTGCGTTGGTACCAGCGCGATGGCAGATGGATGCACCTGCCAGGAAAGGGGAGCCGTGCGGGGTCGGTCGATCTGGATGCACTAGCCGCCAGTCTTAGTATCGTACTCGCTCAGCCCGAATTCCGTCTGCATGACTCTCAGCTAGAGTTGGTGCCCCAGCAAGGGGAGGTTCAGCGAATTAACTTGGGCGAGGTGCTGTTCGAAAATTCAGCCACCGAGCACCAACTCAGTGGCGATTTCAGCGTGCCGCTGTTGGGCACAGATACTCGACTGGAGTTTGCGGCCCAGCTCAAAGGCGATATTCAGCACCCATCCACAATTGAGTTGCCTTTCTATCTAAAAGTTAATGATTTCGGACCCGAACTGTTGATGGTGGCAGATGCCGAGCTACCTCTAACGGAGTTGAGTGCCGGCGCTGAGGTCTGGGGCAGCGTGAGTCAGTTTGGGTTGAGCTTTCTGCGGGGGCAATTAGATGTCGACCAAGCTCGGATTAAACTAGACGATAGGGTGCTGAACCTCGTTGATAGCTCAACCGAGTTCAGTCTGCGGCCCAACTCAGAGGGTTACCAATTCTTGTTGCGTGATACCCATATCGGCGATGCCTTGGGTCAGCTCGACTTTGGGCCCAGTCAGTTTGAATTGCACTGGGTCACCGGTGAGCTGCAGCTTTCGCGAATTCTGTTAGAGAGCCTTAATCTTGGACTGGTTGATGAATTGCTGGCTCGCTATCCGCTGCCGGAAGATATCAAACAGATGCTGGCTGGGCTCGCTCCCAAAGGTGAGATCAACAATATACGAGTGGATCTGAGTGATCAGCAACGCGGACCCTTTTTACGGGCGAATCTTGTCGGTGTAGATATCGCTACTTGGCAACGTGCTCCCGCGGTTAAGAATCTAACCGCACAGCTGGAGTTAGACGCACAGTCGGGTCAGTTAGATATCGATTCGCGTGAGATTGAACTGAGTTTTCCAACGGTTTACTCACAAGCGCACAACTATGAGCTCGCTCAAGGACGGTTGAACTGGCGAATTCAAGACGAAGCTGTGGAGCTCAGCTCCGGCCCGATACAACTGGTACACGAGCAGTTTACAGCTGATGGCGCTTTTTCGATTAACCTGCCATTTGACCGAGAGCAGCAGGCCTTTCTGAAACTTATGATTGGCCTTCAGGGAGCCCAGGCTCAAGCTGCTGAACTATTGACTCCTGACGTCCTGCCGGGCACTGAAAAAATTCAAGAGTGGCTCGGGCGTGCTATTCGAGCGGGTCAGGTGGATGAAGCTGGGTTAGTTGTATATGCCCCGACAAGACCGCTTGAAGGACGGCCGGCACCCACTGTTGAGCTGTATGTCGCAGGACGTGATGTAGATCTTGATTATCAGAAACCTTGGCCTGGACTTCAAAAAGCAAACTCGTTTACGCATATGCGTCAAGGCGCGGTAAGAGTTGCTGTATCTGAGGCGCGGATTCTTGATTCGCAAATGGGGCCGTCGGTGCTGATAAAGCCTCAAGGCAAAAATGAGCTGCTGATCTGGGGGCAGGTTGAAGGTGATCTTATTCAGGTGGATCAGTTATTGCGCTCAGAGCCGCTCGTCAACACTGCCGGTAAGAGTTTGGATGATTGGCAGTTAGCTGGCGCACACCGCTCGCGGATCAAACTAGATGTAGCGCTGGATCGCAGTTACGAGCCACGAGTACGTGTCGAGGCGCAGGTTAGCGAAGGTATTTTTGCCTCAGAGAGGCAGCGTCTGGCTTTGACCGATATCGATGGAACCTTGGAGTTTGATTCGCGTTCGGGTTTGAGTGCAAAGGGCGTGGAGAGCCGTTTTCTTGGCCGTGCCACCAAGGTCGATATCAGCAGCTCTGCAGAGCAGGGTACAGAGGTGCAGTTCTCAGGCCGTTGGGGTGTAGAACCTCTGTTGGAGTGGGGCCGGATCCCACTTAAGTCATTTGTCGCTGGGGAGATCCCACTGGATGGCCGCCTAAAACTGTGCCGAGCGGATCAGTGTCGCTCCTCGTTAACACTTGAGTCGAATATGGCAGGTACGCAGGTGAGTGCGCCTGAATACTTTGCCTTGGGAGCCGGTGAGACGAGTCGATTGAGTATAGAGCTGGCCCTCCGGTCGCCAAATCTGCTGGCGGTCAATTACGCCGATCGCCTGCGCACATCGATGCAGTTGGGAGACGTACCTAAAGCGCATTTCAGTATCGGTGGTGGCGCCTCACGCCTACCGCAGACAGCTGGGTTCAAGGTGGATGGACAGATTGACGAGCTAGAGCTGGCTGAGCTTTTCAGCTTTATCGGTACGCTCAATACAACCTTCAACAAAGGCGGTGACGGCAGCTTGCCACTGGATCTTGATGTAGGTGTCGGCGCGTTGACTGTCGGCCCCTTAGTGCTGGACCAGGTTCAGGCACAGCTGGCACGACTAGGTAGCGAGATGCAGGTTCTTCTGTCTGGGCCAACCCTCGAAGGCATGGTTTCGTGGAGTCGCGAGCAGCCGGCCTACCGTGTCGCTTTGAATCGTATGCACTTAAGGGTACCGGAAACCGAATCGACTCAAGTTGCTGGCGCTGTTGAAATTGAACCGGAGCGTACTTCTCAAGCGCTATTTGATGCGGTGCCGGCACTCGATTTTGACGTAGCCGATTTGCGTTGGAATGCAGCCGTTTTGGGGCGTTGGCGAGGTAGCATGCGCCATATCGGTCAGAGTGTGGAGTTGAGTTCTATTCGCGGAGAGATGCAGGATTTGGAATTAAGCGGTAACGCCAGTTGGATTCTTTCTGATACCGAACTGACGCAGGTTAACTTGGGCTATCAGGGTAAAGACTTGGGGAACACACTGGCGAGCCTTGATGAGGCTCGAGTGATCGAAACGGAATCGCTCAACGGGCGTGTCGCCTTGGCCTGGGAAGCTGCCCCCTGGCAGTTTGCTGGGCGCTATATGTATGGCAATTTTAAGTTCGACTCAGGGAAAGGCCGTCTACTGGAGACCTCAGGTGGTACAGGTTTGTTACGTCTGTTTGGTATTCTCAACTTCAACAATTTAGTGCGTCGCCTACAGTTGGACTTCACCGACCTTTTCGCTAAGGGGGTGGTGTTTGATGGTATTAGCGGTGACTTCCTGATTGAGGATGGTATTGCAAGTTCGGTTAAGCCGATGGAGATGAAAGGGCCCTCTGCCGGTATGATCGCCACTGGCGATATTGACTTGGCTAACAAGCAACTCGATATGCAGGTGAATGTGACCTTGCCGCTGGTCAGCAATACACCGCTTGCGGCGGTGCTGCTAGGTGCCCCTCAGGTTGCGGGAGCGCTCTTTCTCATTGATAAACTCATTGGCGATAAGATCGAAAAAGCGACCTCCATTGCCTATAAGCTCAGCGGCGGCTGGGATGCGCCTGAGCTCAAATTATTGAACACTGCTGATAAAAAGGCGATTAAGTGAGTCGTGTAGCGCTGGTTCAGATGGTCTCTGGCGCTGATCCTGAGGCGAATCTCGAACAGGCTATAACGGGTGTTGTTGCCGCCAAGGCGCAGCGTAGTGCACTTGTTGTCTTGCCTGAGAACTTTCTGCTATTCGACTCCAAGCGGTTAATCGATTTTGCTAATTCTACTTTGGCAAGGACTGCGCTTGAGTCGCTTGCACACACAGCCGCTAAACACTCAATTTGGATTCTCGTCGGCAGTTTCCCCGTGCCATCAACAGATGGACGTGCCTTTTCTCGCTCCTTGCTATTCAATGCATCAGGCGAAGTTGCGGCACAATATGACAAACGCCATCTATTTGATGTTGATGTCGCTGACTCCAAAGGCGCGTATCGCGAGTCGAGTTGGATAGCGCCTGGTGAAGCACTGAGCCTGGCCCGTACTCCGGTAGGTGAGTTGGGGCTCTCAATCTGCTACGACTTGCGTTTTCCTGTCCATTTTCAGCGCTTGAGACAGCTGGGTGCTGAACTGATATCCGTACCCTCCGCCTTTACGCAAGTTACCGGCGAGGCTCATTGGGAGGTACTTTTACGTGCACGCGCGATTGAGAATCAATGCTACATCCTTGGCGCGGGGCAGGGTGGTGATCATGGAAACAGTCGCCTGACTTTCGGTCACTCGATGATTGTTGACCCCTGGGGCGAGGTGATAGCCCAGAGCAAACCTCAGGGCTTTGATGTGATAAGTGCAGAGATTGACCTTGCACGTCTAGTGCGGATCCGAACCGCGATGCCGGTACTCGCCCAGCGCCGCGACTCTTACTAGAGGGTCAGGGTTTACTCGCTGTCCGACTGCTCTTCAAGTTCTCGCAAGTACTGGAATATCTTACGAAAAGCGGCGGGCGGCTTGTTCTGGGCGCGCTCTTTAATAGCGTTGCGGACCAGTGTTCGGAGATGCTGAATATCACACTCGGGGTAACTAGCGATCACCTCATTGAAAGCCGCCTGGTTACGCTCACTGTTCTTATCGATCAGTTGTTCTCGCAGCCGTTCAAGACGGTGGAAGCGCTGGTTGTGTGCTTCGGATGCTGAATCAAACCGCTCGATGGCAGCTTTGATCTGATCCTCATCTTCGTTGCGCATCAATTTGCCGATGAAGTTAAGGTGGCGCTTCTTAGCACCATTGCTGGTGATGCGGGCCATCTCCTCTATCGCTTCACGCAGGCGCTCGTCCATGGGTATCTGTGCCTGCTGGTCGGGACGCAGCTCGGTCAGGCGCTTACCCAGCGCCTGTAGCTCATCCATATAGCGCTTCATTTCGGTACGACTGACGTACTCGATCTCCTCTTCAGGTTCTTGGTAGCGCTCTTTTTTCATTCTCTAAGTCCGTCTTGGTTCTATGCGTAAAAGAAGGTTGCCAGCCCTAGAAAGGCGAAGAAACCGACTACATCTGTAATAGTGGTTAGAAGCACGCCGCCGGCGAGTGCCGGGTCTATACCTGCTGATTTCAATGTCATCGGCAGCAGACTGCCAGCGGCGGCTCCGGCAATTAAATTTACAATAATGGCCATCGCGATAACGATACCAATGGTTGTATCCTGGAACCAGAGCACGGCTATCGCGGCAACGACCGTTGCCCACAGCATGCCGTTGAGTAGACCAACTACAAGCTCGCGATTAAACAGCCAGCCGATATTGGAGCTCTCGATATGTCCCAATGCCTGACCACGAATAACCAGCGTCAGCGTCTGGCTACCGGCGATTCCGCCCATCGATGCGACTATCGGCATGAGAACCGCAAGCGCAACGACCTGCTCGATCGTTGCTTCAAAGAGTCCAATAACGGCTGAGGCTAAGAAGGCTGTAATCAGGTTGATACCCAACCAGACAGCACGGCGCTTACTGGTTTTGAATATCGGGGCAAAGGTATCTTCGTCCTCATCTAGACCCGCCATGCTCATCAGTGAGTGGTCGGCATCCTCACGAATCACGTCGACCACGTCATCGATGGTGATACGGCCTAGTAGGCGGCCCTCGTCGTTCACCACTGGTGCCGAGATAAGGTCGCGTTGCTCGAATATGCGTGCAACTTCATCATCTGGCATATCCGCTGGAATAGCATCTTCACCGTCGGCCTGCATTATTTCGCGCACCAGCATGGCTGGATCTGCCGTGATCAAACGGGTTAGTGGCAGTACGCCGATCAGAGTGTTCTTCTTGCGGCTGACGATGAATATCGAGTCGGTACCTTCCGGGATCTCTCGATGACGGCGCAGATAGCGTAACGCCGCTTCGACAGTAATGTCGGGGCGGATGGTCACCGTGTCGGTGTTCATCAGACCACCCGCAGTGTCCTCGGGGTAAGAGAGCACCTCCTCGAGCCGTTCGCGGTTCTGCAGGTCCATATTCTCGAGCAGCTCGCGCATGATCGTGTTAGGCAGCTGCTGCATGATGTCGGCAAGGTCGTCGGTATCGAGTGATTCGGTGATCGCTAACAGTTCGGACGCATCCATTTCGCTGAGAATCACAGCCTGAATATCGTCACCGAGGTGTTGTAGGACATCACCCTCGTTATCCTGATTGATAAGGCCCCAGAGAATACGACGTTCGCGAGGGGGGGATTTCTCCAGCAGATGTGCAACCTCTACGGGGCGCATACCGCGGTTTATCATAAAGCGGATTTCGCGATGCTGATTGGTCTCGAGGGCGGTCGACAAAGATTCTAGATCGATCTGATTATCGTCTGTGCTCATCATTCGTCCCTCAGAGCGAGTGGCTTAAGAGTCTCTTAAGGCACTACTCTTCTTCATCAAAGCGGTTGTTAATTAGCGCTGTCACAGCGTCCATTGCTGCCGCCTCATCTTCACCATTGGTGACGATTTTGAGCTCGGTTCCTTTGGAGGCAGCTAGCATCATTACGGCCATTATACTCTTAGCATCGACCTCGCGACCCCCTTTATCAATGCGAATATCGCAAGTGAAGGAGCTGGTAGTGCCAATCAGTTTGGCTGCGGCTCGAGCATGCAGCCCGAGCTTGTTGATGATCGTGATCTCTTGTTCAATCATATAGTTAACTCAGCTCTCGGTGGCGCACCTGCACATTATCCATATGCTCTTTAAAATAACCAGCAAGTTGTTCCGCGACAAAAACCGAACGGTGCTGACCGCCGGTGCAGCCTATGCCTACCGTAACATAGCTGCGGTTGTTGCTCTTGAAGCCGGGAACCCAGCTTTCGATAAAGGAGCGAATATCCTTAATCATCTTCTGCACCTCGGGTTCGTTCCCCAAGAACTCCATGACCGGTTGATCCTGTCCGGTGTACTGGCGCAGTTCTGGATACCAGTAGGGGTTCGGCAGAATTCGCACATCAAAGCTGAAGTCGATATCCAGTGGTACGCCGTGCTTGAAGCCGAAGGATTCAAACTGCAGGGCAAGCGTCTGTTCCGCCCGCTGGGCAACGCGATCTTTGATCGTATCCCTCAGTTGGTAAAGCGTGAGCTGGGTCGTATCTATCTGTAGGTCAGCGGCAGAGACTATAGGCTCTAGCAGCAACTTCTCGAATTGAATTGCTTGCTCCAGGACAATCTCGTCGGTGCTCAGCGGATGCTTGCGTCGAGTGGCGGAGTAGCGCTTGAGCAGTGACTCTTCGGACGCATCAAGGAATACGATCTCAAACGAGAGTTCAGTCTGTTCTCTGAGGCGAACAACGACCTCTTCGAAGCGTTTTAAGTCGGCAAACTGATTGCGTGCATCGATACCGACGGCAATACGCCTTGGACCACTTGAGTTTGCACTCATCTGTTCGACTAGCATTGGCAGCAGACTGGCAGGTAGGTTGTCGATGCAGTAGAAGCCCACATCCTCCAGCGCCTGGAGTGCGGTAGTTTTACCCGATCCGCTGCGTCCGCTAATGACAACTAGTCGCATCCTAGCTTTCCTTAAGATCTAGACAGGGTCTGAGCGTTAGTGAACAGTGCACCGCTGTCCGGGCTCTGGCGCAGTTCATTGAGTGCTTTGGGATTACTGAATAGTTCAGCAAGTCCCGCTAGCGTCTGTAGGTGTTCATCATTACCGTCGTCGGGGACAATTAACGCGCAAACTAGATCGACGGGTTGGCTGTCGATAGCGTCAAAGTCTATCGGTTGGGTGAGTGTCAGCAAGGCTGCGGCCGGTTTGTCGGCACCGCTGATGCGACAGTGTGGAATCCCAACTCCCAACCCCAGGCCGGTGCTGCCCAGTCGTTCTCGGTTTAATAGGCCGGTAAAAATAGCGTCGGCATCGGTGCCATTAACAGAAGTGGCCAGCATCTCGCTGGCCACCTCTAAGACACGTTTTTTGCTAGTAATATCAGCGCCCTGTTGAGTCGCCGAACTGGTTAGCAGTTCTCCAAGTTGCATTGTCTTTTACTTCACTTACTTGTGTGATTTCATTTTCTCTTTGTGCTTGATGATCTGGCGGTCGAGCTTGTCCACCATCGCATCAATCGCGGCATACATATCATCGTGCTCATGTGAGGCGACAACCTGACCACCAGCCAGATGAATATCGGCCTCAGCTTTCTGACCTTGCTTCTCAACGCTGAGGGTAACCTGAGCACTCTGAATGTTGTCGAAGTGGCGCTCTAGTTTCTCGAATTTGGTACGCACGTATTCGCTCATGCTTTCAGTCAGCTCTACATGATGTCCGGTGATGTTAATTTGCATATGACTTCTCCTCGTACCGGGCGGAATAGGGTGGAGGCCCGCCCTGCCTCAATAAAACTTGCTCGTTAAAAACTCAAGACACTAGTTGCTTACGTTCGTTTGACGGCGGAATGCACGATACTTCACGATACTTCGCAATTGTACGTCTGGCTACATTGAAACCTTGATCTTCCAATATTTTGGCGATCTTGCTATCGCTTAGCGGCTTGCGACTATCTTCTTCGTCAACCAGCTTACGGATCAGAGCACGAATCGCTGTCGAGGAGGCAGAACCACCATCGACTGTATTGATATGGCTGGAGAAAAAATACTTCAGTTCGAAAACGCCGCGTGGTGTGTGCATGTATTTCTGAGTAGTTACACGCGAAATCGTTGATTCATGCATCTCCACTGCTTCAGCGATGTCATGCAGAACTAGCGGTACCATTCCCTCATCACCGCGTTCTAGGAAGCCGATCTGCTTGGCAACAATCTGCGAGGCAACCTTCAGCAGGGTTTCGTTTCGGCTCTGTAAGCTCTTCAAGAACCAGCGTGCCTCTTGCAGGTTGTCACGCAGATACTGATTTTGCGCGCTGGTATCACCGCGCTTGATCAGATCAGCATACTGTTCGTTGATACGGAGTTCTGGCGACACTTCGCTGTTTAAGCTGACCACCCAATCCCCTTGTACTTTACGTACCAATACGTCTGGTATGACGTATTCAGCCGCGTTTTCTGTAATTATCGAGCCTGGGCGTGGATTAAGTGTTTGAATTAATTCGATAACCGCTTGTAGGCTATCTTCCTTAATCCGCATCCGGCGCATAATTGATTTATAGTCGCGGTTGCCCAAAAGCGCCAGATAATCTCGGCACAATCTCAGAGCCTCAGGGCGCAGAGGTGTCTCAGGAGAGATCTGTTTCAGCTGGATCGTGAGGCACTCACTCAGTTCACGTGCAGCGACGCCTGGCGGGTCAAACTGCTGTAGTCGATGGAGTACCGCTTCGACTTCGTCCATCTCAACGTCCATGAACTCTTCGGGGTACTGCTCTTGGCACTGCAGCAAGATATCGCCGCAATCGGTCGTCAGGTAGCCGTCGCCATCGATCGCATCAATGAACGCTTCAGCAATGAAGCGATCAAGCTCACTCATACGGGTCAGGTTGAGTTGCCAGCTTAGATGATCTTGCAGCGTGTCCTGCAGGGTGTCGTTGTCGCCTGGTGTCCAGTCATCGTCGCGCGTTGAGCTGCTGGTTGAGGTGGTTGTCTGGTAAGTGTCATCCCATGAGCTATCCGTCGCTAGCTCATCAGGTATGCCCTCATTCCAGTCGCTATCGGTCTGGCTGGAATCAGGCTGATCGTCCCAGTCACTGCTGCTCAGCTCGCTCTCTGCAATGGAGCCGCTGTCATCATTTGCTTGCGCACTGACTTCGACTGAGTCATCGCTGTTGGTTGAGTTCGCCTCTGTTGAGCTTGCAGGTGCGTCGTTTTCATCCTCTTCTGCTACTTCAAGCAGTGGGTTGGACTCCAACGCACTCTGTATTTCAGTCTGAAGTTCGAGTGTGGAAAGCTGCAGCAGGCGAATGGCTTGCTGAAGCTGAGGTGTCATTGTTAACGACTGACCGATTTTTAGCTGCAGAGACTGTTTCATAGTTTTTTATTCAAGTATTCGAGCCTGTGACAGAGTCACAACCTAAACTCGTCCCCTAAGTATGCCTGACGCACTTGTGGATTGGCTAATATCGCCTCAGCGTTACCCTCAGCAAGGATGCGCCCTTCACTTACAATATAGGCGCGTTCGCAGATGTCGAGGGTCTCGCGCACGTTATGGTCGGTAATTAGTACGCCAATACCGCGATCTTTCAGGTGACGAATTGTCTGTTTGATGTCGCTGACTGAGATTGGATCGACTCCGGCGAAAGGCTCGTCGAGCAGTATAAATTTAGGATCGTTGGCCAGAGCGCGGGCAATCTCTACGCGCCGGCGTTCACCTCCTGAGAGCACCATCCCTTTGGAGTCTCGAATATGAGTGATATGAAACTCTTCAAGTAGCGCCTGAGCCTTATCCTCACGCTGTGCCTGAGTTAGATCTTTGCGCGTCTCTAAAATGGCCATCAGGTTGTCATAGACGCTAAGTTTGCGGAATACAGAGGCCTCTTGCGGAAGATAGCCAACACCGAGGCGGGCGCGTTCGTGTATCGGCAGGCGCGTGATATCGTCCTGTTGAAGTCGGATGGCGCCTCGATCAGCGGCAATCAACCCGACGATCATGTAGAAACAAGTCGTTTTGCCGGCTCCGTTGGGGCCGAGCAGACCGATAATTTCGCCTTGCTCAACGCTCAAAGAGACATCTTTGATTACTTCGCGACCGCGGTAGGCTTTGGCTAGAGAGTTGGCTTCGAGTCTGATCATGAACCCGAATCACTGCGCGGCTGAATGACCATGCGTACGCGCTTATCGGATTTGCTATCACTGAAAGCGTCTACCAGAGCTTTTTCCATATCGTAATTGATACGTGCTCCAGTGAACTCATCACCTGCCTGCGTCACCTTGGCATCACCCAAGATCTTCAGTAGCTGAGTGCCGACTCCGTAATCGAGCTTGTCACCTGTGGCCACGGTCACTGCTTGCTCCTCAGAGGGTTGCTGCTCGAAGTAGGCTGGGGTCCCGTCTGAGATAATCTGATCCACATTGCCTTCGGCATCGCGACGCAATTCAACGCGGTCACCTCGAAGAATCATACTGCCCTGGGTGATATCGACACTGCCGGTATAGACCGTGATACCTGTGTTGTCGTCGATACTAGCGCGATCGGCGGCGACGTAGATCGGTTGATCACGGTCGCTCTCTAGCGCGCAACTGCTGGCGCTCGTGAAGCCGATCAGAGCGGCTGCAAAAAATTTAACGGTTTTCAGTTGCAACATAGTTGCCCCTTACTGTTGATAACAGTTCCATGCGATTCTCTGCGGTATAGAACTCCATACCGATCGCCCGTGTCTCACCCGAGCTGCTAGTGATTTCAACCTCTTCGTCGGTGACCGCCAGCTCGCTATCTGGGAAATAGGTCAGGCTTGGCGTGAACATTGCTACGGCCTGATCTGTCTCTGGATTATGGTGAAGCTCAACCTGTTCCGCAAGGTCTAGGCGGCTGTTATCGTCCTGATAGATTGCCCGCATGGCGCTTAATGTGTGCGTCACCTCTTGAGATGGCTTGAAGCCGACAGAGTAGGGGCGGATCAGTTCACTCTCGCGCCGCCCCTCGTAATGGGTGATTGTCTCAGCATCAGTGACAGAGCTGCGCTTGCCGTTCACGTCGTAGCGAGTGAGCAGCCCTTCGTTTACGAACCAGTCGATGCGTTGGTCGCTATCTAAATAGGTCTGTTGGACGTCAGCCCCCCGAAAACCAAACTGCCAGACGAGTAGCGATGCGAGGACTAGTATAGAGGCGACAATTAGCCGCAGACGGTTAGCTGAGATCAAAGATAGCGCTCCAGAGCTACATCAAGCTTACCTTGAGCCGAGAGGATAAGATCACAGAGCTCACGCACGGCACCCATTCCTCCGGGTGTTCCGCTGACCCAGTCCGCATGCTGACGTACCAACCAATAGCCGTTTGGTACCGTTGCACCAAACTGACTGGCTCGAATGGCGCTGAGATCGGGAAGGTCATCACCGATGTAAGCGGTATTAGCGGCCGTATAACCGGTACGCTCCCAGAGCTCCTGCAGCGCGATTAATTTATCTTCACGGCCCTGCTGGGTGTAGTTTATCCCGAGGCTCTCAGCGCGTAGTTTCACTTGCGGTGAACTGCGGCCGGTAATTATCGCGGTCTCTACACCGTTCTGCATGAGCAGCTTAAGGCCCAATCCATCAAGAATGCTGAAGGTTTTTACCTCGGTGCCGTCTGCCAGAAAACTCAGCGTGCCATTGGTTAGGATGCCGTCGACATCCATTACGAGGAGTTTGATCGGCTCGAGTTTGGCCTTTAGCTCGATGCTAATATCCATCAAATCACTCCCGCTGCAAGCATGTCGTGCATATTGAGCGCGCCCACCAGTTGGCCAGTTTCAGATACTACTACCAATGCGTTAATCTTGCGGTCCTGCATAATCTGCAACGCTTCTGCTGCAAGTATATCCTTAGTCACCGTGGTGAAGTTGCGGGTCATCACGGCCTTGATATTTGTGCTGCTCAGGTCAACACCCTGGTCTATCGCTCGGCGAAGGTCACCATCAGTAAAGATGCCGACAACCTGATCGGAGTCGATTACAGTTGTCATACCCAAGCGCTTGCGAGTCACTTCGAGCAGTGCTCTGGGTACTAGCTCTGTTGGCGCAACCCGAGGGATCTCTTCCCCTTGATGCATTAGATCGCTCACTTTGAGAAGCAGTCTGCGGCCTAGTGCACCGCCAGGATGCGAGAAAGCGAAGTCCTCGGCACTAAATCCGCGCGCCTCCAGTAGAGCTGTCGCTAGAGCATCACCGATAACTAGCTGCGCTGTTGTACTTGAGGTTGGGGCAAGATTGAGAGGGCAGGCCTCGCGCTCTATCGGTATATGCAGAACGACATCGGCCGCCTGAGCCAGTGGTGAGTTATCACGGGCCGTGATTGCGATTAGCTCAACGCCTTTGCGTTTGAGCAGCGGCAGAATTGCAACCACTTCGGCAGAGCCTCCTGAGTTGGAGAGCGCTATAACGACATCGTCGGGTGTAAACATCCCTAGATCACCGTGACTCGCTTCACCCGGGTGGACAAAGAAGGAGGGCGAACCGGTACTGGCGAGGGTTGCGGCAATTTTGGCGCCGATATGGCCCGATTTTCCCATGCCGGTCACTACCACACGACCTTTGCAGTTGAGCATCAGCTCACACGCCTGCGCGAAGGGCTCGCCGAGCGTGTCGTGCAGGTCGTTGATCGCTTGGCGCTCCAAGTCGATGGTGCGCTTTCCGGCGCTGACGAAATCAAACGGGATGTTCGGACTATTCATAGAAGCTGCGCTATACTCGTCGAATCTTAAGTTATTGTTAATCCGACTGATCCTAAGATCGCGACTTAACCTAACAGAGTTGGATCGGATATCCGTTAGTGTATCCAATCTCCAGCTCAGTGTCTCATCTCACTACCTTCTCTTTACCCCGCCACTGAGTGTGAGGGGGAGAGTAAGGATTTGGAGTTGAACAGCCTAGCGAAGTGGAATTGTATTGAGCCAAATGAGCAACACTGACTCACAAACTCATATTGAGGTGCGTAACCTCATCTTCAGCCGCTCAGGTCGCCCGATTTTTCGCGACCTGAGTCTGAGCGTCGAGCGCGGAAAAATTACCGCCATTATGGGCCCATCTGGTACTGGTAAAACGACGTTGCTCAAACTCATCGGCGGTCAATTGCAACCCGAATCCGGGCAGATTATTGTCGATGACTTGGACGTCCACAAACTCAACCGCAAATGGCTATTTCATCTTCGTGCCCGGATGGGCATGCTGTTTCAGAGTGGTGCGCTCTTCACCGATATGTCAGTGTTCGAGAATGTGGCGTTTCCGCTGAGAGTGCATACTGACCTGGATGATGAGTTGGTGCGGGATTTAGTGCTGATGAAGCTCAATGCCGTCGGTTTGCGCGGTGCCGCTGAACTGATGCCGAGCGAACTCTCTGGGGGTATGGCTCGCCGAGCGGCGCTTGCACGAGCTATCGCACTCGACCCTGATATCCTAATGTATGACGAGCCGTTTGCCGGCCAAGATCCGATAGCAATGGGCGTACTTATCAAGCTGATTCGTCAGCTCAACCAGGCGCTCGGACACACGAGTATCATTGTCTCACATGATATAAATGAGACCCTCTCTATTGCGGATTACGTCTATCTGATTGCGGATGGTACTTTGCTGGCGCAGGGCACGCCTGACGAGTTAGTCAATCAACAGGACCCGCAAGTGCGTCAGTTCTTGCATGGAGAGGCGGATGGCCCGGTGCCCTTCCACTTCCCCGCGCCAGATCTCGCTGAGCAACTACTGAGAGGTGGTCAATGATTGATCAACTTCAGCGTATTGGACGCGGCGCACTCGATCGCCTAGCAGCGACCGGTCGCTCGGGTCAGATGCTACTGCAGTCGCTCTTCGTCCCACCAGCCCCCAAAGAGATGCTACCGCTGCTGATTAAACAGCTGCACTTCGTGGGTGTGCTCTCGTTGGTGATTATTCTGGTGTCGGGCCTGTTTATCGGCATGGTGCTGGGGCTGCAGGGTTACACAATCTTAGTCGACTATGGCTCGGAGCAGGCGGTTGGCCAGATGGTGGCCTTGTCACTCGTGCGTGAGTTGGCACCGGTTGTCACGGCACTTTTATTTGCTGGACGAGCAGGCTCCGCGGTAACGGCTGAGATTGGTCTGATGAAAGCAACTGAGCAGCTCGCCAGTTACGAGATGATTGGCGTCGATCCGATGCGTCGCATTATTGCGCCGCGTCTCTGGGCCGGGTTTATCAGTTTGCCGATTTTGACGATGATCTTCGCCGTCGTGGGTATCTGGGGCGGTTCGCTCGTTGCCGTAGATTGGTTGGGGATCTACTCAGGATCTTTCTGGGCCAACATGCAGGCTTCGGTGGATTTCTCGACTGATGTGCTCAATGGCATAGTTAAATCTCTGGTGTTTGGTTTTGTTGTTATCTGGATTTCAGTCTTCCAGGGCTATGACGCCATACCGACCTCAGAGGGTATAAGCAAAGCGACCACGCGAACCGTGGTCTACTCGTCCCTGGCCGTGCTTGGCCTGGACTTTATTTTGACAGCAATGATGTTTGGAGAGATCTAGATGCAGATGCGGACCCTAGAGATTGGCGTCGGTGCACTGATTCTGGCTGGTGTGATTAGCCTGGTGACCCTAGCGATCAATGTAAGCGGGCTAAGCCTGACGGATCGCGCCGGTGGTTACACAATCTACGCACGCTTTGAGAATATTGGTGGGCTGACCGAGCGGGCAAAGGTGTCACTGTCGGGTGTACAGATCGGCGAGGTCAGTGCGATACGTATAGACTCTCGTATGCTAATGGCTGATGTAGAGATGCGGATCTTCAGCGAGGTTGATTATCTGAGTATTGATAGCTCTGCGCAAATCCTTACAGCTGGTCTCTTGGGGGAGAAATATATTGGTATTACCCCTGGCTTCGAGGAGGAAACTTTGAAAGAAGGTTCTAGAATTGAAGATACCCAGTCAGCTTTGGTGCTTGAGGAGTTGATCGGCAAATTCCTGTTTAATAAGGTGAGTGAATAATGAAGAGATCAGTGCTGAGTCCTTTTTTTGGTCTCTCGCTGCTACTTGCAGCTTTCGTAGCCCCGCTAGCACAGGCAAACTGGGAAAGTGCGAGCCAATCGATGGAGAAGGTGACGGATCAGATGTTGGTTCTGGTTGCCGATGAAGAGCTGCGCAAACCTGAAAATATCCAGCCACTGATGCAGGGGGTTGATGAGATTTTGGGTGAGCAAGTGGATTACGACTACATCGGCAAATCGGTGATGGGTAAGTATGTACGGCGCGCTTCAGACGAAGAAGTGAGTCGATTCTCTGGCGTTTTTAAAGATACGATCCTGCGCACTTTTGCCAAAGCGGTATCGGGCTTCGATTTTAAAGGGTACGAAACACTGCCTCCGGCCGCAGAAAGTCCTGATCCAGATAAGCAGATCGTAAGTGTGAGTCTTTTGGCTAACAATGGTCAGACCTACTCGCTAGTCTTTTATGTGGTGCGCGATGGGGACAATTGGAAACTGGTTAACGTGTTGATTGATGGCATCAACTTGCGTGTCACTTTCCGTAATCAGTTCGCCAACTTGATGGAGAAATACTCAAAGGTGGGGTCTGCAATCGAGCACTGGGAAGAGGCGATGAGCAACGTTGCTGAGGGCGGTGCGTGATACACAGAGTCGAGGGTGAGTTAACCCGTGATACTTGTACTCATCAGATTGATCTTGCTCATATAGCCATAGAGCGTGGCGTCCGAGATATTGACCTGTCGGACGTTGAGAGAGTCGATAGCACTGCGCTAGCCTACTGGATGTCTCTGCAGCGCTGGAGTCGGGCTCGAGATATCGAGTTAAGTTGGAGTGGTTTACCGCAACAGATGCTCAGTATCGCTCAACTTGTTGGTGTTGATGAGTTGATAGGGGCTAGTTAAGCCGATAAACAGCGAGGTTGAGGATATTAGGGCCCTGTTTGGATCGCCAACAGGGCCCTTTTTCGTTATCATACGCGCCCAAATTTAAACCCTTTTTGCTTAGAACGCCGGAGAGATGCGATGCACGCCGATGAGGTTAAACAGCTAGTAGAGAGTCAGTTAGAAGGCAGCACAGTAATCACAGCCGGTGAAGGCTGTGATTTTCAGGTAACTGTAGTCTCGGAGCAGTTCAGTGGAATGAGCCCGGTCAAGAAACAGCAGGCCGTTTACGCTTGTTTAACCGAGCAGATCGCCTCAGGTGCGATCCACGCTGTCTCGATCAAAACACTGACACCCGAACAGTGGCAAGCTCAGCAGGGCTAAGCAGCAAGGAACACTATGGACAGTTTAGTTATTGAGGGCGGTAAACGCCTGGATGGTGAAGTCTGGATTTCGGGCGCTAAGAACGCTGCGCTACCGATCCTAGCCGCGGCAATTCTGCCTAGCGCCCCGATCACCATCTGCAATCTGCCCCACCTGCACGATATCACGACGATGCTAGAGCTGCTGCGTCGCATGGGTATCGAGCTAACCATCGGTGATAAGCTCAGTGTTGAGCTCGATCCGACGACGATCACGGAGTATGTGGCGCCCTATGAGCTGGTGAAAACTATGCGCGCCTCAATTCTCGTGCTGGGTCCGCTGTTGGCACGTCACGGCCGTGCTCAGGTTTCACTACCGGGCGGCTGTGCCATCGGCTCACGTCCTGTTGATCTACATATTCGTGGTCTTGAGGCCATGGGTGCTGAAATTACTGTTGAGAACGGCTACATCGATGCTCGCGTTGATGGGCGCCTCAAGGGCGCCAGGGTCTTTTTTGATACTGTGACTGTCACCGGTACCGAAAATATCTTGATGGCGGCAGCCCTCGCAGATGGCGAAACCATTATTGAGAACGCCGCGCGTGAGCCGGAGGTTGTAGACCTTGCTGAGTGTCTGATCGCTATGGGTGCAAAAATTGAGGGTGCCGGAACTGATACCATTCGCGTGCAGGGCGTTGAAAAACTCAACGGCTGTTCCTTCTCAGTCATGCCGGATCGAATCGAAACGGGTACCTACTTAATTGCTGGTGCAATAACCTCGGGTCGAGTACGTACCCGCAACACGCGTGCCGACATTCTTGACGCAGTTTTGCAGAAGCTGGAAGAGGCGGGTGCAAAAATCACGACCGGTGATGATTGGATAGAGTTAGATATGGAGGGGCGCAAGCCCAAAGCGGTCAACATTACGACGGCACCGTACCCGGCATTCCCGACTGACATGCAGGCGCAATTTGCGGCGCTGAACTCGGTTGCTGAGGGTGTGGGGCGTATCAAAGAGACGATCTTTGAGAACCGGTTTATGCACATACAGGAGATGATTCGCCTGGGTGCAAAGGTCGCGATCGAGGGGAACACTGCGATTATTGAGGGTGTTGATAACCTCAAAGGTGCTCGAGTGATGGCGACTGATCTGCGAGCGTCGGCGAGTTTGGTTCTAGCGGCTCTAGTTGCCGAGGGTGAAACCCCGATCGACCGAATTTACCACATTGACCGTGGTTACGAGTGTATCGAAGAGAAAATGCAGTTGATCGGCGCACAGATTCGCCGTGTACCGGCCTAACCAGGATATCCCAGCTTTATGAAGGAACAGTTGACCATCGCCCTGTCGAAAGGGCGTATTCTGAAAGAGACGCTACCCCTATTTGCGGCGGCGGGTATCCATCCTGCTGAGGATATCTTCAGCAGTCGTAAACTGATCTTTGATACCAACCACGAGAACATCAAGCTGGTCGTAATTCGTGCCACGGACGTACCAACCTACGTAGAGTATGGTGGCGCTGATATGGGCGTAGCCGGAAAAGATGTGTTGATGGAGCACGGTGGTGCAGGGCTCTACGAGCCGCTCGACTTGGAGATCTCCAAGTGTCAGTTGCGTGTTGCGGGTATGAAGGATGCACAGCAGGTTGAAGGGCGTATGCGCGTAGCGACAAAGTTCGTTAACGTCACCAAAGAGTACTTCGCACGCCAGGGCCGTCAGGTGGATATCATTAAACTCTACGGCGCGATGGAACTGGCCCCAATTATGGGTCTGGCCGATCGTATCGTGGATATAGTCGACACCGGTAACACGCTGCGGGCTAATGGTCTTGAGGCGATGGATCACATCGCTGACATTAGCTCGCGCCTGGTCGTAGGCCAGCCATCAATGAAGATGAAGTATGCCCAGATACAACCAATACTCGATCAGTTAGCTGAGGCGGTTGTGGCAAAACGCCAGTAGAGCTCCAGAGAATAGTCATTTAAAGAGTTTAAGAGATAGAAAAAAGTGGGTGAGTCGTTGAACATCCGTCGTCTCAAAGCGGGACAAGCCGATTTTGACCAGCAGCTTAAAGTGATGCTGGCATGGGAGTCGGTTTCAGACAAAGCAGTTAATCAGCGGGTCGATCAGATCCTGCAACAGGTGCGTGAGCAGGGTGATGCGGCCGTTGTTGAGCTGACCAACCGCTTTGACGCGACTAGCGCGTCGACCATGGCGGACCTGGAGTTGTCTCAAGCACGACTGCAGCAGGCGCTTGAAGCGATCACTCCTGAGCAGCGTACAGCACTTGAGACAGCCGCCCAGCGTGTGCGCGACTACCACGAGAAACAGCTAGCCACCTCTTGGCAGTATGAAGAGGCTGACGGCACTCTGTTGGGTCAACAGGTGACAGCAATGGATCGCGTCGGTATTTATGTGCCGGGCGGCAAAGCAGCCTACCCCTCATCGGTATTAATGAATGCCATGCCTGCTAAGGTAGCCGGCGTTGACGAGATCATTATGGTGGTGCCAACACCGCAGGGTGTTATCAATGAGATGGTGCTCGCCGCTGCTGCAATCGCCGGTGTTACACGGGTGTTTACTATCGGTGGAGCTCAAGCGGTTGCGGCGCTTGCCTACGGTACTGAAACGGTCCCAGCGGTTGATAAAATTGTGGGCCCGGGCAACATTTACGTGGCCACCGCTAAACGGGCAGTCTTTGGTCTGGTCGGCATCGATATGATCGCTGGCCCATCCGAGATTCTCGTGATCTGTGATGGTGAAACCGATCCGGATTGGGTCGCGATGGACCTCTTCTCGCAGGCTGAGCATGATGAGGATGCACAGCCGATTCTCATAGCGACCAGTGGCGATTACATCGACCAAGTTGAAGCGAGCATCGCTAAACTTCTCCCAACCATGGAGAGACATGACATTATCGCAGCCTCGATGATGAACCGAGCTCTGCTGATTGAAGTGGCTGACTTAGATGAAGCGGCACAGATCTCCAATCGTATAGCGCCTGAACACCTAGAGCTCTCAGTGGCAGACCCGACGGCGATGCTGCCGAAGATTCGTCACGCTGGCGCTATTTTTATGGGACGCTACACAGCTGAAGCACTGGGTGACTACTGTGCTGGGCCCAACCACGTCTTGCCCACTTCCGGCACGGCACGCTTCTCATCCCCCCTGGGTGTCTATGACTTCCAGAAGCGCTCCTCGCTGATCATGTTCTCGGCGGAGGGTGCCTCAGAGATGGGTAAGGTGGCCTCTGTGTTGGCGCGCGGTGAAGGGCTAACCGCACACGCGCGATCGGCTGAGTACCGAATCCTCGATAAAGGTTAACAGGTCTGTGAGAGCGTCCGCTGGCTATTGGCTGCGTGGGCGCTCACTAGTCAGAATCTCCAGCCTCAGAGTCTCTCCTGCACGATACACGGTAAAGTAAGTAATCTCACCTGGCGTTACCTTAGCGATATAGTTCATCGCCTCCAGCCCATTGCCTTTTACTGCACGGTCGTTGATCTCCAGGATAACATCGCCAGGCCTTAACCCAGCCCGCTGTGCTGGACTGTCACGGAATATGCCGCTGATCATTAAGCCGGGCTGTGTTTCCGGTAGACCAACTTCTCGAGCCTCAGTTACTGCTAGTTGATGTGCTTCCACACCGACCCATCCGCGCACGACTCGCCCGTTACGGATCAGCTCGTTCATCACCTGTACAACCTGATCAGATGGGATCGCAAAGCCTATCCCTTGAGAGCCACCGGTCTTCGAGAAGATTGCGGTATTGATGCCGACGAGATCTCCACGCGCTGTTATGAGTGCGCCGCCCGAGTTACCCGGGTTAATAGCGGCATCGGTCTGAATGAAGTCCTCATAGGTATTGAGCCCGAGTTGGTTGCGATCCAAACCGGAGATAATGCCTTGAGTCACGGTTTGGCCCACACCAAAGGGGTTACCAATTGCCAGTACTACATCGCCGACCTTGAGCGTGGTGCTGCTCACCAGTTGTAGGCTGGGTAAGCCGTTAAGATCCACCTTTAACAGGGCAAGGTCGCTCTCCGGGTCAGTACCCACTATTTTCGCAGCCTGCTCGCGGCCATCGCTCAACGAGACGATCACTTTGTCGGCGGCCGCGACGACGTGGTTGTTCGTCACGATATAGCCGTCCGCTGTCAGGATAACCCCTGAGCCCAGATTCAACAGAACAGGTGAACTACCAGTCTCGTCGCTTGCATCAGACGTCTTAGATTGAGTGAACAAGCTGACTACTGACGGAGCAGCTTGTTGCACGGCGGGCGCAAAGCTGGGGATCGCATTGGCAACAATGCGCTCCTCTGTGACATCTACAACTTCAAGTCGACTGGCGGGTTCGCTTAGTAGGTTCGGGAACTGCTGTAAAATCAGAACGGCAGCCAGAATACCGGCCAAACTCGGCCAGATAAGTTGGGTAGGGCGTAGACTCATTGCTCAATTATCCTATGCAGCATGGGCTGATTATATGAAGGAGCGGCGGTAGAATGCGAGGAGAGTTGATAATTTTTCTGGAGCTACAACGATGAGCGTGCCGCTAAAACAGCTTGTAACCTACGCAGACACCGCGCTCGCGGTGGATAAGTTTCGTGACTACTGTCCCAATGGCTTACAGGTAGAGGGGCGTGCCGAGGTGAAAAAAATCGTTGCGGGTGTCACTGCCTGTCAGGCGTTGATCGACGCTGCAGTCGCAGCTGAAGCCGATTTGATCTTGGTACACCACGGCTACTTCTGGAAAGGTGAGTCTCAGCCGCTGACAGGGATCAAAGGTAATCGCATCCGCTCGTTGATGCAGAGTGGTGTTAGTCTGCTGGCCTACCATCTACCTCTGGATGCACACCCTCAGTGGGGTAATAACACGCAGTTAGCGCGCGTGCTCGGTATCGAGGTTGAAGATGGCCTTGAGAAGGGTAATCCTTTGAGTGTTGGCAATATCGGGAGCCTTGCTCAGCCCACCCAAGCGGAGCTGTTTGTCCAACAAGTTGGGCAAGTACTGCAGCGTGAACCGCAGTTTATCTCGGGCGGGGATAGACCGGTGCAGCGTGTAGCCTGGTGTACGGGGTCTGCTGAACGCATGATTGAACAGGCTGATCAGTTGGGAGCTGATATGTTTATCAGTGGTGAAATTTCGGAGCCTGTAGTGCATTACGCGCGTGAAGCCGGAATACATTACTTGGGTGCAGGACACCACGCTACCGAACGCTATGGCGTGCAGGCACTCGGAGAGCACCTGGCATCGCACTTTGGACTGGAGTACCAGTTTATTGATATCGATAACCCGGTCTGATTGTTCGCAACCGTCGAAAACCAGAGAGCCCGAATTAGGCTGGACGTTTGTCGTCCTCTTCGGCAAATTTTGGACGGTCTGCAGGTTGCTCTCCACCTTCGTTTTTCAGACCGAATCGATCTGAGAGGGTACCTGGCTCATCTGCTTCACGTTTAGGAGCGTAGTCCAGCGGCATGCTATAGCTGCTCTCTGTCTCGGAGGCAGCGGGCTGCGGTTCAGTCGGTTTACTCTGCTGCTCAATACCCGCCTGACGTTGCAGACTTTCAACTAGCTTCTCATCTCGGCAGAGCGCTGATGCGCTGGATGCAAGGTGCTGGTGTACTTTCTGGTACTGGTTGGTTAGGTCGTTAACTAGGTCTGCCGTCACGCTAAAGTGCTCGTTCACCTCATCGCGGTACTTAGCTAGCTCAATTTGGGTGCGATCAAGCTCTTCGGCAAGGCGTGCTTCACGCGAGCCATTGCTGCCATTGCGACCAAACAGAAAGCCAAGCAGCGCGCCAACGATAAGCGCCGCAATTGCGATAACCCACACAGTATTCTGATCCACAGTAGCTCCAGCAATTACTCAAACTTTATCTAGTCTTCATAGAATAAAACAAAGACCGACACTTGCACATGCTAGAATCGTCGAAACTCTGAGTTAATCTTGAAGTAGTTGATCTCAAGATAGCTTAATTAGAGTTACTCTTAGAGTTAACGGCACGAATATCAGGAATATCCATCTGTTGCGCTACCTCTCCTTCATTCTCTATCTTTGTTGTGTACCGGCAATGGCGAAAGATTCGCTGCGCTTGGTCTCCCTCGCACCCGACATCACCCGCAATCTAATGTCACTGGAGGCGGAGTCTCAGGTTGTGGGGGTCATTGAACATCCGCAGCTAGAGCTCGCGTTGCCACAAGCGCGTGTTGTCGGTGATTACCAGTTACTGAATGTCGAAGCGATATTAGCGCTGCAACCGGATTATGTGCTGGTCTGGCAGGGTGGTAATCCTGAGGCACAACTGCAGCGCCTCGAGTCACTTGGGCTAAGAGTTGTAAGGATAAAGAGTGACCGCTTGGCCGATCTGCCGCGACAGTGGCAGCTTCTCGGCGAGCTGTTAAATCGCGAAGATCAGGCCGGCCAGTTAATCGAGCAGTTTAACAGCGCACTGGACAGCTATCGTGTTGAGTCCGAACGACCGGTGAGAACTTTCTATCAGCTCTGGCATCGGCCGCTTATGAGTATCAATAACTCCGGGTATCTCGCTGAGGTGCTGCAACTTTGTGGCGCAGAGAACGTTCTAGCTGAGGCCTATGAGGCCTTTCCGCAGGTAGGTGTTGAGGCGTTATTAGCTTCAGATGTTGAACTGATCCTAGCGAGCGATGAGTTGCCTCCGGATTGGCGCGACAGTTGGATGGAGTGGCCGCAGATTCCGGCAGTTAAGCATGATCAGCTCTATACTGTAGAGGCGGACTACCTGCATCAACTGACCCTCGATACGCTTATCGGGGTTTCTCAGGTGTGTGACGCAGTAGAGCGGGCTCGCTAGTCAGAGCTAAGCCCGCCAAAGACCCGGCGGTAGGGGAGCTTGGACTACAAACATACCCTCAACGAGATCGTTAATCGACTTCACAAGCTTAGCGACCTGCCGGTGTTTAGTGCTACCGTCAATCAGATTCGGCAGCTCTCTAGCTCGGAGGAGGCCGACGCCATGGCGCTAGCTATAGCACTGATGAGGAATGTGAACCTCTCTGTTCGTGTCCTCAAGCTTGCTAATACCCCCATGTTTAATCCCAAAAATCGTGAAATCGCCTCGCTTTCGCGCGCGGTTGTACTCTTGGGCTTTGAGCGGATTCTCAATTTAGCGATGACCATTAAGTTGGTTGAGAGTCTACGCGCAGATAAGCCGGACAAGGTGCTCGATCAGTTACTGGTACAGGCGTTTCTCAATGCGTCCATTGCCCGCGAGCTCGCCGAGGCTGCGAATCTGCGGAAAGCGGAGGCTGTCCATCTCAATGGTCTGTTGCACAATCTCGGAGAGATCCTTGTGGCCTATACCCTGCCGGATCGACATCAGAAGATCCGTGATTTGTTGCGCAAAGGTGAAGCGGGTTGGTCAGAAGCCCAGCTTCAACTCTTGGGTGCAGAGTTCTCAGATATTGGGCAGGAGTTTGCCGAGGAGATCGGATTGTTTCTGCACGCACGGGATGAAAAACACGGCGCTGAGGCAGCTCATAGCCCTGCGCCCCCGATCGCTCAGCGCAGCTCTGTAGATCTTCTTGAGGCGCTTCCTGCTTTTAATACTTTGATTGCACAGGATGCACCGGCGACTCAGTTGGTTGAGGCGTTGATGAGGGCGGTGCTGGACAATTCAGGCTTGGAGCGTTCTCTGTTCCTTATCAAAGAGCCGAGTAAAGCGGGAGCTTTAGTTGCGCGTCTGGCTGCGGGGGGCAGGGCGCCGGCGCTAGGATCTAAGCTCAGCAGCCTCGCAGATCCAGCATCGTCCAGACTGTTTAATGCTGTAGCGCAAACGGGAACTACCTTGATGTTAAACGACCTCAGCTCAGCGGCGTGATCGTTTACCTTCCGAGTTAGTTAAAGCTACTGAGGCGAGAGGCTTTATACTACTTGGCTTGAGCGTGAATGGACGCTCGCTCGGGGTGTTATATTTTGACAGCTAACTGGAGGCTCTAGCCGATACAGACTACGCCATTCTGAACCAGTTTATGCTTTTACTGCGCAACGCGCTTGAGTCGCGCGCCAGAGCAGTAAGTTAACTGGCGCTGATTGATACGTGAAGACCTCACCGAATCCGAGCCAGTTGTAACATTGCTGACCGCGTTTATTGTGTGAGACCTCCTTTCGTTCGATCTTACTCGGTCAGGCCTTTGAAGAACGATTTTGTGCCACCCCAAGCATCCTTACCGATTTCGACTGCTTTGCCTGCACCTACTGAGGTTGAGCAGGCTGCGCGCTGGGCGGCGCACTTGGATTTGCAGCCCGCACGTCCCGCTTTGTCGTTCGGGTAGAGGTTGTCGCAGTTGAGGTTACACACCTCCTGCTGGCGATCACAGCCGATCGTTTGATCGACCACCTGTGACTCTTGGTACACCTCTTTTCCAGATTCGATCGCCGATTCCGCTCCTGCTTTCGCAGAACAGACAGCACGCTCAGCAACACAGCGCGAGATGCAGCCAGTGCGCGCGGCATCATCGCCGACATGGCTCACCTTACATTTGGTCTCACACCAGGTTTGCTCGGTACCACAGTCCGCCCACGCGGCAGAACTGCCAACAAAAGCGAGTAACAGTAGTAGCTGTTTAATCATTCGGGGCTTCCTTGTGCAGGCGTTTACGTGGTTTCCAGAATACCTCCTCGTCGCCATCTCGACGAGAGAGGACTCGTGCTACTACAAATAGTAGATCCGATAGACGGTTAAGGTAGGCGATCGCCTGAGGGTGAACATAACTATCCAGCGCCAAACCTACCAAACGTCGCTCTGCGCGGCGGCAGATGCTGCGTGCCAGATGTGTGCGGGCCGCTTCAACCGTACCGCCTGGAAGAATAAACTCCTTCAGTGGCGGCAGTGCAGCGTTGTAGCTATCCAGAACCTGCTCAAGCTGGTTGATCATCTCCTGCTCAACCGCTTGGTAATTAGTATCGGCGATAGCCACTTCACCCCCTAGGTCAAATAGGTCATTCTGAATCTGACGCAGTAACGGCGCTAGGTCATCACTCGGACCCAGAGAGGATTCGACAACACCGATTAGGCAGTTGAGTTCATCGATATCCCCCAAAGCCTCAATGCGTGGATGAGTCTTATGCACCTCTTCGCCGGTGGCCAAACGAGTCGTTCCGGCGTCACCGTTGCGGGTGTAGATTTTGTCTAGTCGGTCGGTCAT
>JAHEDZ010000041.1 GCA_024640955.1 Oceanospirillaceae bacterium
CTTGATGCCCCGGGGAACGGGAAATAAAAAACGGCCTGATTAGAGGCCGTTTTTTTTGGTGCCGCGAAATAGGCTCTGCCTACATCGCTCCTACGAGAGGTGTGTTAGTCAGCGTACTTTTGGAACACCAATGTAGAGTTGGTGCCGCCGAAGCCGAAGCTGTTGGACATGACGCGCTGGAGGTCTACACCGTCCATGCGCTGGCGCACTACTGGCAGTCCGTCCGCTTCTGGGTCCAGCTCTTCGATATTAGCTGAGGCTGTGATGAAGTTGTTCTCTTGCATCAACAGGCAGTAGATCGCTTCCTGCACGCCTGTTGCACCCAGTGAGTGGCCCGCTAGTGACTTGGTCGAGCTGACCGGTGGCATGCTGTCTGCACCGAAGGTCTCTTTCATCGCTTTCAGCTCCTGGATATCGCCCGCTGGGGTCGATGTGCCGTGGGAGTTGATGTAGCTGATTGGACCATCCACGGTCGCCATTGCCTGCTTCATGCAGCGCATTGCGCCTTCGCCGCTAGGGGCAACCATATCGTAGCCGTCTGACGTTGCGCCGTAGCCGACTAGTTCAGCGTAGATCTTCGCACCGCGCGCTTTGGCATGTTCTAGCTCTTCGAGTACCAGCATACCGCCGCCACCAGCGATGACGAAACCGTCACGGTTTGCATCGTAGGCGCGTGAAGCCTGTTCCGGCGTCTCGTTGTACTTGCTAGAGAGTGCACCCATGGCGTCGAACATCACTGTCAGTGACCAATGCAGCTCTTCACCGCCGCCGGCAAAGATCACGTCCTGTTTGCCCAGCTGAATCAGCTCCATCGCGTTGCCGATACAGTGTGCAGAGGTCGCACAAGCTGAGGTGATTGAGTAGTTCACGCCTTTGATCTTGAACGGCGTTGCCAAACACGCAGAGACAGTAGAGCCCATGGTGCGAGTAACACGATACGGACCCACGCGGCGTACGCCTTTGTCACGCAGAATGTCAGCAGTCTCAACGATATCCGCTGATGATGCGCCACCCGAACCTGCAATAAGGCCGGTACGCACGTTAGAGACCTGGTCTTCGCTGAGGCCAGAGTCTTTGATCGCCTGATCCATAGCGATGTATGAGTACGCCGCGGCGTTACCCATGAAACGACGCAGTTTGCGATCAATCATTTCGTCCAGGTCGATATCTACGCTGCCTGCTACATGGCTACGAAAGCCGAGGTCTGCGTACTCTTGCTGGAATTTGATACCGGATTTACCCTCTTTCAGGGAGTCCAGAACGCTGTCTTTATCGGTGCCCAGACATGAGACAATGCCCATTCCGGTAACTACAACTCGACGCATCGAATCTCTCTCTATATCTGTCTAACTGTGTATAACGCGAAGGCCGCTGAGGCGACCTTAGAAGTTTTCTGTACTGGTGAACAGGCCTACTTTGAGGTCTGTTGCGGTGTAGATTTCACGGCCATCCACTGAAACGGAACCGTCAGCGATACCCATTACCAGCTTGCGCTCGATAACACGCTTCATCTGGATGTTGTAGGTCACCTTCTTGTTGGTAGGCAGTATCTGACCGGTGAATTTAACCTCACCTGAACCCAGCGCGCGGCCGCGGCCCGGGTTACCTTTCCACCCTAGGAAGAAGCCAACGATCTGCCACATAGCATCGAGGCCCAAACAGCCTGGCATAACCGGGTCTTCTGGGAAGTGACATTCGAAGAACCAGAGGTCTGGGTTGATATCGAGTTCGGCGATAATCTCGCCCTTGCCGTGCTCGCCGCCCTCTGCGGAGATCTTGGTGATGCGGTCCATCATTAGCATGTTGCCAACAGGTAGGCGCGCATTGCCTGGTCCAAACATTTCGCCGTAGCCGCAGCTCAGCAGCTCGTCACGATTGAAAGAGGAAGGTCTAGTCATGGTCTCTCTTGTCTACGGATTTGTTAAAAATTTGCCGAAGTATACCTTTTTAGCACTCGCTAAGCACGATATCGATCAGTTAAAGTGACCGCCTTCACTCGTTGATTGGAATATATGAGTATGGAACACGGGTTTTGGCACAAGCGCTGGGCTAATACAGAGATCGGTTTTCATCAGAAAGAGACGAATGACTGGCTGCAAAAATACTGGTCGTTGCTGGGTGCAAAAGCGGCTGAGGTGCTGGTTCCTCTATGTGGTAAGAGCAAAGATATGCTCTGGCTGCGCGAGCAGGGGCATGAGGTCCTGGGTGTTGAGCTGAGTGACATCGCCTGTCGTGACTTTTTTACAGAGATGGGTGGCGAGGTCGCGGCAACCGCGGGTCCTAAGTTTCATACCCGTGAGCTCGATGGTATCAAGCTGCATTGCGGTGACTTCTTTAAGCTTGATGCTGATGATGTGGCGCGTGTCGGTGCGGTGTACGATCGCGCTGCACTCATTGCTCTGCCTGCGTCAATGCGCAAGGATTACGCCGCGCATCTGAAATCGATTTTGCCTAGTGGCATGCGAGTGATGTTGATCTGTCTGGAGTATGACCAGCAGCGTGAATCGCCGCCGTTCTGTGTGTCAGAGATTGAGGTGCGTAAGCTGTATGAGCCTGACTTTACCGTTGAGCTGATAGACGCAGCAGAGTTGCCGGATGGGCGGTTTGAGGGCGAGCGCGAGAAGGTCTACTTTTTGACGCGGCAGTAATTTTGCTGCGGGTGGGGGTGTCGTGAAATACGCTTTGCGTACATTCCTCCTACATCAAATTTGGCATAGGCTCTGTGTAGGAGCGATCTAGGCGAAGCCTAAGTTCGCGACCCTACTTTTAATGTGTGCGCTCAATCGCAATATCGGCGATCTGCATCAACGTTTCTTTGAACGACGTGTCCTCAAGCTCACTGATCGCGCTTTTGGCCAGCTCAACCTGCTCAATCGCCTGTTCACGGGTGTAATCCACTGACCCGTTGCGCTGCACCGTTTCGATGATCGGTGTTAGATCTTCCACGCCACCCTGGCGAATCGCGTGGCGAATCAGCTCTTTATCTTCATCGCTACCCACTCGCATCGAGTGAATTAGCGGCATAGTCGTTTTGCCTTCAGCGAGGTCATCACCCACGTTCTTACCCAGGGTCTCAGCGTCCGAGAGGTAATCGAGCAGGTCATCCACTATCTGGAAGGCGATACCAAGATGACGGCCATAGAGGCGCATCGCTTCGCGGTCATCCGCTGAGGCATCAGCGAGGATTGCTCCCACTTCTGTGGCCGCTTCAAACAGCATGGCTGTTTTACCTAGAACAACCTGCAGGTAAGCCTCTTCACCTAGATCTGGGTTACGCTGGTTCAGCAGTTGCAGCACCTCCCCCTCAGCGATGATGGTGGTGGCGTTGGAGATTACTTGCATCACATCCATCTTGCCGATCTCAACCATGATCTGGAATGCGCGCGAATAGAGAAAATCCCCCACTAAAACGCTGGGCGCGTTGCCCCAGTTGGCATTGGCGGTGGCCTTACCGCGGCGCAACTCAGAGTGATCGACTACATCATCATGCAGCAGTGTGGCGGTGTGAATGAATTCTATAACAGCGGCCAGTGGGATATGTTTCTCACCCCGGTAGCCACAGGCATTGGCGGCTAACAGAACCAGCAGAGGGCGCAGACGTTTGCCGCCGCTCTCCACTATATGATGAGCGATGCGCTCGACCAGTGGTACGTTCGAGCCGAGGTTCTTCAATATATAGTCGGTCACCGCGTCAAACTGCGGTTCTACTAGTGGGTTGAGCTGGTGTGGTTGCATCTGCTTTCGCCGGCCAAATAGATAACCGCAGGATGCTAGGTGTTAGGGCAGGGTGTGTCAATACAACGTCGGTTTCAGCGACTATCTGAAAGACTACAAAAGTGTTGAGTTGCATCGGGTTATTCTGTAATATTGCGCGCCTTGAGCCTGTCCACCTTCGCTCCCTATGAGAGGGTGGCTGATAACTCACTGAGTTATTAAGCATTTTGCCCTTCGCAGTAGGTTTCGTTTCCTAGTAGCCGGGCAGGCCGTAATTGGAGAAAACTCAATGTTTGCAGTAATCGTAAGCGGTGGTAAACAGTACCGCGTACAGGAAGGTCAGACCCTTAAAGTAGAAAAGCTGACTGCTGAAGCAGGTGCTGCTGTCGATTTCGACCGCGTTCTGCTGGTTAGCAATGGCGACGACGTTAAAGTTGGCGCGCCAGTTGTTGAGGGTGCAAAGGTTTCTGCTGAGGTGGTTTCACACGGTCGTGGTGATAAAGTTAAGATCATCAAGTTCCGTCGTCGTAAGCATCACATGAAGCGTCAGGGTCACCGTCAGTGGTTCACAGAAGTGAAAATCACTGGTATCAAAGGTTAATCAAGGTAGGAGAGTAGAGAATGGCTCATAAGAAGGCAGCGGGTTCAACGCGTAACGGACGCGACTCCCAGTCAAAACGCCTTGGTGTTAAGCGCTTTGGTGGTCAGGTTGTTTCAGCAGGTAGCATCATCGTGCGTCAGCGCGGTACTAAGTTCCATGCTGGTGCGAACGTAGGTCTTGGCCGAGACCACACTCTGTTTGCGAAAGCAGACGGCGTTGTTAAGTTCGAAGTTAAAGGCCCTAACAACCGCAAATTCGTTACTATCGTTCCTGCCTGAGGAATTTAACGAATTGGCTGAAAGCCCCGCTCAGGCGGGGCTTTTGCGTATCTGGCGCACAAAAAGGAGGTAAAATAGGAACAAGCTCCATAATAAGAGCAGCAATAGCTCAGCTATAAAAGAGAGTGTCCCTATTTTTCCTCCTGAACCCCAATAAAGGCGACAAATGTGCCTTAAAGGGGTCTGACCCCTTTAGGAGAAGAGTATGAAGTTTGTAGATGAGGCGAGTATCACCGTCCAGGCCGGTAAAGGCGGTAATGGATGTCTGAGTTTTCGTCGTGAAAAGTATATCCCCAAGGGTGGTCCTGACGGTGGTGATGGCGGTGACGGCGGTTCGATTTTTGTCGAAGCGGACGAGAGCCTCAACACGCTGATCGATTACCGCTATACCCGCCGCTACAACGCGCAGAATGGTGAGGGCGGCCAAGGTCGTCAGTGTACCGGTTCCAAGGGTGAGGATATGGTACTGAAGGTGCCTGTAGGTACTACCGTCGTTGATATCGACACCGACGAGGTGCTTGCCGACCTGACTCAAATCGGCCAGCGCGAAAAAATTGCGCAGGGCGGTTGGCACGGTCTGGGTAATATGCGCTTTAAGAGCTCAGTAAACCGTGCGCCACGTCAGACGACTAAAGGTTCGGAAGGCGAGTTGCGTAACCTGCGCCTGGAGCTTCGCGTGCTTGCTGATGTGGGGCTGTTGGGTTTGCCAAATGCCGGTAAGTCGACACTGATCCGTTCTATCTCTGCTGCTAAACCTAAGGTGGCGGACTACCCGTTTACTACACTGGTTCCTAATCTGGGCGTAGTGCGTACTGAAGCCCACCGCAGTTTTGTGGTTGCTGATATTCCGGGAATCATCGAGGGTGCGGCGCAGGGCGCTGGCCTGGGTATTCGATTCCTTAAGCATCTGGCGCGTAACCGCGTGCTGCTGCACTTGGTGGATATGGCGCCTTGGGATGAGAGTTCTCCCGCTGATGCGGCTGTCACTGCGGTAAAAGAGCTGCATAACTTCTCTGAAACGCTGGGTCAGCAGCCGCGTTGGTTGCTGCTGAATAAGCTTGATATGGTTCCAGAGGAAGAGCTTGAAGAGCGTTGCCAGTCAGTGATTGATGCCCTCAAGTGGGATGGTCCTGTATACCGTATCTCTGCGCTCAATAAGCAGGGCTTGTCGCAGTTAGTGCATGATCTGCAGGAGTATCTGGACGCCCGCAAAGAGGCGATTATTGAGAATCCTGAGTTGGCCGACGAAGAGCATGCTTTGCGTCAGCAGATCGATCGTGAAGCGCGCGAAAACATGGAGCGTCTGCGTGCTGAGGCACGTGCGCGTCGTGAAGCGGGTGAAGACGATGATTGGGATGATGACTTCGACGACGATGATTACGACGTGGATGTGGAGTACGTGCGTTAATGAGTTCTAGGTCTCGCTTAACGGGTAAAGGGCGCTGGGTCGTAAAGATCGGTAGCTCTCTGCTGACCAATGATGGCGCGGGGCTCGACCATGACGCTATCGAAAACTGGGTTGCTCAAATCGCTGAGCTGACTCGCAAAGGTATTGAGGTGGTGCTTGTCTCCTCGGGTTCCGTTGCTGAGGGAATGACACAGTTAGGTTGGTCTGAGCGCCCGAGTGAGATCTCTAAGCTTCAAGCCGCAGCGGCTGTCGGTCAGATGGGGTTGGTGCAAGCGTACGAGTCGAGCTTCAAGTCGCATCAGATTAAGACCGCACAGGTTCTGCTGACGCACGACGACCTCTCTAACCGCAAGCGCTACTTGAATGCGCGCTCTACGTTGCGCACGCTGATCGAGCTGGGTGTGGTGGCCGTCGTCAACGAGAACGATACCGTTGTAACCAGTGAGATTCAGTTTGGCGACAATGACACCTTGGGTGCATTGGTCGCTAACGCCGTTGAGGCTGATGTTTTGCTGCTTCTGACCGATCAGCATGGGCTCTACAGTGCCGATCCGCGTTCCAACCCTGATGCTGAGCTGATCTCTGAAGGTCGTGCTGAGGATGAGCGTTTTATCGCGATGGCCGGTGATGGTGGTCGCTTGGGGCGTGGGGGTATGGCAACTAAAGTGCGCGCGGCTCGTCTAGCTGCTCGTTCGGGTGCGGTAACCCTGATCGCAAGCGGTCGTGAAGAGAACGTTTTGCTGCGTGTTAGTTCGGGTGAGAATATCGGTACGCTTTTAACTCCTGAACGCGGCCGTCAGGCTGCCCGTAAGCACTGGATTGCGGGTCACCTACAAGCGCATGGGCGCCTTTTCCTTGATGAGGGCGCTGTGCGCGCGCTGGTTAGCGGTGGTAAATCGCTGTTACCAGCTGGGGTGCGTAATATCGAAGGCGAATTCTCGCGCGGCGAAATGGTGGAGCTGATAGCGCCAGATGGTGCCCTGATCGGCCGTGGTCTAGTAAATTACAGTGCGGTAGAGACGATGCAGATCATGGGGCATGCCAGTCAGGATATAGAGTCGCTGATTGGACATATCTCTGAATCGGAGCTGGTGCACCGCGATAACCTAGCGCTTGTTTAATCCTCTGTAAGAGGGATGTACCGCAAAGCGGTATTTCCCGACCGGTATGAATGATCGGTCGCGAACGTGCGCTTTGCGCAGATCGCCCTTACGTAAACACATAAGTCAGGCACAAAAAAACCGAGGTCAATGCCTCGGTTTTTTATTGCCTCGCCTTATTTCAGGCTAGAGCGTTCGCTTAAGCGAGTGCTTTGATGCGAGCGTTCAGACGGCTCTTAGTACGTGCAACGGCAGC
>JAHEDZ010000002.1 GCA_024640955.1 Oceanospirillaceae bacterium
GACCTCTACCAACTGCACTGGCCAGAGCGCAGCACCAATATCTTCGGCCAGCTCGGCTACCGCCACCGCGAGTCTGATGACACGCCGATTCAAGAGACGCTTGAGGCACTGCAAAGTCTGATCAAGAGCGGCAAGATTCGCTCCATCGGTCTATCCAACGAAAACCCTTGGGGTACGATGCGTTACCTTGAGCTAGCACGCTCAATGGGGCTGCCTAAGATTGAGTCAGTGCAGAATGTCTACAACCTCCTAAGCCGTGTTTACGAGATCGGCATGGCGGAGGTTTCGCACCGTGAGGATGTGGGCCTACTTGCCTACTCACCGATGGCGTTTGGCGCACTTAGCGGCAAATACCGCAACGGCGCTAAACCACCCAAAGCGCGTATCACGCTGTTTGAGCGCTTCGCCCGTTACAGCAGCCAGCAGTCGACTCAGTCGATCGATGCATACTGCGATCTGGCCGAGAGCTGGGGCATGGATCCCGCGCAGATGGCTCTAGCGTTCGTCAGCCAGCAAACCTTTGTGCTATCCAACATCATTGGCGCGACGACGATGGAACAGCTCAAAACTAACATCGCGAGTCGTGACATTGTATTGGACAAGGATCAGATTAAAGCGATCAACAAGATCCACGCTGCGCAGCCGAATCCCGCGCCCTAGTAAGAGTGAGCAAAGCACGCGACCCATTAGGAAACTAAGAGAGGTAGACACAATGGCCAAGTATTACGAGCACCCAACTCAATACTCAGATGTGGAGTGGGCAGCGCGTGTTCAGCTCGCAGGGGTTTATCGTGTCTTTGCGCACCTCGGTTGGGAAGAGTTGATCTACAACCACATCTCTCTGCGCGTACCGGGAGATGATGAGCACTTTCTTATCAACCACTCGGCGCAGCTCTACGGAAAAATCACCTATCACGTCTTTGAGGGGATTACAGTTCACGCCGATGAGGGTGAACGTATTTTGGCGAGCGCGGGCGATAAGCAGGTGTTGCTGCTGCGTAACCATGGGCCGGTGGTGATTGGTTCGACTTTGGCACAAGCGTTCTCGTTGATGTGGCTGCTAACGCGTGCCTGCGAGGTGCAACTGGCGACCAGTTCAATGGGCAAAGCGCGGGAGATCCCGGAGCAGGTGCTGAACCACTGCGTGCGCGACTCGCTCAACTTCAATCCCAAATATGGGGCCGGCGAAGATTCGCTTGCAGCGATGATTCGCATCGTTGAGCGTCAAGATCCAAGTTTTAAGCGCTGAATCAGGAGCGGATATGAGCGATTCCCAACAACTTGCCGAAGCCTGTCGCGATGCATTGAAGCAAGACGATGGACTGATTGACCACCTCGGCATCAGTATCGACTCGGTATCACCCGGCTGTGCACAGGTGAGCATGCAGATACAGAACTGGATGACCAATGGGCACGGCACCTGTCACGGCGGCATAATCTTCTCGTTGGCCGATAGTGCCTTTGCTTTTGCCTGCAATAGTGAGAACGAACCCAATGTCGCGGCGTCCGTCGCCATTGAGTACCTCAATGCAGCACACAAGGGTGAGCGTTTGACCGCTAAAGCGAGTCGCACCACACAGCGTGGACGAACCGGTGTTTATGACATTCGGATTGAGAATCAGGCCGGGGACTTGATCGCGCTGTTTAGAGGCAAGTCACATCGGCTGAACGGAACGATACTTCCTGATTGAGTAGGAGGACGTACGCGAAGCGTATTGCGCGACAAGTACAGCTCTCCCCCTGCATCAGGTTTGGGGAGTACAGGTATAGTGCGTTGCCTACATGGCTCCAAATTTGCGGCGCTAGATACAATCGAAACGCTGGTAAAAGCTATGATTCGGCCCAGGCATCGGACCCATAGCCGACTCGAGCGAATTCGCTAGCCAGTGCTCAGTAGCTGGTGTAAGCCGGTGATAGAGGTTCCTGCAGAGCTGGCGCGCACTGTGCCCCGACCAACTTTTTGGAAGCATAGCATCTGGCAGCGAGGGATCGCGTAATGCCAGCTTGCGGTATTCATGAATCATCAGTGTTCGAGCCATAAAGGCGGATTGAGGGTCAAGATTTTCGCGCGATTTGATCTCCTGCCAGAGGAGATGAAACCGCTGCACAAAGCTCTGATAACCCTGCTCAAGCTCTTCGAGATTCCAACCCTGATGCACAAGCGCCTGCATAGCAGGATCTGCCTTGGTGCCCCTGCTTTCGGTCACTGACAAAACGACCCGACTCTCTAAACCCATTTGACGTACAAGGGCTTCGACACTGGCTGACTCAACCGATGGCCTTGCAAAGAGCGAACTCCCAAAGGGGCCGAAACCGAGTAACTGCAGACGTTCCACAATCAACTTGCGCTCTTCAGTGCCCAACAGGTGCAGATTTACCAGCAACCAGCGGCCATCCCAACTGGGCTGGGCACTGCCGTAGACCCGTCGGAAGGCGTCCTCAAAGCGCTGATGCCCAGAGTCGCTCAGTTGGTAGTAGCTTCGACGCCCCATCTTTTCGCTGGTCAACCATCCATCTTTTGCTAAACGGAAGATCGATGTACGAACCAGACGCTCATTTATCCCAAAGGGTTCAATGAGGTTAATCAGACTACCGAGCCAAACCGCACTCGAGCGAGGCTCCAGTGCATCACCCCAGACACTGATAATCAGCGAAGAGGCACGCAGCGGCGTCTGCTGCTGAAAGTGCTCTACTAGCGATGCCAGGCTGGCGGGTTGATACATCAGGTAACCTTAACTGAGCTTTATGGAGTGTCATTAGGGTAAGGCCAGAGCAAAAGCGATACAAGATTTATTGCTTTTGAGATTGAATTGTATCTATTTTTGAGCCAACCTTGAATACTCGATTAGATAATTATAAAAACCGGAGCTCAGCGCGATGGCCTTTGAACATATACTATTCTCGGTCGAAGACGGTATTGCCCGAATCAGTCTTAACCGACCCGAGACGCTCAACTCATTCCATGAGGCGATGCACCTCGAGATGCATCAGGCACTCGAGCAAGTTAACCGAGATCCAAGCGTACGCGTACTGCTGCTCAGCGGTGAAGGACGCGGCTTCTGCGCCGGCCAGGATCTCTCCGATCCAATGGTAAAACCGGCCGATCCAATGCCAGACCTGGCGCAAGTTATTGAGCGCTTCTACAACCCAATGCTGGAAAAACTGAGCAATCTAGCAGTGCCTACAATTTGCGCAGTCAATGGGATCGCGGCAGGCGCCGGCGCCAATATTCCACTCGCGTGTGACTTTGTTATCGCCGCGCGCTCAGCCAAATTTATCCAAGCCTTCTGCAAAATTGGCCTAATTCCTGATTCCGGTGGCACTTGGTTCCTACCGCGCTTAGTAGGCATGGCGCGTGCTAAACAGCTCGCGATGCTGGGCGAACCGCTCACTGCTGAACAGGCTCTTGAATGGGGGATGATCTACTCTGTTGTTGATGACGGGGAGCTACAGAGCGCAGCAATGAAGCTGGCGACACACTTTGCTAGCCAACCGACTCTAGGCCTGGCACTAACCAAGCAAGCACTCAACGCCAGTCAGACAAACACGCTGAGCGCACAGCTGGAGCTGGAGAAAGATCTACAACAGCGCGCCGGCGCCTCCAATGACTATCGCGAAGGTGTGATGGCCTTTATTGAGAAACGCCCAGCGAACTACAGCGGCAACTAAACGAGGTGATTGATGATGAATAAAGTGAATGAATTCCGTCCCGACCGCCTCGACCCGCTAGAGACCGCTTCCGTCGACCAGCTCCGTGCCACTCAGCTGCAGCGCCTGCAGTGGAGCGTGCAGCACGCCTATGACAATGTACCGATGTACAAGCAGCGTTTTGACGAACAGGGCGTACATCCCAGCGATATCAAGCAGCTCAGTGATATATCGAAACTGCCATTCACCTATAAAAATGATCTGCGCGACAACTACCCCTACGGCATGTTCGCCACACCGATGGATCAGATTGTCCGCCTGCACGCTTCTAGTGGAACAACTGGCAAACCAACAGTTGTGGGTTATACGCAGAACGATATCGATACCTGGGCCGAACTGATGGCGCGCTCGATTCGCGCCGCCGGCGGAAAACCAGGCGATAAGGTTCATGTATCCTATGGTTACGGCCTATTCACCGGCGGTTTGGGTGCCCACTACGGCGCCGAACGCCTCGGCTGTACCGTTATTCCGATGTCCGGTGGTCAAACAGAGAAACAGGTGCGCCTGATCCACGACTTCGACCCCGACATCATCATGGTAACCCCTTCTTACATGCTCAATATCGCTGATGAGATGGAGCGCCAGCACGTCGACCCTCGCAAGCTGAGACTTAGACTTGGCATCTTCGGCGCAGAACCCTGGACCAACGATCTGCGTCAGTCGATCGAGCGTCGCCTCGATATACGTGCCACCGACATCTACGGCCTCTCCGAAATTATGGGACCGGGTGTCGCGCAAGAGTGTGGCGAGACTCAGGATGGCCCAACCGTCTGGGAGGACCACTTCTACCCCGAGATCATCAACCCTGAAACTGGAGAGCCGGTCGCGGATGGCGAGATGGGTGAGTTAGTGTTCACCACGCTCACCAAAGAGGGGCTGCCGATGATCCGCTACCGAACACGCGACCTAACCCGCCTACTGCCGGGTACAGCTCGCCCAATGCGGCGTATCGATAAGATTACCGGTCGCAGCGACGACATGATGATTATCCGGGGCGTCAACGTCTTCCCGACACAGATCGAAGAGGAGGTAGTGAAGATCCCGCAGTTCTCCGAGAGCTACGAGATCCACCTAACGCGTGAAGGCAACCTCGATAGCATGAACGTGCATGTGGAGTTGCGCCCTGGTTCCGCAAACCTAAGCACCGCTGAGCAGCAAGAACTGGCCAGCCAGCTAAAACACCATGTGAAATCTTCCGTGGGTATTAGCGTTGCCGTCACCCTGCGTGACCCAGGCACGATCGCTCGTTCCGAGGGAAAGGCAAAACGTGTCTGGGACGAGAGGGGCAACTAAGCGATAAGAGCAAACAGCCTGTTAAAGCTATGATGCAGATTTTTCGGGCTAATTTTTCGATTCGATCTGATACAATATGATACAAAAGCTACTAAATTAAATTACTTTAGGTATCATAACTTCAATTTAATTAGGAGAGCCGACTCATGTATGCACAGATGGTAGAGACCGGAAGCAAGGGTGTGCGCGACCTCGAGTCGATGTCAGATCAGGAGCGCGCCTTCCAAGAGCGCGTTGATGCCGATATCAAAATTGAGGCAAAGAACTGGATGCCCGAGGCGTACCGCAAAACGCTGATTCGCCAGATCTCACAACATGCCCACTCGGAGATTGTCGGCATGCTGCCCGAAGGTAACTGGGTAACCCGCGCACCATCTCTTAAGCGCAAGCTTCAGCTCATGGCAAAAATTCAGGACGAAGCGGGCCACGGCCTCTACCTCTACTCTGCGATGGAGACGCTCGGCGCCGATCGGGATGAGGAGGTGCAGAAGATGCACGAGGGTAAGGCAAAGTACTCCAGCATCTTTAACTACCCCACACTGAACTGGGCCGATATGGGTACCATCGGCTGGCTCGTCGATGGTGCTGCAATCGTCAATCAGGTTCCGCTGCAGCGCACCTCCTATGGCCCTTATGCCCGCGCGATGATTCGGGTCTGCAAAGAGGAGAGCTTCCATCAGCGTCAGGGCTACGAGATTCTTCTGCACATGATGACGCACGGCAATGAAGCGCAGAAGGCGATGGTACAGGACTCGATCAACCGCTTCTGGTGGCCAGTGCTGATGATGTTTGGTCCCTCCGATGCCAACTCGCCCAATTCAGCCCAGTCGATGGCTTGGAAGATTAAACGCCACTCCAATGATGAGCTGCGCCAGCGCTTTATCGACCAGACTATTCCGCAGTTGCAGATTCTTGGCTGCACCGTCCCGGACCCAGACCTCAAGTACAACGAAGAGACCGGCCACTGGGAGTTTGGCGACATTGAGTGGAGCGAATTCTACGAAGTGCTCAAGGGCAACGGTCCCTGCAACAAAGAGCGCGTCGCTCAGCGTAAAAAAGCGATCGATGAAGGCGCTTGGGTACGCGAAGCGGCGGTCGCTTACGCGAAGAAAAAACAACAACGTAACGCGGCGTAACCAGCAGGAGAGATATCATGGCTGACTGGACACTTTTTGAAGTTTTTGTACGCAGCAAGCACGGTCTGAACCACAAGCATGTCGGTAGTGTGCACGCTGCCGATGCCGAGATGGCGATCGAAAACGCTCGCGAGCTCTACACCCGTCGCAGTGAAGGGGTAAGCATCTGGGTAGTGCCGTCAACCGCAATCACTGCAACCGCCAGCGACGAGAAAGAGGCGCTGTTCGACCCGGCTGACGACAAGGTCTACCGCCACGCCAGCTTCTACGAACTGCCGGACGAAGTCGGACATATGTAAGGTGGCCACCATGACTCGATATGACGATTTAACAGAGCTTTTGCTGCAACTAGGCGATAGCGCGATGGTGCAGGCGCAGCGCCTATGTGAACTGGTGGGTGGTGCACCGGCTCTTGAAGAGGAGGTCGCACTGATGAACGTTGGCCTGGACCTCGTTGGACAGGCGCGCAACTGGCTAGAGTACGCGGCCGAGCGTATCAACGACGGCCGCACCGCCGATGACTTGGTGTTCCTGCGTGATTCGTCTGATTACTGTAATTTGCTGTTAGTTGAGCTACCCAATGGCGACTTTGGCGTCACCATCGCGAAGCAGTTCCTGTTCGATAGCTGGCACTATGCGATGCTGCAGTCGTTGAGCGGTTCAAGTGACGAGCGTATTGCTGCCGTTGCAACGAAATCGTTTAAAGAGGTGACCTACCATCTTCGTCGTTCGAGTGAGTGGGTAAAACGCCTCGGCGATGGCACCGACGAGAGTCATCAACGCATGCAGGCGGCGATTGATCAGGTGTGGCACTACAGCTTTGAGTTCTCTATGCCCACCGAGCATCTCGCTGCACTCGAGGCTGAGGGTGTGTTTCCTGCAGCCAGCACAGTGCATGAGCGCTGGAGCGAGACCGTCAAGGCGGTACTGAGTGAAGCGACGCTGACTCAGCCTGAAGCCGCAGCGCGCAACTACCTCAGCGGGCGCGAGGGTCTACACACGGAGAGTCTGGGCTACATTCTGGCTGAGATGCAATTTTTGCCGCGGGCCTACCCTGATGCCAACTGGTGATCTAATCGCCAGCGATCAGACCGCCGCTGATCCCCAAGCGCTCAAGCACGCCTGGCAGGTGTTGGATGAGGTCATGGATCCAGAGGTGCCGGTGATCAGTTTGACTGACCTGGGCATCGTACGTGACGTCGAGTGGCGCGGCGGGCAACTCTGTGTCGTGCTAACACCCACTTACTCTGGCTGCCCAGCGACCGAGCACATTGAACAGAGCGCCAAGAACGCACTTAATGAGGCCGGCTTCACACGGGTTCAGATTGAACAGCAGCTCGCACCCGCCTGGACCACAGACTGGATCAGCCAGCGCGGACGAGAGCGCCTCAAGGCCTATGGCATCGCCCCACCCGTTGGCAGCGCGGCAAAACCGAGCTTTGACAAGATTATTGAGTGCCCGCTTTGCGGTAGCAGCAACACCAAAGAGATCACGGAGTTTGGCTCCACCGCCTGCAAAGCGCTCTACCAATGCAACGATTGCCTTGAACCCTTCGACTACTTCAAGTGCATTTAAAGGACGACCCGAGGTTTATCGCGAATGAGTCATTTTCACAGTTTGAGTATCGCCGATCGGCGCGAAGAGACGCGTGATTCGGTCTCACTTGCTTTCGCCATTCCTGCAGAACTGAGCGAGAATTACCGCTTCCATCAGGGCCAGAATCTTACCCTGAAAGCGCAGATCAACGGTGAAGAGGTACGCCGCTCCTACTCAATCTGTAGCGGGGTCGACGAGGGCGAGCTGCGCGTAGCGATCAAACGGGTAGCCAGTGGTGTTTTCTCCAATTTCGCGAATGATCAACTTCATGTCGGTGACTCGATTGAGGTGATGGAGCCGACCGGTCACTTCTACACTGAGATCGATCCCAACCGCAGCGGTAGTTACTTGATGGTTGCAGCCGGCAGCGGCATCACACCGATACTGTCGCAGGTCAAAACGATCCTAGCACAGGAGCCAAAATCCACTATCACGCTGCTCTACGGCAACCGCGCTACCGGTTCAACGATGTTCCGCGATCAGCTGGAAGACTTGAAGAACGCCTTCATGGGACGCCTCAATCTTATCTTCGTCTTCAGCCGCGAGCAGCAGGATATCGACCTCTACAACGGCCATATCGATGCGCAGAAGTGCCAAGCGCTGTTTAGCCGCTGGATTGACGTACAGAATCTGACCGCGGCCTTTATCTGTGGACCGCAGCTGATGACCGAGACCGTCAGCGACGAGCTGATTAAAGCCGGTACATCGAAGGAGCGAGTACACTTTGAGCTCTTTGGTGCGCACGTCGATGGCGCCAAACAGGCTGCGCGCGCCGAGGCGGCAAAACGTGAAACTCATATGTCGGAGATTGAGGTGATTCGCGATGGTCACCGCCGCACCTTTGAGCTAGCGCAGAACAGCCAAAACCTGCTTGATGCGGGCAACGAGCACGGCGCCGAACTGCCCTTCTCGTGCAAGGCGGGCGTGTGCTCCACCTGTAAATGTAAAGTGATTGAGGGCGAAGTGGAGATGGATGTCAGCATCGGCCTTGAAGATTACGAGGTAAAGGCTGGCTATGTACTGTCATGCCAATCCTACCCACTTTCAGAGCGTGTGGTTCTGGACTTCGATGAAGTCTGACGACTCAGCCTTTTTGGAATAACGATAAGAGAGACAGAGAATGTCAGCGACCCCCACACTGCAGAGTTTCATTGCCGGCGACTGGATCGGAGCGAACCCAAACAGCGCGCTTAAGAGCGCAATTAGCGGCGAGACGGTTTTCTTTACCCACAGGGAGACGCTCGATTTCGGTCGCGCCGTAGATTATGCCAAAACCCTGGGCCACAAATCCCTACTACAGATGGATTTTCAATCGCGCGCCTCTACCTTGCGCGCGATTGGCAAATACCTGGTGGAGCACAAAGAGACGCTCTACGCGATCTCAGCACACACCGGTGCGACGCGCGCTGATAGCTGGATTGATATCGAGGGCGGTACCGCGACACTCTTTGCCTACGCCAGCATGGGGCGTAACCAGTTACCGTCGGGTAATCTGATTCATGAGGGGCCAGCAACTCAGCTGGGCAAGATTGGACAGTTCTTCGGCTCGCACGTCCTCGTGCCACGCCAAGGGGTTGCGGTGCATATCAATGCGTTTAACTTCCCGATCTGGGGCATGCTCGAGAAGTTTGCACCGAACTTCCTCGCTGGAATGCCCTGCATCGTTAAACCTGCATCACAGACCTCCTACCTCACGGAGGCGTGCGTGCGCCTGATGCAGCAGTCAGGCCTTTTGCCGGAGGGTGCACTGCAACTGGTCGTGGGTGGCTCTGGGGATCTGCTTAACCGTCTTGAAGGCCAGGATATTGTCACCTTCACCGGCTCTGCCAATACCGCCGCGATGCTGCGCACTAATCAGAATCTGATTAACCACTCGATTCCATTTAACGCTGAGGCCGACTCACTCAACTGTGCGATGCTCGCGCCTGATGTGACACCTGAAGATCCAGAGTTTGATCTCTTCATTAAAGAGGTGGCACGTGAGATGACTGTCAAAGCGGGACAGAAATGCACCGCAATACGTCGCATTCTGGTTCCGGAAAATCTTATAGAACCAGTAAGTGAGCGGTTACAGGCACGTCTGGGCAAAACGACAGTGGGCAACCCTGCGGATGAATCCGTGCGCATGGGCGCCCTCGCCTCTGCCGACCAGTGTGCCGATGTTGCCCAGAAGCTTGAGTTATTGAAACAGAGCAGCGAGGTCGTTGCAGGTCGAGGTGCTGACTGCGCGCCCGAGGGCGTGAACCCAGATGCCTTCTTTGAGCCAACACTCTTACTGAACACCAATCCCGATGCCGAGGGTGGTGCCCACGATATCGAACCTTTCGGTCCTGTCAGTACGCTGATGCCTTATCGCGACACCAGGCATGCGCTCGAACTCGCTGCGCGCGGCAAAGGCTCGCTGGTTACAACACTGGTGACTCGTGATCCACAGATCGCGGCTGAAGTGGTACCTGCCATGGCCATTTGGCACGGGCGCGTGCACATTTTGGATGAGCGCTCAGCAAAAGAGTCCACCGGTCATGGCTCACCGCTGCCAATGCTGAAGCACGGCGGTCCAGGCCGTGCCGGCGGCGGTGAAGAGCTCGGTGGTATCAGTGGAGTAAAACACTACATGCAGCGCAGTGCGGTTCAGGGCTCGCCCACGATGCTTAGCGCCGTGACGAAGGAGTATATTCGCGGCGCAGACCGGGTAGAGAACCCGATTCACCCCTTCCGCTACAACTTCGATGATCTGGAGATCGGCCAGACACTATTGACGCACCGACGCACCGTCACGGAGGCGGACATCGTCAACTTTGGCTGCCTATCGGGCGACCACTTCTATATGCACTTTGATGAGGATGCCGCACGCGACTCGATGTTTGAGAAACGTATAGCGCATGGATACTTCGTGCTTTCCGCCGCGGCCGGACTGTTTGTTGACCCTGGTGTTGGCCCGGTGTTAGCGAACTACGGGTTGGATACCCTACGCTTCGTTAACCCCGTTGGTATCGGTGACACGATTCAGGCACGTTTGACCTGCAAGACCAAGATCGATCAAGGCAAAACAACACCCAAAGGCGATCCGGTCGGGGTAGTCAGCTGGGATGTGGAAGTGACGAACCAGAACAGCGAATTGGTGGCCAGCTACGATATTCTGACACTTGTTCAGAAAGCTGGAGAGTAACTCAGCACACTGATTGGATCTCTATAAGAGGGCTGTATCGCAGAGCGATATTGCTCGACAAGCTCTCTATGAGTTGGGCAATACGCTTGCATACAGCCCTATTACCTGAAAATAGCTCTAAGACGATGGTCTACATGCGACCAGTAATAGTTGTGAAGCACAACAATGTTATAGTACAACAGTACTTCGGTCGGTTAATCTGACGCTAATAACAATTAAAAAGAACCTGTTAAGTAGTAGTAACGCAGTGAAAACACCCGAATTAAAGCTCTTCGCCACGTTGAAGGTGGAGATAGCACCAGCGCAAGAGATCGGAGCAGCGCAGTTTGGCACCCGACGCGTCATTCCTATCACTGGCGGTACCGTAGTGGGTAACGGCTGGCAGGGACGCGTACTCGCGGGTGGAGCCGACTATCAACGCATCGTTACACCACGCCTAGCAGAGCTCGATGCTCGTTATGTGATGGAGACCGACGAAGGTGAGACCATCTTTGTAGCCAATCGCGCACTGCGGGCCGCCAGCGAAGAGGTGACCGCCAATATCATGGCTGGCGTACCGGTTGACCCCGATCAGGTCTATTTCAAATGCACCCCTATTTTTGAAACCTCAGCTGAACGCTTTCAGTGGATTACCGAGCGCCTGTTTATCGGCACCGGTATCCGCCGCCCTGACTGTGTCGAATTGAAGTTTTTTGAAGTGCTCTGAGTTTTATCTAAGGAGAGATCTACGTGACTAGAGCTGAATGGTTAGACCAACACTACCCCGAACCCGGTCCACTGCGCTGGATCGCTTTTGGCCTCGAGATGGTGGCTGCTGCAGGTCTTTTCTTTCTGATGATGCTGACTGTTGCCGATGTGGGTGGTCGATACCTGTTCAACAACGGTGTTGATGGCGCCTTCGAGATCACTCAACTGGGCCTCGCTATTATCATTTTTGCGCAGATGCCAGTCGTAACTTGGCGCGGGGGTCACATACTGGTTGATTTATTGGATAACATCCTAGGCCCGAAACTAGTTCGCCTGCTATCGATGTTTGCAGCGCTGGCTATCTCTACCTCTTTCTATGTGGTTGGTGTTCGTATCTGGCAACTGGGCGCACGCAAGCTGCGTCGCGGTGAGGTGACTGAGTACTTAGAGCTGCCGGTCGGCTACCTTATCGAGTATATCGCCATCATGAGTTGGTTCACTGCCTTAGGCATGATCACTTATGGCATGTACCGCATTATCAAATCAGCGAAATAAGGAGCAGATAACATGGAAGCTGTCGTTATTGGTTTTGCTCTACTCATTTTCCTGATTCTGATTGTGCGTATGCCTATCGCCTTTGCGATGGCGATTGTCGGGTTCTTCGGCTTTGCGATTCTCCAGGGTCTAACCTTCGAGAACATGTTCGACTTCCGCTGGAAAGCGCCGCTGACACTGGCATCAAACCGCGTAATCGAAACGGCGCAAGAGTATGGCCTATCGGTCGTACCGCTGTTTATCCTGATGGGTAATTTCGTTACCCGTTCGGGCCTGTCTCACGAGCTCTACAACGCGGCCTACACCTTCCTCGGACATCGCCGTGGTGGCCTTGCGATGTCGACCGTGGTTGCCTGCGGTGGCTTCTCCGCTATCTGTGGTTCGAGCCTCGCAACTTCAGCCACTATGGCGAAGGTTGCACTGCCACCGATGCGTAAGTTCGGTTATGCCGACTCACTGGCGACAGCATCTATTGCAGCCGGTGGTACACTCGGCATCCTAATACCGCCTTCAGTCATCCTGGTTATTTACGGTCTCTTGACTGAAACCAGCATCCGCGAACTGTTTGCGGCAGGCTTCATTCCAGGCCTGCTGGGTATCATTCTCTACATGGGTGCAGTGCGCTGGGTCGTCATGCGCAACCCCGAATCTGGCCCTGCCGGTGAGCGTTCGACCTGGGCTGATCGTATCGATGCACTCAAGGGTATTTGGGGCGTACTACTGCTGTTCACTATCGTCATGGGCGGCATCTACATGGGCGTGTTTACACCGACAGAAGCGGCCGGCATTGGTGCTGCAGGTGCCTTCGTTATCGCTTTGGCGCGTCGCAAGTTGACACTGGTCTCGACCTACGAAGTTCTGTCTGACACGGCGCGCACATCGACCATGCTATTCGGTGTCATCATCGGCGCATTGATCTTCTCGGACTTCATTAACCGCGCGGGTCTCCCAACCTTCCTGCTGGAGTTTGTCCAGGATCTGGATGTATCACCGATGGTGGTTATTCTAGTCATTCTGGGCATCTACATTCTGCTCGGAATGGTGTTTGAGAGCCTATCGATGCTGCTGCTGACAGTACCCGTGCTCTACCCGCTGGTCGATAGCCTCGGTTTTGATCTTGTCTGGTACGGCATTGTTGTAGTCGTGGTCACTGAAATCAGTCTGATCACACCACCCGTGGGCATGAATGTCTTTGTGTTGAGTGCGGTGCTGCGCGATGTGCGCACCGGCACCATCTTCAAAGGTGTAACGCCGTTCTGGTGTGCAGATATTGTACGTTTGGCTCTGATTGTCGCCTTTGTACCGATCACCCTGTTTTTACCGGAGCTGCTCTATCGCTAAGCAGGTTCGACTAACGTGTAGTGGAATAGTTAGTTGGAATACCTTCTACTGTTTCGCGTAACTATAAAAATAAATCTATGAGGATTTAGAACAATGACAAACCTTAAGCTGAAAGTTCTTGGCGCTGCTGTCGGTGCTGCAATCTCATTCAACGCTATGGCTGAAACAACCATGCGCGTTGCGACTTGGCTGCCGCCTACTCACCCACAGAACTCTGTTGCAATGCCAGCTTTCGCTAAGATGGTTGAAGATGCGACAGAAGGCCGCGTTAAGGTGGTTATCGAGAACTTTCAGGGTCACCCAAAAACTATCTACTCTTCAGTCGAAGATGGCATCATCGATGCTTCTTGGGGTGTTAACGCATACACTCCTGGCCGCTTCTCTCTGACCGGTGTTGCTGAGATTCCAGGTGAAACTTCAAATGCGGAAGACGCATCTGTAGCACTGTGGAAAGTTCAGCAGGAGTTCTTTGCTGACGCTAACGAGTACGAAGGCCTCGAACTTATGGGTATGTGGGTACACGCTCCTGGCGTCATGCACACTAAATTCGCTGTAAACAGCCTAGACGATCTCAAAGGTAAGAAGATTCGTCTTGGTGGCGGCATGGTCAACGACTTGGCGGCACGTCTTGAAGTAACTCCAGTTGGTGGCTCTGCACCAAGCTCATACGAAAAACTGCAGCAGGGTGTTGTTGACGGTACCTTCCTGCCAATCGGTGAGCACAAGTTCTTCAAACTCTCTGAAGTTGCTAACCACCTGACAATCTTCCCAACTGCACTGTACACCACAGTATTTAGCTTCGTTGCGAACCCAGAGTTCATGGAAGACCTGGATCCTAAAGATGCAGCAGCTATCCGCGCAGCGATGGGCGAGAACCTGTCTCGCATGCAAGGTAAGACTTGGCAGGATATGGACGCTATCGGCATGGCACACGCTAAAGAGGTGGGCACCAACATCCATATGGTCGACTCTTTCGAGAAGATGGCTGTAGAGATGAAGCAGACTATGAAGGGTCTAGACCAGACTTGGATGGAATCTGTTGCTGATCGCGGCGTAGACGCTCAAGCAGCTCTAGACGCATTCCGTAGCTACCAGTAATCTCTCCTGAGGTTGAGGCGGCACCCCTGCTTTGGCGGGCGTGCCGCTTTTTTTTGCTCCGTCTGAAAGGCTATCCTTATGGCAATGAACTCAAATGCTGAACAGGCACTGCTGGCAGAGATGATTGCTAGCGGTCAAACGAACGTAGCAGTTACAGCCACTCCTCTATCTAAACTTCTCGATTACGCTATTTTGAGTGCAGAGAGAGGCCGCGTAGAGATGGCGTTAACACTTACCGAGCAGTTCACTCAGGGTAACGGTGTCATTCAGGGTGGTGCGGCTACGATGGCCTTAGATACCGGCCTCGCCTACGCTGCTCTATCTTCACTAGAAACGGGGCAAACGGTGATCACTGTGAACATGCAGACCCAGTTCTACCGTCCAGTCTACCCGGGCAGACAGCGAGTGCGGGCTTGGATAGACAAACCCGGACGTAAGCTGCTGTTTTGCATTGCAGAACTGATAGACAATGAGGATCGAGTACTGGCGCGTGCCGAGTCTCCGCTCTTGGTCACAAAGTTGAGTTAAAGGTAGGAGCGTTGTACGCAAAGCGTATTACGCGACCAAAAAAAGGGCCACTACCTGTAAAGATAGCGGCCCTTTTTACTGGTTCAGAACTCAAGCAGTCTGCTTGAGTTCCTCCTCATCTTGATAGCTATCGATTGAAGGGCAAGAGCAGACAAAGTTACGATCACCGTAGACGTTATCCACACGGTTGACTGTCGGCCAGTACTTCGCATCGAGACGCACACCGGCCGGTGCAACGGCTACCTCACGACTGTATGGACGATTCCAGTCGCTCAGAAGATCTGCCTGGGTATGCGGCGCATTGACCAACGGATTGTTCTCCAGCGGCCAAACACCCTGCTCTACCTGGGCAATTTCAGCACGAATGCTGATCATTGCGTCACAAAAACGGTCAAGCTCAACCAGCGCCTCTGACTCAGTCGGTTCGATCATCAGCGTGCCCGGCACCGGGAATGACATGGTCGGCGCATGGAAACCGTAGTCCATCAGACGCTTAGCCACATCTTCTTCGGAGATACCGCTCGCCTCTTTAAGACCACGAATGTCGATAATACATTCATGCGCCACGCGCCCTGCGTGCCCACGGTAGAGAACCGGGAAGTGATCCTGCAGACGATTAGCAATGTAGTTTGCTGAGACAATCGCGATCTCCGTTGAGCGGCGCAGGCCCTCTTGGCCCAGCATACGATTGTAGAGCCAGCTAATCGGCAGAATAGCAGCCGAACCATAGGTAGCCGCAGATACCGCGCCGTTCTCCGCCGCTAGACCGGCAATCGGGCTTACTTTGTGGTTGGGTAGGTGTGGCGCGAGGTGCGCTTTAACCCCGATAGGCCCCATACCAGGACCACCACCGCCGTGCGGAATGGCAAAGGTTTTGTGCAGGTTCAGATGCGAAACATCGCCACCCACATCACCCGGCTTAGCCAGCCCAACCATAGCATTCATGTTGGCACCATCGATATAAACCTGCCCACCGCGCTCGTGAATCAGGTCACAGATCTCGCGAATCTGCTCTTCAAATACACCGTGTGTAGATGGGTAGGTAACCATTAGACAAGAGAGTTCAGACGCATGCTTGTCGGCTTTCGCTCGCAGATCTTCAACGTCAACGTTACCCTGATCATCACAGCCAACCACAACGATACGCATACCCATCATTGAGGCGGTAGCCGGGTTCGTCCCGTGCGCCGACGACGGGATCAAACAGACATCACGCGCACCCTCACCGATGGAGGCTTGGTACTTGCGAATAGCCAGCAGCCCGGCATATTCACCTGAAGCACCCGAATTAGGCTGCATTGATACCGCATCGTAACCGGTAATCTCGACGAGCTGATCCTGCAGTTGGCCGATCATTGTCAGATAGCCCTGCACCTGATCGCGCGGTGCAAATGGGTGAATATTGGCAAACTCCGGCCAAGTGACCGGAATCATCTCAGTCGAGGCATTGAGCTTCATCGTACAAGAGCCCAGCGGAATCATGCCGTGTACCAGCGAGTAATCTTTGTTTTCGAGACGCTTCATGTAGCGCAGCATCTCAGTCTCACTCTGGTAAGAGTTAAACGTTGGATGGGTCAGGATAGCGTCAGTACGACGCTGCTCAGCCTGGATACCGGTGGCAGCGCCAGCTTGAATCTCTGCATCAATCGCAGACAGATCTAGGCCATTTGGAGCCCCAGCGAAGATGTTCAGCAGCTCGTCGACATCAGCCAAAGTTGTCGTCTCATCAAGCGTAACGCCAAGTGTCTCGCCGTCAATCCAACGCAAATTACAGCCCGCTGCCAGCGCTCGATCATAAATAGTTTGGGTCGCTGCGCAAGTCTGAATCTGCAGAGTGTCAAAGTAGCTGTCGTTGCTTTTGAGGTTCAGTGCCGTTAGACCTTTCGCGAGAATAGCCGTCAGCCGGTGAACGCGTTCAGCGATACGACGCAAACCCTTAGGACCGTGGTATACCGCATAGAAGCTTGCCATATTGGCCAACAGCGCCTGAGCAGTACAGATGTTTGAGGTCGCCTTATCACGACGAATGTGTTGCTCGCGTGTCTGCATCGCCATACGCAGCGCCTGCTTGCCTTTGGAGTCTACCGAGACACCGATAATACGACCTGGCACAGAGCGCTTGAGCTTCTCGCTCGCGGCAAAGAAGGCAGCGTGTGGGCCACCAAAGCCCATCGGTACACCAAAACGCTGCGATGAGCCCAAGACAACATCAGCGCCCAGCGAGCCGGGCGACTTGAGCAGCACCAGGGCCATTGGATCTGCAGCGACACAGATCATCGCCTGCTGCGACTTTGCGGCAGCAATCACACTCTCTAGATCGGTGATGTCGCCGTGGGTACCGGGGTACTGCACCAGTGCACCAAAGAGATCATAATCAGAAAGCTCAGAGGCTTTACCGATAATTAGAGTAAAGCCAAAGTATTCCGCTCGCGTACGCAACACATCGATCGTCTGTGGATGCACATCCTCCGCGACAAAGAAGTTATCACTCTTCTTGCGGTTCGAGCGCTTGCAAAGAGTCATCGCCTCCGCTGCAGCAGTTGCTTCATCCAACAGAGATGCGTTCGCTAGCTCCATACCGGTCAGGTCCATGACTAACTGCTGGAAGTTCAACAGCGATTCAAGACGCCCCTGAGAGATCTCTGGCTGGTACGGTGTGTATGCCGTGTACCAGCCCGGGTTTTCCAGAACATTTCGCAGGATAACCGACGGCACCAGCGTATTGGAGTAGCCCATACCGATATAGCTTTTGTTGACCTTGTTCTGCTGGGCCAACGCTTTAAGCTCTTCTAGAGCGGCTTGTTCGGTCACAGACACACCGGTTTCCAAGGGCGTGGCCTGACGAATCGCAGCAGGCAATGCCTGAGCCATCAAACTCTCTGCAGAATCAATACCCAGCGACTCCAACATGCTAGCCTCAGCTGCGGGGTCTACACCAATATGACGAGCAATAAACTCCTCGCCGTTAACCAACTGTTCGATAGATAGCGACTGTTCACTCATGATTACTACTCCGTGATCTTAGTCTTCGAGAGATGCTAGGTAGTCAGCTTCTGACATCAGCTCGTCTAATTCGCTTGGATCGCTCAACTTCAGCTTCAAGATCCAGCCGTCTGTGTAGGGCTCGCTGTTGAGCAATTCAGGGGCATCTTCGAGCCCGGTATTCACCGCGATCACTTCACCGCTCACCGGAGCATAGATGTCGGACGCGGCTTTGACCGACTCAACCACGCCAAACTCATCACCCTGGGATACGGTTACACCGACCTCTGGTAGTTCTACAAAGACCAGATCACCCAGCGCCTGTTGCGCGTGATCAGATATACCCATGCAGACCACATCACCCTCTTCGAGACTGATCCACTCGTGTGATGCTGCGAATTTGTAATTAGCTGAAACGCTCATGTAAGAATCCTTACTTTAGATTGCGCAAAATTACCACTCAAGCTTCTCTCAATCAACGAAAAAGTTTCTTATACGAAATATATGCTACTATCGGTAGAATTATGCCTAGCCCAGTCTCCGAACATTCTTTTAGACGTCGTTTGAAGATAGACTAGCGCAGTTATTTTGGGAGTCCCGCGAAGACTTCAAGTGACCAATGGACGGTCATAGGTAGGAATACAGAATGAGCACGCAACCGCAGATGAAGATCACCAATAACAATGTCGAAGCGACCGTTCAGCCACTCGCTTTAGGCAAGCGTGTAAAAGATCTGCGCCTCGCACAGAATCTCACACTGGAGCAGGCGAGCCAGCTTACAGGCTTAGCGCGATCAACACTCTCTAAGATTGAAAATGATCAAATCTCGCCAACCTTTGCTGCTGTATCAAAACTGGCTCAAGGGCTCGGTATTGATCTACCTCAGCTATTTACCGAACCCAAAAATGAGAAGCTAAAACCCGCTCCAAGCGCTGGCCGTCGCGACATCACTCGGGCCAGTACCGGCAAGATACACCCCACGCCAACCTACGAGCATGAACTGCTGGCCACTCAACTCTCTAACAAGAAGATGGTTCCCTTCAAGACTCGTGTGCATACACGCGATTGGAACGATTATACTGACTGGGTACGTCATGAGGGCGAAGAGTTCCTCTATGTTTTGAGCGGATCAATCATTCTCTACACTGAATTTTATGAGCCCATCGAACTCACTCAAGGTGACAGCGCCTACTACGACTGTGAGATGGGTCACGCGTTAATCTCTACCAGCAAAAGCGACGCTGAAGTCCTCTGGGTCACTGCTTAACTAAGCTTTTTTAACCAAATTTATCTTGCAACAAGAAAGTTGCATCGCTATTTTGTTTCCTATCGGAAACTTTTCCTATTAAAACGAAACAGACAATTCGACTGTAGAGCGCAGGAGTAAGCTATGAGCGAGCAGCTAAAACGCACGCCTTTATATGACCTTCACGTAGAGATGGGCGCCAAAATGGTCCCATTTGCTGGGTACGAAATGCCAGTACAGTACCCTTTGGGCGTCAAAAAGGAGCACTTGCACACGCGCGCCCAAGCCGGGCTTTTTGATGTGTCGCACATGGGGCAAGTGCGCATATCCGCAGAGCAAGCAGCGGTCAGCTTCGAGTCTATTGTGCCGGTGGACGTGTGTGACCTACCCACAGGTAGACAGCGCTACGCGATATTCACCAACGACCAGGGCGGGATTGAAGATGACCTGATGGTGACCAACTTCGGTGACCATCTGTACGTCGTGGTAAACGCAGCCTGCAAACAGGCTGATATTGCGATGATGCAAAATAAGCTCGACGCCGATGTGGTGGAGCTTACAGATCGCGCACTCGTCGCCCTTCAGGGACCAGCGGCAGGTAAGGTTTTCGAACGCCTCTGCCCCGAAAGCGCTGATATGGTCTTTATGGATTCACGTTACCTCAATGTTAGCGGTATTGACTGTATCGTGAGCCGCTCAGGCTACACCGGCGAGGATGGCTTCGAGATATCTATTCCTGCCGATCGCTCTGATGAGCTTTGCCGCCTGATTTTAGCTGAGCCCGAAGTAGAGCTGATAGGCTTAGGCGCACGCGATTCGCTTCGCCTGGAGTCAGGCCTTTGCCTGTACGGCCACGATCTAGACCCAACGACCACACCCGTTGAAGCAAGTCTGCTCTGGGCAATCAGCAAGGTACGCCGAGCTGATGGCGATCGCGCCTTCGGTTTCCCGGGTGCCGAAATCATTTACCAGCAGATTGCTGAAAAGAACTACAGCCGCAAACGCGTCGGTTTGGTGGGCTTGGGTAAAGCTCCCGTGCGCGAGGGCGCAACGTTGGTGAATGCTCATGGCGCTCAGATTGGTGTAGTGACCAGCGGCAGCTTCGGCCCAACCGTCGAGAAGCCGATTATCATGGCCTATATCGACCCCTCATATGCTGCGGTGGATACAGAGGTGTTTGCTGAGGTGCGCGGGAAGCAGTTACCGCTACAAGTATGCAAAATGCCGTTCGTCGAGCAGCGCTACTACCGAGGTTAGCGCCCAAAGTTCACAGAAAGCCCGGTCAGCGACCGGGTTTTTTTGACCTATTCACAACCATCAAACCAAAAATCCAAAACCCATAACGCGATAGACAAACAGGTTCTAATACCGCGCCCTTTATATAACGTAATAGAATATACTTTTTATTTTTTAATATTTTACAGTTATAAAAAGCAGAAACATAATCGCTCCATAATTTTCTTGGAGGGATACACAGATGAAGTTTTTTTCAACTCTACTGCTAGCGCTAAGCTTTGCATTCAGTACCACGGCAGCGCAGGCTAACTCAGGATATGCGAAGCAAAAAGTGGTTTACCATGTGAACTACAACGACGCTAAACGTTCAATCGGGGCTATGAGGAATGCGCAAAACCACATTAACGCCCTAGGTGAAGGTAATTTCGAAATTCAGTTCGTCCTTCACGGTAACGGCGTAGAGCTGCTGCGATCTGTTGCAAATAGCAACAGTGACGCTGCCGGCCGAGTCGACTCACTTCGCGCTCAGGGTGTGGAGTTCAAAATCTGTGCAAACACACTGAAAGGCCGCAACATCGCCTTGGAAGATCTCTACTTTGCCGATGGCAGTGACGTTGTGCCATCAGGTGTCGCTGAGATCGGCAAGCTGCAGCAAGAGGGTTTTGTATACCTGCGCCCGTAGCGTATACGGTTCGATAGCCATGGATAAACTCTAAATCTAATGCACCGGGCGACTACCACAGTCGCCCGCTACTCGATAAAAGTTACAAACTCACTTAAAACCTCACGCTCTGAGCGCAGGCTATTAATATCCGACCCAGTATCGGCGTAGCCCACAGCCATACCACAGGCGAGCATCAACTCCTCTGGTGGCTCGATATGTTTAGCGAGTGTCAGATGAAGCCCAGTCCAATAACCCTGCGCACAGGTCGCGACGCCACGCTCTTCCAGCAGCAACATCAGCGTCTGGATAAACATCCCCAGATCCATCCACTGCCCTTGATTCATTGAACGGTCGATATAGAAAAATAGCCCAAGTGGCGCACCAAAGAGCGCTGCGTTCTTGGCGAACTGAGCGTGTCGGCCAGCTTTATCGTCACGTGCTACGCCGATGGTTTTGTAGAGCGCTTCGCCTACTGCAAAACGCCGGGTTCGGTAGGGCTCTTTCAGCGGCGATGGGTAGACCAGATACTCTGGAGTTTCCCACCCCTGTGTATCGATGCGTTTTACAGCGTCGGCTTTCAGTGCGCTAAGTCGCTCACCGATGACCGCATAAACCTTCCAGGGTTGAAGATTGCCGTTGGAGGGGGCTCTCGCTGCTAACTCCAGAACTTCCTCAAGCAACTGCTGGCTCACCGGCTCTGACGTGAACGCCCGACAGGTGCGGCGGTTCTTGATTGCTTCGGTTAACTCCATCAGGGACTCCCACCTATATCGGCTAGAATTTACACTAAAAAGTTGTAGATACAATTACTGTACTTGTCAGTTATTATATCTATCAGTATTTTTCAGCGGAACCCCAGTATGACGCAATCTGAATTGAATCAAGAGAGCGATAGAGAGCAGAATAGACTCTCACTCGGATCGATGGAGGATCTACTGGCCTACCGTCTGCGCTCAGCTCAATATCTGCTGTTTACTGTTCACTCTGAAGTGTTCAATCGCTACAAAATTACACCTGGACTTTACGGCATATTGATCGCTATTCGCTACAACCCCGGTTGCAGCCAGATTGCGGTCTGTAATCGACTGCATATCGATAGCTCAGCGATGGTTGCGGCACTGGATAAACTTCAAAAACTCGAGTTCGTAGAGCGTCGCCCATCACCGAACGATCGACGTCAGCGTGCACTCTATCTGACCGAACATGGTGTAGCAGCGATGCAAGAGATCGAAACTGAAGTAGCGACGCAGGAAAAATCGCTGCTAACGAATTTTTCGACCAGCGAACGCACAACACTGATGCAGCTACTGGAGCGATTTGATCGGTAGGTAGGTGACGCGGAAAGAGAGATCAACCTAGTCTGAATCCGATATCTTGAGTTGCGTGCTTTGCTCGCTCCTACTCCGCCCTACCTAGGGCAACAAAATTAGACCAGCCGCAGCCGTTAGGGCTAAAGCGGTGAAGCGCGCCAGCCACTTGGCATTATCATCTTTGCTAAGCATACGCTGCAGCCCCTTACCGCCTGAAGCATAAGCGACTATCGCCGCTATTTCTATAAGAATAAAGGTTCCACCCATCACTGCGACCTGCGGCGCCACAGGCTCAGAAGGTTGGATAAACTGTGGGAAGAACGCAGTGAAGATTAGAATCAATTTAGGGTTAGTCGACGCGATCAGCGCCTCAGTCTTTGCCATCGCCCACATACTGCTCTGATTGCCGTCCACACCAGAGAAGCTGACGCGCGCACTCAAAGTCTGCCAAGCCATGTAGAGCAGATAAGCGGCGCCAGCGAAACGCATCATATAGAAGGCGTTTTCACTCATTGCAAGCAACGCCTCAAGGCCGATCGCCAACAACACCAGCATAACCACCATCACAGGCAGTCGGGCCAGACCAGCGATAGAGGACGCCGTAATACCCACCCGCGTCCCATGCACTAAGGCGATCAGGTTGTTGGGACCCGGGAAAAAGTTCATACCGATACAGGCAGGCAGAAACACCCACCACTGCGCTTCATTCATTCAGATACCGAAAAGATAGAGTTTAGTTGCGCTGTCGCTGAGTGAAATGCGGCAGAGTCACCTGACGCCAAACAGAGAGGATTCGCAGTGTAAATGCTGCGCCCATCGCCGCCAGTGCGACCCAACGGTTGGCATACCCGACATACCACTCCAATACCAGATAGACAGCAGCGCCGAAAATAGCACAGGTGGCATAGAACTGACTATCAGGGCGCAGCACCAGCGGAATTTGATCGGTCAGAAGATCACGAATCATGCCCCCTGCTACACCGGTAACAACCGCCATGGTGATAGCCACAATCGGTGCGGCATCGAGTGACAGCGCCTTTTGTAGGCCGATTATCGCGAACAAGGAGAGACCGGCGGCGTCCAGCACAAGAATCATCCGCCGAGGTGAGTGCAGATAGCGCGACCAGAAGAAAGCGAAGATGGAGGTGCCCACAGCGATCTCAAGATAGAGCGGATTTTCGACCCAAACCAGCGGATAGGCACCCAAGGTGACGTCGCGGATGGTACCGCCACCGAGTGCTGTCACCATGCCAAGAACAATAACACCAAAAAAGTCGATACCGCGGCCTGCGGCTGCCAGCACACCCGTGATGGCGAATACCGCTATACCAACATAGTCAGCAGCAGTGATGAATTGTTCGTAGGTGAACGGCCAGTCGTACATGGCGGCTTCTCGCGGGTCTCAGGGAGCTCTCTTATACCATACGCTCGTACCCAAAGTTTGTACCAAAAAAGCGCCCCAGCCCCAAGCCATATTTGATCTGACGTGAAGTTTAAATCAGCGCAAGAGCGCGTTTCGCTCCCTCAGAGAGCCCCTCACCACCGGCGGCTAAATGAGCACGAATCTGCTCTTTCATACCGCGTGACCAAAAGCGTTGCAGATGAGATGCCACCGCTTTGTCACACTCATCCTGCGACTGGTCATGTGGCAGGTTTGCAGCGATCTGATTCGCCATTGAGATCATTGAAGTGAGTTGATGAGATTCCATATTGTGTTCCCATGGGGTCAGACCCCTTTTTTAATCAAAAAGGGGTCTGACCCCGATTGTAGATCGTGTGCTTGCCGTCCCGAGCAAAACCCACCAAGTTCATTCCAGCCTGCTGCGCTAACTTAACCGCAAGCACGGTCGGTGCGGAGATACAGACCAGGGTCGCCACATTGGCCGCTGCACACTTGTGAATCACCTCGTAGCTGCCGCGGCTGGTCATCAATACAAAACCCTGACGAGGGTCGATTGACCTTAAAGTCATCTCACCTACGAGTTTATCCAAAGCGTTATGTCGACCCACGTCCTCGAACAGGTGAACCAGTTCACCCTCGTTACCGCACCAAGCGGCGCCATGCACTGCCCCAGTTTGCTGTTTTAGCGGCTGACTTGCCGTTAAATTTTCCAATCCACGCTGAATAGCCAGCGGGTCGATCATCTCAAGCGGTTCAACACGATTTATAGGCCGTATCGCGCCATCGAGAGACTCACTACCACAGAGCCCACAACCGGTGCGCCCCGCAAGGTTACGCCGCCGCTCCTTCAGTTGATGCAATCGACGCTGGCTAATATCAATATCAACCTGCAGACCCGGCCCGAGCTCCAGTTCAACTTCAGAAACCTCGATTGAGTAGATCTCATCAACCGAGTCGATCAGCCCTTCAGTCAGACTAAACCCCAGTGCAAACTGTTCCAGTGCATCGGGAGTCGCCATCATCACGGCGTAAGAAATACCCCCGTAGACCAGCGCAACGGGGACCTCCTCTGCCAGCGCGTCCTCGCCTGCGCCAAGCTGGTCACCTTCACGCCAACGTTCGACCGCACGGGTCTGGTAGTTGAGCGCCTTAGACATGCTCCTCGCGCTTCGCATCTGCCAGAAACTCTTTCTGCTTCTCATCGAACTGACGGAACTGCTGCTGCCAGTTGGACTCGCCCGTCACCTTGGTCACCTGTACCGCCGTCACCTTGTACTCAGGACAGTTGGTCGCCCAGTCAGAGTTGTCTGTGGTCACCACATTGGCACCCGAGTTCGGGTGGTGGAAGGTGGTGTAAACCACGCCCGGCTGCATGCGATCAGAGACCCGAGCATGCAGCACCGTCTCACCTACACGGCTGCTGATTGCTACCATATCGCCATCACTGATTCCACGATCGAGCGCATCCACTGGGTGTAGTTCAAGGATATCCTCGTCGTGCCAGTTCTGGTTCTCGGTACGACGTGTCTGCGCACCGACGTTGTACTGCGACAAAATACGACCGGTAGTAAGAAGCAGCGGGAAGCGACGGTTAGAGCGCTCCTCGGTTGCCACATACTCGGTGATCGCAAAGCGCGCCTGCCCAATTGGGAAGCTCTCAACGTGCATTGTAGGCGTGCCCTCAGGGGCAGCATCGTTACAGGGCCACTGAATAGAGCCCAGCTCGTCAAGACGGTCGTAACTCACACCGGTAAAGGTTGGTGTGAGTTGAGCGATCTCATCCATAATTTCGGATGGGTGGCTGTAGTTCATTGGGTAACCCAAGGCATTCGCAAGCCCCATGGTCGCTTCCCAGTCTGCCAGACCAGCTAGCGGCGGCATCACTTTGCGAACACGGTTAATACGGCGCTCGGCGTTAGTAAAGGTGCCGTCTTTCTCGAGGAAAGATGAGCCTGGCAGGAATACGTGGGCAAACTTCGCTGTTTCGTTGAGGAAGATATCCTGTACGACAAGGCACTCAAGCGAGCGCAGTGCCGCTTCAACATGAGCGGTGTTCGGATCCGACTGAGCGATATCTTCACCCTGCACATACATACCTTTGAAGGTACCGTCGAGTGCAGCGTTGAACATGTTCGGTATACGCAGGCCGGGTTCTTCGTCGAGCTGGACACCCCAGACAGACTCAAATCGTGCACGCACGACCGGATCAGAAACATGCTGGTAGCCCGGAAGCTCGTGCGGGAATGAGCCCATATCACAAGAGCCCTGTACGTTGTTCTGACCTCGCAACGGGTTAACACCTACGCCTTTACGACCGATGTTACCGGTCGCCATAGCAAGGTTAGCAATACCCATTACCATGGTTGAGCCCTGCGAGTGTTCTGTAACACCCAGGCCATAGTAGATCGCAGCGTTGTCGGCCGCGGCATAGATACGTGCAGCATCGCGCATCTTCTCTGCCGGTACACCGGTGATCTCTTCGGTTGCTTCTGGCGAGTGACGCACATCAGAGATAAACGCGCGCCAGCGCATGTATGAGTCACCCTCAGTGCGCGACTCTACAAAGGCTTTGTCTTCCAGACCTTCAGTTACAACAACGTGTGCCAGTGCATTAATCAGCGCGACGTTAGTGCCTGGACGCAGTTTCAAATGCTGTTCAGCCTGAATGTGCGGGCTGCGAACAAGGTCTGTGCTACGCGGATCAGCAACGATCAGCTTGGCACCCTGACGCAGGCGTTTCTTCAGCAGCGAGCCGAATACAGGGTGAGCGTCAGTTGGGTTAGCACCAATTACCATAACCGCATCCGCGTAGAGCACGGATTCAAAAGTCTGTGTGCCGGCAGACTCACCCATAGTAGTCTTCAAACCAAAACCGGTGGGTGAGTGACAAACGCGTGCACAGGTATCGGTATTGTTGTTACCAAAACCGGCGCGGATCAGTTTCTGAACCAAGTAGGTCTCTTCATTGGTACAGCGCGATGAGGTGATACCGCCGACACTGTCACGGCCGTACTTCTGCTGAATACCTTTGAGCTTCGACGCCGCAAAGTTAAACGCCTCATCCCAAGAGACCTCTTTCCAAGGCTGGTCAATCGAGTCACGTACCATTGGTTTGGTGACACGGTCCTGATGCGTCGCGTAACCGAAGGCGAAACGGCCTTTCACACAGGAGTGACCCATGTTCGCTTCACCACCTTTGTACGGCACCATGCGAATCAACTCTGAGCCTTTCATCTCGGCCTTGAACGAACAGCCCACACCACAGTAGGCGCAAGTGGTTACCACGGAATGCTCTGGCTGCCCCTGATCGATAACTGACTTCTCCATCAACGTGGAGGTTGGGCAGGCCTGTACACAGGCGCCGCAAGAGACACAGTCTGAGTCCATAAAGGACTGCTCGGTACCGGGGCTCACTTTAGATTCGAAACCGCGACCACTGATAGTCAGTGCAAATGTGCCCTGCACCTCTTCACAAGCGCGAACACAGCGCGAGCAGACGATACATTTGCTGGCGTCAAAGCTGAAGTAAGGGTTAGAGCTATCGGTTGGCGCATCCAGGTGGTTTTCACCATCGAAACCGTAACGTACCTCACGCAAGCCAACCGCACCGGCCATGTCCTGCAGTTCACAGTTACCGTTTGCCGGACAGGTGAGACAGTCGAGTGGGTGGTCGGAGATGTAGAGCTCCATAATGTTGCGGCGCAGCTTGCCGAGACGCACATTCTGCGTCGTCACCTTCATACCGGCTTCTACTGGCGTAGTACATGAAGCTGGCGTACCACGGCGTCCTTCAATCTCGACGGCACAGATACGACAAGAGCCGAAGGCTTCAAGGTTATCACTGGCACAGAGTTTGGGGATCTGAATACCGATTTCCGATGCAGCACGCAGAACTGAGGTACCCATAGGAACCACAACCGTTTGCCCATCGATCTCCAAGCTTACTAGCTCAGTCGACTGGCTCTTCGGAGTTCCGAAATCCTTATCGAAGTCGCCCTTCGCATCAAAATATTGAACACTCATGCCGATACCTCTTCATTCTGGTCAGCCGTAGTACGGTGGAAATCTTCACCAAAGTGACGCACTGCACTCATCACTGGGAATGGGGTCATACCACCCATTGCGCAGAGTGAGCCATCCACCATGGTCTCGCAAAGATCCTCAAGCAGTTCCATATTCGCATCGCGGTTCTGGTTGGCGCGGATCTTATCGATCACCTCGACGCCACGGGTAGAGCCGATGCGGCACGGAGTACATTTACCGCAAGACTCAGCAACACAGAACTCCATCGAGAAGCGCGCCTGTTCTGACATATCTACGCTGTCATCGAACACAACGACGCCGCCGTGACCCAACACAGCCTGCTGGGCTGCGAAAGATTCATAATCGAGGGGCGTATCCCACTGAGACTCAGGCAGGTAGGCACCCAAAGGCCCGCCCACCTGTACTGCGCGCATTCGGCGGCCGGTATAGGTACCGCCACCAAAATCTTCAAGTAGCTCTTGGAGGCTCAAGCCGAAGGCGACCTCAACCAAGCCACCACGTTTGATATTCCCGGCCAGCTGGAAGGCTAGCGTGCCGCGCGAGCGACCGAAGCCGACATCCGCATACGCCTGCGCACCCTGCGCCAGAATAAAGGGCACAGCGGCCAGCGTAAGGACGTTGTTCACAATAGTAGGCTGACCAAAGAGGCCGACGATGGCTGGAAGCGGTGGTTTGGCACGTACCATACCGCGCTTGCCCTCAAGACTCTCCAGCAGAGAGGTCTCTTCACCACAGATATAGGCTTTAGCACCCAAGCGTACTTCAAGGTTGAACTTACTGCCCGAACCGCAGATGTTCTCACCGAGGTATCCAGCTGCTTCAGCGCGGCTGATCGCCTCGTTAAGAATACGGTGCGCATCCGGGTACTCGGAGCGCAGGTAGATATAACCCTGCTCGGCACCAACCGCGAGACCGGCGATGGTCATGCCTTCGATCAACTGATATGGATCCGCTTCCATCGCCAGACGGTCAGCGAAGGTACCCGAGTCACCCTCATCGGCATTACAGACGATATACTTTGTCTCGCCATCGGTTGGCTGAGCATCGTGAACTGTCTGCCACTTAATACCCGTTGGGAAAGCCGCGCCACCACGGCCACGCAGCCCGGAAGTTTTCACCTCATCAACAATCGCCTGGCCGTTCATCGCCAGCGCTTTGGTAAGCCCTTCATAGCCGCCCTGCGCCTTGTAGTTATCGAGGCAGACTGGATCGGCGATACCGGCACGCGCAAAGGTGAAGCGCTGCTGACGAGCAAGGTAAGGGATCTCTTCGGTTAGTCCGAGGTAGAGCGGTGAATCTGTTGTGGCATCCAGAAGGCCCGCATTCAGCAGCGAGTCGATCTGATCATCCATGACTGGTCCGTAAGCGACACGCCCATCTGCTGTCTCTACTTCAACCAGAGGCTCCAGCCAGAAAATGCCGCGCGAACCGTTGCGAACTAGCTCCAGCTCAACACCCTTAGTCGCCGCGAAGATCTGAATCGCCGCGGCTACAGCGTCCGCCCCAAGCGCTTTCGCTGTGGAGTCCTGAGGTACATAGACCTTAACCATTGAGCACCTCCAACTTATCAGTACGCAGCTCGTCTATCAGCGCATCAAATCGCTCGGGAGTCACGCGCGCGTGCACGCGATCGCCAATACGAACAGACGGTGAGCACGCACAGTTACCGAGACAGTAAACGGGCTCCAGAAAGATCGCTCCATCACTCGTTGTCTGATGGTAATCCACACCCAAACTGCTCTTTGCATGCGCCTCTAGATGACGGCTACCCATAGCCTGACAGGCCTCAGCACGGCAAATCTCGACATTGTGCTTGCCAACCGGATGCGTACGGAACTGGTGGTAGAAGGTGATAACTCCGTGAATCTCAGCGCTAGACTGGTTCAGCGCGCTCGCTATCTGCGGTACCGCCTCGGGTGGGATGTACCCCAACACCTCTTGGATATCGTGAAGAATTGGCAGTAGCGCGCCTGGCTTAGCGATCAGTTTATTGATCGACGCCTGCACGGTGCTGGAAATCTGCTCAGCAGTTAAAGGCATGGGATGCCCCTCTAGCTCAGTACATATATGCACTGTTATTCATATTAATACCGACAGAAATGACTTGCCGGACCGGTTATGTACTCTACCACTGTTTATATCGCCTACAAATATGTATTCTTATGCATATGAAGCAGATAAAAGTTGTTCCAAATTGGGCCTTCAGTGATACCGAAGGCAACCACCTTAATCCGCAGCTGTTTGACCTGCTGCATGAGCTGCATGAGAGCGGCAAGTTAACTGATGCCACCAAGAAGCTGGGAATCTCCTACCGCCATGGTTGGAACCTAATACAGCGCTGGGCGGAGTTCTTTGGAACACCGCTGGTAGATATGCAGAAGGGACGCGGTGCCAGCTTGACCAACCTCGGTGAGAAACTCCTCTGGGCAGAAGAACGCGTGCTGGCACGCCTCGGTCCGCAGATGGAGTCCCTAGCCTCGGAATTAAACCTAGAGATCCACCAAGCGCTGCGCTCGGACACGCCGGTGATCAACCTTTTTGCCAGCCACGGTTATGCTGTGGCGATGCTGCCTAGCCTGGTTGATGAGCTACAACTGAATATCCAGTACATGCCGAGCTCAGAAGGTATAGCTGCGGTAGAGCGCGGCGAGTGCCAGTTAGCGGGCTTCCACCTACCCACACAGCTATCAGGATCTGATATCTATGCGGAGTACAAAGAGCGCCTCGCCAATCCCGATCTGCGCATCATCCGCTTTATTACTCGCAAACAGGGATTGATGGTGGCCTCAGGAAATCCGAAGCAGATCAGATCGCTCAGCGACCTCGATCGTGAGGATATCCGGTTTGTAAATAGACAGGCGGGGTCTGGAACGAGCGCACTGCTCGATGAACTGCTAGCACGGTGCACTATCGATTCCAAAAACATAAAAGGCTACACCACGCGGGAGTTCACTCACTCTGCGATAGCAGCCTATGTTGCCTCAGGTATGGCCGATACCGGTCTCGGTGTTGAGCCCCCTGCCCGGCAGTTCTCTCTCGACTTCATCCCAGTAGCGAGTGAACACTATCTTCTGATCTGTCTTGAGGAAACCTTAGCAAATCCAGCAATGCAACGCTTCTTGGGTGATATATGCTCCGAACGATTCTCTGATGGCATTCTGACCCTGCCCGGATACAGCTGTGACCGATCAGGAGAAGTGATACCGGTTAGCGAGCTATTCGCGGAATTAGAGGGGTAGACACAAAAAACCTCGCCGAAGCGAGGTTTCTCTTGTTAGATCTATTTACCCGAGCGCTTGGGGTCGAGCCCATCGAGGTTGACTCCGATACTCTCACCAATCTTTTTCATCGCCGGTAGAGAGACTGCCATATCCAGTATGGCATCCATGGTCTGACCTACAGCTGACCCACCTGTACGCTCCCCTCTATCTAGTCCGGAGATATGATTGATCGAAATACCATCAATTTTCTCGATTGGCTTCACCATCTGGCCAACAATTTCAGGCATCGCTTTGAGGCGCAATTTTTCCAGTTCAAGCGCCTGAGTCTCGGCTGAGCGTCCATTTTCAGCTGCGATCATGGCTGCCGCAGCATCAGCCTCAGCCTGCTTCATTATACGCAGCGTTTCTGCCTCTTCACGCTTAATAATACCGCGTGTCTTGGCAGCTAACTTATCACTCTCAGTGCTGATCTTAACGCGCGCCGCCTCAGACTCAGCTTGCTGCTCAGCAGCCACAAGCGCTAGCTCTTTACGGCGGTTTGCTTCAGCCATCTGCTTGAGCGATTCCAGCTCTTGCTCTGCCTGAACAACGGCTGCTCTCGCTGCTGTCGCTTTCGCATTAGCGGCACTACTCTCTTCGCTCTTAGCGGACAGCTGAATCTGCTTATCTTGCTGTGCAATTTCAACAGCACGCAGCTGAGCAATTTCTGCTTCTTTAATCGCCAATTCACGTGCAATATTTGCAGACTGAATCTCCTGCTCCATACGAATACGTGCTTGCGCTGCGTCGCGTTCCGCTTCCGCTTTCCGACGAGCGACCTCGGTTAATTGGGTCGCCAGAAGCATCTCTATCTCTTGAGCCTGGGCAATCTCCGATCGACGCTGCTCTAGGTCAATCTCTAACTTGCGGCGATTCGAATCAACCTCAGCACGGCGAACTTGAACCTGCGTATCACCCTCTATTTCAGCCCTCTCACGTTTAGATTTGGCGATCACCTCCGCTAGCTTACGCATACCCACGGCGTTAAACGCGTTATTCTCATCAAGCGAATTAAACGGTGTCTGATCGAGCATCGTTAACGAGACACTATCGAGTTCCAAACCATACTTTGCCAGGGTATCTGTCAGAGCAGCACGCACTTCACCCACAAATTCTGAGCGATTCTCGTGCAACTCATCCATCGTCATCTGCGCCGCAACCGATCGCAGCGCGTCAACCATCATACCGTCAATTAGCGCTTTGAGCTGGTCCGGCTGGAAGGTGCGTTTGCCAAGCGTTTGCGCCGCACGCACAATCGCTTTCTCCTCAGGAATGACTGACGCATAGAACTCAGCACCCACATCAACGCGCATACGGTCCTTAGTAATCAGCGAGTGATTGCCAGTGCGCGTCACATCCATACGAATAGTCTGCATATTAACCCGACTGATTTCGTGGAAGAACGGAATCGCTAGCACTCCGCCATCTATCACAACTTTGCGACCACCCACACCCGTGCGCACGAAGCTAACCTCATTAGTGGCACGCTGGTAGAACCAGGCGGCCAACACGATCAGTATCGCGGCAATGATGACCAGCAACACAATCCAACCTAAAGTACTCATTGTCTATCCTCCAAACAGTCCGATCAAAAGACCGGCGGGAAGTGGCGGCCGCCACGATCCAGTGTAATCCAACGCAACTCGGTAAATGAGTCGAGAGACCAGCGACCACCATAACGCCCCACACCTGAGGCTTTTACACCTCCGAACGGTACGTGTGGTTCATCGTTTATATTCTGGCAGTTAACGTGGCAAATGCCGGTCTCCAGATGACCCGCCATTCGCAGTGCACGCGCCTCATCACGCGTCCATACCGCTGCGGTAAGGCCATATTCTGTATCATTGTTCAACGCTATCGCCTCTTCGTCCGTGCTGAAGCGCCTAACAATGACGACTGGTCCGAAAGTTTCGTCGTGCCAGATATCCATAGACTCGTTTACATCTGCAAGCACGGTAGGCTCGACAAAGTTGTCCCAGCTTTTACCGCCCAGCAGGACGGTCGCCCCTTTGGCTACAGCATCATCTATTAACGCTTTTACTCGCAGCGCCTGACGGTTGTTAACCAATGGCCCGATCACGTTATTTTTGTCGTTCGTGTGGCCGGTGCGCAGCTTCGCGGCGCGGGTCAAAAACTTTTGCATAAACTCATCGTAGACCTTCTCATGCACCAGCAGCTTCTCGGTCGACATGCAGACCTGCCCTTGATGCATAAAGGAACCGAAGTTCGCCGCACGTGCCGCCGCATCGATATCGGCATCTTCAAGGACAATCATGCTGTCCTTACCACCGAGCTCAACACAGGCTTTCTTCAAATGCGCACCCGCTTTAGCCGCGATATGACGCCCTACCGCGGTCGAGCCGGTAAATGAGACCGCTTTGACACGCGGATTCTCAATCATTGCATCGCCCACGGCACCAACGCTCTCGCGCGAACAGGTGACAACATTAAAGACGCCAGCCGGTATACCCGCCTCTTCAAGAATTTCAGCGAAGTATAAGCCGCCCGAATAGGGAGTATCCTCTGAGGGCTTGAGTACAACTGTGTTACCGGCAGCCAGTGCGGCCGCGAATCCCCGTGACGTTAAAATGCCTGGCATATTCCAGGGGCTGATAACACTGACAACACCCAAGGGCCAGCGTGTCGCAGTCATGAATTTACCATGCTCCGATGGCAGCACCTCGCCGGTGTTCATGTAGCAAAGCGCAGCAGCAGAGCGAAATACCTCGGCGACGTAGCCCGCTTCGAACATCCCTTTACCGAACCAGCCACCACCTTCTGCAACGGCTGCCGCGGCAAAATCAGCGCCTCGACGCTCCCACACATCAGCAATTTTGTGAAGATAGTGGGCACGTGTGTGGTGCGCCAGAGCCGACCAAGCGGGGAAAGCGGCTTGAGCGGCATCTACTGCGCGCTGCACATCGGCTGCGGTGCAATCAGGGATACGCGCATAAAGCGTATTATCTGAGGGATTGAGGTCATCAAAGGTGCGAGCCGCTGGGGTCCAACTGCCTTCAATATACATCCCCTTAATTGTTGGTGAGTTGTGAGGGATATCTGACATCTGATCAATCTCCTAATTCTCAGAATTTGCGTGACCGCTCGGCGCGGCGTGCCGCTTCTTCAATTTCACGCAGTACCGTCTGTAATCTGTCACCCGAGCTATCAAGGCTCGGCATTACTAGTTTCGAAGTTGGGGTTGGGGCAGGCGCAATCGCCCCTGGTCGCGTCGGCAGCCGACCACCTTCAGGCTCACGACCTTTGCGACTGGACATAGCCGCAGCATTAACAACCAACGCATTAAGATCCATACCGTAAGTCTTTGGCCCACTACTAGCAGCAGCACTTGGCGCAACGGGTTGCTGCGCAGGCGTTGGGTGCACCGGTTTAGACTCAACCGGCGTCGCTTGCAACTGCGTTAGCGGCATGGGTGACGGCTCTGGAGGCGAGTGAGGCAGGGCGTGCTCGGGTGGCCGCGCTCGCTTGCGCTCAAAACTGGCCATCGCCTGTTGAGCAATCCCGGAAATCGATTCGCTGGGCGGCTTGGGCATAGCCTTAGGTTCAGGCCTATGTTGCGACACAGGCGTAGCCGGTTTTGCTACGCTAGTCGAAGGTGTCGCTAAAGGTTTAGACGACTTCCCACCGAGATAGGCTGCAGTTACAGCAGGGTCTGATAGCAGATTGGACGCGCTATCCTCATGCGCAATTCGACCGTTCTCAAGCAGATAGCCACGATCCGCGATCGCCAGTGACTGGCGGGCGTTCTGCTCAACCATCAATATCCCAAGACCAGCCGCTTTGACTTGTTTGAGGCTTTGAAAAAGCTCTTTAGAAAGTAATGGGGACAGCCCGAGCGACGGCTCATCTAGTGCCAGAATAGTTGGATTGGACATCATTGCTCGCCCAATCGCCACCATCTGCTGTTCGCCGCCGGACATCGTTCGAACCGTTTGTTTTCTCCGCTCAGCCAGCTTAGGAAAGAGCGAAAGCACCCGCTCTAGGCTGGCACTTTCTTCATCACGCGCCCGCGCAGAATAACTCCCAAGCATTAAGTTTTCCTGCACACTTAGGTCCGGAAAAATACCGCGCCCTTCGGGAACTAGCGCCACACCCTCTTCCACAATCAGGTTAGATTTAAGTCCGCTGAGCTCAGTGCCATCAATACTCACATCACCGCTGACGCTTCCTTCACAAATACCGCAGATCGATTTAAGTAGCGTCGACTTACCTGCACCGTTGGCACCCAAAATAACGACTATCTCACCGGGGCTAACCCGCAAGTTAACACCCTCCAAGGCTCGGTGCTTGCCGTAGCTCGCTGCTAGACTTCTAACTTCAAGCATCATCCTCTCCCAGGTACGCACGTATCACTTCGGGGTCACTCAAAACTTGTTCGGTGGCACCTTCCGCAATTTTCTGCCCAGAGCTCATCACCACACAGCGGTCACAGAGGGAACGAATAGCATCCATTACGTGCTCGACCAGCACGATAGTGCGCCCCTCATCACGCAACTGTTTAACCAGCGCGATACCCTCCTCCAACTCAGTTGGATTAAGACCCGCTAACCACTCATCGAGCAGCAGCACTTTGGGGTCTCCCACCAAAACACGAGCAAGCTCAACACGCTTCGTATCGATATAGGTCAGCTCAGACGGGCGCGCATTCGCTCGCCGATCCAACCCGACCAGTTCAAGCATCTTCATAACCTGACGCTCAGCATCACGCCCCCAGCGACGGCGGTGGCCAAATACGCCACCAGCCATCACATTCTCCATGACGCTCATAGAGGGGAGCATGCGTACCAACTGGAAGGTCCGCGCAACGCCTCGGCGGGCGATTTTGTGCGGCGGTAGGTCGCTAATTACCTGACCCCTGAGGGCGATTTCACCCTCGCTTACACTCAACGCGCCCGATATAAGGTTCATTGTGGTCGACTTACCCGATCCATTTGGGCCGATCAAACCGAGCACCTCATGCTCCGCCACGTCAAAGTCCAGGTCGTTAACGGCAATCAGACCACCAAAACGCTTGGTCACCCCCTGCAGAGAGAGCACTGTTCGATGGTCACTCATCAGTACCCCCTCCCATCACCTATCTTGGCTCGGATTTTCAGGAGCAATCCAACAAAGCCCTGCGGCAGCAGATAGACGATAATCAGGAAGCTTAAACCCAGTAGCAGGGTTGTCTGGTTCGGGAATGAAGCTGAGATCAACTCCCAGAGTATCGAGAAGGGTATCACACCCGCCAGCGGCCCCCAGAGACGACCCGTACCACCCAATAGCGCCATAATGACTACCTGAAATGAGAGCATAGGCGTGAAGGCTATTAGCGGCTCAATGTAGCCATAGCGCGGCGCTATAATCGCACCGCTCATGGCTGCAACGGATCCTGGGATCATAAACAACAACACTTTTGACAGTGCTGTATTGATACCTGAGTGACGCGCCACCTCCTCATCATCACCGATGATCCTCAGTGCAAAACCTAGTCGGGAGCGACCAATCAGCCAGCCAACTAAGAATATGAGTGCAGCCAAGGCTACGAGCATCCAATAGAAGGTCGACTCCTCAAACCAGATCGAGATCAAAATCCCTTTCTGCCCGGTCGCATTCTGTATGTAGGTGATGATCTGGCGTGTCATTTCGGCCAGACCGAGCGTAAAGATTACGAAGTAAACACCCGAGAGCCGCAGCGTCGCCAAACCGATAATGCCGGCCATAATTGCACCGAACAAGCCAGCTAGAATGACCAACAACCAGAACGGCAGGTGATCGACACCCAACCCCATCGTGTAGGCTCCTAAACCGAAGAAGGCTGCTGTGGCTAAGGAGATATAGTGCGTCGGCCCAGAAAAAAGTGCCCAGCTAGTAGCCAAGACAGTAAACATCGCCATATTCACAGCGAGAGTTAGGGCGAAGTCACCAACAATCCAAGGCAGACAGATAGCGATTAACAACAGCACGATGCTGACGGACAGCGCTTTGTAATCGGTGCTTTTCATTCTCATCATGACTGCCTCCGACCAAAGAGTCCTTGGGGCCTGAACAACAGAATCAGAATAAAGAGCAGGTAGGCTGCCGCCAGTGTCAGTCCGGGGTCAATCAAGCGAGCGACAAAGGTCTCTAACACGCCTAGCAGAAGCGCCGCAACAATCGTGCCGCGCACATCACCAACGCCGCCCATGATGACAATAACCAGAGCTTTGAGCGTAAAGATAACGCCGGTCGACGCATCCAGTGTCAGGAAGGTCGAGATCAATGCTCCGCCCACAGCCGTTACAGCGCCGCCCAGCGCAAATGCCAGCGCGGCGAGTTTAGGCACATCGATACCGACTAAGCGCGAGCTATCGGGAGAGACGGCGATCGCTCGGATCGACATTCCCGCCCGGGAGATATTAAGCCAGAGGTAGAGTGCACCACAAATAATAACCGCCGCGACAAAGGCCAGTATGCGGTTCAATGCGTAGGTCTCACTCCAGAGCTCCACCGGACTGAGCAGGTATGAGTAGCTGAAATAGTCGCCACCAAAGGTTGCCAGCATTATGCCGACGGCGACAAATGAGAGCCCGAAGGTAGTCAGTATTGCATCAACTTCTAACTGCCCCCGGGACCTGGCGCGCTTGACCAGCGGTCGCAAAATTATCACGTAGATCAGCCAGTTAACCACAAAAGCCACTGGCGCAAGAATAAAGATAGTCAGCAGCGGACTGAGAGAGCCTGCTGTCCAAAACCAGAATGCAGCAAAACCACCGGCAACAAGTATTTCACCGTTGGCGAGGTTCATTATGCGGGACATGCCGTACTGAAGGTTAAGGCCCATGGCTATAAGCGCATAGGTGCCCCCCAACAGCAGACCTGTAATGAGAATGCCCATAGATATAGACTGCCAATAACGTTAGAGCTCCGGGCTACCCCGGAGCTCTGTCGTGGATAATTACTCCCAACCCTGCTTCAGACGTGGAGCAACAGCGCCCTCACGACCGGTCGATGCCACGCCCTTAAAGACGCCATCTTGCCACTGGCCGACGGTCCAGTATGCAGAGTTGTTGTTGTTCTCATCCCAGCTGATTTTACCCATCAGCGTGTCAAAGTCGTTATTAGCGATGTACTCAGATACCACCTTACGATCGATTGAGTCAGTTGCTTCGATAGCCTGCTCTAGGATCTGAAAGGAGGCGTAAACCATGCCTGATGCCCAGAAGTCTGGCTTCTCACCCGTCACTTCTTCGTGACGCTTCATGTAGGCCTGGAAATCTGGGTCATCTGCATTAACACCACCGGCGCCCAGTACGTTGTTAGCGGCAGCGCCATTTGCACCAGCATAGGCCGGAAACGCAGTGGCTACAGCGGTGTAGAACGCCTTAACGTTGAGGCTTTCCACCACTGCCTGCTTGGTCAAACCAAAGGTATCTGGTGGGTAAGAGAAGGCGACAAAAGCATCTGGATTAGCGTCTTTTGCACCCTTAACCACGGGGGACAGATCCTGAGTACCCAGCGGGTATGAGGTTTTGTAGACGATATCAAAGCCTGCAGCTTTCATGGAGGGCTCGGCGCGCTCAGCCAACTCAATTCCAAAAGCATCAGCTACGTTGACCATCGCCACGCGATTGCCGATATCACCGTTCGCTTTCATAGCCGACAGCACATCAACTACTCCCTCAGCGAGACCTGAAGCGCCACCGAGCGTGAAGTACATGTTAGGGAATTTATTGGACAGCTCTTCAACCTGATCGGAGATGGCCGTGTGCGTAATCATTGGATAGCCATAACGCGCATAGACAGGAGCCGCAGCGATATTAAGACCGGTGGAGTAAGGCGCCAAAATAAAGTCAGCCTTATCCTGTGTCGCCAGACGCTGAACTGCTTTGATCGTTTCGCCCGGGTTGGTCTGATCATCATACTCGATGATCTCTACCATGTACTTGGTACCACCCACATCAAGGCCGCCACGAGTATTGACGTCATGCGCCCAGAGCTTAACGTTTGGCCAGAAAGAGACAACAGCACCGCCAGCCAAGCCACCAGTCTTTGGTGCAACAGCGCCGATCTTCAAGGTTTCCGCGGCCTGAACCGCGCCGATGGAGAGCGCCAATGCTGCACTAGCACTCAGTTTGAGGAACATTCTTTTTTTCATTTCTTCTCCTCCCCCACCAATGCAACGCACGCGTGCTTTGCAGTCGGCAGGAACCATTTATTAGTTTTTTTGTTTGGTCATACCAAGATCAGCTACGCTTTAGGCGAGGATAGCGGATCATCATGATTGACTAAAACTTGGTTAATGCCGGTTCCACAGTACGGAAAGAGAAAGGCCAATAAAAAACCTCGCCGAAGCGAGGTTTTTCTTGAAACAACATCCAGTTAGAACGGGATGTCATCATCAAAGTCATCAAATGCAGGCGGTTGCTGCTGCGCAGGCGCTTGCTGTGGTGCCTGTTGTGGTGCCTGCTGACGCGGCGCCTGCTGCTGTGGCTGGCCGTAACCGGGATCCTGGTTATAGCCACCGCCCATACCGCCACCTTCGCCACCGCGTGAGTCGAGCATCTGCATTTCGCTAGCGACGATCTCAGTGGTGTAGCGATCCTGACCGTTGTTATCCTGCCACTTACGGGTGCGCAGAGAACCTTCACAGTAGATCTTAGAGCCTTTTTTCAGGTACTCACCGGCAATCTCGGCCAAGCGGTTGAAAAAGACCACTCGATGCCACTCGGTACGCTCTTGCATCTGACCCGACTGCTTATCTTTCCAGGTTTCGCTGGTAGCGATGTTTACGTTAGTAACAGCACCACCGGAAGGCAGGTAACGCACCTCTGGATCAGTTCCGAGATTCCCGACCAGGATTACTTTATTTACACCGCGTGCCATCCGTTTTCTCCGCTAAATATGTTCCAAAAATTTTGCTCTACTCTAACAGATCACTGTTGATGATTCAGCCGTAAAATAGCTGATTTTTGCCAAGGGCCGCGTGTTATAATTTCGCTTTTGCCCGCACGACTGGAGCAGTAATGGACAAGATTCTCGTACGCGGAGCCCGCACGCACAACCTCAAGAATATTGACCTCGATATCCCTCGCGATAAGTTGATTGTGGTAACCGGCCTATCAGGCTCCGGTAAGTCATCTCTTGCATTCGACACGCTCTACGCCGAGGGGCAACGTCGCTACGTTGAGTCTCTTTCAACCTACGCACGCCAGTTCCTATCGATGATGGAGAAACCCGAGATCGATCATATTGAGGGCCTGTCGCCTGCCATCTCCATAGAACAGAAGTCGACCTCTCACAACCCGCGCTCCACTGTAGGCACCATTACTGAAATATACGATTACCTGCGCCTGCTATTTGCTCGTGCTGGCGAACCTCGCTGCCCTGAGCACGATCTGCCACTGAAAGCACAAACGATTAGTCAGATGGTGGACCAGGTATTGGCGCTTCCCGAGGGTAGCAAATTGATGCTGCTTGCCCCGGTGGTACAGGATCGCAAAGGCGAACACCTCCATACCATCAGCAACCTCAGAGCTCAGGGCTTCGTGCGCGCACGCATCAATGGCATCGTTGTCGACCTAGATGAAGCACCTGAACTAGATAAGAACAAAAAGCACCGTATCGATGTGGTCATTGACCGCTTCAAAGTGCGTGATGACCTACAGCAGCGCCTAGCCGAATCCTTTGAAACCGCCCTGGAGCTCACCGACGGTATCGCCACTATTGATTGGATGGATAAGGGTGAAGGTGAGGAGATCATATTCTCTGCACGCTTCGCCTGCCCTAAATGTGGCCACTCGATTCAAGAGCTAGAACCGCGCTTGTTCTCGTTCAACAACCCCCATGGGGCCTGTCCTAGCTGTGATGGGCTCGGCGTTCGCCAGTATTTCGACCCAGTAAAAGTCGTACATGATCCGAGCCTCACCATTTCCGAGGGTGCCATTCGAGGTTGGGACCGTCGTACCCTCTACTACTTTCAGCAGCTCAAAGCCGTTGCTGATCATTACGGCTTCAATATCGATACCCCTTTTAAAGAGCTCAGCAAAAAACATCAAGATGCTGTACTCAAAGGGAGCGGCGCCGAAGCGATCCCATTCCGGTATCTGAACGATCGCGGCGATATCATTAGCAAATCGCACCCATTTGAGGGCGTACTCAACAATCTCGAACGCCGTTACCGCGAAACGGAATCGGAGATGGTCCGCGAGGACCTCGCCAAGTACCTCAATATGCAGCCCTGCCCGAGCTGTAACGGCAGCCGACTGCGTAAAGAGGCCCGTCATGTATTCATTGATGAACAGACCTTACCCCAGTTGACACAACTACCTATTGGCGCGGCTAAAGCCTATTTCGAACAACTCGTACTTGAGGGCAAGCAAGGCGAGATCGCCGAGAAGATCCTCAAGGAGATCCGTGAACGCCTGAGCTTCCTTGTCAACGTCGGCCTCGACTACCTATCCCTTGAGCGCAGTGCTGACACGCTTTCAGGCGGTGAAGCACAGCGTATCAGGCTGGCAAGTCAGATCGGTGCTGGCCTCGTGGGTGTGATGTACATCCTAGATGAGCCCTCAATCGGTCTACATCAGCGTGATAATGAGAGGCTGCTGAATACCCTGGTACACCTTCGCGATCTTGGGAACACGGTTATCGTCGTTGAGCATGATGAGGATGCCATCCGCAGTGCAGATTATATTGTCGACATCGGTCCCGGAGCCGGCGTACACGGCGGCGAAGTGGTGGCTGCCGGGCAGTATGATGACGTTATAAAAAGTGAGCGTTCGCTGACCGGGCAATACCTCAGTGGCAAACGCGCCATCGAGATACCTAAAGTGCGCCATAAAGCAGACCCCAAGCGAAAACTCAAACTGATTGGAGCGACCGGAAACAACCTGCAAAACGTTGACCTTGAAATTCCGGTGGGTCTCTTAACCTGTATAACGGGCGTATCGGGTTCCGGTAAATCAACCCTGATCAACAACACACTCTACCCGCTGGCTGCGACAGAACTGAACAAGGCCACAACGCTGACGCCGGCGCCGTATAAAAAGGTGGAGGGTCTGAACCATTTCGATAAGGTGATCGATATCGACCAGAGCCCGATCGGTCGTACTCCACGATCAAACCCGGCAACCTACACAGGCATATTCACCCAGATACGTGAGCTCTTCTCAGGCACACAAGAAGCGCGCTCCCGAGGATACAAGCCAGGTCGCTTTAGCTTTAACGTAAAAGGCGGCCGCTGTGAAGCCTGTCAGGGCGATGGCGTGATTAAGGTAGAGATGCACTTCCTACCTGATATTTATGTGCCTTGTGATGTCTGTAAAAGCAAGCGCTATAACCGCGAAACCCTTGAGGTGATGTACAAAGGCAAGAACATCCATGAGGTACTAGACCTTACGGTCGAGGATGCCCTGAGCTTCTTCGAGGCCATTCCAGCTCTAGCCCGCCGCTTGCAGACTCTGGTGGATGTCGGCCTAAGTTATATTCGGCTCGGCCAAGCAGCAACAACCCTATCGGGTGGTGAAGCCCAGCGCGTAAAGCTTGCCAAAGAGCTCTCTAAACGCGACACCGGCAAAACACTCTACATATTGGACGAACCGACTACCGGATTGCACTTCTACGATATAGAGCAACTGCTCGCTGTACTCAATCGCCTGCGCGACCACGGCAACACCATCGTAGTAATCGAACACAATCTGGATGTGATCAAAACAGCAGATTGGATAGTTGATCTGGGACCAGAGGGCGGCTCAGGGGGAGGCCAGATCATCGCTGCTGGAACACCCGAGCAGGTAGCGGACACGAAGGGCTCAGAAACAGGACGATTCCTGAAGCTAATGCTCAAGTAGCACCGCTACGAGTAATAATGCTGTTATATTGACACAAACATTAGGTCTGCTTAAATCTCCCTCCGTAGCGCCTGAGCTTTTGAGCCATCTATATACAGAAGCGCCCGCACTAGCGGGCGTTTTTTCGTCTGGATACTGGATTAAGTGAGCTCTAGACAATAAAAAACCCGGCCAAGGCCGGGTTTTTCTAGTTTCTGCTAAAACTTAGTCTTCAGAAGACTCTTCAGCAGCTACTGGACGATCAATCAGTTCAACGTATGCCATAGGTGCAGCGTCGCCAGCGCGGTAGCCACACTTCAGGATGCGGATGTAACCGCCTGGACGATTCGCGTAGCGAGGGCCCAGTTCGTTAAACAGTTTACCGACAGCAGAGTCGCTACGTGTACGGCTGAAAGCCAGACGACGGTTAGCAACTGAGTCATTTTTCGCCAGAGTAATCAGTGGCTCTGCAACGCGACGGAGTTCTTTAGCTTTTGGCAGTGTAGTCTTGATCACTTCGTGCTCGATCAGAGACACAGCCATATTCTTGAACATCGCTTTGCGGTGCGCACTGGTACGATTTAGGTGACGACCAGATTTACGATGACGCATGATATGTTTCCTTTAAAACTTAGGGAAGGTACGATCAAGTCCCCGATTTTCGGATAACTTACGAAATCAGATGCCTTAGCCGTCATTTTGGCTGATTCTGAGCCAAAATTTCCCTGAAATTCGGTGTCTGGAAGCAGCTTTAGCAGACTCCAGACGGATTTATCCTGCTGTTACGCCCGCAGGAGTTGGCTCACACGAACGATATTTGCCAGCGCAAACAGCATCGCCAACTTTGAATCGTTTTTCATCAGGCCACGGTAACGAGCCTTAACAAAGCCGAACTGGCACTTGATGATCCGGAACGGATGCTCCACTTTGGCCCGTACACTCGCTTTCAAGTATTCAGTGCGTATAGGCGTTTTGTTCTTTCTTGGATGTTTCTTCAGTGCCCTTATCTTTCCGGGGCGCTCAGCGATGTGCCAATCGGCTGAAACAGATTTGAGTTCTTCTCGCTTCTCGGCACCCCGATAACCTGCATCGGCGAAAATAAACTGCTCGTCGCCATGCAGGAGCAGGCCAGCTTGATTGAGGTCATGCTCATTGGCCGCTGTGGTCGTGAAGCTATGGGTGATTCCTGTACGCGCATCAACGCCTATATGCGCCTTCATACCGAAGTGCCACGCATTACCTTTCTTGGTCTGGTGCATATCAGGATCACGCTCACCCGATTTGTTCTTGGTCGAGGTAGGCGCTTCGATGATGGTGGCATCCACCAGTGTGCCTTCTTTTAACAGGACGCCCGCATCGGTCAACCACTGGTTAACTTCCTTGAAGATCTTACGGGCCAACTTCTTGCGTTCCAGAAGGTGGCGAAAGTTCATGATCGTGGTGTGATCAGGAATCGGCTTATCCAACGAGAGGCCAGCAAAGAGTCGCATTGAGGCAATCTCGTACAGAGCATCTTCCATAGCGGGATCACTCTGGCTGTACCATTGCTGCATACAGTGAATGCGTAGCATGGTCGATAGCGGATACGGTCTACGACCGTTACCTGCTTTGGGATAATGCGGTTCGATGATGGACTCCAGGCGTTTCCATGGAATCAGCTTGTCCATGCGACCCAGGAAAATCTCTTTGCGCGTGCGCCGCCGCTTCTGATTGAACTCGCTATCGGCGAAGGTCAGTTGGTGGTCCATCGGTGATCTCGGCTGGAAGAGGATGCTTTCGATTGTCTCAGGTCTGGGGACTTATTCGCAATTTACTTAACAAATGGGGTTCATAGCTTAAAAGTTAGAATTAAAGTGCAAGCTGTTTGAAGTGCTCTTTGCCTTCTCGGGCCTCGACAACAGCGGCAGTCACGATATCAGCAGTTGCAGCACTGAGCGTCCAACCTAGGTGACCATGCCCTGTGTTGTAGAAGACATTTTGACGGCGCCCAGCTCCTACTTTAGGCATCATATTTGGCATCATTGGACGAAGACCTGCCCAAGGCACAACACTTTCAGTCGACACTCCAGGAAAGTGATGTTGACACCAATCAACGAGCGGTTTGATGCGGTCAGCACGAATATCTCGGTTGTAGCCGTTAAACTCGGCGGTACCGGCAATGCGGAATCGATCTATACCTAAACGACTTGTTACTATCTTCGCTTTATCGTCAAGAAGGGAACGGATGGGCGCACTCTGCTGGCTCAGCTCATCACGCAAATTGACGGTAATCGAGTAGCCTTTAACTGGATAGATGTTGACGCGATCGCCCAACTTAGTGGCTAGCGCTCGGCTGCCAACCCCCAAACAGACAACAATACCATCGAACTCCAGCTCGCTACCGTTGGCATCTTCCAGCCTTACGACATCCTGCTCAGTTTTAACGTCAACCAGCTCGGTCTCCATCTGGAAGTTAACACCGTCCTTACGAATAGCCTCTGCCAAACCAAAAGCATACTTATGGATGTCTCCGGTAAAATCGCTAGGCGTCCAAAAACCGCCGACAAAGTCACCATGAAGCTGTGGTTCTTTATCGATGATCTCTAAGGGTGATAACTCAAAACGCTCTAACCCACCTTTAGCGAGTAGCTTGTTGACGCGACGTGCATGTTCAAAGTCTTTTTTGTCAGAGTAGAAATGTAAAATTCCGCAGTCTGATGAGTCATATTCCACCCCCCAACGATCTGCAAGGGCATGCATTTGCGCGCGAGAGGCTATCGCAAGCTCTGTCGTTGCAATTGTATTTCGCTCGTAGTTGGGAATGTTACCCATAAATTCGAGCATCCAACTGATCTTGTGCCAAGAGGGTTTAGGGTTCACAAGCAAGGGAGCATCAGACTGAAGCATCCATTTAAGACCCTTCAGAATCGTTGACCAAGTATTCCACACCTCTGCATTCGAAGCGGACAGTTGCCCCCCATTGGCAAAGCTAGTGTCCATTGCAGCGTAGCGTTGACGATCAATAACCGTAACGTTGAAACCCTGTTCGTGTAATTTAGCGGCAGTCGTAATACCGGTGATACCGGCACCTAAAACAGCAATATTTTGCATAGGATTGCACTCTTTTTTGCGGACAATAATTGATAAGCAGAACTGCTTTTATGTCCGACTGCCCTCTCCGTCATGGTACCTGAGAGATTCACGCTCGCCGTCCCTTTGACGACTGCGCTTGCTCCTTCGGTGGATCTGAAAGTGCGCAGATCACTCTTCGGATGTTTTAAAGATCGCCGGTCCTTTTGCCTGAGAGTTTGCGGGGCACGTGCTCCTTCGGCGGTATTTTATGCGCTATAAAATACTCTCTCCCGGACGATCCATTGAGATCAAACTATCTCATCGTTTTGTAAAGAACAACCCTATACCAATTTTCCAGACAATTTATGGAACACCGTTTTTGAGGGGAGTCATCCACGGATTTATTAACGAAAGGAAATTTATAGGAGTTAATTTTTTGAATTAAGAATAGGAATAAAGAGCCTGAGATCCTTGTTTAATTGGGCATCCAGCCCGTTTAGTCATTAGATACACCTTAGTGTAAGGGCTATTATTGGTAACCTACTTTTAAGAAATATTAAAAAAACAGAAGCAAAGAGATGACACCAATTTTTGATCACCTATTTAAAATAAGTCTAACCACGATATAGTCATAAGATCAGCTACTGCAGCTTTAGTTTGACAACTGGCTCACTACTCTTTGAGATGAAAGAAGTCACCTAAAGGCTGCCGACTAGACTCTAAACTATTAATAGATGCCTCTTTATCTTTGTAGCCAACAGCCAAACAACAGGCTAACATCCACTCAGCACTCGCCTCAGTAACTGAAGCGACAGTTTCGTGCAAAAAGCTCCAATAACCTTGAGCGCAACTGCTCAACCCTCTCTCCTCCAGCAACAACATAAGACTCTGAATGTACATCCCTAAATCCATCCACTGCCCTGGTCCAAGACGGCGATCTATATAAAAGAATAGACCTAACGGAGCACCAAATAGTTCGGCATTCTTTGCAAACTGAGCTTGTCGTCCAGCTTTATCTTCACGCGCCACACCAATCGTTTTGTAGAGGGCTTCTCCTACAGCGAAACGGTAAGATCTATAGGGTTCTGGCATAGGTGAAACATAGACTTGGTACTCTGGTTGCTCAAAACCATCTTGCTGAAGTTTCTGCACAGCCTTGGTTTTTAAAACCTCCAGCGACTCCCCACTAAGAGCAATAACACGCCAAGGTTGTAAATTCCCGTTGGATGGAGCGCGATTGGCAAGCTCAACCAGCTCTTCGATTAACGCTTTCGGAACCGGATTTGGTTTAAAGGCCCTAACGGTTTTTCTGTTAAGCAGTGCTTTTTCTACGGACATAATTGTTCTCATGCTTGAATCCAACTTCATCTAAGAAGAGGTGATTAAAATAAAATGTATCTAACTAGATCTTTACACAATATCAGAATCGCTTAACTCTTTTGAAAAGTCACTGCCTAACAACCTTTGAGCCATAGTCTGAAGATACTGTGCTGCAGGGGTTAACGGAACACCTCTTACTTTGACGATACCCAACTGATTTTCTGGAGGCAATTTATCAACAGAGAAGGGCTCTACCCCTGCTCCAGAAAAGCGATCAGTGATGTATCTCCCAGGCGCATAACCTATTAAGTCGGTTCTTCGCATCATCTCCAGCATCACTTGCGGAGAGGTACACTGAACAACCTCTTTTGGCCTTGGCAAACCCTCCTCTTCTAACCATTGGAGTAAGGAGCTTGAACTACTACCTAGTGACATATTAAGAACCCAAGAGGCATCCAGTAGCTCACGCCAGTCATTAGAGTGTGCAAGAGGATGTCCAGCCCTTCCAGCAACCACTATTTTAACGTTGCATAAGGGTTCGAACACTAACTCAGACGGCATGGACTCTTTGGATGCAAGTGCAATACCAAAATCCAGGGCCCCTTCAATCAATCCTGGAACAATTGTCGTCAACAAGCCCTCTGTCAGAACCAACTTTGCTTCTGGCATGCGAGAGTGAAACCCTTTGTAGATATCCGCTAAGATCGTTGCAGCAATAACAGGAGTGACACCAATTGAGACCTTAGCACCTCGTCCACCACCGATCTGCTGAACCTCATCTTTGGCTCTCTCGATGGTCGCAACAATTAATCTTGCCCGCCTTAAAAGCGCTTCACCTGCAGGGGTGAAAGTAACTCCCCGATAACTGCGCTGCAAAAGTTCCACACCTAGACTCTCTTCAAGCTCACGCATCGCCCTAGTCAAAGCACTCTGACTGGTGTTGAGCTCAACAGCTGCACTGCGAATAGATCCCATATCCGCAATCGCAACCAATGCACGTATTTGTTGCTGCTTCATATTAGTGACACCAAAAATTGATCACATAGCCAAAAAAATCATATAGCTGAGATCATATAATCATTTTAATCTGTTTGGAAATTACAAGAAGTACTGATATGAAAAAATTCACCGATACACAGATCAACCTCATGAAGAGTTGGCGCCACAGTATTCACTCAAATCCAGAATTAGGTTTTGAGGAGAACGATACGAGTCAATTGGTACAACAACTCTTAACATCATGGAACTATCAAGTCACCACAGGCATTGCAGAAACAGGAGTGGTTGCTCAAAAGGTATTTGGTGATGGCAGTGGTCCTAAAATAGGCCTAAGAGCCGATATGGATGCGCTACCGATCCAAGAGATGACAGGCTTACCCTACCAGAGCAAAAATAGAGGCAAGATGCACGCCTGTGGGCATGATGGGCATACCTCTATTTTGTTAGGGGCTGCGAAATCGATAGCCGAAGCGGATACAAGTTCGTTTAATGGCACACTCAACCTTATCTTTCAGCCAGCAGAAGAGGTTGGTGGTGGAGGTGGTGCGCAGCGCATGATCGATGAGGGCTTGTTCGAACAATTCCCATGCGATGCCATCTTTGCACTCCATAATTACCCTGGCATTCCTGTTGGTCGTGTCGAATTCCGAAGTGGTCCCTTCATGTGCTCATCAGATCTTGTGAAAATTACCTTTACAGGAAAAGGCGGCCACGGCGGCCTCCCGCAAATGTCGATCGACCCAACATTACCCTTATCGGCAACCGTACTTGGTCTACAAACAATTATTGGCCGCAATACCGATCCAATTCACACAGGCGTTATTAGTGTTGGAAAAATTGCAGCCGGCCAAAGCTACAACGTTATTCCAGAAAGAGCCGAGCTTGAATTAAGTGTTCGCGCACTGCAACCAGAAGTACGTGACACGCTTGAAAGGCGCATAAGACAACTGGTCGATAATCAAGCAACCGCATATGACTGTCAGGCACAAATCAGCTACCAATACGGCTACCCTGTGCTGCAAAACAGCGCTCAATATGCAGAGGTAGTGAGAACAGTAGCCGAGCGAGCATTCGGTATAGAGCTAGTGGATTCAGATGCAGCCCCTCTGACTGGAAGTGAAGACTTTGCTTACATGTTAAACAGCATTCCTGGCTGTTACTTCTTAATTGGTAATGGTGATAATGGCCATACCGATGGTAAACGCGTGGGACCGTGCAGCGTACATAACCCGCACTATGATTTCAATGATGATGCTTTATCTGTGGGTGCTCAAATGTGGGTAGACCTAATAGAGCAGTTTTTCTGCGAAACATCCGTAAAATAGACCTTTATTGAGGATCAAATAATGACTATAAAAACAAATATCATGGGCACGCTAACAGCGGCCACAATGATTGGATCTCTATCCTTCAACGCTCAAGCTGAAACGCTCACAATGTCGAATTGGGTTCCACCAGCTCACTTTGTTAGTGGAATTTTGAAAGACTGGGCTGAAGATGTTAGCGAAGCAACTGAGGGTCGAGTGACTGTCCGCATGCTGCCAAAAGCAGTTGGTAGTCCACCACAGCATTGGGAGCTAGCTCGCAAAGGGGTCGCTGATATCACTTGGGGAAACTGGACATACGAGCCAGAACGTTTCAAAGCAGTTTGGTTCTCGGAAGTGCCTTTTATTGGTGACTCAGCTGAAGCTTCATCGCTTGCTTTATGGGATACCTACAAAACTCATCTAGAAGCTAATACAGCGTTCGACGGGGTTAAGGTCCTTGGTGTAGGGACACTCGGCCCTGGAGTCATTAACCATGGTTCTAAAGATATAGTTACACCGGCAGACCTCGCAAATCAAAAGGTTCGCATGGGCGGACCTATTCAAAAAGTACTGATTGAAACAGTGGGTGCGATACCTGTCGCTGCCCCAGCTACTAAAGCCTACGAAATGCTGAATGGTGGTGTCATTGATGCATCACTACACCCTATGGAATCAGTTGTTAACTTTCGTCTGGATGGCGTGTTAACCCACCATACTAAGATCCCAGAAGGTTTCTATGATGCTTCGTTCTTCTTGGCTATGAATGAGAAAAAATGGAATAAACTTTCTAAAGCTGATAAAGAAGCGATCGAAACTGTTTCAGGTGCGGCATTTGCTAAACTATGGGGTGGAACATTTGACGCTCAATCAAAAGCAGCAGAAGAAAAAATGCGCGCCTCTGGTGAGCACAGCTTCAGCGAACCATCTCCAGAGCTGATGGCCTTAATTACAGAAGCTCGCGAGAAAATCATCAATGAGTGGGCCTCCGATGCTAGTAACTTTGGTATCGACAATCCAATGGAAATTGTCAAATACCATAAAAAACGCTACAACGCTCACGCTAATAAATAACAAAAAGGGGCTATCTGTTAGGTAGCCCCTCGCTTTATAGAGGCGGAAGAACATGAAGCCTATTATAGATAAGACCTTCAAAACCATTGAGATCATCTTAATGATCTCACTATTCCTAATGGTGGCTCTCACCTTTGCAGATGTATTAGGGCGTCGTCTATTTAATACCCCCATTTACGGTGCACACGATTTAACCGAACACTTTATGGCTGTTATTGTATTCACCGGTTTGCCTCTACTCACTGCAGCGAGAGGTCATCTTTGCGTCGACCTATTAGATGGATTCCTAATGAAGGACAGTCTGAACTGGTGGCACTTCTTAATTCGCTGCCTTATAGCAGCAGCATTAGGTTTGATTGGTTATCAATTTGTCATTGCGGCCATTGATGCAACTGAGATTCACGAAGTGAGTCATGAGCTTCTAATTCCACGCAGTTACATGTACTACCTATTTGCTTGCGGCTCATTTACAGCTGGTTTAGCAAGTCTATTACCCGCTAGACACCATTCAGATATCACATCCGAGGAACCATTATGACTCTTGGTTTAATCTGCCTAGGGCTAGTGCTAGTACTGGCATTTTTAAGAGTGCCTTTGGCCTTCTCTCTTCTAACAGTTAGTTTCTTTGGTATTGCTTGGGATTATGGCTATTCGACGTCAATCACTATGCTCTCCATGACCATATCAGACGCTGTGTTCTCATACGATCTAGCCGTGGTACCCCTGTTTATATTGATGGGTAACATCCTATCTAAAACGGGAATAGCGGCAGATTTATTCAGAGCAGCCAATGCTTATCTAGGACACATTAGAGGTGGATTAGCCCTCTCTACGATGGTGACCTGTGCAGGATTTAGCGCGGTATGCGGTTCGAGTCTTGCAACGGCAGCCACCATGTCAAAAGTCGCCTACCCCAGCATGAAAAAATACGGATATTCGGATTCACTGGCATCCGCGTCAATAGCAGCTGGTGGCACTCTGGGTATTCTTATACCGCCATCAATCATTCTAATGATCTATGGCATTCTGACACAGACAAACATTGGGGAACTGTTCATAGCCGGTGTTGTACCGGGATTATTAGGACTAGCATTTTATATGTTAGCAATATACGTCGTAGCACTCTTCAAGGCAGAACATGCACCACGAGGTGATCGATCAGACGCTAAAGAGAAGGTTGCATCCTTAAAAGGAGTGTGGCCATTCTTTATGCTGTTTATTCTGATATTTGGAGGCATCTACGCGAAGATATTCACAGCTACAGAAGCAGCGGGCATGGGGGCAGGATTTGCCTTAATCATAGCCGTTTGGCAAAAGCGGATGACCTGGGCGAAGTTCAAACATATCTTCTTAGATGCATCTTTTACCTCCGTCATGCTCTACTCGGTCCTATTTGGCGCTATGCTGTTCGCAAAATTTGTATCTTTCTCAGGGCTTGCCGAAGGTATATTGAGTGCAGTTGAGGCTTCAGGTCTGAGTAATTATGAATTGATCGCTCTGATCATGATCATATTCCTACTGTTAGGATGTGTAATGGATTCACTAGCCATTATATTGATCTGTGTACCTCTATTCGTCCCAATCGTACTCGCTAATGGATTCGATCTCATTTGGTTCGGCATCATTGTCGTAGTCGTAACTGAAATAGCCCTAATTACCCCACCGATTGGCATGAACGTATTCGTTCTTAAGGCGACACTGCCCAATGTATCATTTGCAGCGATTTTCAAAGGGCTGGTTCCATTCATTGGTGTCGATTTACTAAGGCTTATTCTGTTAATAGCAGTACCAAGCCTATCACTGGGATTAGTAGAAATAATGCGATGATACGAAATTAAGTGTCATAATTTATAAGGGGCGCTTTACGATTGGTAACCGTAAAGTGCCCTTTTTATTAGCCTTTGTAATGAATTTAAGACTACATAAGCGCAGGTAAAACTTAATGAACTGGAAATTTAAAAGACAGCGTTCAATCAGACCAAAGCTTGCAGAGACGCAATTTAAAAAAAAGCTAGTGCATGAGGACGCTAGACACAAAAAACCCGGCAGAAGCCGGGTTTTTTATGGATCAACTCAGTACTTAGTCTTCAGAAGACTCAGCAACTGGACGATCAACTAGTTCTACGTAAGCCATAGGTGCAGCGTCGCCAGCGCGGTAGCCACACTTCAGGATGCGGATGTAACCGCCTGGACGATTCGCGTAGCGAGGGCCCAGTTCGTTAAACAGTTTACCGACAGCAGAGTCGCTACGTGTACGGCTGAAAGCCAGACGACGGTTAGCAACTGAGTCATTTTTCGCCAGAGTAATCAGTGGCTCTGCAACGCGACGGAGTTCTTTAGCTTTTGGCAGTGTAGTCTTGATCACTTCGTGCTCGATCAGAGACACAGCCATATTCTTGAACATCGCTTTGCGGTGCGCACTGGTACGATTTAGGTGACGACCAGATTTACGATGACGCATCTTATGTATCCTTTAAAACTTAGCTTAAGCCAACTCAGGAAGCCGCTTTCTCGTCGCCTTTGAGGCTAGCCGGTGGCCAGTTCTCAAGACGCATACCCAGGGACAGACCTTTAGATGCCAAGACATCTTTGATCTCCGTGAGTGACTTTTTACCCAAGTTCGGAGTTTTCAGCAGTTCAACTTCGGTGCGCTGAATCAGGTCACCGATGTAGTAGATCTGCTCAGCCTTGAGACAGTTAGCAGAACGTACAGTCAGTTCCAGATCATCAACCGGGCGCAGAAGCACTGGATCGATCTCTGGTTCTGCTGGCTCAGCCTTCGCCTGCTCGCCTGCATCTTCGAGGTCAACAAACACTGCCAGCTGCTGCTGCAGGATCGTTGCCGCACGACGAATGCACTCTTCTGGGTCGATCGTACCATTAGATTCGATATCGATAACCAGCTTGTCGAGGTCAGTACGCTGTTCAACACGTGCACTCTCAACAGCGTAAGAGACACGCAGAACTGGGCTGTAGCTAGCATCCAACTGCAGTCGGCCAATGGCACGAGTTTCGTCTTCATCACTGATGCGGGCATCAGCAGGCTCGTAACCGCGACCACGGGTAACTGTCAGACGCATGTTAAGCGAACCTGAAGTCAGGTTAGCAATAACGTGTTCTGGGTTTGCAATCTCAACGTCCTGGTTAACCTGGATGTCACCTGCGGTAACAGCACCTGGGCCAGACTTGTTGATAGTCAGCACCGCTTCATCGTTGTTGTGCAGAGTAATAGCTACACCTTTGAGGTTGAGGAGGATCTCAATGACATCCTCCTGCACACCTTCAATGGTGCTGTACTCATGCAGAACACCGTCAATCTCAACTTCAGTTACAGCACAACCTGGCATTGAAGAGAGAAGAATACGGCGCAGCGCATTACCCAGAGTATGACCGAAACCACGCTCCAGCGGCTCGAGAACCACCTTTGCACGTGTCTGACTAATCTCCTGTACGTCGATGTGACGCGGGCTTAGAAACTCATTTACTGAACGCTGCATGTGTGTTCCACCAGTCAAAGTTAGATTACTTAGAGTAGAGCTCTACGATCAACAGTTCGTTGATGTCAGCAGAGAGATCTGAACGCTCAGGAGCGGACTTAAAAGTACCCTCCATCTTAGCGCCGTCTACTTCGATCCACTCAACTGGTGCACGCTGTGCAGCCAGCTCCAGCGCCGCTTTGATGCGAAGCTGGTTTTTTGACTTTTCACGTACAGCAACAACGTCACCTGCCTGAACCTGATAAGAAGCGACGTTTACAACAGCGCCATTAACAGTGATCTGACGGTGAGAAACGATCTGACGTGCTTCAGCACGTGTAGAACCGTAACCCATGCGGTATACAACGTTGTCCAGACGGCTTTCGAGGAGCTGCATCAGGTTTTCACCTGTCGCGCCCTTACGACGAGCCGCTTCTTTGTAGTATCCACGGAACTGCTTCTCGAGCACACCGTACATACGACGAACTTTCTGTTTTTCACGAAGCTGAAGACCGTAGTCAGACAGACGGCCACGACGAGCGCCGTGTACACCTGGTACAGTTTCAGCCTTGCACTTGCTGTCTAATGCGCGAACACCACTCTTCAGGAAGAGATCAGTGCCTTCGCGGCGCGACAGCTTGCACTTAGGTCCAATATAACGAGCCATAATTACTTACCGTCTCCAGATTAAACGCGACGTTTCTTCGGTGGCCGACATCCGTTGTGCGGAATCGGCGTCACGTCAGTGATGTTAGCGATCTTATAACCACAAGCGTTGAGTGCGCGTACTGCAGACTCACGACCTGGGCCAGGACCCTTAACAAAAACGTCTAGGTTTTTCAGACCGTACTCAAGTGCAGCCTGACCAGCACGTTCTGCAGCAACCTGTGCAGCAAACGGCGTGCTCTTACGAGAACCACGGAAGCCGGAGCCACCTGAAGTTGCCCATGACAGAGCATTACCCTGACGATCGGTAATGGTAATGATGGTGTTGTTAAAAGAGGCGTGGATGTGCGCGAGGCCGTCCGCTACCTGCTTTTTAACCTTTTTACGTGTGCGATTGTTTGGCTTTGCCATAATGGTAATTCCTATCGCTTACTTACGGATCGGCTTACGCGGTCCCTTACGGGTACGTGCGTTAGTCTTGCTACGCTGACCGCGAACCGGCAGGTTACGACGGTGGCGAATACCACGGAAACAACCGAGGTCCATAAGACGCTTAATATTCATGTTGACTTCGCGACGCAGGTCGCCTTCTACAGTCAACTTAGTAACTTCACCACGAACATTATCGAGAACTTCTTCAGACAGTTCGCCAATCTTGGTAGATGGCTCGATGCCTACTGCGGCACAAATCTGCTGTGCAGTTGTGCGGCCGATCCCATAAATGTAGGTCAGAGAAATTACCGCATGCTTATTGTCAGGAATATTGACGCCAGCTATACGGGCCATTCAATGTACTCCAATTCTATTAATTCACTTCCGGCATGAACCGGAACGCAATTCATTCAGTTCGTGGAAGGCGCGCAATCTTACACGTTGATTAAAAATAAATCAACGTTTGCGGCCTTCCCCCCATCAAACGTCAGGATTAACCCTGGCGCTGTTTATGACGGGGCTCCACTTTGCAGATCACGCGAACGCTTCCGTTACGACGTACGATCTTGCAGTTACGGCAAATCTTTTTAACAGATGCACGTACTTTCATGGTCCACCTCTTTCGGCTTAGCGCAGGAAACCTGCGCCGCCCTTAAGATTCGATTTCTTCATCAGGGACTCATACTGGTGTGACATCAAGTGCGACTGCACCTGTGCCATGAAGTCCATTACCACAACCACGACGATAAGTAGCGAAGTACCACCGAAGTAGAAAGGTACGTTCCATGCGACAACTAGCGCCTGCGGCATCAACGATACCCCAGTGATGTAAAGAGCACCAAACAGAGTCAAGCGGCTCAATACTGTGTCGATGTAACGGGCGGACTGCTCACCTGGGCGAATACCCGGAATGAAGGCACCCGATTTCTTCAGGTTATCTGCCACTTCACGAGGATTAAACATAATCGCCGTGTAGAAGTAGCAGAAGAAGATAATTGCTGCGGCAAACAACAGGATATACAGCGGCTGGCCTGGGCCAAGAGCCAATGCAACGTCCTGCAGCCAATCCATACCCTCAGACTGACCAAACCATTGGCCAAGAGAGGCAGGGAACAGCAGAATAGATGACGCGAAGATCGCCGGGATTACACCCGCCATATTGACCTTCAGCGGCAAATGACTAGTCTGCGCCGCGTAAACGCGACGACCCTGTTGCCGTTTCGCATAGTTGATTGTTATCCGACGCTGCCCACGTTCCATGAATACCACGAAACCAACAGTCGCCAGTGCCAACACTGCGATAGCCAACAGCGCCAGGATGTTCAAGTCACCCTGACGAGCCGATTCAAAGGACTGACCGACCGCACCCGGTAGACCCGCCACGATGCCAGCAAAGATCAGAATAGAGATACCGTTACCGATACCACGCTCTGTCACCTGCTCGCCGAGCCACATCAGGAAGACTGCGCCTGCCACTAGGGTTACAACCGCTACAAAGTAGAAGTTGAACGCAGTAGTGAAGGCTATGCCCTGATTAGCTAGACCAACCGCCATACCCAGCGCCTGTACAGTTGCCAAAACAACGGTACCGTAACGCGTGTACTGGTTGATCTTACGACGGCCCGCTTCACCCTCTTTTTTGAGAGCTTCGAGCTGAGGGCTCACGGCGGTCATCAGCTGCATAATGATCGATGCAGAGATGTACGGCATGATGCCCAACGCAAGAATAGACATACGCTCGAGCGCACCACCTGAGAACATGTTAAACAGGCTCAGGATAGTACCCTCGTTCTGATCAAAGAGCGCAGCGAGACGATCAGGGTTAACACCCGGTACCGGAATATGCGCGCCGATTCGATACACAATAATTGCGATCGCGACGAAGCGAAGACGAGCCCATAACTCACCCAAACCGCTCTGCATTCCCGCTGATGCTTGTCCTTTGATTGCCATTAGTCTTCTACCTTACCACCGGCAGCTTCAATAGCAGCTTTAGCGCCTTTGGTCACTTTAAGACCTTTGACGGTAACTGCCTTAGTAATTTCGCCAGACAGAATCACGCGTGCAGAGGTGATCTCTTCACGGATGATGTCAGCCTGTTTCAGCGCAGCTAGGTCGACAGTATCGACACCCGCAGCAACGAGCTCGTTTAAACGAATCTCAGCTACGTAACGCGCCATACGAGAGTTGAAGCCGAACTTAGGCAGACGACGCTGCAGCGGCATCTGACCGCCTTCAAATCCCGGTTTTACGGAACCGCCAGAGCGGCTTTTCAAACCCTTGTGACCACGGCCACAAGTTTTACCCAGACCAGAGCCGATACCGCGGCCGACGCGCTTTGGCGCCTGCTTAGAGCCGGCACCCGGGCGTAGAGTGTTCAAACGCATTGGGTGATCCTCTTACTCGCCTTCTACACGAAGCATGTAGCTGACTTTGTTAATCATGCCACGGACTGCTGGAGTATCTTCCAACTCAACAGTGTGGTTCATGCGACGCAGGCCCAGACCGGTGAGGGTCGCTTTGTGCTTCGGCAAAGTGCCGATTGGGCTACGTACTAGGGTGACTTTTACAGTGTTAGCCATTGCTTAGCTCCCCAGAATTTCGTCTACAGACTTGCCACGCTTAGCAGCAACATCTTCAGGAGACGTCATTGAAGCAAGACCTTTAACAGTCGCGCGAACAACGTTCACCGGGTTAGTTGAGCCATAGCACTTAGCCAGTACGTTTTCTACACCTGCAAGTTCAAGTACAGCACGCATTGCGCCACCAGCGATTACGCCGGTACCTTCAGATGCTGGCTGCATGTATACCTTTGAAGCACCGTGACGGGCTTTTACTGGGTACTGCAGAGTGTGGCCATTGAGCTGTACGCTTACCATGTTACGGCGAGCCTGCTCCATAGCCTTCTGAATCGCAACAGGCACTTCGCGCGCTTTACCGCGACCAAAACCTACACGACCGTTACCATCGCCAACTACAGTCAAAGCTGTGAAGCCGAAGATACGACCACCCTTAACTACTTTGGCTACGCGGTTAACCTGAACAAGCTTCTCTTGCAGTTCACCGTCTTTCTGTTCGTGATTTGCCATAATGAGACCTTTAGAATTCCAGACCGCCTTCACGTGCAGCGTCTGCTAGAGCAGCTACACGACCGTGGTATTTAAAACCAGAGCGGTCAAACGCAACCTGGCTGACACCTGCTTCTTTAGCACGGCTCGCGATCAGCGTACCGACTTTCTTAGCAGCGTCGATGTTACCAGTTGCGCCTTCACGCAGTTCTTTTTCAACTGTAGAGGCAGAGGCCAGTACAGCGCTGCCGTCAGCAGAGATAACTTGCGCATAGATATGACGCGGTGTGCGGTTAACACACAGACGTACTACACCCTGTTCACGCATCTGTGAGCGTGAGCGGCGAGCACGACGAATACGAGCTTCTTTTTTAACGTTCATAACCCTGCCTTACTTCTTCTTAGCTTCTTTACGGCGAACATATTCGTCGACGTAGCGAACACCTTTACCTTTGTAAGGCTCTGGCGGACGGAAACCACGAATCTCTGCAGCTACCTGACCAACAACCTGCTTGTCAGCACCTTTGATTACAACTTGAGTTGCAGCAGGAACTTCAGCAGTGATGCCTTCTGGCAGTGCGTATTCGATTGGGTGTGAAAAACCGAGTGACAGGTTCAGAGACTTACCCTGAAGCATGGCACGGTAACCTACACCGATAAGTTGCAGCTCTTTTTTGAACCCTTCGCTCACACCAGTAACCATGTTACCGACGATAGCGCGAGTAGTACCTGCGAGCGCCATAGCACCTTTAGAACCATCGCGTGGAGCGAAAGTCAGCTGTGCATCACCCTGTTCTACAGCAACAGATGGGTGAATATCGTGAGACAGCTGACCGTTTGAACCTTTAACGGTAACGGACTGACCTGCGACTGTCACAGTGACGCCTGATGGGAGTGCAACAGGTTTCTTAGCGATACGAGACATCCTAATACTCCCTTAGAATACGGTTGCAATAATTTCGCCACCAATACCAGCAGCGCGCGCAGCGCGATCGGTCATTACACCTTTGCTAGTAGAAATGATAGCGACACCCAGACCGTCAGAGACCTTCGGCAGATCACCAACACCTTTGTAGATACGCAGAGATGGTTTGCTTACGCGTTTGATCTCAGCGATAACTGGCTTGCCTTCGAAGTATTTCAGTTCGATAGACAGCACAGGCTTCACATCACCTTCTACAGCGTAGTCAGCAATGTATCCCTCTTCTTTCAGTACTTTCGCGATAGCGATTTTCTGCTTCGAAGAAGGCATAGCCACAGCAGCTTTTTCAGCCATGTGACCGTTACGGATGCGTGTAAACATATCCGCGAGCGTGTCTTGCATGCTCATGCTTTACTTCCTCTAATGTGCAGCGCGATGCGGTAGCCACCCAACCTATTTGAGTGGCCCTGTCCACCGCGCTTACCGTTAACCAGCTAGTAGTGGATTATTACCAGCTAGCCTTCTTAAGACCCGGAACGTCACCGCGCATTGCAGCTTCGCGCAGCTGGTTACGGCACAGACCAAACTTGCGGTAAACCGCGTGTGGACGACCTGTAACCTGACAGCGGCGCTGTTTACGTACTGGGCTAGCGTCACGTGGCAGTTTCTGCAACGCAACCTGTGCTTCCCAAACTTCTTCTTCAGAAGAAGCTGGTGAAGCGATAACCGCTTTAATAGCAGCGCGTTTTTCAGCGTACTTTGCCGCCAACTTTTCGCGCTTACTCTCGCGATTCCACATTGATACCTTAGCCATAGTCCTACCCTTATTGCTTGAATGGGAACTGCAGCGCGCTCAACAGAGCACGACCTTCGTCGTTCGTCTTCGCCGTAGTCGTGATAGTGATATCAAGACCACGCAGAGTGTCCACCTTGTCGTAGTCGATCTCTGGGAAGATGATCTGTTCTTTAACGCCCATGCTGTAGTTACCACGACCGTCAAAAGACTTAGGGTTGAGACCACGGAAGTCACGGATACGTGGAATTGCTACGTCTACCAGACGGTCCAGGAATTCCCACATACGCTCGCCGCGCAGAGTTACCTTACAACCGATTGGCCAACCTTCACGAACTTTAAAGCCCGCGACAGATTTACGTGCCTTAGTAATAACCGGCTTCTGACCAGCGATCTGTATCAGATCGTTTACTGCGTTTTCCAGCAGCTTCTTGTCAGCCAGCGCTTCACCCACACCCATGTTCAGAGTGATTTTAGTGACGCGTGGAACGGCCATTACGTTTGGCGAATTCAGTTCTTCTTTCAGACTCACTTTTGCTTCTGAGTCGTAAAGCGCTTTCAATCTAGACATCTGTTCAACTCCTATTACTGATCGCCAGCTACAACAGCGCCGGTTGATTTGTAGAAGCGAACTTTCTTGCCATCTTCAAGAGTCTTGAAGCCGACACGGTCGCCCTTACCAGTTTCAGCATTGAAGATCGCAACGTTAGAAGTAGCGATAGCTGCTTCTTTCTCAACGATGCCACCAGCCTGCTGAAGCATAGGATTTGGTTTCTGGTGTTTCTTAACCATGTTGATGCCAGACACGATCAGACGATCGTTTTCGAGTACGCGTACAACTTTGCCACGCTTACCCTTGTCTTTGCCTGCGATTACGATGACTTCGTCGTCACGTTTAATCTTGCGCATTTTTAATTACCTTCGTTTCCTACTACCTTCCTCATGCTCAAAAACGCCAAACTCTTTCGAGCTTGGCGTTCTCGTCAAAACTCCGAAAAAATTTCGGGGTCTTACAGCACTTCAGGCGCCAGGGAAATGATCTTCATGAACTTCTCGTTACGAAGCTCACGCGTTACTGGGCCGAAGATACGAGTACCGATCGGGGCGTCGTTGTTGTTCAACAGAACCGCTGAGTTAGTATCAAAGCGGATCAGCGAGCCATCAGGACGACGAACACCTTTACGGGTACGTACTACGACTGCTTTAAGAACCTGACCTTTCTTAACCTTGCCACGCGGAATTGCTTCCTTGACTGTCACCTTGATGACATCGCCAACACTGGCGTAGCGGCGGTGAGAACCACCCAGGACCTTAATACACATAACTCGCTTGGCACCGCTGTTATCAGCGACATCAAGCATAGTTTCTGTCTGAATCATGGTTTACTCCACAATCTCTATGTCTCCGCCCACCACAAAATCGCGGTGAGCGAAGCGGCTAGTGAAGCAAAGGTGCGATATATTACACCTTTGCTCCACGTTCTTCAATGCGAATCAAAGACCAAGTCTTGGTCTTCGACAATGGGCGACTTTCCGCGATGGTCACGAGGTCACCCATCTGGCACTCATTCTTTTCGTCATGTGCGTGCAACTTAGTTGAACGCTTAACGAATTTGCCGTAGATCGGGTGTTTCACCTTGCGCTCAACCAGCACAGTGATGGTTTTATCCATCTTGTCACTGATGACCTTACCGGTCACAGTACGGGTACGTTTTTCAGCGCTCATTTATTCACCTGCTTTTCGTTCAGTACTGTCTTTACGCGAGCAATGTCACGACGAACCTGACCAAGCAGGTGAGTCTGTGCCAGCTGGCCAGTAGCTTTCTGCATGCGCAGGTTAAACTGGTCCTTGAGCAAACCCAGCAGAGACTGCTGAAGCTGATCAACGGACTGTTCACGTAGTTCAGTTGCATTCATTACATCACCGTCCGCTTAACAACGTTTGTTGGAACCGGCAGCTTAGCAGCCGCCAGCGCGAAGGCTTCGGTAGCGAGATCTTCTGGTACACCTGCCATTTCGAACAGAACCTTACCAGGCTGGATCTGAGCGACCCAGTACTCAACGTTACCCTTACCTTTACCCATACGTACTTCAAGTGGCTTGCCAGTGATTGGCTTGTCAGGGAACACACGGATCCAGATTTTACCACCACGTTTTACGTGACGAGTCATAGTACGACGAGCTGCCTCGATCTGACGTGCAGTAATACGGCCGCGACCAGTTGCTTTCAGTGCAAATTCACCAAAGCTTACTTTGCTGCCGCGCTGCGCCAGACCACGGTTACGACCAGTCTGTACTTTGCGGAATTTTAGGCGTTTAGGTTGTAGCATTGATCTCTACCTCACTTGCCTTTCTTCGCAGGTGTCTTCTTCTCAGCACGTACCTGTTCGATACCGCCAAGGATTTCACCTTTGAAGATCCATACTTTAACGCCGATTACACCGTAAGTGGTGTGCGCTTCATAAGTCGCGTAATCGATATCGGCACGTAGAGTGTGAAGAGGCACACGACCTTCGCGGTACCATTCAGTACGCGCGATCTCAGCACCGCCAAGACGGCCAGCCAGAGAGATCTTGATACCTTTCGCGCCAGCACGCATAGCGTTCTGTACCGCACGCTTCATAGCGCGACGGAACATCACACGACGCTCCAGCTGACCCGCAACGTTCTGTGCAACCAGCTTCGCATCCAGATCTGGCTTGCGAACTTCTTCGATGTTGATATGCACAGGCACACCCATCATCGCAGAAACAGTTGAACGCAGAACTTCTACGTCTTCACCTTTCTTACCAATCACGATACCGGGACGGGCAGTATAGATAGTGATTTTTGCATTCTGTGCAGGACGCTCGATTTCGATGCGGCTTACAGATGCTTTTTCAAGCTGCTTCTCCAGGTACTTACGCACCTCGAGATCATTCAGCAATTTTTTCGCGTAATCGGCTTTGTCCGCGTACCACACAGAAGTGTGGTCTTTAACAACGCCAAGCCGAATACCGGTTGGGTGAACTTTCTGACCCATGATTAAATCTCCTAGTACTCAGCTATTAGTCAGCGACCTTGACCGTGATATGGCAAGAGCGTTTCAAAATACGATCAGCTCGACCCTTAGCACGTGGACGGATACGCTTCATAGTCATACCTTCATCAACGAATACGGTAGAAACGCGCAGTTCGTCGATGTCGGCACCATTATTGTGCTCTGCGTTTGCAATAGCAGACTCAAGCACTTTCTTAACCAGGTGTGCACCTTTTTTGGTGCTGAACGCCAGAATGTTCAGAGCTTCGCCAACAGACTTACCACGAATCTGGTCTGCAACCAGTCGAGCTTTCTGAGCGGAGATGCGGGCGCCGTTATGCTTAGCAACAACTTCCATCATCGACTCCTATTACTTCTTGGCCTTCTTGTCTGCTACGTGACCTTTGAAGGTACGAGTAGCAGAGAATTCGCCTAGTTTGTGACCTACCATGTCTTCAGTTACATAAACTGGGACGTGCTGGCGGCCGTTATGTACAGCAATCGTCAGTCCGACAAAGTTCGGAAAGATTGTAGAGCGACGTGACCAAGTCTTAATTGGCTTGCGATCATTCGCTTCGATTGCAGCTTCTACCTTTTTCAACAAGTGAAGGTCGATAAAAGGACCTTTCTTCAATGAACGTGGCACGGCTGATTCCCCTTACTTACGACGGTCACGTACGATAAGCTTATCGGTACGCTTGTTCTTACGAGTCTTGTGACCCTTAGTCGGAACACCCCAAGGTGAAACTGGGTGACGACCACCAGAGGTACGACCTTCACCACCACCGTGTGGGTGATCTACTGGGTTCATCGCCACACCGCGAACGGTAGGACGAACACCACGCCAGCGCGTTGCACCAGCTTTACCCAGACGACGAAGGCTGTGCTCGCCGTTACCAACTTCACCGAGAGTCGCACGACACTCAACCAGGACTTTACGCATCTCACCTGAACGCAGGCGGATAGTTGCGTAAGTGCCTTCACGCGCAACCAACTGAACTGATGCACCGGCTGAACGAGCCAGCTGTGCGCCTTTACCAGGCTTCAGTTCGATACAGTGGATAGTTGAACCCACTGGGATGTTGCGCAGAGGCATGCAGTTACCTGGCTTGATATCGACCATTTCGCCGGACATCAGCTGCGCGCCGGATTCAACGCCTTTAGGGGCGATAATGTAGCGGCGCTCACCGTCAGCGTACTTCACCAGAGCGATGTTCGCAGAACGGTTTGGATCGTACTCCAGACGCTCAACAACACCTGGGATGTTGTCTTTGTTGCGACGGAAATCAACCACGCGGTAAGCCTGCTTATGACCACCACCGATATGACGAGTAGTGATACGACCGTTATTATTACGACCGCCAGACTTAGACTTCTTCTCAACCAGAGCTGCAAAAGGCTTACCTTTGTGCAGTTCCTGACCTTTCACAGTAACGACGTGACGACGTCCTGCTGAGGTTGGTTTTGCTTTAACAGTTGCCATGTCTCAACCCCTCTTATTCGCCAGCAGCCAGAAAATCGATTTCTGAACCGTCAGCCAGACGTACGTACGCTTTACGAACATCAGAACGCTTACCCATACCACGCATAGTGCGCTTGGTTTTGCCCTTCTGGTTCAGTACGTTTACGCTCTCAACTTTAACGTTAAAGAGCTGCTCAACTGCAGCCTTGATTTCAGGCTTAGTTGCGTCTTTAGCTACACGGAAAACAACCTGCTCACTTCCTTCAGCTACGATGGTAGCTTTCTCAGAGATGTGCGGTCCGAGCAGCACTTTGTAGATGCGTTCCGGGTTCATGCAAACACCTCCTCGATCTTCTTCAGAGCAGGAACAGTCATTACGACTTTGTCGAAACCGATCAGTGATACTGGATCGATACCCGCTGCATCAATCACATCAACGTGCGGCACGTTGCGTGAAGAGAGGTAGAGGTTCTGATCAACTTCTTCAGTAACAACTAGAGCGTTGCTCAGGTCGAACTCTTTCATTTTTGCCAGGAACTGCTTAGTTTTTGGAGCTTCTACAGCGAAGTTCTCAACAACAACCAGACGCTCCTGACGAACCAGTTCAGACAAGATAGAACGCATCGCAGCGCGGTACATCTTCTTGTTTACTTTCTGCTCGTAGTTACGTGGCTTAGCAGCGAAAGTTACGCCACCTGTACGCCAGATTGGAGAACGAGCAGTACCCGCACGAGCACGGCCCGTACCTTTCTGACGGAATGGCTTAGCACCACCACCAGAAACTTCTGAACGGGTTTTCTGAGCTTTAGTACCCTGGCGTGCGCCTGCCATGTAAGCAGTAACAACCTGATGTACCAGTGCTTCATTAAACTCTTTACCAAACGCTGATTCAGCTACTTCTACTGAACCGTTGGCACCAGTTAGATTCAAATTCATGTCAATCTCCCTTAGCCGCGCGCTTTAACAGCTGGTTTAACGATGACATCACCGCCTGGAGCACCTGGAACGGCACCCTTGACGAGGATCAGGTTACGCTCAGCATCTACACGTACAACCTCAAGGCTCTGTACTGTAGAACGCTCTGCGCCCATGTGACCCGCCATACGCTTACCTTTAAAAACGCGACCTGGTGTTTGACACTGGCCGATTGAACCCGGAGCACGGTGAGACAGTGAGTTACCGTGAGTCATGTCCTGAGTACGGAAGTTGTGACGCTTAACGCCACCCTGAAATCCTTTACCCTTAGACTGACCAGTAACATCTACTTTCTGACCTGCTTCGAAGCGCTCAACTGTAAGTGCATCACCTACGTTGATTTCCTCATCACCCTTCGCGCGGAACTCCCACAAACCTGCGCCTGCTTCAACGCCAGCTTTTGCGAAGTGACCAGCTTCTGGTTTTGAAAGGCGGTTGGCCTTCTTTGCACCAGTAGTCACCTGAATAGCTGCGTAACCATCGGTATCGACAGTTTTCACGCAAGTCACGCGGTTCGGTTCCACCTCGATGACGGTGACTGGCACGGACACGCCGTCTTCAGTGAAGACACGGGTCATACCCGCTTTACGTCCGATAAGTCCTAATGACATTTTCTATACCTCTTGCCAGTTGTGTACGGGGCTGTTACCCACTACGGCTACCCTTTGCAGGGGTATTCCACAAATAGCGCTTCATTAATTAATAAATCTGCGCGTGCTTATTAGCCTAGGCTGATCTGCACTTCTACACCCGCTGCGAGATCCAGCTTCATCAGTGCGTCAACTGTTTTTTCAGTTGGCTCAACGATGTCTAGAACACGCTTGTGCGTACGAATCTCGTACTGATCACGCGCGTCTTTGTTGACGTGCGGAGAGATCAGAACGGTGTAACGCTCTTTGCGAGTAGGAAGTGGGATCGGACCACGCACCTGAGCACCAGTTCGCTTAGCTGTTTCAACAATCTCCTGAGCCGATGAATCGATCAGTCGATGGTCAAAAGCTTTCAGACGAATTCTGATTTTTTGGTTCTGCATTTTGATCACGCATTTCCTAATAGTTAATTTACGGCAATAGCCGACCTCCCCTCGGAATAAGGGGACGCAAATTGTACGCGGACTGACTTTGTAGAGTCAAACTTTTTCACACCGACAAACCAAGGTTTTGTACAAAAAATAGCCACCGCGAACACAGGGCACAAAAAAGCCCGCACAAGGCGGGCTTCTTTGGTCGGGAAGTACGCTGCGCGCACATCCCTCCTACTTTTTAAGATTATCGATTACTCGATGATCTTAGATACAACACCTGCACCAACGGTACGGCCACCTTCACGGATCGCGAAGCGCAGACCATCTTCCATTGCGATTGGGTTGATCAGCGTAACATCCATCTTGATGTTATCGCCTGGCATTACCATTTCTACACCTTCTGGCAGCTCTACAGCACCAGTGATGTCAGTTGTACGGAAGTAGAACTGTGGACGGTAGCCTTTAAAGAATGGAGTGTGACGACCACCCTCTTCTTTGCTCAGTACGTATACTTCACCTTCGAAACGAGTGTGAGGCTTGATTGAACCCGGCTTACACAGAACCTGACCACGCTCAACTTCGTCACGCTTAGTACCACGCAGCAGTGCACCAACGTTCTCACCTGCACGACCCTGGTCAAGCAGCTTACGGAACATCTCAACACCTGTACAAATCGTTTTGGTCGTATCTTTGATACCAACGATCTCGATCTCGTCACCTACGTTGATGATACCGCGCTCTACACGACCTGTTACTACAGTACCACGACCTGAGATCGAGAATACGTCCTCGATTGGCATCAGGAACGGCAGGTCGACCAGACGCTGTGGCTCAGGGATGTAAGCATCCAGAGTCTCAACCAGCTTCTTAACGGCAGTCGTACCCATTTCGTTGGCATCTTCACCATTCAGGGCCATCAGCGCAGAACCGGTGACGATAGGAGTGTCATCACCTGGGAAGTCGTAAGTATCCAGAAGCTCGCGAACTTCCATCTCAACCAGCTCAAGCAGCTCTTCGTCGTCTACCATGTCAGCTTTGTTCAGGAATACAACGATGTACGGTACACCAACCTGACGAGACAGCAGGATGTGCTCACGTGTCTGTGGCATTGGGCCGTCAGCTGCAGAACATACCAGGATAGCGCCGTCCATCTGTGCAGCACCGGTGATCATGTTCTTAACGTAGTCAGCGTGTCCTGGGCAGTCTACGTGTGCGTAGTGACGAGTTGGTGACTCGTACTCAACGTGAGAAGTGTTGATTGTGATACCGCGCTCACGCTCTTCTGGAGCCTTATCGATACCGTCAAATGCTACGGCTTCACCGCCGTATACTTCTGCACATACGCGAGTCAGCGCTGCTGTCAAAGTTGTTTTACCGTGGTCAACGTGGCCGATTGTACCTACGTTAACGTGTGGTTTGTTACGTTCAAATTGTTGCTTAGCCACGGGCTGCATCCCTTGATTGATCACTTAAATTAGCGGACACACTTACACAAAGAGAGTCCGAGTCGGCGCGAAATTTTAACGCTATCAGACCCAGAGTCAAGCTTAGGCACTTCATTTTTTATTAAAAACCGATTTTTTTCGTAGCAATTCGCTCTTTTTACAAAGTAGTAAGCACAAGGCTCATCGTACTGAACAACTTTTAGCCAATCACATCACTCCCGACTATTCCATCATTGGTCTTAGACGCGTATAATGCGCGCACTTTTTTACACCCACTAATCAGAGTGAAACCATGACTGATTTAAGCAAATACCGAAATATAGGCATCTTCGCTCACGTAGATGCGGGTAAAACCACAACTACTGAGCGTATCCTAAAGCTCACTGGCAAGATCCATAAGACTGGTGAGGTACATGAAGGTGCGGCGACTACCGACTTTATGGAACAGGAGCAGGAGCGTGGTATCACAATCCAGTCTGCAGCGACTACCTGTTTCTGGAAAGACCACCGTTTCAACATCATTGATACTCCAGGGCACGTTGACTTCACTGTAGAAGTTTACCGTTCACTTAAAGTACTCGACGGCGGTGTTGGCGTTTTCTGTGGTTCAGGCGGTGTCGAGCCTCAATCTGAAACTAACTGGCGTTACGCTAACGAGTCAGAAGTTGCTCGTTGTATTTTCGTCAACAAACTTGACCGTCTGGGCGCAGATTTTTATCGCGTCGTAGAGCAGGTTAAGAAGGTACTGGGTGCAAACCCACTGGTTATGACTCTGCCAATCGGTACCGAAGAGAACTTTGTTGGTGTTGTTGACGTTCTGACCAAGAAAGCTTGGGTATGGGACGACACTGGCCTGCCAGAGAACTACGAGATCACCGACGTTCCTGCAGACATGGTTGATGACGTGGAGATGTACCACGAGCAGCTTATCGAGACTGCAGTCGAACAGGATGACGACCTCATGATGGCTTACATGGAAGGTGAGATGCCATCCATCGAGCAGATCAAAGCTTGTATCCGTAAAGGCACTCGCAACCTCGACTTCTTCCCTACATTCTGTGGCTCTGCGTTCAAGAACAAAGGCGTCCAGTTGGTACTGGACGGCGTTGTTGACTACCTACCAAGCCCAACTGAGGTTGACCCGCAGGATCTGACCGACGAAGAAGGTAACGCAACTGGCGAGAAGGCTATCGTATCGGCTGACGAGCCGCTGCGCGCGCTGGCATTCAAGATTATGGATGACCGTTTCGGCGCCCTGACCTTCGTACGTATCTACTCAGGCGTACTGAACAAGGGTGACACTATCCTTAACTCAGCGACTGGCAAGACTGAGCGTATCGGTCGTATGGTTGAGATGCACGCAAACGACCGTAACGAAATCTCAACTGCAACTGCAGGCGACATCATTGCGATCGTAGGCATGAAGAACGTGCAGACAGGTCACACTCTCTGTGATCCGAAAAAACCATGTACTCTGGAAGCAATGGTATTCCCTGAGCCAGTAATCTCTATCGCAGTTGCTCCTAAGGACAAAGGCGGTTCTGAGAAAATGGGTATCGCTATTGGTAAGATGGTTGCAGAGGATCCATCATTCCGCGTTGAGACTGATGAAGATTCAGGCGAAACCATCCTTCGCGGTATGGGCGAGCTGCACCTTGACGTTAAGGTCGACATTCTCAAGCGTACTTACGGTGTAGAGCTAGTTGTTGGTAAGCCACAGGTCGCATACCGCGAGTCTATCACCCAGCCAATCGAAGACAGCTACACGCACAAGAAGCAGTCAGGTGGTTCAGGTCAGTACGGTAAGATCGACTACCGCATGCGTCCTGCTGAAGCTGGAACTGGCTTCAACTTCACCTCATCTGTAGTCGGCGGTAACGTTCCTAAGGAGTTCTGGCCTGCAGTTGAGAAAGGCTTCGCATCTATGATGCAGGAAGGTACCCTGGCCGGCTACCCTGTAGTTGACGTTGAGGTTGAACTGTTCGACGGTGCATCACACGCTGTTGACTCATCAGCTATCGCATACGAAATCGCTGCAAAAGGCGCATTCCGTCAGTCTATGCCAAAAGCTGGCCCACAGCTGCTGGAGCCTGTGATGAAGGTCGACGTCTTCACTCCTGAAGATCACGTTGGTGATGTTATCGGCGACCTTAACCGTCGTCGCGGCATGATCAAAGACCAGGAAGCTGGCGTTACTGGCGTTCGCATCAAAGCTGACGTTCCTCTGTCAGAGATGTTCGGCTACATCGGTCACCTGCGTACTATGACTTCAGGTCGTGGTCAGTTCTCTATGGAGTTCAGCCACTACGCTGCATGTCCTCAGAACGTAGCAGACACTGTTATCGCTGAAGCGAAAGCACGCAAAGACGCTAAGTAATTAGCCTTCTGTGAAAAAAGGGCCTTCGGGCCCTTTTTTATTGGAGTTTTACAACCTCGCAATACTGACTGCACTGTCTAATAGCTCAACTCGAATCCAGAATCTCTCCCAGGGCGTTCCACCCCAACATCGCACACTTTTTCCTCGATGGAGAACTGCGCACCGCATCTAGGGCCTCAAGCGTATTCGGTAAGTCTGTTGACGCTTCCCCCCAACTGGCCACCTGCCCATACAACTGTTTCAACTCATCCATTGTCGAGCCGGCGGCTGTTTCCACTAGCATCGATGTAGAGGCGATACAGATCGAGCAACCACGCCCTCGAAAACCTGAATCACTCACCTGACCATTTTCAATCAAAAGCCCCACCTCCACGTCATCACCGCAACGCGGGTTTCGCCCCCTAGCGACGAGGTAACTGGATTCAAAGGGCTCTTTACGATGATTCCGGGGGTTCTTATAGTGGTCTAGCAGCGCCTCTTTATACAGCGCATTATCGGGACTCATAAAAACAGTCGCTCGGCGTGCTCAAGCGCTTGCATAAGGCGATTAATATCAGCACGGCTGGTGTAAATAGAACAGCTGGCACGCAAGCATGCGGGGATATCGAGCGATGCCATCAGCGGCTGCGCACAATGATGCCCAGCACGCACCGCAACAGCATGATCGGCACAAACCTGCCCTAAGTCATGAGGGTGTATCCGTTCATGAATAAAACTGATTACGCCGGTCGCTGCGGCAGACGCCGGCGTCAGCATGCGGATATTTGGCAGCTGGCTCAGTGTGTGATGCGCATAGGAACCTATTCGCAGAAGGTGTTCTGCGACCTCCCGCTCAGGGAGCTTTTGCACAAAGTCTAAAGCCGCACCCAATCCGATCACACCGATATAATTAGGTGAGCCCGCCTCGAATCGGGCTGGTATATCAGACCACTCACTCTTCGCTGCACCCTCACCTACCCAATCGACCATACCGCCACCCACCAACCAAGGCTCCATCTGCTCAAGATGATGGTAGCGTGCCGCCAATACTCCAATGCCCGTGGGCCCAAACACTTTGTGCCCAGAGAACACAATGAAGTCGGCATCTAAGCGAGCCAACTCACTCGCTTGATGAGTTAAACACTGAGCTGCGTCTACAAGGACAGCCGCACCTACCGCATGAGCCACCTGAATGAGCGGCTCAAGCTGTGGCATTACTCCAACTACATTCGATTGCCCAGTGATCGCTAGCATCCTGGTACGGCTATCCGCTAGCTCCTCAATCTGCTCTGCCGATGCCGCACCGGTCTCGTAGTTTATTTTGAGAACTCTAAGTTCGGCTCCCGAAGCCTGACAAGCTCGCTGCCAGGGCAGGTAATTCGCATGGTGTTCCAACTCGCTGACCCATACCCAATCGCCCGGGTTCAACTGGGGGGTTAAAAAGCTCTGCGCTACTGCGTTGATGCTTTCGGTAGCCGAACGGGTAAACACAATCTCTTGCGGCTTGAATCTCAGCAAATTTCCGCACTGCTCGCGCACCGCTTCGTAAGCGCTACTGGCACTCTCCGCTTCGGCATAAAGACCCCGATGCACCGGCGCATAGCCTTCTACGGCAGCTCGTTGCATGGCAGTGATTACCGACTCGGGTTTGTGCGTAGTTGCTGCACTATCGAGGTAGGCGGTTTCGCTTGCACGGATTCGCGGAAAGAGGTTGCGAAGGTTCGCTTGCGCACCTGAAAGCGAGGTCATTAACTCGCTTCCTTCGAATTCGCTTCGAATTTCGCAAGGTTATCGCGTTCAGCTTTTTGCGCCTCTTCCTGAGCAAACTTCTCCCTCATGCGCATACCACTACCCTGGCGACGTACCAATGTAACTTCAGACAATATACAGAGCGCGATCTCCTCAGGGGTACGAGGATTCAAATCCATACCCGAGGGCGCCATCACACGCTGCAAATCAGCATCACTGAAGCCCTCGCGATGTAAAAACTCCATCACGAGTCGCGAGCGTTTACGGCTGGCAATCAACGCAATGTATTGTGATTCTGAAGCTAACGCTCGTAGCATCGACTCATGGTCACCTTTCGCTTGGGTAGCTATCACCACGTAGTCATCAGGTTTGGGCTGTAGTTGCGCATAGTCCAGATCATCTGTGATAACCTGTTGCGCCTTGGGGAAGCGCTCGGGTTCGGCACCCAAATCGTTTACAACGACATCGTAACCAAGTATCGATCCCATCTCACAAATCACCTCGGCGACCCGTCCGTGCCCCATCAGCCAGATACTCGGACTCGGTAGTACGGGCTCGATGTACACGCGCATTCCACCGCCGCAAGGCATTCCAGTACCCAGCACCTCATCATCAAGATCAAGATCTATAATCGCAGTTTTGCCGGAGATTATGGCGTCGTATGCTTCTTGGCAGGCAGTCGATTCTGCACAACCACCGCCAACCCAGCCGGCCAAGAGCCGTCCTTCACTATCAATGACCGCCTTGGACCCAGTCTTGGCCGAGACTGAGCCATAGGTCTCAACCACGGTTGCAACTGCGAAAGGTTCGCGTTTCTGTTGCAGCTCTTCGATGAGTGAAAAGATCGGGTTCATGTTGCCTCCCTAAACTGCGTCGACCAGATGCGTAATCGACTGTTTAGCGATACGCGCCTGCACGCTCTTATAATTATCAGGTGTATCCATGTCGACGAGGACATGGTCGTTTGGCATCTCTAGCGTCGTTACGCGCTCAGGTTCTCGCTCGATCAGATGACGGCAACCGAGATTACGTCCCGTAGAGATAATCTCTTCGACCTGCTCATACGCCAGAACAATAGGGTTACCACGCTCACCCTGATAGGTAGGCACCAGTATAGGTTTGTTTGCTTCACTGAACGCCCGGTGGATGGCACGCAGGTCCTCTAAGTCTAACAGCGGAAGATCGCTAAGGCAGATCACCACACCATCCACGGGGTGGTTGAGCGCGGTCAACCCGCACAGCACAGAGCTCATTTGGCCATCGCTGTAAGCAGAATTATGAGCCAGCACAGCGGGCAGCCCAGATAGTTGCTCTACAGCCTCGCGCTGCTGATGGCCAGTGACAACCACCAGCTCCGCGAAACCACAGCCTTCTGCGCGACCATAATTTGACAGCATCATCGCCATGCGCCTCAACAGAGGAATGCCATCAACGGGTAGAGTAAGTTTATTGGGCTCGCCCATACGACGGGACTCGCCAGCCGCTAGCAGCACCACTGAAAGGCGTTTAAGTGGCTCCATCTCAACCTCCACAACAGCTTTTTACAGGCTGGACGGGATCGGCTGACTCAGTTTCGATCGGAGCACTCGGCGCCAGTGCACCATTACGCAACTCGATGAGTTGCGCCAGCACAGCGACAGCAATCTCTTGCGGCGACTTTACTTTAAGCTCCATTCCAAAAGGGGCGATCATCTGTTGAATATTCGGCCCGATACCTTCAGCTGTCATCAGCTCCTGTTTCAACGCAGCACCCTTCTTGGCACTGGCAACAAAACCAAATACCGCTGCAGGCAGTCGTGATGCTGCTGTCAATGCAGCTTTGTCGCCACGCCCCTGAGTGGCAACCACAACATAGGGTGGAGCCGTGAAAGATAATTCAGAGAGGTCATAGCCTTGGTGTGTAATCACACCTTCGATTACCGGAAGCTCACCGTTGGCCGCCAGGGTCACATCGAAATCAAGCCCGGTCGCGAGCCGCGCTAACGCCTGAGCACAAGGGCTTGAACCCAAAATGAGTAGCGCCTTACGGCTGATCAACGGCTCGATAAAGATGTCCAAAACGCCTCCGCTTTTACATGAGGATTTGTGCGCCACCATACCAATCTCGGTCACTTTATCCGCCTCAGGCGTCACCCTTACCAACTCGGGTTCACCGGCCGACAACACACGCTGTGCTGCTCGGATTACTGCGGGCTGTGCACAGCCACCGCCAATCCAACCGTGTATCTCGCCCTGTTCAGTAATCAGTGCCCGCGCACCCGGCTTTGATGAGGTGGGTGATTCGACACGCACTACCGTAGCGACCGCTAGACGCTCACCTTGTGAGCCAAGCAGTTCTGCGGTTTGTTGTAGCTCTTTTGTTAACATCGGCTTTCCCTCTGATATCCGCAGATTCATTCATGCCAGACGAGTAAAGTGGGGTACTAAAGCTCGCAAGGTCTCAAGGTTGTGGGCACCGGCAACCTGGTCTGCATACTCCATCGCAACCCGCATCCCCTTTGCCTCCGGCGAGTAGCCCTCGCGCTGCCACAATGGATTGATCCATAAAAGGTTACGGCCACGCTGTTTGAGCTGACGCATTGCATGCTCTAGCTCATCGGCACTGCCAGTGTCGTACCCGTCGCTGACGACACAGGTCAGCGTACGGCTGTTAACCCAATTGCCGTAGCGTTCATTAAACTGGTTCAAGGAGTCGCCAATGCGTGTGCCGCCAGACCAGCCTGAACCCAACATCGATAGCGAGTTGCGCACACGGGCCAGGCTTGTTTGACGCAATGCATCCGTAATAGGGACTATCTGTGTGTGGAATGCGAACACAGCAACATCGCGAAAACAGCGCGCGAGACCTCGAGCGAATCTAAGTAGAAGAAAGCTATACATCGACATCGAACGACTGACATCGAGGATCAGCAACAAACGCGGCTGACGTTTGCGCACCTGCTTACGTAGCAGGTTGATTGGTTCCCCGCCAGTTGCTAGCGAACGCCGCAATGTACGACGCAAATCAACGGCGCCCCGCTTTTTACTCACTTTTTTGCGGCGACTGGAACGGCGGCGCATATCTATAGCCATACGCTCAACCAGAATCTCGACTCGACGCATCTCTTCAGGGTCAGTGATACTGCCAAAATCGACCTTCTCGATTGAAGTCGAGCGACTGGCCCCCTCTTGATACCCCTCGCCTGCACCCTCAGCCTCGCCAGAACCCTCATTCGCATCGCCCTGATTCGAAGATGAGGCGGTACGATTCGATTCACCGCTTTTCTCGCTGACCAGCTTAAGCGCGTTACCCGAACCGCCCGCAGTCTTCACTTGCCGGCGACTGCGCTCTGAGTGCCAGTAGCTATCGAAGAGCTCGTCAAAACGATTCCAGTCGCGTTTTTCACTACACAGGACCAGACGTAAGAGTGAGCGCAGCTCTCGCTCAGAGAATGGGTCGATAAGCGCAATAGAGCTCTGCACCAGAAGCTGTTCCGACACCCCTACGCGAAACCCATTAGCACGGGTTTGGTGGACAAAACCCAGCAATCGCTGCGATAGATTATCCGGTATCTGTGGATCAACGATCTCGACTAGATCACTCATAGCAACTTACACCGCACGGGCAACAAGCCGTTCGAGCTCAAAATCTTCGAGGCGTTCACTATCTTCACGCGTCTTAAGTAGGCAGACTAATGTCGAGCGTAACACCTCTGGGTCGGCGTCCAACTTATCCAGACCAAACTGCAGCAAGGCTGCAGCCCAATCCAGTGTCTCCGCGATTCCCGGGCGTTTCACCAGATCCACTTTTCGCAGATCCTGAACAAAACCAACAATCTGCCGAGCTAGAGCCGCGCTAACATCCGGCAAACGGGTCTGCAGTATCTTCAGCTCTTTGTCGAAGGTCGGGTAATCAACGTAGTGATATAGACAGCGCCGACGCAGCGCATCGCTGAGTTGACGCGTGCCATTAGATGTCAGAATTACACGAGGACGACTCTTCGCCTCAATCGTGCCAAGTTCAGGGATACTCACTTGAAAATCAGATAGGACCTCCAATAGGAAGGCCTCAAACTCCTCGTCCGCACGATCAATCTCGTCAATCAACAGCACTGGAGCTTTGTTGGACCGAATCGCTGCCAGCAGCGGCCTCTCCAACAGAAACTTAGGGTCAAAAATCGCCCCATCCGAGTTAGCACCCGACTCTTGCGAGCGAATCGCCAAAAGTTGGTGCTGATAGTTCCACTCGTAGACTGCGGAGCTAACATCCAAACCTTCGTAGCATTGGAGACGGATCAACTGCGTGTCCAATACCTTGGATAGCGCTTTGGCTATCTCGGTTTTACCGACACCGGCGTCCCCCTCCAATAGCAGAGGACGCTCTAGCTTACTCACCAGCCAGAGCGCCGAGCCTAGCTCGGCGTCCGCAACGTACCCTGCATCCAGAAGATCTGTACGAAAGGCCGAAATATCCTGATGTGACACGTTTAGTTGCTCGCCTTGCCACCAAACAGACTGCGCAGCCAACCGGTAAATACCGACCAAGCAAATGCAAACCCGTTCAGCTCCGCAGGCTGCTCTGCCAACTCCTCACGAGCTTGTTCGGCAACCTCATCTTCACCCATAGCGGCTACGTTGTTGCAGAAGTTTTTACCGAACTGGTTAAGAATCTGGTCTGCAACCTGCGTCATCATGCGTCCGCCAAGGCTCGCCGCCTTACCTGTCACAGTCACGGATGCCTTACCTCTGAGAAGTGCCTTACCCTCCTCTTCAACAACCCAGGCGGTCAGATCCATCGTAGCGGAGGAGGTGCCTTTGGAGTCCTGCCCTTTACCCACCATCTGCAATTCGCGCTTATCGAGGTCCATCGAGCGAATCTCAATATTGCCGGCAAAGGCCATGGTAGCCGGACCAATCTTCGCCTTTACGCTACCTTTGTAGTTGCTGTCATCGACCTGTTCAGTGATCTCCGCACCCGGCATACAGCTAGCAACGCCACGAATATCCTGCAGAAAGGTCCAGCCCTGGTTACCAGAGCCGGGAAGTTCAAAGGTTTTATCTAGATCTACTTGCATCTTAATGCTCCAAAAAAGACCGACCTCGTTAGAGGCCGGCCATCATCACTACTTAACGCCTAGCTCTTGCATGGTTTTCCACAAGCGCGGAGCCGTGTGCGGCATATCGAGATGTGTAACACCCAAGTGAGCGAAGGCATCTACAATAGCCGAGGTGAAGGTCGGAATTGATCCAACGTGCGGTGACTCCGCTACACCCTTGGCACCAATTGGGTGGTGAGGTGATGGGGTAACCGTGAAGTCGGTCTCCCACTTCGGCGTCTCCACAAAGGTTGGCAAGAAGTAGTCCATCAGCGTGTTACCCAAGAGGTTACCCTGCTCGTCATATGGCAACTCCTGCCCCATGGCTACCGCGAAACCTTCATTGAGGCCACCGTGGATCTGACCATCAATGATCATCGGGTTGATGCGTGTACCACAGTCATCCAATGCATAGAAACGGCGCACACTTGTCTCACCCGTTGCCTTGTCGATATCTACAACACAGAGATAGATACCGTATGGGTAGGTAAAGTTTGGTGGATCGTAGTAGTCCACGGCTTCCAGACCGGGCTCCATGCCCTCGGGGACATTGTTGTATGCCGCCCAGGCAATCTCTTTCATGGTCTTCTCTTGACCCGGATTACCCTTCACCTTGAAACGGTCAACTTCCCACTCAAGATCGTCCTCACTAACCTCTAGCAAGTGCGCTGCAATCTTCTGAGCTTTCGCCTTGATCTTGCGTGCTGCCACGGCCGTTGCCGCACCGGCGACCGGTGTAGAGCGCGAGCCATAAGTACCCAAACCATAGGGTGCTGTGTCGGTATCACCCTCTTCGATCTGAATCTCTTCAGACGGAAGACCCAGTTCAGTCGCAATGATCTGAGCATAGGTTGTCTGGTGCCCCTGCCCCTGGGTAATGGTACCCATACGAGCAATCGCACTTCCGGTAGGATGGACACGGATCTCCGCGCTATCAAACATACCGATTCCAAGAATGTCACAGTTGCGGCTAGGGCCAGCACCAACGATTTCGGTAAAGGTCACAAGGCCAATACCCATCAATTCACCCTTGGCACGCTTCTCCTCCTGCTCACGTCGCAGACCATCGTAGTCGACTGCATCTAGAACTTTCTGCAGTGACATGTGGTACTGACCGCTATCGATCTCCCAGCCGAGACAGGTTTTGTATGGCATCTGTTCAGACTTGATAAAGTTGCGACGACGAATCTCCGCTTTATCTATGCCCAACTTCTGCGCCAGCACATCCATCGTACGCTCAATCACATAGACGGCTTCCGTCACGCGGAACGAACAGCGGTATGCAACCCCACCCGGTGCCTTGTTGGTGTAAACACCATCGACGTTCAAGTGTGCAACTGGGACATCATAGGAGCCGGTACAGATGTGCATCAGGCCCGCAGGGAACTTGGACGGGTCCGCACAGGCATCAAACGCACCGTGATCTGCAAGAACATTAACGCGCAACGCTTTGATGATGCCGTCCTTATCCGCAGCGATTTCGCCAGTCATGTGGTAGTCACGCGCGAAGGCTGTCGTGGAGATATTCTCCATGCGGTCTTCAACCCACTTGACCGGTACGCCAAGGACGATGGAAGCAACGATTGCAGTTACGTAGCCTGGGTAGATACCCACTTTGTTACCGAAGCCGCCGCCGATGTCAGGGGAGACAACGCGTACTTTGCTCTCGGGCAGACCAGACAGCATCGATACAACGGTACGGACAACGTGTGGCGCCTGAGACGTCAAGTAGACAGTCAGATGGCCATTCACCTTGTCGAATGAGGCTACACAACCACAGGTTTCTAGTGGGCATGGGTGTACTCGGTGGTAGTACATATCCTGTGATACGACGACCTCGGCGTTATCAAAGACGCGATCAGTCGCCTCTTTCTCACCGGCCTGCCAGTTGAAGATGTGGTTGTCGTGCTTACGCTCTGAGTGAGCGCCCTGCATCTTGCCAACTAGATCCTCACGCAGCACCGGAGCATCTGCATCCATGGCCTTGTGAGCATCAACTAGTACGGGGAGCTCTTCGTACTCAACTTCGACAAGATCCACTGCATCAGCTGCAATGTAACGGTCATCGGCCACAACGACGGCGACCTCTTGGTACTGGAAATGCACCTTCTCGTCAGCCAACACAGCCTGCACATCACCAGCGAGCGTTGGCATCCAGTGGAGATTTAGCGGCTTGAGATCATCGGCAGTCAGGACTGCGTGAACACCCGGCAGTGCCAGTGCTTTCTCTTTGTTGATACTCTTGATACGCGCATGGGCATAGGGGCTACGCACCATGTCTGCGAACAGCATACCCGCCATCTGAATATCATCAGTGTAGCGACCTTTACCCTGTATAAAACGCGCATCCTCTTTACGTTTGCGCGAACAGCCCATGCCTTCTAGGGCGGCTTCTCGGGTCTCTTTATCCATTTGTTCAGTCATTGCTAACCTCCCTTAAGCTTCTTGCATCTTGCGAGCAGCTGTTTGCACCGCCTTGATGATGTTCTGGTAACCCGTGCAGCGACACAGGTTGCCGGACATACCCCAACGAATCTCCTCCTCGGTTGGATTCGGGTTCTCTTTGAGGAAGCTTGCGGCACGAACCAACATGCCCGGAGTACAGAAACCGCATTGCAGCCCGTGCTCTTCAACAAATGCTTGCTGCACGATATGCAGACCATCGGCTGAGGCTAGACCTTCAACTGTAGTCACCTCAGCACCCTCAGCCTGAACGGTGAGAAATGTACATGACTTGATAGATTCACCGTTGATGTCGACTGTACAGACACCACAATGAGTGCTTTCACAACCGATGTGAGTCCCTGTGAGCTGCAACTTTTCGCGTAGCGTGTGGACTAGAAGTTCACGTGGGTCGACCAACACATCAACCTGCTTACCATTTACTTTAAATGAAACTGCTTGCTTAGCCATGATTACCCCCGCGCGTCCGCAATTGCTTTTTCGATTGCGCGGCTAAACATCACCGCGGCCATATTGGCTTTATACTCAGCGTCTCCACGCAGATCCGCTGCAGGATCGCAGGCATCACGAACAGCTTCGGCAGCTCGGGCAGTCAGATCATCACTAGGTGTCTGGCCTCGAAGAATATCCTCTGCTACCTCGGCACGAATCGCACAGGGCGCAACGTTGGTGAGGCCAATACGAACATCGCTAATCTGGCCACCGTTCATCTCTACGACAACAGACGCACCTGCAACAGCATAGTCCCCTGTCTTACGCTTGAGCTTCTCATAGCCGTAACCCATGCCTGATTTACGTACGGGTATCTTCACCTTCACCAGCAACTCATGCTCTTCAAGGCCGGTCCAGTAGGTACCAAGGAAGAAGCCGTTGGCCGGCACAGTGCGTTCTCCATCTGGGCCATGCAGCACCAGCTGTGCATCCAAAGAGAGCATCACTGCGGGGTGGTCGTTACCCGGGTCGCCATGAGCGATGTCACCGCCGATAGAGCCGCGATTACGTACCTGCGGATCGGCAATAAGCTTGGCAACATTAATTAGGTGAGGGCAATGTTGAGCGACTAGATCAGAGGCGATCAGCTCGTTTTCGGAGGTCATCGCACCGATTACAAGGTGGTCTCCATCGACAGCGATGCCCTTGAGTTCGGCAATGCCATTAATATCTATAAGACAGGGTGGCTCAGCGAAACGAAGCTTCATCATCGGCAGTAGCGAGTGTCCGCCTGCGATGATCTTTGCCTCGTCGTTAGCTGCCAGTTTGGCAACAGCGTCGGCAACGCTAGTCGCCCGATGGTATTCAAAGGACGAAGGGATCATATCAACCTCGAGTTTATTGTATTTAGAGTACGGGTTTAACTTTTGCCGTTACGCCCGCCCGGGTCATTACAGATCACAAGGTTGTCTAAAAAATAGTCAGTCCAGTTTTCGCCTCCTGAAAAACCCAACAAAAAAAGGCCTCTCGGCCCTTTAATTGAATCCATCGAAGTTTAGATGCGTCCCATCAACTGATCAACAACGTTCTTCGGCGCTTCCCCATAGGAGTCGAACTCCATTGAGTAGGTGGCACGACCCTGGGAGGCTGAACGTAGGTCAGTCGCGTAACCGAACATCTCACCTAGCGGTACGAGCGCGTGAATCGCCTTACCCGATTGAATATCTTCCATACCTTGTACCAAGCCACGACGACGGTTCAGGTCGCCCATCACATCACCCATGTAATCTTCCGGGGTAACTACTTCAACCTTCATCATCGGCTCAAGCAGACACGGGTCGGCTTCGGCAGCGTACTTCTTCAGGGCCTGTGACGCTGCGATCTTGAACGCCATCTCGTTTGAATCCACCTCGTGGAAGGAGCCATCGTACAGACGCGCTTTAAGGCCGATCAGAGGATAGCCGGCCATAACGCCGTTCTTCATCTGCTCCTGGATACCCTTCTCGATAGCAGGGATGTACTCCTTAGGAATCGAACCACCGACAATCTCAGAGATAAACTCCAGACCTTCCTCTTCGCTAGGTGTGAACTCGATCACAACGTGACCGTACTGCCCACGACCACCCGACTGCCGTGCAAACTTATGGTTAGCATCGACTGGGCGACGAATCTTCTCGCGATAGGCAACCTGCGGCTTACCGATGTTTGCTTCAACCTTGAATTCACGCTTCATACGGTCAACGATGATATCCAAGTGGAGCTCACCCATACCGGAAATGATCGTCTGGCCGGTCTCCTGGTCCGTCTCAACGCGGAAAGATGGATCCTCCTGCGCCAATTTACCCAGCGCAACGCCCATCTTCTCTTGATCAGCTTGTGATTTAGGCTCCACCGCCACCGAGATAACAGGTTCTGGGAACTCCATACGCTCCAGCACAATCTTCTGGTCTACGTCACACAGGGTGTCACCTGTTGTGCAATCTTTGATACCGATAAGTGCCGCGATGTCGCCTGCGCGAACCTCTTTGATCTCTTCGCGGTTATTGGAGTGCATCTGTACCATACGGCCAATGCGCTCTTTTTTCTGTTTAACCGAGTTGTAGACCGCATCCCCCGACTTCAAGACACCAGAGTAGACGCGCACGAATGTCAGCGTGCCCACGAACGGGTCGGTCGCAATTTTGAATGCCAAGGCAGCAAAAGGCGCATTATCCTCCGCCTCACGCGTTGCCAGAGTCTCATTTTTATCATCGAGGTTACCCTCGATAGCCTTCACCTCAACCGGTGAAGGTAGGTATTCAATAACGGCATCAAGTACCGCCTGAACGCCTTTGTTCTTGAACGCAGACCCGGCAAGCATCAGCACGATCTCGTTGTTGAGCGTGCGCTCGCGCAGACCGGACTTGATCTCCTCTTCAGAGAGTTCGCCCTCTTCAAGGTACTTATCCATCAGCTCTTCATTGGCTTCGGCGGCCGCCTCAACCAAAGCTTCACGCAATTCCTCAGCACGCGCCTGCAGGTCTTCTGGAATATCTACGAGATCGTAGGTCATCCCCTGATCGGCTTCATTCCACATGATCGCCTTCATACGGATCAGGTCAACGACACCCTTGAAGTTCTCTTCTGCACCAATCGGGATGTTAAGTGACACCGGATTGGCTCCAAGACGCTTCTTAAGTTGCTCGACAACCATGTAGTAATCAGCACCTGCGCGGTCCATCTTATTGACGAATACCATACGAGGCACTTCGTACTTGTTCGCCTGACGCCAGACCGTCTCGGTCTGTGGCTGAACACCGGAAGATGCACAGAGCACAACCACAGTACCGTCAAGGACTCGCAGTGACCGCTCTACCTCGATAGTAAAGTCAACGTGCCCTGGAGTATCGATGATATTGATGCGGTGCTTATCAAACTGCTGGTTCATGCCCTGCCAAAAACAGGTCGTAGCAGCCGAAGTAATCGTGATACCACGCTCCTGCTCCTGCTCCATCCAGTCCATGGTAGCTGCACCGTCGTGCACCTCACCAATTTTGTGAGACAGACCTGTGTAAAACAGAACGCGCTCAGTTGTGGTGGTTTTACCAGCATCAACGTGGGCACAGATACCGATATTACGGTAGCGTTCGATAGGGGTTATACGAGCCATTTTTAACTCCAAAAACTCTCACTGCGAATTCGCTTGCGCAGCAGTATAGGGACATCACCACAAACAAAAAACCCCCGTCAAAGACGAGGGCTTTTTTATGCTCATAGAGAGCATCCACCTCACTGCAACTGCCCTCAAGCAACTGCAGTTCGGTAGCAAAATTAGAAGCGGTAGTGCGCGAACGCTTTGTTTGCTTCAGCCATACGGTGAACGTCTTCACGCTTCTTAACAGCAGCGCCACGACCTTCAGCCGCATCCACCAGTTCACCTGCCAGACGAAGTGACATATCCTTCTCACCACGCTTGCGTGATGCGTCAACCAGCCAACGCATTGCAAGAGCCATACGGCGAGATGGGCGTACTTCTACAGGCACCTGGTAAGTTGCACCACCTACGCGGCGAGACTTTACTTCGACCATTGGCTGTACAGTCTCCAGAGCTTTGTCGAACAGTTCCAATGGATCTGCTTTCGTGCGCTCTTCAACTTTCGCCAGGGCACCGTAAACGATGCTCTCAGCTACAGACTTCTTACCACTGACCATCAAGTGGTTGATAAATTTTGCCAGCGTGATGTTTCCGAACTTAGGATCCGGCAGGATCTCACGCTTCGCGGCTACGCGACGTCTTGGCATGTGTAAGCCCTCAATAAATAATTTGTAGGTCTTCAGGTAATTCGAGCATAAGACTCGACCTTACTCTTACCGACTTTTTGTCAGACGAATCTGTCTTTACCCTAAAGGTCTATTAAGACTTAGGACGCTTAGTACCGTATTTAGAACGAGCCTGTTTACGGTCATTAACGCCAGAACAGTCCAACGCACCACGTACAGTGTGGTAACGAACACCAGGCAGGTCCTTAACACGACCACCACGAATCAGGACAACAGAGTGCTCCTGCAGGTTGTGGCCTTCGCCGCCGATGTAAGATGAAACTTCAAAACCGTTAGTCAGACGAACACGACATACTTTACGTAGTGCCGAGTTTGGCTTCTTCGGTGTAGTTGTATAAACGCGAGTACATACGCCACGACGCTGTGGGCAAGCCTGCAATGCACGGACATCGCTCTGCTCCACAACACGTTTACGTGGTTTGCGTACCAGCTGGTTGATTGTTGCCATTAAGCAAACTCCACGTTTAAGTTAAATAAACAAAACAAAAAGCCCGCAACCGAATGCCGCGGACTTTAAGGGGCGCAAATTGTAATCAATCTGCGCTTTTTTAGCAATCCCTAGAGATCACCACGTGATACCGGGATGTATCACCGAAAACAGAGCTAAACAGCTCTGTTTTCGCGAGAAAGGAAAAATGACACTTTTTCCTTTCGACTCCCGCGAACTGCCACGGATGGCAGTTCAGGGAAATCACTTAGCGGCTCATTCTGAGTCGCTAAGTGAAGCGTTCAGTGCTTCGGTCAGTGCTGCTTGCACCTCTTCTGCACTTACAGTCGCTGTTGGCTCGCTACCCATTGCGCGCTTACGCTTGCGCTCTGAGTGGTAAGCCAAACCTGTACCTGCTGGGATCAGACGACCCACAACAACGTTCTCTTTCAGGCCGCGCAGGTAATCTTTCTTACCTGTGACTGCACCCTCAGTCAGGACACGAGTTGTCTCCTGGAAGGATGCTGCAGAGATGAACGACTCAGTCGCCAGAGACGCTTTGGTGATACCCAGAAGTACACGTTCGAACTTGGCTGGGATCTTACCTTCAGCTTCTGCAGCTTCGTTCGCTACCTGTACGGCAGCGAATTCAGCCTGCTCGCCCTGGATGAACTCAGTGTTACCCGAATCAAGAATCTCAACCTTACGCAGCATCTGACGTACGATGACTTCGATGTGCTTATCGTTGATACCTACACCCTGCAGACGGTAAACGTCCTGGATTTCAGAGACGATGTATTTCGCCAACTCTTCGACACCAAGAACGCGCAGGATATCATGAGCGCTAGATGGACCATCAGCAATCACTTCACCCTTCTGTACCGTCTCACCTTCGAAGACGTTCAGACCACGCCATTTCTGGATCATGATCTCGATCGCATCACCGCCGTCGTGCGGAGTGATAACGATACGACGCTTACCTTTCGTCTCTTTACCAAAGGTCACGGTACCTGAAATCTCTGCGAGAATTGCAGCTTCCTTAGGCTTACGCGCTTCGAACAAGTCAGCTACGCGTGGCAGACCACCGGTGATGTCTTTGTTGACTGTACCTTCCTGCGGCAGACGAGCAAGGATATCACCCACCTGCACATCAGCACCGTCGTTCAGGTTGATGATCGACTTCGCTGGCAGCAGGTACTGTGCTGGCATATCAGTACCAGTCAACTTCACCTCAGAGCCATCAGCGTTGAGCAGCTTGATCATCGGGCGGATATCTTTACCCGCCTGCGGACGATCTTTCGCATCCAGAACTTCGATAGTCGACAGGCCGGTCAGATCATCAGTCTGACGCTTAACGGTAATACCGTCTTCCATGCCTGCGAATTCGATGCGACCAGCCACTTCCGATACGATCGGGTGAGTGTGCGGGTCCCAGTTCGCTACGATTGCGCCTGCATCAACAGTGTCGCCATCTTTAACTTTAATTACTGCACCGTAAGGGAGCTTGTAGCGCTCACGCTCACGACCGTGCTCATCGGTCACACCCAGCTCGCCAGAACGCGAAGTCGCAACCAAGTTGCCATCAGTACGCTCTACAAACTTCAGGTTGTGTAGACGGGTCTCACCGCCGTTCTTAACCTGGATGTTATCAACAGCAGCAGCTCGTGATGCCGCACCACCAATGTGGAAGGTACGCATGGTCAGCTGTGTACCCGGTTCACCGATTGACTGTGCCGCAACAACACCGACAGCCTCACCAATGTTAACCTTGTGACCGCGACCAAGGTCACGACCGTAACAGCTTGAACAGATACCGTGACGTGAAGTACAGGTGATCGCTGAGCGGACGATGATCTCATCGATAGAGCTGTAGGTTTCGTCGTTATCCAGACGGTTTACCCAAGACTCATCAATCAGCGTGCCAGCTTCGATCAGTACATCATTACCCTTAGGGTTCAGTACATCCTGCGCCACAACACGGCCCAAAACACGATCACCCAGGCCAACAACAATGTCACCGCCTTCGATTAGAGGCTGCATTACCAGACCCTCTTCGGTGCCACAGTCTGGCTCAGTGATAACCACATCCTGTGCAACGTCTACCAGACGACGAGTCAGGTAACCTGAGTTCGCAGTCTTAAGTGCCGTATCCGCCAGACCCTTACGAGCACCGTGGGTTGAGATGAAGTACTGGAGTACGTTCAGACCTTCACGGAAGTTCGCAGTGATTGGGGTTTCGATGATCGAACCATCTGGCTTAGCCATCAGACCACGCATACCTGCGAGCTGACGAATCTGAGCCGCGCTACCACGAGCGCCCGAGTCGGCCATCATGTAAACCGAGTTGAAAGAATCCTGTTCAACCTGTTCGCCATCTTTGTTAGTGACGATATCGGTCTTGAGGTTATCCATCATCTTCTTAGCCAGCAGCTCGTTCGCGCGTGACCAGATATCGACAACCTTGTTGTATTTCTCGCCCTGAGTTACCAGACCTTCAGCGAACTGGCGCTCGATCTCTTTAACCTCAAGATCCGCCTCAGCAACGATCTCGGTCTTCTCATCCGGGATAACGAAATCGTTAACACCGATAGAGGCACCTGACATAGTCGCCTGACGGAAGCCCATGTACATAACCTGGTCGGCAAAGATAACAGTGTCCTTCAGACCACACCGACGGTAGGCTTCGTTAAGAAGACGTGAGATAGCCTTCTTCTTCATGGGCTGGTTAACCAGCTCAAATGGCAGACCCTTAGGCACGATATCAAACAGCATCGCACGACCCACGGTAGTCTCTACCAGGCCATAACGATCTTCTTCGTTACCTTCGATGTCGCGAATTGTCTCAGCAATACGAACCTTAATGATCGCCTGCAGATCAACCTGCTTAGCACCGTATGCTCGCTGTACCTCTTTAATATCAGAGAAGTGCATACCCTCGCCTTTCGCATTGATCCGTGAACGGGTCATGAAGTACAGACCCAGTACCACGTCCTGCGAAGGAACGATGATTGGCTCACCGTTTGCGGGAGAGAGGATATTGTTAGTCGACATCATCAGCGCACGTGCTTCAAGCTGCGCTTCGAGCGTCAGCGGCACGTGTACAGCCATCTGGTCACCATCGAAGTCAGCGTTGTACGCCGCACACACGAGTGGGTGCAGCTGAATCGCTTTACCTTCGATCAGTACAGGCTCAAACGCCTGGATACCTAGACGGTGAAGAGTTGGTGCACGGTTCAGCAGCACTGGATGCTCGCGGATAACCTCATCAAGGATATCCCATACCAGTGGTTCTTCGCGCTCAACCATCTTCTTCGCAGCTTTAATCGTCGTAGCGTAGCCACGCAACTCTAGCTTGCTGAAGATAAACGGCTTAAACAGTTCAAGTGCCATCTTCTTAGGCAGACCACACTGGTGCAGACGCAGGTATGGACCTACGACGATTACCGAACGGCCAGAGTAGTCAACACGCTTACCAAGAAGGTTCTGACGGAAACGACCCTGCTTACCTTTAATCATGTCCGCAAGCGACTTCAGAGGACGCTTGTTTGAACCGGTGATCGCACGGCCGCGACGACCGTTATCAAGCAGCGCATCAACAGACTCTTGCAGCATGCGCTTCTCGTTGCGAACAATGATATCTGGTGCGTTCAGATCCAGCAGACGCTTCAGACGGTTGTTACGGTTGATTACACGACGGTACAGATCGTTCAGATCTGAAGTCGCAAAACGACCACCATCCAGCGGTACTAGAGGACGCAGATCAGGCGGCAGCACTGGAAGTACCTGCAGGATCATCCACTCTGGGTTGTTGCCAGACTTGTAAAAGGCTTCCAGCAGCTTCAGACGCTTAGACAGCTTCTTGAGCTTAGTCTCAGAGTTAGTTGCTGGGATCTCTTCACGGATCACCTGGATCTCGTGCTCAAGATCAATAGACGCGAGCAGCTGACCTATAGCTTCAGCACCCATCAGGGCAACGAAGTCGTCGCCAAACTCTTCCAGTGCCTCGAAGTACTGCTCGTCGTTGAGCAACTGACCGCGCTGCAGGGTAGTCATACCCTCATCAATTACAACAAATGATTCGAAGTAGAGAACACGCTCGATATCACGCAGCGTCATATCCAGCATCAGACCGATGCGAGATGGCAGTGACTTGAGGAACCAAATGTGTGCCACCGGAGAGGCAAGTTCGATGTGACCCATGCGCTCACGACGCACTTTAGTCATCGTCACTTCAACGCCACACTTCTCACAGATAACACCGCGGTGTTTCATGCGCTTGTATTTACCACACAAGCACTCGTAGTCCTTCACAGGGCCGAAGATTTTGGCACAGAAAAGGCCATCACGCTCCGGCTTGAAGGTACGGTAGTTGATAGTTTCAGGCTTCTTAACCTCACCGAATGACCAGCTACGGATCATCTCAGGTGATGCCAGAGAGATGCGGATAGCATCGAACTCATCGCTCTGACTTTGAGACTTCAACAGATTTAACAAATCTTTCATGGTCTAGTACTCCGGGCTCTTATTCGCTCTCAAGTTCGATGTCGATACCGAGTGAACGGATCTCTTTGATCAGCACGTTGAAGGACTCAGGCATACCTGGCTCCATGCTGTGGTCACCATCGACGATGTTCTTGTACATCTTCGTACGACCATTAACGTCATCGGACTTAACGGTGAGCATCTCTTGAAGCGTGTAGGCTGCGCCGTACGCTTCGAGTGCCCATACTTCCATCTCACCGAATCGCTGACCACCGAACTGCGCCTTACCACCCAGCGGCTGCTGAGTAACGAGGCTGTACGAGCCGGTTGAACGTGCGTGCATCTTGTCATCAACCAAGTGGTTGAGCTTGAGCATGTACATGTAACCCACAGTCACAGGACGCATAAACTGATCGCCTGTACGGCCATCAAACAGCGTTACCTGACCTGAGTCATCCATGTCTGCCAGACGCAGCAGCGCTTTGATTTCAGACTCTTTCGCGCCATCGAAGACTGGAGTTGCCAGTGGAACACCATCCGAAAGGTTGGCGGCCATTGCCAGAATCTCATCATCAGAGAATGAGTTCAGATCTTCGCTACGCTTACACTCGAGGTCGCTATGCTTAGCGTTATAGACCTGATCCAGGAAGCCACGCAGCTCCTTCACAGTCTCAGCTTTGGCACGCTCAGCTTCGAGCATAGTGTTGATCTTACGACCCAGGCCTTTCGCAGCCATACCCATATGGGTTTCGAGGATCTGACCAACGTTCATACGTGAAGGTACGCCCAGAGGGTTAAGAACCACATCTACTGGCTCACCGTGCTCATCGTATGGCATATCTTCGACAGGCATGATGACTGAGATAACACCCTTGTTACCGTGACGACCTGCCATCTTGTCACCTGGCTGTACACGACGCTTAGTTGCAACGTATACCTTAACGATCTTCAACACGCCTGGTGCCAGATCATCGCCAGTCTGCAGTTTGCCTTTCTTATCTTCGAAGCGTGCATCAAGCTGTTCGCGACGCTCTGCAAGCTGCTTCTGAGCCGCTTCCAGCATCTCCTGAGCCGCAGTATCAGCAACGCGAATTTTGAACCAATCGCCATGCTGCAGATCAGCCAAGAACTCAGAAGTGATCTCCTGACCTTTCTTAAGACCTGCACCGCCGTCAGCTTTCTGGCCAACCAGCGCACGCTCAAGACGCTCGAACGTCGCGACCTCTACGATACGGAACTCGTCATCCAGGTCCTTACGGATACGCTGGAGCTCGTCCTGTTCAATCGAGATAGCGCGCTCATCTTTGGCTACACCATCACGGGTGAACACCTGTACGTCGATAACCTTACCAACCGTACCTGTCTTAACGCGCAGAGACGTATCTTTAACGTCAGACGCCTTCTCACCGAAGATCGCACGTAGCAGCTTCTCTTCTGGAGTCAGCTGGGTTTCGCCCTTAGGTGTTACCTTACCAACCAGAATGTCGCCAGGGCCGACCTCAGCACCAATGTGCACGATGCCAGACTCGTCCAGCTTAGCCAGCGCAGCTTCACCAACGTTAGGGATATCCGAAGTGATCTCTTCAGAGCCCAGCTTGGTGTCACGTGATACACAAGTGAGTTCCTGAATGTGAATCGTAGTGAAACGATCTTCCTGAACAACACGCTCAGAGATCAGGATAGAGTCCTCGAAGTTGTAACCATTCCACGGCATGAACGCGATACGCATGTTCTGACCTAGCGCTAGCTCACCGAGGTCAGTCGATGGGCCATCAGCCAGGATATCACCACGTGCTACTGAATCGCCCAGTGCAACAATAGCCCGCTGGTTGATACAGGTGTTCTGGTTAGAACGGACATATTTAGTCAGGTTGTAGATATCCACACCTGCGTCGCCTGCAGTGATCTCGTCATCGTTTACGCGAACAACCACACGGCTCGCGTCTACAGACTCAATAACACCGCCACGCTTAGCAACCACACAGACACCTGAGTCTGTTGCTACGTTACGCTCGATACCTGTACCTACCAGCGGCTTATCAGCCTTCAATGTAGGAACAGCCTGGCGCTGCATGTTTGAACCCATCAGTGCGCGGTTCGCGTCATCGTGCTCCAGGAATGGAATCAGCGATGCGGCTACCGATACTACCTGACGAGGAGATACGTCCATGTACTGAACGCGCTCTTTAGGCATTACCGTTGTTTCATTCATGTGACGAACGGTTACCAGCTCTTCAGTCAGCTCATCTTTGTCGTTGGTTGCAGCTGAAGCCTGTGCAATTACAAAGTTAGACTCTTCAATTGCTGAGAGGTAATCGATCTCATCGGTTACTTTGTTATCAACAACGCGACGGTACGGAGTCTCGAGGAAACCGTAATCGTTGGTGCGAGCGAAAACCGCCAGCGAGTTGATCAGACCGATGTTTGGACCTTCTGGAGTCTCGATAGGACATACACGACCGTAGTGCGTTGGGTGTACGTCGCGGACTTCGAAGCCGGCACGCTCACGCGTCAGGCCACCTGGGCCAAGCGCAGAGACACGACGTTTGTGCGTGATCTCAGAGAGCGGGTTATTCTGGTCCATAAACTGTGACAGCTGAGACGAGCCAAAGAACTCTTTAACTGCAGCCGCAACTGGCTTAGCGTTGATCAGATCCTGAGGCATCAGGTTGTCTGATTCAGCCATGCTTAGACGCTCACGTACAGCGCGTTCTACACGCACCAGACCGACACGGAACTGGTTCTCAGCCATCTCGCCCACAGAGCGGATGCGGCGGTTACCCAGATGGTCGATATCATCGACAACGCCTTTACCGTTACGAATAGCGATCAGTGTCTGCATGACAGCTAAGATGTCCTCTTTGGAGAGGATGCCTGAGCCAGTCTCTTCACCGCGGCCAAGGCGGCGGTTGAACTTCATGCGACCTACTGCAGAGAGATCGTAACGCTCTTCCGAGAAGAAGAGGTTCTCGAACAGGCCTTCAGCCGACTCTTTAGTTGGTGGCTCGCCAGGACGCATCATGCGGTAGATCTCTACCAGAGCTTCCAGCTGGTTGCGAGTTGAATCGACACGCAGCGTGTCAGAAACGAACGGACCACAATCCAGTTCGTTCGTGTAGATAGTCTCGATGCGCTCTACGCCCGCTTTAACCAATTTCTCAATCGACTCTTCAGTCAGCTCTGAGTTACATGGCAGCAGAACTTCACCGGTACTTGGATCAACGATATCTTTAGCCGTTGCTTTACCCGCTAGGTACTCTGCAGGAGTCTCCAGCTGAGTCATACCATCTTTCTGCATCTGACGGATGTGACGTGGCGTGATACGACGACCGGCCTCAACGATCACCTCACCCTTAGGTGACAGGATCTCAAAGCTCATAGTCTCACCGCGCAGACGTTCAGGGATCAGGTCCATCTGAACTTTTTCAGCAGAGAGGCTCCAGCCAGTGGTATCAAAGAAAGTTTCGAGGATCTCCTCCGCCTGATAGCCGAGTGCACGCAACAGAATAGTTGCCGGCAACTTACGACGACGGTCGATACGCACGAACAGTGAATCTTTGGGATCAAACTCAAAATCGAGCCATGAACCACGGTAGGGGATGATACGCGCTGAGTAGAGCAGCTTGCCAGACGAGTGGGTTTTACCTTTGTCGTGGTCGAAGAATACACCGGGTGAACGGTGGAGCTGCGATACGATTACGCGCTCAGTACCATTGACTACAAAGGTACCATTCTCAGTCATGAGCGGAATCTCGCCCATGTAGACTTCTTGCTCTTTGATATCCTTAACCGCTTTCGTAGACGAATCACGATCATAGATAACCAGACGTACTTTTACGCGCAGTGGAGCCGCATAAGTAATGCCGCGTTGCTGACACTCTTTTACGTCAAATACTGGCTCACCCAGACGGTAGCCAGCGTACTCCAGCGCTGCGTTTCCTGAGTAGGAAACGATTGGGAATACGGAGTTAAAGGCAGCGTGAAGACCTTCGTCATTCAGACTTTCGGCCGCTGTGCCAGTTTGTAGAAACTTACGGTAAGAATCTAACTGAGTAGCGAGTAGGTATGGAAGGTCCATTACCGTGCCCAGCTTACTAAAATCCTTACGGATACGTTTCTTTTCAGTGTATGTATATATCATCAATGTTCCCCAGCATGTGCACCTAGGTTGAGAAACGGAAACCCGAACGTTGTCGGGTCAAAAATTTCCATTATTAGTGTGCCTACTAATAACGGAAAAGGGCCGGAAGCATTTTTGCCCCCAGCCCGCGCTGTTTAAGCTAGTTAAGCAGCGGATCGAGTGTCAAGTAAATTACTTGAGCTCAACAGACGCGCCAGCTTCTTCAAGATCTTTCTTGATAGCTTCAGCTTCTTCTTTAGAAGCGGCTTCTTTGATAGTTGCTGGAGCGCCATCAACCATCTCTTTCGCTTCTTTCAGACCGAGGCCAGTCGCGCCGCGAACAACCTTGATTACGTTTACTTTCTTCTCGCCAGCAGAGGTCAGAACTACGTCGAATTCCGTCTGCTCTTCAGCAGCTGCGCCAGCATCGCCAGCAGGACCAGCAACTACAGCAGCAGCTGCAGATACGCCGAATTTTTCTTCCATAGCAGAAACCAGTTCTACTACATCCATTACTGACATTTCAGCAATTGCATTGATGATATCGTCTTTTGACAGAGACATTGTTTAATTCCTGTATAAACTTGTTCTAAAACTATTAAGGCCCAACTGCTTATGCAGCTTCGCCTTCCTTCGCAACGCGTACCGCATCGAGAGTGCGTACCAGCTTGCCTGCAGCTGCTTCTTTCATGCAGCTCATCAGTCTCGCCAGTGCCTCGTCGTATGTTGGCAAGCTTGCCAGCATCGCTATGTCTACAACATTCCCTTCGAAAGCAGCTGCTTTCAGTTCGAACTTATCGTTGCCTTTCGCAAAATCTTTGAGGATGCGAGCGCCAGCGCCCGGATGCTCATTTGAGAAAGCAATAATAGTCGGACCAACGAAGGTGTCTGTCAGACATTCAAAAGCTGTACCTTCAACTGCACGACGTGCCAGCGTGTTACGTACGACACGTAGCCATACACCCGCTTCACGCGCCTGCTTACGCAGTGCAGTCATGTCGCCTACTTCAACGCCGCGCGAATCCGCTACGACAGCTGAAAGAGCGCCATTGGCAGCTTCCTGAACTTCAGCGACGATCGCCTTTTTTTGTTCAAGTCCTATTGCCACGATTTACTCCTGGTTTGTCTTTCGACTTGTTACCAACCACCCCGAATCGGCTTACACCTTACCGAGGCATGAGTACGGTGGTCATGATTCTGAGTGAATCTCACCGTCTGCGCAGGCCGGTATTCCATTAAGAGGGAGAAGCTAGGCTTACCCCCTCACCTGCGGTCTTTGACAGTCTTCGTCTCTGTCAGACAGATCTAAAGACCCTCAAAAAACCTTAGGCTGCGCGATTAAACGTCCAGAGACGCCTGATCGACAACCAGACCCGGCCCCATAGTGGTGCTCAGGGTCACTTTCTTGAAGTAGATACCTTTAGCTGATGCAGGCTTGAGTTTCTTCAGGTCTGACATCAGGGCTTCTACGTTCTCTTTAATTGCGTTCGCGTCAAAGCCAACCTTACCCACTGAAGCGTGGATAATACCGTTCTTGTCAGTACGGAAACGTACCTGACCAGCTTTAGCGTTCTTAACCGCGCCAGCAACGTCTGGAGTTACAGTACCAACCTTAGGGTTTGGCATCAGTCCGCGTGGGCCAAGTACAGTACCGAGAGCACCAACAACGCGCATTGCGTCTGGGCTAGCGATAACAACATCAAAGTCCAGGTTGCCAGCTTTTACTGACTCAGCCAGATCTTCAAAGCCAACGATATCTGCACCAGCTTCTTTAGCTTTCTCAGCATTGTCGCCCTGAGCGAAAACAGCTACACGTACATCTTTACCAGTACCGTGTGGCATTACTGTAGAACCACGAACAACCTGATCAGATTTACGTGGATCAACGCCCAGGTTTACTGCTACGTCTACTGACTCAGCAAACTTAACAGCAGAAACATCTTTCAGAATCTGAAAAGCTTCTTCAGCAGCGTAGTGCTTGCCCGCTTCTACTTTCTCAGCAATCGCCTTCTGACGCTTAGTCAACTTAGCCATTAGTCATCACCCTCTACGATCAGACCCATGCGACGCGCAGAACCTGCGATGGTGCGCACTGCAGCATCCATGTCAGATGCAGTCAGGTCAGGCATTTTAACAGTTGCAACCTCTTCCAGCTGAGCGCGAGTAACAGTACCCACCTTCTCAGTATTTGGACGAGCTGAACCGCTCTTAAGACCCATAGCTTTCTTCAGAAGAATTGAAGCTGGTGGAGTCTTAGTGATGAATGTAAAACTACGGTCGCTGTATACAGTGATTACAACTGGAATCGGCAGACCTGGCTCCATACCCTGAGTCTGAGCGTTGAACGCCTTACAGAATTCCATGATGTTTACACCGTGCTGACCCAGAGCCGGACCTACTGGTGGACTCGGGTTCGCCTGACCGGCTTTAACCTGCAACTTGATGTATGCAGAAATCTTCTTAGCCATTTAGCTACTCCTTTGGGTACAAACGCCTTTCGGCTCCCCTTTACACAACAAAAACCGAGTAGCCTTTCGAGCTACTCAGCTTCCTAAAAATTCGTTCGATTTAGGCCTTTTCTACCTGGCCGAATTCTAGTTCAACTGGGGTTGAGCGACCGAAAATCAACACCGCAACCTGGAGGCGAGATTTCTCGTAGTTAACCTCTTCAACCACACCATTGAAGTCCGCAAAAGGACCATCGGTAACGCGAACCATTTCGCCTGGCTCGAAAACCGTCTTTGGACGCGGCTTATCAACACCCGACTCAACGCGCTGCAGGATCTCATCCGCTTCACGCTGAGTGATTGCCGCAGGCTTATCAGCTGTACCGCCGATAAACCCGAGAACACGTGGAGTGCTCTTCACTAGGTGCCAAGTCTCGTCGTTCATCACCATATTGACTAGCACGTAGCCTGGGTAGAACTTGCGCTCTGACTTACGCTTCTTGCCATCACGAATCTCAACAACCTCTTCGGTCGGTACCAAGATGTCACCGAACAGATCCTCTACACCGTGACGCTCAATGGCTTCTTGAAGGCCAGCCATAACACGCTTCTCATAACCTGAGTATGCATGCACAACGTACCAACGCTTATTTTCAGAGCTCATACTTTCCCCTTAACCGATGAAGCCAGAAATGATCCAGCCCAACAGCGAATCCAGACCCCAAAGTAGAAGACCAATTATCAAAACCGCTACAACCACAATACCAGTTGTCTGCAGAGTCTCTTGACGCGTAGGCCATACTACTTTACGAATCTCGTTCTTAGCTTCTTTAAAGAGCTGAAGGAACGCTTTACCTTTTGCCGTCTGCAGAGCGATCAAGCCCGCCACGATCGCCAAAGCCACCAAAGCCAGTACGCGATAAAGCAGCGACTCATTGGCAAACATTGAATTACCAACGACACCTGCTGCCACAAGCGCGACTACAACCAGCCACTTCAGACCGTCGAGCTTGGATGCTTGGGTTTCTACTTTTGCGTTCACGTAAAAGCCTCAGGTTAAAATCAGATAGCCTACTTGTTTCAATCACTTACCATCTCAGAAGAGATGGCAGGGTAGGAGGGACTCGAACCCCCAACCTGCGGTTTTGGAGACCGCTGCTCTGCCAATTGAGCCACTACCCTACAAGCAAGGGACGCGCATTATACCCGCGTCGCCAGCATAGGAAAAGGGGTTACACCCTTTTTACTTGAAAAACCTCGACACTCTACTACCAGATTGAGTAGGCCAATGCTGGTAATGACCCAGCAGCTCGAGATCGGCGCGTATTAAAACAGGGAGGCTCTTAATTATCAAGGATTTAAATAAGGCCCGGCCCTGTTTCACACTCTAATTGCTTAACTGCGCTATCTGGTCCAGAAGTGCTTGCGGCACCTCCACCCCTTGGGACTCATGTTGTGCGCGCAGCTGTCCTCGACGTTCGCCCGGAACTCGCACCTCACTGCCGTCGGTCAGATCAGTCAGCATCTGCTCTAGATGGTCGACAAAGCCCGCAGCAAAGAAATCCGGATCGAAGGCGATGATGGTCTGGCCCACATTGGGTGGACCACCCTCCTCGGTTGCAAACATGGATGCTTCGTATGAACAATTCGCACCGCTCAATACGCCGCCCAAAATATCAACCATTAGCCCAAGACCATACCCCTTAGCACCACCCAAGGGCAGTTGAGCCCCCTTGAGACCCAGCGCCGGATCAGTGGTTGGGTTGCCATCGGGATCAATTGCATGTCCCGGCTCAATAGGCACACCCTCGCGGGCAGCCTTTACCAAATTTACTCGCGCTGTCGACGCCGTTGCCATGTCAAATACGAGCGGCTCGGCACCAGCACGTGGCGCGCCGAAAGCCATAGGGTTGGTACCAAAGAACGGCACCCTCCCGCCATGCGCGGCTACCGCTTTAGACGAGTTAGCGTACATAAGACTTACCAACCCTTTTTGTGCCAAACGCCGAGTAAACCAACCAAGCACCCCAGCCGAATATGATCGGTGTATCACCATTGTACCTATACCCTGCCTCTTCGCTGTCTCTACTAAGCGCTCTTCGGCATGAAGGTATGCGGCGTGACAGAATCCGTGACCAGCATCAACAACGGTCGCGGCATCTGAGGTTTTGACAATTTTCGGTTCTGCGCCACCCAGCACTTTGCCGCAGCGCAAATGCTTCAGATACAGATGAATATATCCAAGGCCTACATTACGAATCCCCTCAGCCTCTGCATCCATCAGCTCCACGGCCGCAGCTTGAGCCTGCTGGTCACTCGCACCGCAGCGTTTTAACGCATCAAAACAGAGCTGTTCAATTTCAGATAATGTTAGTCGCGGCATTATTATTCTCTTCGACGAATTCTTGACGGGTTGGCTGACCAGTAAACACGGAACGATTAGCTCATTCAACCGTAAATCTGTCTATTTGCGACACAGACTATTCCTAGACGCCCATTCTTTCCGTAATCTCGGCTAACAGTACTTACAAACAAGAAATACAAAAGAGTAACTAAGATACGAGGCAATGCGATGGACAATAATTCCGTGTTAGATAGACCCGCATCATCCGGTCGTATCAACCCATCACTGCGACCTTCCCGCCAGCTACGACCGGACGGGTCACCAGACGATAACAATCGCGTCGAAATTGGCCCCACCAAGCTGGCATTCGATGAATGGTCAGCCCTAGGTCTGCAGGCGCCCAACCTGGATAGGATGCGCCACTACCGATTGGAGCGAATTGTTGCGCAGCTGCAAGCACAGGATCTTGCTGGCGTATTGCTCTTCGACCCGCTAAACATTCGCTATGCTACCGACACGACTAACATGCAGGTTTGGATAACTCACAACCACGCTCGCGCCTGCTTTGTCTCAGCTCAAGGCTACGTTGTCCTTTGGGATTTCCACAACTGTGAACATCTTTCAGCCCACCTGCCGTTGGTACGTGAGGTACGTTCAGGCGCCTCATTCTTCTACTTCGAGACGGGCGACAACACCAGCTCTCATGCAGCGCACTTTGCCAAAGAGGTCGATGTACTACTGCGTGAGCATTCAGGCTCGAACCGCCGCCTAGCCGTCGACAAAATAGAGACCGCCGGGCTCTGGGCCCTGCAATCCCTTGGAGTCGACATAGCGGATGGACAACAGGTTATGGAGCACGCACGGGTTATCAAATCGACTGATGAAATCCATGCAATGCGCTGCTCAATCGCCTCCACCGAGGCCGCTATGCACAAGATGCGCGAGGTTAGCCAACCCGGCGTAACCGAGAATGATATATGGGCCGTTCTGCACGCCGAGAATATACGTCGCGGTGGTGAGTGGATTGAGTGCCGTCTACTCTCTTCTGGACCCCGCACTAACCCCTGGTTTCAGGAGTCCGGCCCCCGCATCGTAGAAGCTGGAGACATGCTCGCGTTCGATACTGACCTCATAGGCCCCTACGGCATGTGTGCCGATCTTTCTCGTAGTTGGATCATTGGCGGTGTAAAGCCTACCTCTGAGCAGAGACATCTTTACCAGATAGCCTACGAGCATATTCAGACCAACATGAACATATTGAAGCCAGGGTTGACTCTTGAGGAGATTACCCAACGGGCGCACCGCCTTCCGCCCGAGTTTCGCGCGCAGCGCTATGGTGTGATCATGCACGGGATCGGGCTCTGTGATGAGTATCCCTGCGTACGCTATCCTGAGGATGTTGAGCACCACGGTTATCCGGGTGTACTGGAACCCGGAATGACGCTGTGCGTCGAAGCGTATGTTGGAGCCGCAGGTGGAAAAGAGGGGGTAAAATTAGAGGATCAAATTTTAATAACCGAGGACGGTTTTGAAAATCTGACTCACTTCCCCTTCGACGCTGAGCTTCTTGCGCGCTAGCTATTAGAGCTCAGGGCAGAGCCCTGAGCTCTAAGCCCCCTCCATTAGGAGGGGAAATACTCCGAACTCCAACTTTCAGAAACGACTCCCAGCTCGACCATCGCGTCAATCTCAGCATCGGAGAAACCTACTTCGGTTAACACCGAACGCGTCGACGCGCCATACTTCTCACTAGGCTGCGGTGTAACAAGCGGCGTACGAGTGGGACGAACAGCGTAGGCATCTAGCTGCACAACCGTGCGGCCGCTCGGATGGTCTTCGAATATTGAGAATGAGTAACTGCCACTTTCGATTCCAGATCGACCATCAGCCGGCCGACTGTGAGTATCCCGAATCACTTCCATCTTGGCACAGTGTGCTGCGGCTAGGTTACGGCTCTGCATCGTTTCAACCCAGTGCGAGACACTCTGCTTAGCGAATGCACCGCTAAGTAACTCAATACGTGCGTCGTCAGATTGCGGCAAGTCACCGAACAGCGCCTCGAGTTTTGACTTATCTGACTCACTGCAGGCGATCACTAGCCAGCCATCTGTAGCCTGATATACGCGTTCGAGTGCACTGTAACCTTTAGCTTCAGGACCCTTAGGTTCATTAAAGGATCCGCGCCCTTCGAAATCGTGGAAGAACGGTATTTGAGCCAAACCGCTGAGCGCTGACAGTGAAGTTTTTGGCTGCCCTACCATCCCGTGACGACTGCGATGGAAGAGTGATGCTGCCACGCCGAGTGCTGCACCAAAACCGCACATAACATCGATTGTACCGACATGGGCATGCTCTTCAGGACGATTTTCCGCTCCACCAAATCGCTGCATAATACCGGTGCAAGACTGCACCAGGTCATCATAACCAAGATACCTGGTCATCGGCCCCTGGCGTATCCCGCTAAAACAGTCTAACTGGCAGAGGATAACGCTCGGGTTGATTTGATTGAGCGTTTCACGATCGAGCCGCATCTCGTTGATCTGAGCATCCGTAGCATTCCAAACAATGACGTCGACCTGCCTTATCAGCTGTTCGAGCGCTTTACGTCCTTTACCCTCCCGTATATCAATCAACGCAGAGCGCTTGGATCGCATGTGCGACATGCCAAAAATAACGGTATTCCAAGCATCATACAGCGGCGTTGCCGGGTCAATTTTGATGACATCCGCGCCAAAGCGCGCAAGATAACTAACCGAATGCGGACCAGCGATCACATTGCAGAGGTCGAGCACTTTTACACCGGCTAGCCAGGCGGTATCTGACGACTTCGTTGCCAGTGCTGGTCGGCTGGTAGAAGATAGTTTCTCCAACGCCTGCGCTACTGTTCCCCATGCACGACCCTTGGGTGTAGCCATCTGTTCCGCACTTTCACGGAACCAGACCATAGGTCCGGGCTGGCGCATCGGACCGTAGATTGGATCTTCTACATCCAACACCAACCCTGCCGCTACAACGTGCTCGTCGTTCATCCATTCCTGCAACCAACGTTGACGCGCACCCGGGAACTTGCCTAGACCGAAAACCTGTTCCCACTCATGAGCGGTGCGGGTCAGGAAAACTTCCTTCATCCGCGCTGCGATCTTGTCGGCCCAATATTTTGGCAGCGGGTAGACCCCCAGACTGACCTCTGAGCTCCACTCAGATTGAGGCAAGTAGGTATCATCCTGCTCAACCAGACCCTCGGCCACAAGCTCATCATATAGACCCATCGCCTGCAAACAGCGTTTCGCGTGGGAGCGATGACTTGGGCAAACAGCATAGAAGTAGCGGCCATCTTTACAGCGATACGAGCGGTAGAAGGGATCCAGTAACTCCTGCAGTTCGTCGTAGGTAATATCCATGGGGATATCGAGCGCACGGCGTCTCTCTATCTCTTGCTCGCGCTGGGTTTTATAGCGCTCAGGCATCTGTGCAATATCGATGGAGTTGTAACATAAACCCTCCATAACTGCGGCGGCCAGAGGCACCTCAATATGGTCGCCCTTACCGCTGTGTTCACGCGCCTGCAGCGCTATAACAACTGAAGATGCTGCTAGCATGGTACCGTAAGCACTGCTTAACGGCAGAGGTGAGAAAGATGGGTTGATGCCCATCAACACGCGGTTTAACCCCATATCAGTGAAGACACCGGACTGAGCCGCAATGACGCTTTCAAAGGCACGCCATTCTGCTCTGAGGCTATCATTAGAAGCGAACCCAGGGATACTCAGCGTGATGAGTTCAGGACGCTCTGCTCTCAATGCTTGAAAGTCCACACCAAGACGCGTCATGACACCGTTACGAAAGCCCTCCACAACGATGTCTGCCTGAGCAATCAGGCGAAGTGCATCAGTCAGGCCCTCCTCGGTTTTCAGATCGAGCTCCACGCTTAGTTTGTTGCGATTAAGTACAGCGTTGGCAGGGTTATCCCACAGGGAGCCACCTGGTGGGTCAACATGTACGACTGTAGCGCCGAGGTCAGCCAGAATCATTGCGACGGCGGGCCCTGCAATGTACTGCCCAAAATCAACAACGTTTACACCGGATAAGGGCAGGAGTGAGCTCTTCATTTTGTAGGGATCCACTTATCATTGTTTTTCGAGCATTTTCACGCACTTCCCTACTGCACTGCTTTTTCCAATGCGACCGCGTTTGTCTCATCGCGACAGTTTTTTAGTTATTTTCCCTCGTTAATCATTATCACTCAGGCCAGCACCTGCCCCCTTCAGACGGGAAGCCTCTGTATCGGGTGCATACGTCTTGAACTCCAACACACCAAGTCGCTGCCAAACATCGTCTTCAATCTCAGCACGCAGGCGCGGTGGCTCCGACGGATTAAGGGAGTTGTTCACCTTGTGCTCGGAAATTATTTGCAGGCTCTCCATCAACGGGAGTTCAGGGATACTTACGCCTGAGGGGTCTAGCGTAAATTGATCGAGATCTACGATGACCCCCTTAGCCTTTGCGTAGCGCCCCACAAAACCTAGCCAGAGCATGGTCTGAGACGCTGTCAGGGGTGTCGAGGAGGATTGCTGGGGCGCTTCAGTCAAATCTAAGGCGTAGGCCCAGTCCAAAAGCGACTGCTCAATGCCTGAGGTCTCTAGCTCGTCAACCGCCCAGCCCTGCAATTCAAATCCGGCGTGGGCCAACCAGAGAACTGATTTGGCATACTCCTCTGCTACCCCCCAAGGCAAACCTGAGCCGCGGGCAGCTTTTTTTAGCCGCGCCTCAAGCTCATTAAACGAGACGAGCATCTAGGCCCAACCATCGCAGTTTTCAGCGTTTAGCTCATCCGCATAAGGTGCATAAGGATACATACAGATGCGTAACCAGCGATCCGAACGCGGATCGAAATAGGTCGCGCCGAAGAAGGATAGTTTCAAGCGCAGCATATCAATTGGCTTGAGCTCAGCCGATATCGTGTTGTCATGGATCTCACCATAGGGCGAGCTGCACACCCATTGTAACCTACGTGCAGTATGGCGGAACTCTGGGAAAGCCCTGAGAAAGCCCGCTAAGTTAACAGCTGAGCTACCGCCGAGAGCCTGTGCAAAGCGAGCCATATCGCGGCCGGGTGCCAGTGGCTGCTCAAAAGGTTCGACCGGCTCTTCGGCACGTTCGCCAAGACGCGGTTCTAGTTTCTCTTGCGACACATACCAGACGCGCGCAGTATCGGCATCGTCCCACACACGCTGTAGCGCCCAACCAAAATGTTCAGCGATTGCGGCCTGGGTCTGCGTAAGTGTCCAACGCCCATCAATCTCGAATCCGCGCGACTCGTCAATAGACATCTGTTCCGCCCAACGATCAGCGATTTGAGGGTAAGCCTCCAATAGACAGGTCGCCCAAAACTCCTTACCTTCGCTACTTAGGTGCTGCTCTGCCCAATCGATGCTCTCGCTTGGACTGTCCCAATCTGCGTGACTAAGACTCTCCAGATCAGACTTGAGTGAGGCGACGCGTTCAACCTGGTACGGATGGGTACTACGCCAACGCGGCAGGTTTTCAATAGCTTTGAGTACCTTTTGGCGGGCAACCGCCAAGGATTGAGTTTGGAAGAGACCGCTAGCGGTGATCTCAGCAAGAGCTGATTCACGAGCCGATATCCAACGGTCAATAAGACGGGGATGGTTGACCAGAAACGGTGCCATACCTAATCCGGTTGAATTACCGATCCCTAAGAGACGAGCCAGCTCTGGCGCTAGTGTCACTGAACTAGCACCACCTTTCACTGCTGCACTGTGGTTGAGTAGATCACGTACAAAAGTTCTAATCAGGAAGACCGTCATCATCTCCGCCTGAAACGGAGCCTGCAACTCAGCTCGATCGGCTATCCCAAAGCGATCGCGCATGCCAAACTTACCGGAACCATAGACTGCCGTGGTGCGCATCAGATATCCCACATTAGCCAGTTCACTCGCAGAGGGTTGGCGTCCCAGACTCAACTCTTCAACAACATAATCCCACAGCCGCACCGAACGGTTAGCGCGCGCCAAACAGAGCTCGTGCTCTGTTAGACGCGCAGTCTCCTGCCCCGGCACCTGTTGTTCCAGACGATCGACTTCAGTCTCATCGGGTACACCATCATAAAGGGTAAACGTCGCATCCCAGGCTTGAGCGATAACACGATCAGAGCGCATCTCAGGCGGAAGGTCATGGGCAAAAGCAACCAGAGAGTAGCTACGTTCCGGGCCATGAAGCGTGTATACAGCACGCCCCACACCCTGAGCATCTATATCGAACACGCGACGCTCATAGCGCCAACTCTCTCGCCCTAGGCGCCGCAGTAGTTGCCGCATAAAGCTCATCCGGCTCGGGTGGAAAGATCCGAGTCTTTCGAGCTTCATTAACTGGTACGGTAGTCGCAGCGCGAGAGCCATAGTCTTACCCCACTAGTGGCGCAAAGTTCTGTTTAAAGAATCGATGCCAGTTGCCACCTAATATAAGTTCAATTTCAGTTTCGCTGAAACCGACGTCAGCCAAACCCGTTTGCAGGTAGTTGAATCCACGACTGTCAGCAAACCAATCCGGCTGCGGTGGGAAGCCTGGCACTGACTTAGATCCCTCTCCATAATCAATCTGCTTGGTCCAACGACCTACACGCATCCATTCAACCACCGAGTCGGGCTGATCCTGACAGAGGTCTGAGCCAATCCCAATATGCTCAACTCCATATTTCGAAACCGTATCTGCAACCATCTGACAGAAGCCCGCCAGCGTGCATTCGCTTTTATCTCGTAGATGATGAGGATAGAGCGAGAACCCAATCATGCCACCACTCTGAAAGACTGCACGCAGCACCTCATCGCGTTTATTTCTCAGAGCCGGCGCCCACTCGTAGGGATTAGCATGAGTTATGACTATGGGACGTTTGGAGAACTCTGCGGCCTCAATGGTGCTGCGATCGCCAGAGTGCGACATATCGACTACCAAGCCGACACGATTCATCTCGGCGATAACCTCTTTGCCCATACGACTGATACCGGCGTCGACCGGTTCGTAGCAACCGGAAGCAAGCAGCGACTGGTTATTGTATGTCAGCTGCATGAACCGCACCCCGAGCTGATGCACGATCTCGACCAGACCTATGTCATCTTCTATCGGACTCGGGTTCTGAAAGCCGAAAAACACAGCCGTTTTACCGCTGGCGTTTGCCAGCTCAACATCGGCTGCAGTTGTACCTTTGAAAATAAGCTCCGGAAAGCGCTCAAAATGACGATTCCAGGCTTCAAGGTTTGCTACCATTTCACGGAAATTCTCGTGATATGCAATGGTGACATGAACCGCATCTAAATGCGCTTCACGCCACTGACGGAAGATCTTCTCCGAGTAGTTGCAGTATTGAAGCGCATCAATTCTCATAGATCGTTACCTGAACTGATATAAGCTGTCTTTACCACGGTGAAAAACTCATCGGCCGAACGACCCTGCTCGCGTGGACCATAGGAGCTCTCGCCACGACCACCGAAGGGCACATGATAGTCAGTACCGGCTGTCGGCAGATTGACTGTAACCACGCCAGTTTGAGCGTTACGACGGAAGTGGCTTGCGCGCGCCAGAGAGCGGGTCACAATACCCGACGTCAGCCCGAACTCTGTGTCGTTGACAACACTCAGAGCCTCGTCGTAGCTTCCCACTTTGATGACAGAAGTCAGCGGCGCAAACATCTCCTCACGATTGATGCGCATATCATTGCGGGTTCCAACGAACACACCCGGGCTCATGTAGAAGCCAGGGGTCGCTAGCTGGAGCAGCTCGCCGCCACAGGCCAATTCCGCCCCCTCACTCTGGCCTAACCGGACATACTCGAGGTTCTCATCAAGCTGAGTTTGAGAGACGATGGGGCCCATCTGCGTGCTCTGCTCTAATGCGTGGCCAACCTTCATCGCTTTGGCGCCGGCGACCAGCCGTTCAACAAAAGCGTCATGGATCCCCTCATGCACAACTAGACGTGACGAAGCAGTGCATTTCTGACCACTTCCACCGAAGGCACCGCCTAGCGCAACCGTAACAGCCAGTTCAAGGTCGGCATCATCCATTACTGCCAGAGCGTTTTTCGAACCCATCTCCATCTGCAGTTTGGTAAAGTTACCCACGGCAATTTGGGCGATTCGTCTTCCGACCGGTACAGAACCCGTAAACGAGATCGCCTTTACGCCTTTATGGGCAGCTAAAGCCTCACCCACCTCAGAACCTGACCCCATCACGAGGTTGAACAACCCAGCAGGAATATCCTGTTTGGCTATAATTTCGGTCAAAGCCACAGCTGAGGCTGGTGTTAGGTTCGCAGGTTTCCAGATAACCGCATTGCCATAACAGAGCGCCGGTGCGATCTTCCAAGCCGCAGTAGCCGTAGGGAAGTTCCATGGACTGATGACAGCGATCACGCCGACGGGTTCGCGACGCACGTCTATCTCGATGTTGGGGCGAACTGAATCGGCGTTCTGACCCAGCTGACGCAGACACTCAGCGGCATAGTAGGTAAAGAATTGGCCAGCACGGTAGATCTCACCCTTGCCTTCGGCCAGCGGTTTTCCCTCTTCACGACTAAGCAACTCGCCAAGCTCGGCACTGCGTGCCATCAACTCCTCGCCAATCGCCTGCAAAACAGCCTGACGTCGCTCTAAGCCGTAACCCTTCCAAGCCGACTGCGCCTCAGTCGCAGCAGCAACCGCCTGATCTACCTGCGCTCTGCTGCCTTGAGCAAAAAGCCCGATAACATCACGCGTATCCGATGGGTTTATATTTGCAACTTCGCCTGAACCTTCAACCCAGGTACCGCCAATGTAATTCTGATAGCTTTTTGACATCTCTCTTCCTAATTATTTTGTGCTAATCACTAGCTGCGCAGACGAACTGCGATGTTTTTGGTAGCGACGTAGTTCAACAGAGCCTCGCGACCCTTTTCGCGCCCATAGCCGCTCTGTTTTACGCCGCCAAAGGGGGTCTCTACTCCGCCTGCGAACCACTCGTTGATAAACACCTGACCGGCGCGCAAGCGGCGGGCTAACAACAGACAGGCATTAATGTCCTGACTGAATACTCCTGACACTAAGCCATAGTCCGTACCATTGGCAATCGCCAGCGCCTGTTGATCATCCTCATAGGGGATGACACAAAGGACGGGGCCAAATACTTCCATCTGGGCGATATCACTCTCAGGAGTCACTTGCAGCACGGTCGGTGGATAGAATGCGCCCTGACTGGGAGCGCTACCCTGGGCCAACAGCACAGCTCCGTCTTCGAGAGCCTGCTGAACCAATCCGGCGGCTCTATCGCGTTGAACTGTACTCACCATCGCGCCCATCATCAGACACTCTTCAGCCACAACTGATGCGTCTGCAACCTCAATTGAGCTGACCAACTGTGCGATACGCTGACTGAACTCTTCCAGCCTATCCTGGTGAATAATGACGCGTGAGAGCGCTGAGCAGACCTGTCCAGCGTTGAAGAATATGCCCCAACGTACACTCTCAACCAGCAGATCCATATCAGCGTCTTTACGCACAATAGCCGCTGATTTGCCGCCCAACTCCAGCACACAAGGAACTAAATTTTGAGCGGCCGCGATGGCCACGCTTCGACCGGTAGCAACCGAGCCAGTAAAAACAACCTGATCTACATCCCCATGCCCAGCAAGCGCTGCACCAGCAACTGCTCCCTCACCACAGATTAGATTCATTACGCCGACGGGGAGCTCAGCGTACTCGGCCGCGAGTGCAAAGTGTCGACTTGAGAGTGGGTCGAGTTCGGGCGACTTGATGACCGTTACACAGCCTACTGCAAGCGCAGCGCCAACACTGCGCCCAACCATTTCCAAGGGGTAGTTCCACGGAATAATTTGAGCCGAGATACCCAAAGGCTCAAGCTCGGTAAAATCGATATAGGCATCACCCAGGGGGATGCTATCGCCCTGGAAGTTATCAGACTGACAGCCGTAGTACTCAAAATAACGCGCAGTACCATCTACCTCAATCAACGCCTCGAACAGCGGTTTGCCTGACTCAGTAGCTAACTCAGCGGCTATCTCCATACGGTTTAACGTGAAGTACTCCCCGAGTTTACGCACCATCCGCCCGCGATCCGCCGGACGCATACCTGACCAGACCCTATCATTGACGGCCTGACGAGCTGCTTTGATCGCAGCATCTACATCTTCAATCGAAGCGAGGGCTTGCCGGCCGATAATTTGACCGGTCGCCGGATTCTCAACATCGACGCTACCCGCTCCGCCGTCGTACCAGACGCCACCCCAGTAATTTTTATACACCCTTGGTCTCCAGTGCTGCCGCTACCCAACGATGAAAGGCGTGGGTTGGTGGATCCATCGCTGGCGAGAACTTTCCGCCATCAAATCCCGGAGAGTGTCGGCCACGCTGCATCGCCTCCACTACACCAATATCTTCCTGAAAAACCTCTTGCCAGGCTTTAAGTACGGAAGCGCGCGCTGGCGCAGTGCTGCTATCTGATACAACTCCGGGCATATAGAAGAGACGTAGACGCTCCCGGGTGCGTTCTGGCCCCATCGGCAGTAACAGCATTGCAAAGGCATGATCCGCCTGCAGTCCGAGTAACACATTCGGATAGAGGCTGACATACTCTGCGTTCTCTATGCGCTCTGCCGGCCAGTCGGGAATCTTAGGTAGTTGGTAGCCCTCAAACTCAGAGAGACGGTAAGCAGTACTTCCTTGACCCGAATAGCTCTGCTCAACAATGTTGTAGTGATCGTCAAGTTTTGAGTAGCTGTTCAGTCCGGGATGAATCCAAGGCAGGTGGTAAGCTTCACAGTAATTTTCGACCGCTAGCTTCCAGTTACACGCAAGTTCCTGCTCCCAATTACCCGCCTGTGCATCGGCCTCCAATGCTTCATAGTCACCGGCGGGATGGAACTCCGACCAGCGTTCAAGTAAGCCGCCGATACGCTGCTCAAACGGACCAGCGTTGCCATTGAGGTCGACGAAGATAATGCCCATCCATATATGGCTTTTGACCTCTTTTAAGCCATGCTCCTCGCAGGCAAGCCCGTCAACCTGGTGTTTGTTGATACCACCAACATGCGGCGTTGCAACAAGCTTTCCTGTGAGGTCATAGGTCCATGAGTGGTAGGGACAACAGAGCATACCCATCAGCGTGGTGGCTTGCTCAGCCAAAGCAACTCCGCGATGCGAACAGACATTATGGAAAACCCGAACAACGCCGTCTCGATCACGTACCGCGAGCAGAGGCATACCCGCTAGCTGTACCGGGTAGATCGACCCCTTGTCGGGCAGATCAGAGGCAAAGGCAATACCGGCCCAAGACGCACCAAAGACCGCATCGCGCTCCTGCGCGTAGCCCTCTGCCGTAGTGTAGAAGTGATTAGGTAGTCCACGGGCGTGCTCAATACCACCCTGCACTCTATCGAGATCGATAAGCGGTATGTTCATACCCGTTCTCCTATTTATTTTTATATTTATTAGTTCAATTAATCAGCTAGCGCGCCCACTGCATCAGCGGCATGTTTCAGGGCATCAAAAAGCGACTGAGCCGAAGATCGGGGGCCTAAAATTTGCCAACGATTATCAGTTAAACCTACCACCCAACAACCTATATGCTCAATCTGCGTTCGCACTGCCTTGCCGTGAAAGTAAGTCAAAGGGGCGTTGGCGACTAGCCGCTCAAGCAGCAGAGGCACTTTCGCGCCTTGCAGAACAAAGCCACACCAGGCATCGCTCTGATCTGTTAAGGCCACTAGCCCATCAAGTGCACCCAGATTGGGCACAGCACCTTGCAGCAGCCATTGACCCTGCCCTAGCGGTAATACCATGCACGGACTCAACACAGCCTCTGTGGGTGAGGGCAGAGTGATACCAAGTTGCTGCAGTGCCGCTTTTACCTTCTCAGTTTCACCTTTCAGGGGTGCAAGCGAGAGCCGGGGCGTATTACTCAGCAGCTCAATATTCAGCTCTGGAGCCTGATACAGCCCTGCACTCAATGCCGGCGCTTCAGTTAACTTAAACACGTAGGCGCTCCCCCTCAGGATCGACAAAATGGGGCGAAACTACACTAACCCTGACATCCTTAGCATCTAAAAGACTCACGGCTCGCATCTGGGTATCCATATACTCATGCGCATCACGAATAAAGCCAATTGCAATGTAGCAGCCCAAGTTGGGTGAGTAACAGGCACTCGACACCCAACCTAAGGTATTAGCCTGTTCTGCAGAGGCACCGATTGGAATCAACCAGCTCCCTGTAAGGATCTGTTGCTCCGAACGGAAACCCACCAAACGCACACTACTTTGGGCAAGTTCTGTGCGATTCGCCAGTACTCGGCCAATACTATCTTTAGTCTGCGCTACCATTTGCCCCAGCCCGAGATTGAGCGCAGTTGTGCGGCCATCAAGCTCGTTACCTGCAGCATGTCCCTTCTCGATACGCAGAACGCCCAGCGCTTCTGTGCCATAAGGAACCGCTCCGAGATCAGCACCAACATCCAATAGCGTTTCCATCAGACTGTTACCAAAGCGGGTCGGCACTGCTAACTCGTAGGCTAACTCACCTGAAAATGAGATGCGGAAAAGACGTGCTGGGGTGCCATCGATTAGCTTGGTTTCAGCGCACGCCATAAATCCGAACGCCTCATTGCTGATATCCATATCAACCACACGCTGTACCAACTCCCGCGACTTCGGCCCCGCAACTGCAAATTGAGCCCAAGCCTCCGTTGTCGAGATCAGATGGACATCCAGCTCAGGCGCCAGACACTGATGCACAAACTCCATATGCCGATAGACCGATACCGCATTTGCAGTGGTTGTGGTTACGACAAAGTGATTCTCTGCCAGACGCGCTGCGGTACCATCGTCAAAAACAATACCATCTTCACGCAGCATCAAGCCGTAGCGCGTCTTACCCACCGGTAGTTTCAAGAAACCGTTGGCGTAGACACGATTTAGAAATTCAGCCGCGTCGCGTCCCTGAACATCGATTTTTCCGAGTGTTGTCACATCACACACACCCACAGCCTGGCGCACTGCCAAGGCTTCGCGATCAACTGACTCACGCCAATGAGTCTCTCCAGCTACCGGAAAATAGGAGGCTCTAAGCCAGTTACCAACGGTCACAAATGCTGCTCCGCGACGAGTGGCGAACTCATGGGACGGCGTCAGCCGTGTCGGCTTAAACTCTTTACCGCGAGAACGACCGGCAAGTGCACCTATAGCTACCGGCGTGTAGGGAGGCCTGAAGAGCGTTGTTCCAACCGCTTCTATTAATTCACCAGAGTGCTGACTGAGCACCCCTATCCCTAGGGCGTTTGCGTTCTTCCCTTGATCTGTCGCCATACCGAGTGTTGTGTAGCGTTTGAGATGTTCAACACTAACGTAACCCTCTTGATGAGCGAGTTTAATATCTTTGACCGTGACATCATTTTGCGGATCGACGAAAGCAGCTCCGTTGACCGACAGATCCCAGGCTGGCTCCCAATTCTCCTCGAGCAATTCACCAGCCGCGGCACCAACAACACGCATTCCGGGCGGTAATTTATCTCCAGGGACAAAACCACCTATCGCCGCAGACCAGACAGGCCGACCACCCTGATGACAGGTCAGTTGAATACGTGGATTCCACCCACCGGAAACTGCCAAAGCCTCACACTTTATCCAGAAACGGCGCCCCTGTTGCTCAATCTCAACTGCAGTAACCCTATGCCGGCCACGGGTATTGACCACCCTGGCACTGGTAAACGACTCAACACCCTCCACCGCTTGATGCGACGCACGTGTATCGACCCAGACAACCTTCGCTCCTGCCGCTTGCAGATCAACAACGGTCTTGCGCGCATCATCATGGCAACCAAAGACCACGCAACTATCACCGGCAAGTACACCGTAATAGTTAAGATATCCGCGCACAGCGCTGCACAGCATCACCCCGGGCCGGTCATTGTTATCAAAGGCGATCATCCGTTCATGCGCACCCGTCGCCAGCACAGCTCGGTTGGAGTAGATGCGCCATAACGTTTGGCGCGGCGCTTTCGCAGATGGTTGCGATAGATGATCGGTATTGAGTGTAACCGCTGAGTAGACCCCATGATCATAGGCGCCCTGCACTGTGGTACGCGTCATCACACGCACATTCTCATGCTTAGCTAACTGCGCCAACAAACCATCGATTGGCCCTAAGGGCGCAGACTCAAATAACGCAGCGCCTCCAAGACGCGAGAACTCCTCGCACAGAATAACCTGATCACCCTTTGCTGCGGCCCCGAGAGCAGCTTCAATACCGGCTACCCCCCCACCAATTACCAAGGTATCACAGTGCAGAAACCCCTTATCATACTGAGCCTCGTCCTCAACCTCACTTAGACGCCCCAAACCGGCCGCACGACGAATCATCGGCTCATACACGGACTCCCAGAATGACCGGGGCCACATAAAGGTCTTGTAATAGAAGCCAGCGGTCAGAAAACGGCTAAGTCGATCATTGACGGATAGCAGATCGAATTTGAGAGAAGGAAAACGGTTCTGGCTGACAGCACTTAAGCCATCGTAGAGCTCCTGAACTGTTGCTCGCGTATTCGGCGTCTGCGAACCACCCGTACCGATAGTTACCAGCGCGTTCGGTTCTTCACTCCCCAAACAGAGCACACCGCGCGGGCGGTGGTACTTGAAAGAGCGCCCGATGAGCAGCCTATCATTTGCCAGCAGGGCAGAGGCCAGGCTATCGCCCTCTCGCCCCTCATACTGAACACCGTCAAAGCTGAATCGAACCGTGTTAGCTCCAATTCGTCCGTTCGAGATTCGACGACTCATCGACCCACCTCACTCGCGAGTTGCACGTCCAGTACCTCATGCGTCAGCGTGTTGCGAGTTACCACTAACCAGGAGCGATCACCCTGTTCGTGATACCAGAGTTCGCGGTGCTCGCCCGCTGGGTTATCTCTTAGGTAGGCATAGTCAGTAAAGCGCTCAAGCGCATCTTCAGCGTTCGAATCGGGCCTGCGTAACAAACTCGCATCCCCTTTATAAACAAACTCTTGAGCGTCGCGAGGGCCTAAGAGTGGATGGTTAATCAGCATGTAGACCTCTAGTGCAAGTTGGGCTGAGCGCCCTGACCTTTCTCATCAATCATGGCGCCCCGCGCAAAACGGTCGAGTCGCATCTGCGCCGCCACTTCATGCGAAGTACCAGTGGCCAGCAGATGTGCAAAACATAGACCCGATGCAGGTGTCGCTTTGAAGCCGCCGTAACACCATCCACCATTGAAGAAGAGGCCTTTAATATCGGTCCGGTCGATAAAAGGAGAGCCGTCCATACTCATATCCATGATGCCCCCCCAACCACGAAGCATGCGGGCGCGACCGAGCATTGGCATCAGCCCCATGGCACCCTCGCAGACATCTTCAACGACAGGCATATTGCCGCGCTGAGCATAGGTATTATATCCGTCGATATCCCCCCCAAAGACCAGACCGCCTTTGTCCGACTGACTTAGGTAGAAGTGCCCCGCCCCAAAAGTAATTACGCCAGGAATGACCGGTTTAAGCCCCTCCGAAACAAACGCCTGCAGCACGTGAGACTCGATCGGCAGCCGAATACCCGCTTTAGAGAGCAGTCGACTGGAGGAGCCCGCTACCGCGGTGCCGACTTTATTAGCGCCAATGAAACCCCGAGAGGTTTCAAGGCCGGACACTTGACCATTTTCAATGCGGAAATCGAGAACTTCACAGTTCTGAATAATATCGACACCAAGTTGATCGGCCGCTCGTGCATAGCCCCAGGCTACCGCATCGTGGCGCACGGTACCGCCACGGCGCTGCAACAGCCCGCCAAGTATCGGAAACCGTGCATCATCGAAATTGAGATAAGGGTAGAGTTTTCTGACATCCTCGGCATCTAGCAACTCGGCATCAGCACCCTGCAACAACATGGCGTTGCCGCGCCTGCGGAAAGCGTCTCGCTGAGCATCAGAGTGACATAAATTGAGCACTCCACGCTGGGATACCATGGCGTTATAGTTGAGTTCCTGCTCTAGCCCCTCCCATAACTTCATCGACAGTTCGTAGAAGGGCTCGTTGCCAGGCAACATGTAGTTGGATCGCACAATCGTAGTGTTGCGCCCGACATTGCCACCACCCAGCCAACCTTTTTCCAGCACCGCAATGTTGCGTACACCGTAACGACTTGCCAGATAAAAGGCAGTAGCCAAACCGTGACCACCGCCTCCAACAATAACGATATCGTAATGCGGTTTAGGGGTAGGATTTCTCCAGGCAGGGCCCCAGCCTTTGTGATTATTTAACGCCTCTTTAATGACGCGAAAAATCGAATAGTCCATTTGAGACCTTCTTATTATATTTGTCTTAGGATAATTCAGACTCTACCCGAAACACTTGCTCAAAAACGCAATTAATTGTCGAAATTAGGCAAATCATTTTCACAATAAAAGAGCATCGTTCGATGAGAACAACTACAAATGGAACTTCTTTCTATGAGTATCCCCGATTCAGCTAAATATCTCATCGTTGGCGCTGGTGTCCACGGCCTAAGCACAGCCTACCATTTGGGCGCCAGCCTTAAAGCCAAAGGCGAAGACCCTTCTAAGATTCTTGTAATCGACAAACAGGATATCGCTGCTGGAGCATCAGGTATCGCCTGCGGTGTAGTGCGCAACAACTATTTTCAACCAGCCATGCGCAAGCTAATGGCACACAGCGTTGATATATGGGAAGAGCATGCAAAGACGCTCAGTTACCATAGCGTTGGCTACATGCAGATCAGCCCGGAATCTATGCATCACGATGTTGCTAGCATTGCCGCTCAGCAACGGGATATCGGTTACGAGTCGCTCTTTATTGAGGGTGAAGAGGAGAGCCGACGCTACATGCTGGGACTTTTCGACGACTGGCAAGCGCAAGGGATCACTAGCGTTCTGCACGAGAAGCGCGGCGGTTATGCCAATAACCGCGCTGCTATGCTTGGATTGGCAAATATGGCCAAGAGCTTGGGTGTTCAGTTCGCCGCAGGTGTAGAGGTAGCCTCTATCAATAAAGACACCAGTGGCGCAATTAGCAGTGTCGAAACTAACCAGGGACGAATCAATTGTGAGCAACTGATTATCTGCCCGGGGCCTTGGGCCAAACAGTTCTGGGACATGTTGGAGTTGCCTAAAACGATTACCGTTAAGGACAAGCAGGGCGTCGATCATAACGACGTTAATATGTGGCTCTACTGGTCGCTGCAAGAGGGCACTCTGGGCATAGACCCTGGCTTGCAAAAAACCAATGATGGTGGAGCGCCGCCAGTGCTGCACGTGGACAGTGATGCGCCACTCTACAGCACCAGGGATGGCTCGCTGATAACCGACAAGATGTGGGGGATCTACTATAAGCCTGATCTGAACTTCGATGGTATCCAAGGCGGCGCAGCGCCATTTCCAGTGCAGCGTGATGCCGACCAGGTATCAGTAGATCCGTATGGACCGAAGAGCCCTGAGTTCATTGTTGGTGAGGATTTCGCGCATATGTGGGTAAGCGCGTTGGCCCACTGTCAAAAACGTTTCGAAGGCATGTTACCTAAATTTAAGAAGGAGCCTAGCGGCGGAATTGGCGCCTTTACACCCGATAGTTTTCCGGTTTTCGATCGATTCTGTGATAACTGCACGTTCTTAGCCGATTCAAATCATGGCTACAAGATGATTGGTGTCGGTAAACTGGTAGCGGAGGAGTTGGTAAGCGGTACTCGATCTGATCTGTTACTACCGTTCAGATTTAGCCGATATGCCGAAGGTGCCCTGCACCCTACCTCAAACAGCCCCTTCCCGTGGAGCTAATTGCTGGTACAAGCTACAAATAAAAAGCCCAAGCCTGCAGTAACGCGGGCTCGGGCTCCGGAGATCAGAGGGGAAGTTAGCCCTTTTTAGCTGTATTGGTAGACGCTTTAGAGCCGTGACCAAACCAAGGGGTAATTGCACCGCCTACGCCAGAAGCCATCAGACGTAGATGTGCAGCACGAGATTTCGAAATACGCTCTTTTTCCTTCAGGAAAGATTCACTCTGGTACATGCTTAGGACTCCCTAAAAACAATCAAAAACTTCACTTGATTGCGGCCCTTATGAGGTCGACGCGGCGCAGATTACGCCTCAACATCCATCACATCCAGTGATCTTTTTGCAACAAAAAGATGAAGAAATCTCACCTTTTAAAGTCGCGCTAGCGGAGTGTATTTCAGCCTATGGATGGGGATTCTATCCCCCTATCAGAAAAAAAATGGGCGTAGTCCCAAAGGAGTACGCCCACAGGTTTGCTGCAACGAGTAAGTCTTAGCCGACCCACTCCTCCTTCGCACGCTGCGGCACCATTGCGGCGACGATATCGTGCATATCGAAGTAACCGAGTTGCTCACCATTCTCCTCGACGACAAAGCTCTTAGAGGTGTCTCCGTGAACCATCTCTATGACCGATTCCAGGTTGTCATCAGCCAACACCGGTAGTGCAACAGAGAGATCTTGCCCTCCAAGCGGCTTCATAATTGAGCGAGTACGCAGCACACGCGCGCGGTTAATGTCGCTAACGAAGCGCTCTATGTAGACATCGCTCGGATTGAGGATGATATGCTGCGGCTCACCCTGCTGTATCACATAGCCATCTTTGAGAATGACAAGGTGATCAGCAAGCTTCAGCGCCTCATCCAAATCGTGTGTGATGAAAATAATCGTTTTATGCAGCTCTTTCTGCAATTCCAACAGCAGGTCCTGCATCTGTGAGCGAATGATTGGGTCGAGTGCAGAGAACGCCTCATCCAACAGCATGACTTCAGAGTGTGCACAGAGTGCGCGAGCAATACCCACCCGCTGCTGCATACCGCCACTGAGCTGATTTGGATAGCTATCCTCGAAGCCTTTGAGACCCAAGCGTGCCAACCACTTCTCTGCCTCCGCACGCTGCTCCTGCTTACTCGCACCACCTACTTCAAGTGCCAGAGCAGCGTTCTCAGCAACCGTACGATGAGGGAAAAGCGCAAACTTCTGGAAGACCATCGACATACGGGTACGGCGCATCTCAAGGAGATTATCGCCCTGCAAAGAGAGTATATCTTCGCCATCAAGCAAGATCTTTCCGGCGGTCGGCTCTATCAACCGGTTGAGGTGTCGAATCAGTGTCGATTTACCAGAGCCCGAAAGCCCCATGATGACCGTGATCTCTCCCTCTTTCATGTCAACATTAATATCCTGCAGCCCAAGAACATGTCCGTGCTGATCCAGCAGTTCTGACTTGGTCATGCCGTTTTTAACCAGCTCAACCTTGGATGCCCCATCATCACCGAAAATCTTGTAGAGCCCTTGGACTGATACTTTTACCTTCTTACTCATGCCCAGCCCCTAGTGATTCGACTGCGTAGCGTTGACACGATCCAACGCTGCCTTAGAAACGCGATCCAGAAGAATCGCCAGCAATACAATCGCAAACCCTGCAACGAAACCTACACCCAAACGCAGGTTGTTAATGCCATCAAGTACAAGCGTTCCCAAACCAGGCGCCGATACCAGCGATGCAATTACTACCATCGCTAGAGACATCATGATTGTCTGGTTAATACCCGCCATGATTGTTGGCAGTGCCAGTGGTATCTCAACGCCCCAGAGCTTCTTACGCTTGTTCAATCCGTACGCTTCGGCTGCTTCAATAACATCCGGATCAACCAGGCGTATACCCAAGTTAGTCAGGCGTACGACAGGAACGATCGCGTAAAGAATAATCGCCAAGCCGTAGAGCTTGGGTTCAGTAATTTTGAACAGAAAGATGAGCGGAATCAGATAAACGAAAGTCGGCAGCGTTTGCAACATATCGAGTATTGGGGTTATGGCTCGCTGTAGCCTGTCACTTTTCGACATCGCGATCCCCAGAGGGACACCAACAACCACACAGATAAGCGTACAGACAAAGATGATCGCTAGGGTCTGCATCGCATGATCGTAGTGATCAATGAACAAGAAAGTTGCCAAAAACGAGAGTACGAGAGCGCCAATTTTCCAGCTCTTCGTAACGAAAACACAGAGTCCAAATAACACTGGTACAAGCAACCACCAAGGGGCAGAAGTAAATAACCAGAGCGCGCCATCCAGCGCCCAGCTCAAAGGTTGAGTCAGAGGGTCGAGTACCGTCCGCAATACCGGACGAATAGCTAGGAAGCCATCCTCGATACCTGCTGTAAAATCGCGTGTCTGAGGAACTTTTGCGCAAGCTTCATGGAGATTGTCTAAGGAGGGAAATTTAACGTCATACCAGTTGGCTTCGCCACCCTTGAGCTTTCCAAGGGACATAAGAGAGGGCTTTTTGTCTTCATCACACCACTCGCGCATTCCAAGCAGGTCGAAGAGACCGGAGTAACTACTCATCCGAGATCCTATGTTGTTATTTTGTTATATGCGCGCCCCGCAGGGCGCGACTTTGAGGGGTTATAGCGGTTACATCAATTTACTCAGATTGGAACGCGCATCATCACTCACCATGCCCATAACCAGATCTGTCTGCTGAGTCAGCACCCACGCGGCTGCTTCATCAGCTGAGGCATTGTTCTCTTCCGCCCAAGCCAACATCTGGCTCAAAACGTCATTCGGAATAGAGAAGTTCTTAGCGAACTCTGCAACCTCTGGCTCACGCTCAGCTAGTGAGGTTGTCACGACGTTTAGCACAGGTGCACTTGGGAAGTCAGACACACCAACTTTGGCAGGGTCCTGATCCTGTACCTGATTAAGTTTGTGCTGATCAGCATCAACACCACCCAGATCCACTCGAGCCATCGGATACTTGCCGAGGATAGCTGTAGGTCCCCAGTAGTAACCAAACCAGGGGGCTTTCTCTTCGAAAGCTGCTGCAATAGAAGCAGCTAGGTTAGCACCAGAACCGTGATCGAATACCTCGACGCCTTTACCTCTCATGTCATGGAAGTTTGCCAGGTTGTCATTAACGATACGGCAACCCCAACCCACTGGGCAGTTATGGAAACGAGCGCCCACCAATTCTGGATTTGCCAGAATGCCATCAAGGGTTAACAGCTCAGGGTGCTCGTCAGCAAGGTACTGCGGTATCCACCAACCCTCTTCGCCGCCCGCTGCAAAAACGTTACTCGCGGTCATCGCCTTACCTTCGGCCACAAGCTCAGCGTAAGCTGGCACTGAATTCTGCCAAAGTTCTATGACAAGATCAGGCTCACCGTTTTCGGCCAGCGAAGTCACGGCAGGAACCGTATCGGTCGGAACAACAGTGGTCTCGCAACCGTAGCCCTGATCGAGAACGAAGCTAGCCAGCGAAGCCAATGCTTCACCTGAAGCCCAGCCCATTGCACCAATACTTACCTTGCCACAGTCTGCAAACGCTGCACCTGAAGAGAGACTAATTGCGAGAGCAACACCTGTGAGTTTGAATTTTTTCATCGTTATTCCCTTTCTTGTTATTGTCGTCCCAGTCAGACACTCTTCGCAGCTGACTGCATACCGCCCTGAGAGTATATCAACCCACCGGCAGTTTCTAGTTAGCTGTTAGTTGGTCGGTGAATATGTCGCTTCTAGGCAAGGTCAGGACGAGTTTAGAATATTTGGGTGTGATCCGGAATAAAATGGGGGGGGACTGATCCAGTTTTCAGCTCATTTAGGCCAAACCAATTTAGCCAAAATAACAGTGAAAATAGGGGGCTGACCCCATTAAACAAAGAAGCCCGTACAAGGCGGGCTTCTTTGGTCGGGAAGTACGCTGCGCGCACATCCCTCCTACTTTTTAAGATTATCGATTACTCGATGATCTTAGATACAACACCTGCACCAACGGTACGGCCACCTTCACGGATCGCGAAGCGCAGACCATCTTCCATTGCGATTGGGTTGATCAGCGTAACATCCATCTTGATGTTATCGCCTGGCATTACCATTTCTACACCTTCTGGCAGCTCTACAGCACCAGTGATGTCAGTTGTACGGAAGTAGAACTGTGGACGGTAGCCTTTAAAGAATGGAGTGTGACGACCACCCTCTTCTTTGCTCAGTACGTATACTTCACCTTCGAAACGAGTGTGAGGCTTGATTGAACCCGGCTTACACAGAACCTGACCACGCTCAACTTCGTCACGCTTAGTACCACGCAGCAGTGCACCAACGTTCTCACCTGCACGACCCTGGTCAAGCAGCTTACGGAACATCTCAACACCTGTACAAATCGTTTTGGTCGTATCTTTGATACCAACGATCTCGATCTCGTCACCTACGTTGATGATACCGCGCTCTACACGACCTGTTACTACAGTACCACGACCTGAGATCGAGAATACGTCCTCGATTGGCATCAGGAACGGCAGGTCGACCAGACGCTGTGGCTCAGGGATGTAAGCATCCAGAGTCTCAACCAGCTTCTTAACGGCAGTCGTACCCATTTCGTTGGCATCTTCACCATTCAGGGCCATCAGCGCAGAACCGGTGACGATAGGAGTGTCATCACCTGGGAAGTCGTAAGTATCCAGAAGCTCGCGAACTTCCATCTCAACCAGCTCAAGCAGCTCTTCGTCGTCTACCATGTCAGCTTTGTTCAGGAATACAACGATGTACGGTACACCAACCTGACGAGACAGCAGGATGTGCTCACGTGTCTGTGGCATTGGGCCGTCAGCTGCAGAACATACCAGGATAGCGCCGTCCATCTGTGCAGCACCGGTGATCATGTTCTTAACGTAGTCAGCGTGTCCTGGGCAGTCTACGTGTGCGTAGTGACGAGTTGGTGACTCGTACTCAACGTGAGAAGTGTTGATTGTGATACCGCGCTCACGCTCTTCTGGAGCCTTATCGATACCGTCAAATGCTACGGCTTCACCGCCGTATACTTCTGCACATACGCGAGTCAGCGCTGCTGTCAAAGTTGTTTTACCGTGGTCAACGTGGCCGATTGTACCTACGTTAACGTGTGGTTTATTACGTTCAAATTGTTGCTTTGCCACGATTAATATCCTCGGTCAAAAACGAAAAAAGGCAGATATATTGCTACATCTACCCTTCTAAAAACTGGAGCTCATGGGCGGATTTGAACCGCCGACCTCACCCTTACCAAGGGTGTGCTCTACCCCTGAGCTACATGAGCGAATCTTGCTTACTTTGCTCTGGCTGATTGCACTCTACGAAAAGAGTCTTAGCTGGAGCGGGTAGCGGGAATCGAACCCGCCTCTTCAGCTTGGAAGGCTGAGGTAATAGCCACTATACCATACCCGCCGAAAGCAGCTGATCAGGATGGTGGTGGGAGATGGATTCGAACCATCGAAGCTTTCGCGTCGGATTTACAATCCGATCCCTTTGGCCACTCGGGAATCCCACCACAACCTCATCGCTGAATGGTGCCGGCACCAAGAGTCGAACTCGGGACCTACTGATTACAAGTCAGTTGCTCTACCAACTGAGCTATACCGGCTCAGCAACGAAGTGGGGCGTATCTTACTGATCGACCCTAGGCCTTGCAACCCCTTCACAGAGATTTTTTTCAAATTTTACACCGGGCCAGCTATCGGTAATTAGCTGCTTGATTTCACTGCTTATTTCGTAACCAATTAGGTAGGAAGTACGCACCTCAAAATCACCGGATGCACGCAGCACAGATTTAATCCGCGCCTTCTCTGTAAACTGTTCTGGGAGGCCTGCCAACATCTGCTGCGCCAGGGCCTCATCAGCATAGTTCCCCAACACCAATGCGCCATCGCGCGTCTCGGGTACCCAGCCAGCACGAGCTAACTCATCAAGCACCTTAATACGAGCGTCGGCATCGGCCGGCAGCGGGTACTCCACCCGTACTCCATCCTCAATCGGCGGCATCGCTTTATACTCTGAGGCAAAACCCCGCTCAGCCAGCAACTCTGCCAGACGACTCGCTTCAAACTCATTTGTCAGCGGCAGAAAAACACCACATTCGCGCGGCCGAGCTTCCAAGGTTTCCCCTGGCTGCAACTCAGATGGCAAGCGCAACACCTTAGGTTTAAAGTCGGGTTGCGACTCGGACTCGGTAAAGTGGTACTTCTGGGCATACCAGAAGAACAGCAGAGAATTTGCTAATAGAATGAGTAGAAATACCCAACGCAGCATTAAATAGGTTCCCTCTTCGCTAGACCGAGTCCATCCATAACAAGCTCAGGTAGGTGTTGATACTCTAACCCCTGCGGCAGATAGGCCTGCAGATGTTGCGCATCTCCTCCCGTTATCACCAGCTTAGAACGCCCAGCCGCATCTGCCAACTCAGTCAGCATATCCGCTAACTGCAGCGCCACTCCGCGCAGCACCAGCTCAGCTCCTGAAGCAACACAACCGGCTGTATCCACACCACCTTGTAGCGCATCGCCGGTACTTAAATCAAAGCGTACGCGAGCGGTCTGGCCGAGAAGCGTGCGCTGCTGCATCTGATAACCCGCCAGTATGGTGCCACCTAGGTAGTGGCCATCTGCCGAGATCCGTTCGATATTGATTGCGCTACCGGCATCCACAATCACAGAGGCACAGCCTAATTTATCCCAGGCCGCCAACATCACTAGCCAGCGATCTACGCCCATACGCTCTGGATCGGCATAGGCATTAACGACACCCGCCGCCTCCTTAGTGACGCGGGCAAATTCGGGCGTTACCCCAAAATGAAGTTGCAGGCGGTCCGCTAGCTGATGATTCAACGAATCGCTGGCGACCGAGCTAATCCAGATCTCATTTATCGCTTGGTACTGCTGTGCCAACCAGGCATCAAGTTCAGCCAGCAGTAACTGCCCACCGGAAACCCTCAACGGATTCATCAAGCGCCACTTGAGGAAGGTATTACCCAAATCAAACTCTAAGCGCATCAGTTGGCCCGCATACTGATTTCGCCACCCTGAAACAGCTGCTCGCCTTCATCTGTTTTCAGACGCAAGGCTCCCGTGTGGTCTACACCCAGACAGAGACCATCAATTCGGGAGTTACCCAAGATCAACTTTACCGGTCTATTCTGATAAGCGTGCGCCGTTTGCCACTCTTGTTGCAGCCCAGCAAAACCTAATTCACTAAATTGTTGCAGCATCTCAATAAGGTATTTTGACACAACCGCCAACAGGTCAGTGCGAGTCAAATCCTTGGGCAGACGCCCCTTAAGGTCTGCCCAGGGCTGATCGATCTGCTGCTGAGCTGTGTCTGGCATCGCAACATTCAATCCAATGCCAATGACAGCGCTACAGTCACCTGATAGATCTCCACCCACCTCTATCAACACACCACCTAGTTTACGGCTATCCAACAACAGGTCATTTGGCCACTTCAGCTCGACACCCTCTACATGCAAAGCAGAGAGCGCTCGCTTGAGCGCAACACCTACGGCAAGACTCAACCCTTCAAGCGAGGCGACACCGCCGCTGAAAGGCCAGCTAAGTGAGAAGTAAAGATTTGCACCCAATGGACTAGCCCATGCACGGCCTCGACGACCTCGACCACCGCTCTGGTATTCAGCCACAAAAAGCGACCGCTGATGTCCTGTCGAACTGGCACGTTGGGCACTGAGGTTAGTGGATTCACTCATGACACAAAGATCCAAAAGATCCAACTGGTCAAGCACCCCCAAACCCTCTAGTTGAGCTCTAAGGTGCTCCTCATCAAGAAGGTCCATACCCCCTGTAATGTGGTAGCCACGCCCGCGCACAGAGTTGATCTCAACGCCGTAGGCCTGCATTTCGCGCACTTGATTCCAGACGGTGGTGCGACTAACACCCAACTGGTTACATAGTTGGGCGCCACTGTGAAAGGCTCCATCCGCTAGAAGGCGCAGCAGTTGCAGGTTCACACTTAGGCGTCCGCTCGATCGTAGACTACAAATGCGTAAGGGTAACGGTTGGGCTGGTCGCCAGCAGGGTATGACTCGCGCCCCAACTCACGCCACTGGGTGTAATCAACTTCAGGAAACCAGGCATCGCCCTCAGGCTCAGCGTCGACCTCGGTCATGTAGAGGCGATCAACACGCGATAGCGACTGCTCATAGATCTGAGCTCCGCCGATCACAACGGCCTCCTCTACACCATCAATCAGCGCCTGCGCTTCACCCAATTCGATCGCCTCGTCCAATGACTTGGCAAGCTTGACTCCCTCTGCGCTCCAGTTTGGATCACGAGTGATTACAATGTTCGTACGCCCCGGCAGAGGTTTACCGATCGACTCGTAGGTCTTGCGGCCCATAATAATAGGCTTACCCAAAGTCACCTGTTTGAAGTAACGCAGATCCTCCGGCAAATACCAAGGGAGCCGATTCTCGTTACCGATTACACGATTCTTTCCTTGCGCAACAATCAGTGCCAAACGCATGTGGACTCCTTAAACCGAGAATGGGTATTGGATAGCAGGGTGATACTCGTAACCCTCGATCTCAAAGTCATCCATACTGACCCAAGTCTCGAGATCTTCTAGCGAACGAATATCAGGATTAACTTTCAACGTCGGCGGCGTCAGCGGCTCGCGCTTTAGCTGCACATCACGCATCAACTCCAGCTGATCCTCATAGATATGCGCGTTGACGATCTTGTGATACGCCATACCAGGTTCATGCCCGGTAATCTGCGCGACAATCGCGAGCAGAAAATAGACCTGCACCATATTGAAATTCAGACCCAAGGGTACATCACAGCTGCGTTGCGTTGAGTTCAGATAGAGCTTGCCGCCCAGTAGCGAGAAGTGGTGCGAGTACATACACGGACGCAAGCACCCCATGTGGAATGCACCGGGGTGATAGAAGGTTAGAATCTCGCCACGGTCATCGCGGCCCGCCTTGAGGTCGTCGATAATCTTGCGCAATAAGTCTATTGAACCGCCATCAGGTTTGGGAAAGTTGCGCGCGACCTTGCCGTAAATAAAGCCACAGTCATCATCGCCTTTTCGGTGTGGGTTGGACAACCAGTCGACGTTATCGTTAGCATTTGCATCCCAGGTCTTGGTACCCAGAGCACGGAAATCTGCGGCGCTATCGTAACCGCGCAGATAGCCAATCATCTCCGCAATCGCCGCCTTATAAAAGCTCTTGCGCGTGGTCACCAACGGAAACTTTCCGGCTCCCACATTGTACGTCAGGTCGGCATTAATGACGGTTAAGCAGCGTTTGCCGGTGCGCTCGTTATCAACCCAAACACCTTCGTCAACAATGCGCTGACAGAGATCGAGATACTGTCTCATTCAAACATCTTCTCTTAACTTATTTTATAGCAAGGAGGCTAACAGCTTAGCGATTCAGACTCCACTGCATCAGCTATTTGAAGCCCTGCGCAGCAGAAGGAAGAAGCCACCTATGATCATTGGTAATGACAGCAACTGCCCCATCGACAGCAGCTCGAAACCTATCAAACCAAGATGCGCATCTGGCTCACGGAAGAACTCAACAAAGCTACGCGCCAAACCGTAGCCTAGGAGGAACAGACCGGCAACGGCACCCGGTTTACGCGCTTTACCCGAGTAGAACCAAACGATTGCGAATAGCAGCACACCCTCGAGCAAAGCTTCATAGAGCTGCGATGGATGACGCGCCAACTGATCGGCTGCGCGCGGGAAGATAACCCCCCAACTCTGATCGGTCGCACGGCCCCAGAGCTCACCACCGATAAAATTACCCATACGCCCAGCGGCGAGACCCAGCGGCACGAGCGGCGCGACGAAGTCACCAATCTCAAACAGTGACTTTTGCTGTTTGCGAGCAAACCAGGCGATCACCGCGATAACGCCCAGCAAACCGCCATGGAAGGACATCCCACCCTCCCAGATCGCAAAGAGCCACAGCGGGTCCGTCAGGAAGTAGTCAAAGTGGTAGAAGAGAACATAGCCCATGCGGCCACCGAGAATGACTCCCATGGCACCATAAAAAATCAGGTCAGAGAGCTGCTGCTCGCTCCAACCTGAACCTGGCTGACTCGCCCGGTAACCACCTAAAAACCAAGCCGAGCCGAAAGCGATCAAGTACATAATGCCGTACCAGTGAATCTGTAAGGGGCCGATTGCCAGCGCAATAGGATCAACTTCATGGTGCCAGATCACGCCCTAACCACCCATCAGGTTCAGCACAAGAAAACGCACACCGACAATAAAGAGGAAGAGCGCGAACACTTGCTTCAAACGTTTCTGCGGCAAGGTATGCGCTAACTTGGCACCCACCTTAGCAAATTGTGAGCTGGCCACTGCTATGCCGGCAAATGCTGGGAGGTAGATGTAGCCCAGACTATACTCTGGCATGCCCTGCGCATCCTGGCCGACCCAGATGTAGACCAGCGCGGAGACTGCCGCTATCGGCAGCCCACAGGCAGCTGAAGTGCCTACAGCCTGGCGCATTTCGGTACGACGAATAGTTAGGTAGGGTACGGTTAGGGTTCCGCCACCTATACCGAAGATCGATGACGCACAGCCAATACAGGAGCCAGCAAAACCCAACTCTCCAGCTTGCGGTGCCGTTGAGCCCTGCTTGGGCTTTAGATCCAGCGCCATCTGCACAGACACGCTGAGCACAAAGATACCCAGCAACAGCTGCAGATTCGGACCGCTGAGTGAGTCAGCGATTAGAACCCCAATGATTGCGCCTGCACCGATACCAACGGCCAAGGGTTTAAACAGATCCCAGCGCACACTGCCGCGCGAGTTGTGGGCAAGTACTGACGAGATCGAAGTAATAACTATAGTCGCCAGTGAGGTTGCTATTGCAGCGTGTGTGACCACAGCCTCTGGCAGCCCCTGCAAAGTAAAGCTAAATATTAGAACCGGGACGATCAACAGACCACCGCCGATACCAAAAAGACCCGCAGCAACACCGGCTACGGCACCTAAAACTAAGTATAAAACCAGCGCTTCGATCACACTTTTTCTCCGGGAAGATCGGGACGGGTCAGCTGCGTCAGGCCCCTCTCCTGTAGCGCGGCACGCAGCGCGGCATGAATTTCAGCGGTATCTGACATGCGCATCACACGTTCAAGCAGAGCTAATGAATCTTTGTAACTAATGCTGCGAATCGCCAATTTAACCTTAGGCAGGTTATTAGAGTTCATTGACAGCACGTCATACCCCATCGCCATCAGTAGCAATGCGCCGCCCGGATCGGAGGCCATCTCGCCACAGATAGAGACCTGTTTATTGACCCGCTGCGCCTCTTGCGCAATATGCTGCAACGCGTGCAGCACTGACGGATGATAAGAGGCATAAAGCCCAGCCACTCGCGGATTGTTACGATCAACTGCAAGCAGATACTGAGTCAGGTCGTTGGAGCCCACAGAGATAAAATCGATCAGCGAGGCAAAGCGACCAATCTGATAGACCGCGGCAGGTACCTCAATCATGATACCGACTGGCGGTTTGCGGATATCGAAACCCTCTTCGCAGAGTTCACGGTAAGCTTGGTCAATCTGCGCCAGCGCTGCCTCAACCTCGTGCACGCTCGTTACCATCGGCAGCATAATACGCAGGTTGTTAAGCCCCTCGGAAGCTCGCATCATGGCTCGCACTTGCACCAGGAAGATCTCTGGATGGTCGAGGGTTACGCGAATACCACGCCATCCTAGGAAGGGATTCTCCTCCTCAATCGGAAAGTAGGGCAGCGCCTTGTCACCACCGATATCCAGCGTACGCATGGTGACTGTACGTGGAGCGAACAACTCCAATTGACGACGGTAGGTCTCGATCTGCTCGTGCTCACTCGGGAAGAAGTCACGAATCATAAACGGGATTTCAGTGCGATAAAGGCCGATCCCCTCAGCGCCACGCTCAAGCGAACGCTCCACGTCTGCCGTAAGGCCGGTATTGACCCAGAGCGGCATGCTGTGACCATCGGTAGTTTCGGCTGGCAGCTCCTTGAGCTTATCCAAGCCCGCAGCAATCGCCAGCTCCTCTTTGAGGATATCTCCATAGGCGGAGAGCAGATCATCCTTAGGATCGACAAAAACACGGCCCGAATAGCCATCAACAATAACGTGACGTCCCTCGATGCGGGTGTGCGGTAGATCCACTACACCCATGATGGTTGGGATACCCATGGAGCGCGCTAAAATAGCGGCGTGCGATGTACCTGAACCACTGATCGAGATCATACCGGCGAGCTGCTCTTCCGGCACAAGACCAAACATCGCTGGCGAGAGCTCATCCGCGACGAGAATAGTGTTCGCGGGGTACTCCTGCTGCTTGCCCGAGGCACCCTCTTGCAGACAGTTGAGCACTCGACGCCCCAGATCACGGATGTCCGCTGCACGCTCACGCAGGTAGGCATCCTCCATCATTGAGAACTCGCGAACATGTGACTGAATTACATCACGCAGCGCACCCTGAGCCCAGTTACCCAGTTTGATTCGCTCTCGAATCTCACTGACCAGTGCATTGTCATCTAACATGCGCAGGTAGACTTGGAATAGCGCCTGTTCCTCGGTACGCAAACGGGTCGCCAAAGCCTCGGCAATCTCACTGATCTCTTCACGTACAGCCGCGATCGCTTGATCAAGAGTCTCAAGTTCAGCGTCGATATCTTCGACATCTTTATCCGGCACGCTACCCAGATCGGCCGTTAGCGAAACAACACGCACCTCACCAATAGCCACACCGGGGCTACCCACAACACCGGTAAAATGTCGCGCAGGGCGGCCGCTCTGCTCGCCCGATACGTTCTTGTCAGGATTGATTGACCCGGTCGCCTCAGCGTGCGCAATAACGCCCGCTAACTGAGCGGAGATCGTCACCATGAACGCCTCTTCCGACTCATCGAAACGACGCACATCCCGCTGCTGCACAACAAGCACACCAAAAACTTTACGCTGATGGATAATCGGTACACCAAGAAAAGCGTGGTAGCGCTCCTCACCGGTCGATTTCAGATAGAGAAACGCCGGATGGGTCGATGCATCTTCGAGATTTATAGGCTCAGATCGGGTACCCACCTGACCGACAATACCCTCGGTAGGCGAGAGACTTACTTTACCGATTGCGTCCTTGTTCAAACCTTCAGTCGCGCGCAACACATAGCGCTGGGTGTTCGAGTCGAGCAGATAGATCGAGCAGACCTCAGTCTTCATCGTGTCACGGATGCGCTCCGCACAGATCTCCAGAGCCGACTCTAGGTCCGCTGCTGAAGCAACCTCCTGTACGATCTGACGCAAACGGGTCAGTACACTCATCCATCAACTCCCTAAGTTGCGGTCCTAATTACATTTATTGGATATATCGGTAACTTCGTAGCTTACCTACTTGCTTTTGATTGCTCTCGCCAACCTAGGGGAGAGCTCGCGCATCGCCTTGCGATACACCTCGCGTTTAAACGAAACAACCTGGCCCAGAGGGTACCAGTAGCTGACCCAGCGCCAGCCATCGAACTCGGGTGTATCACAGCAGTCGATCTTAACCGCATCGTCCTGGCTTAGCATACGTAGCATGAACCACTTCTGCTTCTGGCCGATACAGATCGGGTGCTGGTGACGCCTTATCATGCGTTTGGGTAAGCGGTAGCGTAGCCAGCCGCGGGTAACACCGAGCACCTCAACATCGGCTGGCCCTAAGCCAACCTCCTCTTGTAGTTCTCGGTACATCGCCTCTTCGGCTGACTCGTCTGTCTTGATCCCGCCCTGGGGGAACTGCCAAGCATCCTGACCGCAACGGCGCGCCCAAAGTACCTGACCCGACGAATTGACCAGAATGATACCGACATTCGGTCTGAACCCATCAGAATCGATCACGTAAGTAATCCTTAACTAAAAACTTTTCTTAACGCCATTGTTTCACATATGAGTGTTTCGGTCATCCGGGGAATTGCAGTAATATTGCGCTCCTAACTCGGCACCGGAGAGATCATGGCCCTCGCGATATTTGACTTAGACAACACCCTGCTAAATGGCGATAGCGACCACGCTTGGGGCGAATTCCTCTGCCGCAAAGGTGTCGTAAATGAGGGCGAATACCGCGAAGCAAACGACCGTTTTTATCAACTCTACAAAGAGGGCAAGCTGGATATCCTCGAGTTCTTAAGCTTCGCCCTCAAGCCGCTAGCGCAACACTCAAGCGAGAAACTGTCGACTTGGCACGCCGAGTTTATGAGCGATGTGGTTGAACCGATGATGCTGCCCAAAGCCGAGGCACTACTTCAACAGCACCGTGATGCCGGCGACCAGCTGATGATCATTACCGCCACCAACCGCTTCGTTACCGGCCCTATTGCAGCTCGTCTGAACGTCCCCGTGATTATCGCCACGGAACCGGAACAGATAGACGGCAAGTACACTGGCCAAGTGACTGACACTCCTTGTTTCCAAGAGGGCAAAGTAGTGCGCTTGAATCGCTGGCTGGAAGAGAACAGTGAAACACTCGAGGGGAGTTACTTCTACTCCGACTCAATCAACGACCTACCACTGCTCGAAGGCGTAACCTACCCGGTAGCCGTCAATCCTGATGAACGCCTAACAGCCATCGCCACCGAGAGAGACTGGCCAATCCTCGATCTGCGAGGCTAGAAAGCACCAACATTGGTATGCGGGGTGCCTATATAGCAATTTTGGTGGTCTTCAACTTATCGTTAAGCGCCCGGATCACCGCCGAACGTGTCACCATCCCGACCAACTTCCCATCCTCACACACTGGATAGGTTTTAGGACGACTAGTCTGCATCTTCTCTGCTAGCGAGAGAATCTGCTCATTTGCACCGACAGAGAGCGGGTCCGTGCGCATAATATCACCAACGCGAATCAGGCTATCTGCATAGTAACTGCCACTGATGACATACTTGATACAATCCTGCTCGGAGAGAAAGCCAATCAGAACGTGTTTCTCATCCATCACAGGCAGGCCAAGATGGTGGGAACCAGTAATGCGATCAACCGCGTCTGAAAGCGATGTCTCTAGCCGAAGGGGAACAATTGAAGCGTCCATTACATCGCGAACAAGAATACTATCCATCTGTACCTCCGAGGTTTTTAGTTCTTATAAACCCAGTGTGGCACAAGGATAGCGATGTTGCCTAGCTAAACGATTTTAAAGGCAACCTTGAAAGCAACATCGATTCGGAATCAGAGAAAAACGAAAACTACTCACTGGCCAGAAGGCGCATAAAGTAGGCTTTGAGGTACTCAGTCTCAGGAATGGCCGGGTGGATTGGATGATCAGCACCTTGGTACCCCTGAGCAAAGATCTGCCCCTGTCGATCCAACTCGCGGCTGTTTTGACGCAGCATATCCACTAGACGGCTTGTCTCAAGATGCATAGAGCAAGAGGCCGACACAAGCACCCCACCTTTATTCAGCAGGCGCATCGCAAAGTTGTTGATACGCGCATAGGCGCGCTCGCCATTGCGAATATCCTTTTTGCGCATAATAAAGGCTGGCGGGTCGACCACGATAAGATCGAACCGCTCCTTCTCGGCCACCAATGCCTTGCATATATCGAACGCATCACCCTGCAGAGGGCGCAGTTTCGACTCTGCGTTGTTCAGCCGTGCATTCTCAACTGCAACCTCAAGCGCACCTGCCGATGCATCAACACAACTCACCTCATCAGCCCCCGCAGCCAGCGCCTGAATCCCCCAGCCACCCACGTAGCTAAACAGGTCGAGAACTTTTTTGCCTTTAACAAGCTGCTGCATACGGGCGCGGTTTTCGCGGTGATCGTAGAACCAGCCAGTCTTCTGACCCGTCATCAGGGGCGCAAGCAGGTCAACACCATTCTCCCGCAGCGGGGCAAGATCAGGTATGTCACCTTGAACCACCTCAACGTAGGTATCCAAGCCCTCAGTAGCTCGGAACTTACCATCATTACGCAACAGAATCGCACAGTGCTTAAACACCTTATTGAGCGCATCAATGATGTGATGCTGTGCCCGCTCCATACCGGCCGTCGAGATCTGCACAACAAAGATGTCATAAAAGCGATCGATAACGAGGCCGGGCAGACCGTCTGAATCACCGTAGATCAAACGATAGCAGGGATCAGGAAAGTTCATCTCACGCAGTGAGAGCGCGATATTCAGGCGGTGCACAATTAGCGAGCGATCCAGTGCCTGCTCGGGATTACGACTGTAAACACGACCACAAATTAGAGTATTCGGGTTTACGTAGGCAGCTGCACGAGCTCGACCCTGTGAGTCGACAACCTGCACCTCTTCGCCGGGTTCAAAATCTTTCAGCGGCGTAGCTTTGGTATCGATCTCATTGCTGTAGATCCACACATGCCCAGCTCGCAGTCGCTTATCGGCACCGGTGCGAAGCACCAGAGGTTTTGCACTCATTGACTCAATCTCTTAAAAAAACAAATCCCCGAACTGCCAACCAGAACGAAACTGGGGCAGGTCGGGGGATATTTTGAAACAGGGTGTGCGGCAGGATTACTCCTCTTCGCACTGCTCCTGATACTCATCAGCGCTCAACAGCTCATCCATCTCAGCTGCATCACTCACTTTCAACTTAAAGAACCAGCCATCACCGTACGGGTCGTTGTTGACGTTTTCAGGCGCATCTTCCAGCTCTTCATTTACCTCGATCACGGTACCACTGAGCGGCGCGTAGATATCTGAAGCGGCTTTCACCGACTCCACAACACCCGCATCATCACCTGCAGACACTTCAGCGCCTACATCTGGGGTCTCAACGAAAACGACATCACCCAGGGACTCCTGTGCATAGTCGGTAATACCGATAGTGACTACGCCATCGCCCTCTTCACGAATCCACTCGTGGCTGCTGACATACTTCAGTTCACTTGGCACGTTGCTCATTGTCTAGTTACCTTATTCGAGGTTAATCAGGATTTAGCGATAGTGTAGCGCGCAATTTCGGGCGCGACTAGATTTTCAGCGGACGCTTTAACAGCTCGGGCAGGTCACCGCGCAGCCCCATCGCATCCAACATTAGATGTTGTTTAACCGGGGAACATTGATCTACCGCACGCATACCCAGACTCCGTACCATCTCAACGATGGCAGGCTGTGGTGTAAACAGCGTACGAAAACCTTGCATCACGGCACTCATGCGTAGATTTGTGAGCATCCGCCGACGCTGATAGCGCCGCAGCACTCGCAAACTACCTAGCACCTCAGAGCGGTCACGCGCCGCACACAGAATCTCAACCAACGCAGCACCATCCTGAAAACCAAGATTAACCCCCTGCCCCGCTAACGGATGAATCGTGTGCGCCGCATCACCCACCAGCGCAACACCCGGCGCGACATACTCCTGCGCGTGACGTTGACGCAGTGGCACTATAGCTCGGTTATGTATCTCGATAACCTTACCTGCACGCAAACCACTGCCGCGCGTAATCGCGTCGCACAGCGAACTATCGTCCAACTCGTTCAAACTTTGCGCATGCTCTGGCGATGTGGACCAAACGAGAGACACCAGATCACTCGCATCAGACTTGAGCGGCAGCAGCGCCAGCGGACCATCCTCAGTAAAGCGCTGCCAGCAGCAGTGCTGATGTGAGCTATCCAAACGCAGCGTAGCGACCAATGCGTGGTGGCCATAATCCCACTCATGTGTACCCATCCCTGCCAAACGGCGTGTAACAGAGTTAGCCCCGTCTGCGCCAACTACCAATGCGCACTCGCGCTCGGTGCTATCACTCATGCGGACCTTTTGGCAGGAGTCGCTCAACTCAAATGAGCTAACTGATACGCCAAAACTGAACTGGATATCGGGATGTGTGATCGCCCGCTGCAACAGCGCAGCGACGATAAGACGATTTTCGACAATGTGCCCTAACCAAGGTTCGTGCAGATCAAGCGCGTCAAAACTGATCTCCCCTCGAGTTTCACCATCCCAAACGTGCATTCGGGTATAGGGTTCAGCGCGTGCCTGCGCAATCCTGTGCCAAACATTGAGCTTGCGCAGTAGCTGTTCTGATGCGAGTGTCAGCGCACTTACGCGGGCACTCGGAATCTCGTTTTCGAACTCGGATATCTGCTGCTCAAAAGAGTCCAAATCGGGCTGTTGAGGCTCAACAAACTCAACACTGAAACCCTCATCCGCTAGCGCCAATCCCATTGCCAGACCGGTCATCCCGGCACCGACTATCAGCAGGTCAGTTCTCGACTTAGTCATCGGGATTCAACCTCACAGCAGAGGTGTCCAAGCCCATCGCAGCGCGCGCTAGCACCGTTCTAGCGGGAGGTATCAGATCTAGAAGCTGCAGACCCAAAGAGCGACCCACACGAATCGCGGGATTCGCACTCATAAATAGCTTGAGCGAGCTATCACCAAACCGGATCGTACGCTGCTGATCCCTGCGACGCTGTTCAACGAACAGTTGCAGTGCGGCCAGATCGCCCAGCACCAGCCCCGCTTTTTTACGCTCGATAATCAGTTCAGCCAGCTGTGCAACACCTCGAATCGCCAGATTGAAACCCTGGCCGGCTATGGGGTGCAGAGAGTGCGCCGCATTTCCCAACACCACTAAGCCTGTTCGCGCCTGCTCCTGCGCCAGCATTAGTTTAAGCGGGTAACTAAAGCGCTCACCGACTCGCGTTAGCGCACCGGCTCTGAAGCCAAAGGCTTTTTGTAGATCAGTTAGGAAGGCCGAGTCGTTCAGTGCCATCACGTCATCGATACGTTCTTCAGAGAGTGTCCAGACAAGTCCCATTCGCGCCTGCCCGTCCGTAGAGTCTATCGGCAGGAGTGCTATCGGCCCCTGCTCGGTAAAGCGTTCGTAGGCCACGCCATTGTGCGGCCTGTCTAACGCAACATTGGCAACCAGCGCGTGCTGGTGATAATCCTGTTCGCTGTAATCGATCCCCATAGACGCGCGCAACTCTGAGCGTCCGCCATCAGCCATCACCACCAACGGCGCAGCGAGAGTTTGGATATCGCCCTCAGATTCTATAACCACCTCAGAGAGGGGCATTGCGGGGGAGATCGAGCGAACCTTCGCGGGGCTAAAGAACTCAATCTGTTGCGAATCGACCTGCTGGATATGGCTCATTAGTACCTGCCCCATCCAGTGGTTCTCGACCACATAACCGAGAGCCGGAACCTGCTCGCGCTGGGCGCTCATGCGCGTTTGGCCAAACTGCCCTTTGGCCGATACCTCAATCTCTTGAATGGGTGTCAGATGCTCAACGAGTGCCGACCAAACACCCATCGCTTCGAGAAGCGTGCGGGATCCAGCCGCCAATGCAGTACTGCGCGCATCGAAGCTCGGTTGATACTCAGGGTTCGCCACCTGAGGGATTGCGTTCTGTTCAATCAGAGCAATACGCAGGCCAAGCTGCTCAGCCGCTGATAGGAGCGCCACGACGAGGCTAGCGCCAACCATGCCACCGCCACAGACAATCAGATCAAATTGCTGGATCTTACCCGGCATTCTGCATCAACGCCTCAATCTCGGAGCGCAGCTTAGGTACACCGGCAGTCAATACTTTTGAGCCCTGTTCGGTCACCAGCACATCATCTTCAATACGAACACCGATTCCGCGCCAGCGCTCCTCAACACTGTGGTCATCAGGAGCGATGTAGATGCCCGGTTCTATGGTGGTCACGATGCCCGGCGCAAGCTTACGCCACTCGCCGTCAACCCGGTAATCACCCACATCATGCACATCCATACCGAGCCAGTGACCAATGCGGTGCATATAAAAGCGACGGAACGCACCCGATTCAATCAACTCATCGAGATCGCCTTGCAGCAGACCCAATTCGATAAGCCCCTGCGTTAGAATGCGTACCGACAGTTGGTGCAGAGAGTCCCAACAGGTACCCGGACGTACAGCTTCGATACAGGCTTCGTTTGCCTTAAGAACCAAATCGTAGATGGCCGCCTGCTCCTCAGAGAAGCGACCATTAGCCGGAAAAGTGCGAGTAATATCGCTAGCGTAGTTATCCAACTCACAGCCTGCATCTATCAGCACTAAGTCACCGTCCGCTATCGGCTGGTCATTCTCAATGTAGTGCAGGATACAGGCGTTGGCACCGCCCGCCACGATCGGCGTGTAAGCTTGGAAGCGTGCTCCCTGAGAACCGCAATAGGCTTGAATTACACTCTCCAGCTGAAACTCATTGATACCCGGTTTACAGGTAAGCATCGCCTGACAGTGTGCGGTCGCAGAGATGGTCGCCGCGCGTTGCATCACCTCAATCTCTGCAGCCGATTTGAACAGGCGCATTTCGTGCAACAAGCGGTCTGAGTCTGCCAGCGTTTGCGGCAGTACAGCACCCGAGCGTACTGAGCGCCCCAAGGTCTCGAGCCAACCTTTAACCCGCGCATCCAGCGCTTTGTCGCGCGCAATTGGGTAGAGCAGCTGGCTCGCGCCATCGATCATCTTCGGCAAGCGCTCATCAATCTCGTCCAGATTAAACGCCTGGTCGGCACCAAAACGCTTCACACATCCCTCTGGCCCGGCACGGTAGCCGGTCCAGATCTCCATTTCGGGGTCTCGTGGTGGACAGAAGAGCGTCACCAGGTTAGCTGCCCCTCTAGCCAGAACCAGCAGCGCATCTGGCTCATTAAAGCCGGTCAGGTAATAGAAGTTACTCGACTGACGAAAAGGGTACTCAGCATCGTTATTCCGCGTCTTTAGTGACTCAGCAGCGATCACCATAACTGAGCCTTCCGGCATCTGCGCCAGTAGTTGCTTACGTCGTTCTAAATAGTTTTGCTGATCGAGTTTCATCGTTTCTCCTTAGTGGAGTGTTGGCGCATCATCTGCTTTGTCATTTGCCGGAGCCTGATTACATTCGGTAAAGAGCAACATGGCAGCCATGCGTACATACTCCTCTACCTCCATCAGTAACCCCTCATCCTCTTCCGCCTCCTCAGAAGCATCAATCTGTGCAATCTGTACCAGGTCGCCAATACTCTCCTGCGCTTCACTACTGAGCTTGGAGGCTTTGTCCGTGACTGCAAGACCAAAGCCAGCAATGAAGCCCGTGACCCAGAGACCCAACTGTTCCGCGCGCTGACTCAGACTGTGCTCGTCATCAGGCAGCAACAACTCAAGCTCAAAGTTACTCGACTCCAACTGCTCCAAGGACTCCTTGTAAAGCAACGTGAGTTTGGGCACCGTACTGGGCTGAGACAGGGTCGCAAGATCGATCTGCTCGGCACAAAAGGTCGCGAGTGCTGGCGTCTCAAAACGGCGACCCGCAGCAATCTGCCCAACAATAAGTCCGTGTAACTCAGCGGGTGAGAAGGTTACTGCACCCTCTTCCAGCAGCAGATTAGCAAGTTGTTCAAAATCGGGGGCTGACGCTTGGGTAACCACAAATTCTCCTGATTGATACGGTTCACTGTGCAATGTCGACTAGTCTAAACCAGCGCTCGCGTCGCGTCAGCAGAGATTGACGCTCAGATGCGGGCTGATACTATCTACACATTACTCTTTGGCGGACCATCTGATGACCGAACACTATTTTGCTGCGCTTGAGCAGAAGCTTGATCAACTGATCAAGCGGCTCGGCCAGCTTGAGGAGCAGAACCGAGCCCTGCGCAGTAAAAACGCTAAGCTCGAAGAGGAGCGCGCGCAGCTGGTGCAGAGCAGCGATGCGACTCGCGCACAGGTCGAGGCGATGTTGACCCGCCTCAAAACTTTGGAGAAAACCAAATGAGCCAGGTCCGTACCGTCAGTGTGAAACTGCTCGATAAAGAGTACGCCATTAGCTGCCCGGATGGCGCCGAAGCAGAACTTATCGCCTCTGCCGATCTTTTGGATAGCAAGATGCGAGAGATCCGAGACCAGGCAAAACTGCTGGGACTGGAGCGTATAGCAGTGATGGCAGGGCTAAACCTGGCGCACGAGCTCATGCAGTCAGGCCCGAGCAATGCGGTTGATACTGAAGCTCACCTGAAACGATTGGCCGACAAAATCGATTCTGCACTCGAACAAGCTGAACAGTTTTCATAGCGTTTAGGCGCTTTTACCTAGAATAGGGGTTGGAAAGGCCTACGGCTCTGGATGTATAATGGAGATAACCCTGGGGTGTTCGACAGTTGTTCAAGTCCCTCGAGCCGATAATCATTTTACCGGACGCAGGCTAGGGGTGTTGTGAGCATGTCCGTACTCGGAAAGCCTGATACACCTCTACTTGCCTCCACTCTGAACCTTCGGGTTCAGGGCCAAGAACACCACCGGCATTCTGGGGCCACTTTGACTCTTTTATGACACTCTCGACCGACGACCGTCGCCAACTTCGTATCCGTATCCGCCGTGAGCGCCGAGCGCTCAGCGACCTACAACAACGCATCGCAAGCCGTAAACTCTGTGCCAATCTGCGCTCCATGCAAGCCTTCAGTCGCGCGAAGCGTATCGCCGTCTATCTGGCGAGTGATGGCGAAATTGATCTCAAACCGCTGATCGCGCTCTGCTGGAAACTGGGCAAGTCTGTTTATCTCCCTGTTCTGCATCCGGTGCGTCACAACCGACTCTGGTTCACACCGTATACAGCAGAGACAAAGCTGAGTAACAACCGTTACAAAATACTTGAGCCCGCACTGAAGCAACCAGGAGCACCCGCATACGCCCTGGATATGGTGTTAATGCCACTGGTTGCCTTTGATGCAGACTGTAATCGTATGGGCATGGGCGGAGGTTACTACGATCGCACCTTCGCCTTCACGCTAGCACGTCAGGGGCTGAAAGGACCAAAGCTGGTGGGGATGGCGCACGATTTTCAGAGGGTAGAGAAGCTGAGCCTTGCAGATTGGGATGTCCCGCTCAAAGCTGTGGTAACAGACCAGAAACACTACGGCGCGGTCTAATCGCGCGGCGTACTAGCTGTTAAACATATCTTTCATCATCGCAGCGATCTGAATATCACTCTGCGCAAAACCTGTCATCACTACGCCGACCACAACTGCGATCAGCATCAGTAGAATCAGGTCTGGACTTCTCTTCATTAGGTCTTTCCTGTCCGGCTCTGCCGGGTTAGCGAAGGCTCACTTTCGCCTTCTTGTCAGTGTAGACCCCGATTGTCACAAAAAGTTCATGCCGAAAGAGAGAAATTTTTATATTTTCAATAAAATAAGCCGGATTAGTGATTCTTTCAGTGAAAAAGCACCGCTAAATACACGTTTAGATATCAACCATTAAACCAAAAGCGAATCATCGGGTATGCATCCGCACCATAGGTAAGCACTAGGGGCAATACCACTAGTGCGACAAGGGTTTGACCGCTGAGAATCGCAGCCATTAGAGGTGCATCGCCGCCAAGCTGGCGTGCAAGTATATAAGCGGCAGAAGCAGCTGGTACCGCACCAAAAATCAGCAGAACCTGCGCGACTTCAGGTTCTAGATTGAGCAACGCTGCACTTAATAGTGCAATCGCAGGCATCAAAAGGACTCTAAACACCAACGTAGTTATCAAAGGCAGACCTGTGGAGCGAAGTGTACGTAGATCCAACGCAGCACCCACAGCAAGAAGCCCCAGAGGTAACGCAATCCTCGATAACAGATCGAGCACATCGTGGACGATTGTCGGAACTCGTACTCCGCTGAAGTTTAGCGCCAAACCCGCGAGACATGCGAGGATAAGGGGATTCTGAAATACATTAAGCAACACACGGGCCGGCGAAGGGCGTTTATCGCCGTAAATGGCGAACATAAGCACACAGAGTGCGTTAAGCGGCGGAATAAGCAGCGCAGCTATAATTGCCGCGTAAACCACACCTTGCACGGGCCAGACGCCCGCTGCGACAGCAAAGGCGATGTAGGTATTGAATCTTACGCTGCCCTGATAGATCGAGGTAAATTGAGCTCCGCCGAAACGAACAAGGCTCTGGATAAAAATTAGCAGCGGCGTTGCTATCGCCAGCAAGATCAGTACCGCCCAGAATAGGTCCATTGCGACTGCACCATCTAGCTGAGCCTGTGAAAGCCGAGTCAACAGTAGCGCCGGAAAGCAGATAAAATAGATAAAGCGCTCTGCCGGAGGCCAAAAACTATCTCCCGGAAAACCCGAGCGTTTCAGCAAGTAACCGACCACTAAAAGTGCAAATACCGGCGCCAGGGATGCGATTATATTCAATCCCTATGCCCTCCTTCAGAACAAAGTGCTAGATTAGAGTTTACATAAAGATAACGAAATCTAAGAGACGCTTCGTATGGCAGCCCCAGTTGTTACTTTAGTTACTACATTTATGGCGGACGATAAGCCCGGTCTTGTCAGCCTTCTCTCTAAAACGATATCAGCTCATGAGGGTAACTGGCTCGACTCAAGCCTATCCCGTCTTGGTGGAAAATTTACCGGCATTGTAGTGATTCAGGTCGCTGCAGAAAAGGCTCAAACCCTATCCGAGGCGTTGACAGCACTGCGCTCTAAGGGCATTGCGCTTATGTGTGAAACCAGCTCTGCAGTGGATTTGGATACAGACCACACGGAAATAGTTCTAGATCTGGTCGGCCACGACAAAACAGGCATCGTGCGCGATATCTCAAGCGTTCTGGCCCAGCACAACGCTAATGTTATCGAACTCTCAAGCGAACTGGTGCCCGGTTCTATGTCGAGCGAACTGCTGTTCAAGGCAAAAGGCCGTGTAACCGTTCCCGCACAGGTTGATGTGGACCAGTTGCAAGATGCACTTGAAGCTATAGCCAGCGATCTTTTGGTGGATATTAGCTTTGCCTAACTCCAAACATCACGCAGGCGTGCACCCGGCTCAAAATGGTGACGCACCTGCGCCTGCAATAGCTCAGCCGTTGCCAGCGC
>JAHEDZ010000029.1:0-14079 GCA_024640955.1 Oceanospirillaceae bacterium
GAGAGTTTGGCAGGTCGCATTTCGGTCATCTAATCGGCTCGTTGTTCAAAAAACAGACAATGGCGCAAGCGCTTGTGGTTACTGGGAATTCTACCTCAACGCGAAAGCAAAAAAAGTGTAATCCTAACCTTGACGATACCGCTACTGGTCATTAGTATACGCGGCCTCAGATGAGCAATTCCTCGATAGCTCAGTTGGTAGAGCAGTAGACTGTTAATCTATTGGTCGCTGGTTCGAGTCCAGCTCGAGGAGCCAATTTTATATTGAGCCATCTGAAATGTGTCGGAGTGTAGCGCAGTCTGGTAGCGCATCTGGTTTGGGACCAGAGGGTCGGGGGTTCGAATCCCTCCTCTCCGACCACTTATCTTAACCCCTCATATTCAACCGAATATTCGCAGCGGGTCGCTCGCAAGAGCAATGTCGGAGTATAGCGCAGTCTGGTAGCGCATCTGGTTTGGGACCAGAGGGTCGGGGGTTCGAATCCCTCTACTCCGACCATCTATTTTTCCCTACAAAAGCTGATTCACTCTCATAGACCGATTTGATTGGCTGAAGCCAGTTGGTAGAGGGAAATTCGAACCCAACAGGGGGTTCGATCAATCGCACAGCGATTGAGACCGCCGAAGGCGCCCGAAGGGGATTTGGACCGCGCAAGCGGGCCAAAGAGTCCATCCCTCTACTCCGACCATCTATTTTTCCCTACAAAAGCTGATTCACTCTCATAGACCGATTTGATTCGCTGAAGCCAGTTGATAGAGGGAAATTCGAGCTGAAAGAGTTTAGAGAGCTAGCGCTTCCACTCTGGCAGCTCACGCATCATCTTAATATCATTGATGAAGGCTAGAGCCGCCCACTCCTCCAGTGGGAAACGGATGCCACCGTCCTCCTCACCGTATTTTTTCTTCAGCGACCTTTCGAGCTGACTGTTGAGGTCAAATACACCTATTCCGCGCATCCCCCATCCTCCAAAGAGCCTTGCGTCAATCACAGAAAAAGCGATCAGCTTGAACTCGAAATGACGCTCGTCATGAACAATTCGCTCAAAGGCGAGATTCACCTCCTCAAACGTACCCTCAATCACCTGCAAGAAGTGCGTTTGGGTTGCCAGTAGCACCCCGGTCAGCCCCGCTTTCTCGTTCTTTACTTCACTGTGGGCGGCGATATCTCGAACTAAACCCAACGTCATCTGCTCAGTTGAGCGGCTTTTGTAGATCATCCGGTACATGTTTCGGTCCCTGTGTCTGCGGTGCTGTGACAGTCGTTCTGATGTTCACAGCAAAACTCGTGCCGACACCTGACAAAGCAGACTGACTAAACATCACCTATGTTTACAGTGTAGTTCTACTTAACCGCCCCATCAGACAGGAATTATCCAGATGCGCGCAACCCAACTTTTAATTACTCTTCTCGTCAGCTCTCTAAGCCTACCCTCAGTGGCCGCCGGCTTTGGTGACCTACTCAAACAAGGTGAGCAACTGCTACGCCAAAAGCCAGCGCTCAGCTCTTCAGCCAACTCCGGTGATCTAGACACAGCCACCCTATCCAAGGGTCTAAAAGAGGCGCTAGCTATTGGTGGTGAGCGCGCCATCTCCCGCCTCTCGGACAATGGTGGCTACCTAAACAGTTCAGACGTAAAAATCCCGCTACCCGGCTTCCTCAATACCGCAGGCGATACTTTGCGCCGCTTCGGACTGTCCAGCCAGGTAGATGCCTTTGAAAGGAGTATGAACAGCGCCGCCGAGCAAGCCGTTGGAGAGGCAACACCGCTCTTCGTCGATACAATCTCGAACCTTACACTTGAAGATGCCAAAGCGATCTACAATGGCGGTGACACGGCAGCAACAGATTTTTTCCAAAGCAAGATGTCAGGTAGGCTGACAGAAAAGCTACGCCCGCTAATCAATCAAGCCATGTCTCAAACCGGTGTAACCCGCTACTATGATGCCTTGATGGATAAAGCCTCTTCGACAATCCCAATGCTGAGTTCGAATAAAACGGATCTGAGCTCGCATGTTACCGAAGCCACTCTCAAGGGGCTGTTCCTGAGACTCGCTCAGGAGGAGAAGCAGATCCGACAGAATCCCGTTGCTCGTAGCACTGATCTACTGAAAACTGTTTTCGGCCGTTAATACCAAAAGCCATCGATCAAGGACCTGCCCGCTTATGCGACTAGCTCTACTCATACTTTTTCTCTCACCGCTAATCGGGTGCAGCAGTACGGCTCCGTCTAATACCGGGGTCACAGATAACCGACTATCCCCCTGCCCCGATTCACCCAACTGCGTCTCAAGTTTCGCAACAGCACCCGATCAAGCTATCCAGCCGCTTGCCGCCAATATCGAGCAGATAAAAGCTGTTATCGATATGCTCGATGAGGCGCAAATCGTAGAGAGTCGCTCCAACTATCTGCATGTGGAGTTCACCTCTTCAGTGTTTCGATTTGTCGATGATGTAGAGTTCCTCTGGGATGCAAAGAGCGGCGTGACGCAGCTACGCTCAGCCTCGCGCTTGGGCTACAGTGATCTGGGCGTCAATCGAGAGCGCATAGAGACTTTGCGGGATATGCTCGAGTGACGAGTAACAACACTCAGTTCAGAAACGCCCTGTTAGAGGCGAGGAGCGAACTTAAGCAACTCTTTTCTGAAGGACTTAGTAAAGAGTGCACGGCATGGCCGGTAGAGACGGCAGCCTGTCGTTTTCACCAACTCAGTTCAGAGATCATACCTCCACCAAACTACGGTTTCGGGGTGTACCTCAAACACCTCAACACCTACGGACTCTGGTACCGCGACACGACTCACAACGAACGCCCGCTCAAACTTTTTCTCTGTGACAAAAGCTTCAAACAATATCACCCGCTTTAACCCCAAATTCACTCCACCAGGTCCTATATGTCACAACTCACACATAGGCCACTTGAGCACTTTTTGATCTAATACAAAATTGGCCTCAATAGCACCTATTATTGGGCTGACCATAAACCGGTGTTCAATTTTCTGCTGTATAATGACTAGGAGTAATGCGGAGTAAAAAGATGCAGCTCGTCAAAGATATTCAAGATTCCAAGGTCGTTTACTACTGGGGCAAGCCGGATAGCTTGGCAAGTCCTGTGTTCACTCAGATGAAGCACGCACGCAACTGGATGATCGGTAAAATCTGGAGTCGCCACTCCGGGCCCGAACGTCGAAAAACAGTCGATGATCGCAGGCGCGATTCGGATACTAGTCTAGACTTCAGTAAAAATTACAACCTGAAACGTCAACGGCCTAAAGGGCGACGCAAGACTGACCTAATCGAAACCCGTGTGTCAGTCGACCTCTGTTCAACTCGGCTAAAAGCGGCTCTGAAAGCGAGCTAGCCAAGGAGGACTAAAACAAGGGGGGCGAATAAAAGGCAGGTAAGGTTGCGGACGAAATTGAGAAGAGGCCAATCCTTGTCCCGACTGCTTGTGCTCCCACTGATATTCATTGCGCTTATTGTCAGCTGGCCAGCCTGCTCGGCCACACCATCCACCAATCATTTCATCACGATCGCACTTGGCCAAGAGTACTCGAAGGGCTTGAGTGTGCTTCGGCGCTGGGAAAAACCCATTGTTGTACAGATTCACCACGTACGACGCGTACCCGCTCAAGTACTCTCTCTGGTTGACGAACACCTCAGTTTGTTGACACAAGCGACCCAGCACAGTATCCGGCGAGCTAACCAGGATGCCAACGTCGATCTCTATATTGTGACTCAACAGACAGTGCGCAGCACTTGGCAGCGAGTGGCTGAGGGCAGGTTCCCGTCAGATGCCCTCTGCGCCGCCCAGATTAAAACCAGAAAGGGTGGAAGCATCGAATCTGCAGTGATACTCATTCCGGTGGATACCGCAACATCACGTGGCCGACTACTGAGCTGCTTCGTTGAGGAGTTGACTCAAATTACCGGTTTAGTGAACGATTCGGATGAGGTCTACCCATCTATCTTCAACGACCGCTCTACCAATCAGATGATTACACCGCAGGACTGGATTCTATTGCGCACGCTCTATGACGCGGCGCTGAGACCAGGTATGAGTGCATCAGAAGTGCGACGAAAGGTGCCAGACATTTTGCAACGGCTTGTTGCGGATGGAGAGCTTGACCGAGCGACACAACTGCTGCGCCGCTCGGAATTACACGAACTGTTGAATAGCAACTAAGCTTAGTTACCCTCTAGCGCAGAGAGCATAACCTCGGCTTTACTCACCTCAAAGGCGCCGCCCTCTTCAACGTTGAGCGCAGAGACGACACCGTCGTCAATAAGCATCGAGTAGCGCTGCGAGCGCACGCCACCAAAGCCAGCGGTATCCATCTCCAACCCGAGTGCTTTGGTGAAGCTTGCATCACCATCACCGAGCATCATCAGCTCGGATGCGTTCTGCGCTTCGCCCCAGGACTTCATTACGAATGCGTCATTTACTGAGAGGCAGATGATTGCATCAACACCTGCAGCTTTAAATTTATCCGCAAAAACAACATAACCCGGTAGATGGGCCTCTGAACAGGTTGGCGTGAACGCTCCCGGCACAGCAAACAGCACTACCTTTTTGCCGGCAAATAATTCGTCAGTATTGTGGTTAACCATGCCATCGGCAGTGAGTTCGCTGAGTGTGGATGCTGGGATCCGCTGACCTACTTCTATCATTTTTTACACCTAATGTTGTTGGATTTCTCAGGGGTTTACGAGAGGCCGGAACACCCTAGATCAGGGCATCCGCAACAGATGACTAAAAGTCACGATCTGATGAAAAATTGATCAATATTTTATCCCGCTCGGCTGTGCAATCCTACACACATCTAGGAATTAATGGGAGATAGGTTATGATTGATGAAACAATCCTTTTTATCGCTGTCTCTGCCCTTCTGCTTATCGCGCATAGCCTGATTATCGAAGAGTAGAGCGAACACTTGAGAGCTTCACTTTGCTGACATTCGCGCTTGCTGTTTTTCTTTTGATCGTTACTCCGGGCCCCGGGGTACTGTCGCTCGCCGGTGTCGGCGCGGCCTTCGGCTGGAGCCGCGGGCTGCGTTACATGATGGGGCTCTGGCTGGGTACCAACATAGTCTCTCTTGCCGTCATCACCGGCGTTGCTGCGGTCATCTTGGCCGACCCCATTATCCGCACTATTTTACTGGTCGCCTCAGCTGCCTATCTAGGTTACTTGGCCCTACGCATCGCCTTTGCCGGTGCAAAGATCGCCTTCATGCATATGGAAGCGCCGGGATTCGCCACCGGCGTCATGTTGCAGCTGATTAACCCCAAAGCCTATGCGGTCAACACGGCGCTGTTCAGTAGTTTCGCATTTTACCCCGAGAGCTACGCCATTGAGACCAGCATAAAGCTGGTTATCACCAACATCATCTGGCTAATCCTGCATGCACTCTGGCTTGCTGCTGGAGTTAAAGTGAACAGTCTAAACCTTCAAGCCCGCACCCAACGCGTCATTAACCTGGGCATGGCTGCCTGCCTGCTGGGCGTGGTCGGTCTCTCGCTGTGGTCGCTCTTTCGCTAGAGCCTGTCGTTAAAACCTGAAGCTCTGGGTGCTGCGGTTAAGGCTCTCGGCGAGCTCACGCTGCTCCTCAGCTGCGCCAATTGACCAATATCCTTTGGTATCGCCATTGAGCTTGTCGGCGTTGCGAGCATTGTCATCTCACGTAGAGGCTGTTACTGAGCGATTCAGACATACTAATACACCTCAAAAATTTGGGTCATCAATAAGACCGTATACTCTGGGTTGTAACACTCCTCTTAGTTGTAGGATAGTCCATTGTGTAGATCTGCTAACGAGATGAGTATTTAGCATGAAACCCTCAAGCAACCTTGGCCTCATGAGCATTTTGCTTTTAGGCTCGCTTCCTTCGCACGCTGAAACCCTGAAGATTTTCGATACGCACCTGCACTATAACGCCGATGCACAAGAACAGTTTGATCCGCAGGCGGTGCTGAAACAGCTCGATGATGCCGGTATCGAGCAAGTTTTGGTCTCTAGCACCGATGACACCGGGACTCAAAGACTGCTCAATGCAGCTCCCGAACGTGTTCTTCCCGCATTACGCCCTTACAGAAAGCCGGGCACGATAAAGACTTGGATGTATGATGAGACCGTGATCCCACATCTCGAAACCAAACTTGCGCAGCACACTTACATTGCCTTTGGTGAGTTTCACGCCTTCGAGGAGCATATAGAGCTGCCGGTAGTGACGAGGGCGATTGAGTTGGCAAAAGAGCACAATCTGCTGCTGCATCTTCACGGCGACAGGGGCGCGGTTGAGAAACTGTTCGTAATCTGGCCTCAAGCTCGGGTGCTCTGGGCGCATGCCGGATTCGATGACCCAGAGAATGTCACAGCCCTTTTAAACCGCCACACCAACCTCTGGGTTGATCTTTCGCACAGATCCGATATATCCACCTGGGCTGGACTGGCTGCCAACTGGGAGCAGGCATTTATGGAACACCCCGAGCGCTACCTAGTCGGTAGCGACACTTACTCTTTAGAGCGATGGAAAAAGCTCGGATTTTTTGCGCTGAATACGCGGGACTGGCTATCGGTGCTGCCTGAAGAGGTCGCTCACAAGATTGCTTATCAAAACGCGCAAGCGCTTTTCCGAAACGCCAAATAACCCCAACACGGAGGCCAGCACGTGATTACTTGGTTCTATCTGTTTATCGCAATCATCGCTGAGGTGATTGCTACATCCACTCTTCCAGCCACACAAAGCTTTACTAAGCTCTGGCCCTCGGTTGTTGTCATCGCCGGTTACTGTGCCGCCATCTATTTTCTGACGCTAACGCTCAGAGCAATGCCCGTGGGTGTCGCTTATGCGGTTTGGTCGGGTGTTGGAGTGGCGCTAGTTGCATTGATCGGCTGGCTAGTGCTCGGCCAGAAGCTGGATACACCAGCCATTATTGGCTTAGGTCTTATAGTCACAGGTGTTTTAACGATCCATCTATTTTCGGGTAATGTACCCAGCTGAAAACCGCCGGATGTTAATAGGCTAAAGCCGAGCTTTGCTCAGTAAAATTTACCGTCAGCCTCAGTCCACCAACCACATTCATCGCGCCGATCCGCACGAAACTTATCCATGAGCATACGAAAACGAACGTTGTCGGGGTCGACAATATACCGGGCAAGCAATTCGTTGCGGGCGGTGGGGTCAGCGTTCATATCACGCAGCAACACGCGATTTTCGCCGTATTTCTGATCGAGATTGGATTTGAGTTGGATGATCTCCAAGCGGTACGCGTCACAGGCTTCCCGACTATCTGCCAGCGCCATAGCTGAGCTCAATGTACCCACTGCAATTACCAAAGCGGCTAACTGTCCCATCATTCGATCTTCCAAATTCAACCATTAACTAATAAAACTTAGATGAAACGGTCAGATTATCCAGCGTTGCGAGGCTGTAGCTGTGAAAAAAATCAAAGCGCTCGTAGGGAAGAAGTCGCTGCTATTGCGGAGGTTGAGCTCTATCTTGGGAAGACGGTCTAGAAAAGAATGCTGTTTTTAATTCTCATATTGCATTGCAAATTGCGAGTTATATTTGCAATTTGAAAATAAAACATACTTCTCACACTAGAATCAAAATCAGCATCACCGGTCGAAGAAGAGATACTCGCGAGTGAATTCTACTCGCTCTCCTTGCTCAACTTCTTCAGCAGAGAACTCCAACAATACAGGCTCCGCTGAGTTGTACTGAAAGCTTGTAACGAGGTAGTAACGATTCACATCCAACCAGGTTTTAAGCTCAGGAGTTTCGCTCTCGCCGCTACGTTTCACCACCAGCTCCGCACTAGTTAAATCATGTGACTGAAGGTTTGTCGGGTTGATACAGGTAAACGTGGCATACCCTCGACCCGGTTCGCGCACCAGTCCATAAAGCTTCTCTAACCCCGAGTGCAGCTCGAGCGTTGAATTAGCATACACCTTTAGAGTGCAGGGCGCGCCGTCGGCCGCAAGCGCAGAGTGAGTCGAGAAAACAGATAAGACCAACGCAAAGCCAGCGGCAAATGATTTAGACATAAGGGTCGCTCTAGGAAGTGGATCGCTGAAGTATCCCAGTAATACGCATTGATCGCTAGCGCGGATGACCGCGCTAGCCGGCAATCGGGCTTATATGCAGCAGCACAATCGTCGAGATAATTGCCACTGAGACTTTACTGCTGCCCTAACTGAACAATATAAGCTTGTCAGTTGCGGTGCCGTCGGGATTAAGTCCAGATATCTCCTCCTAACTATAGTTTGCCTAGTTTGCCTGCAGCTTTTGGCCAGCGGGGGAACACGCAGATTACTCAAACAAAAAAAATTCAAAAACAACAAATTACACTTTTGTCGTGGGACGCACAAAAGTCGGCATGGGTTTTGCTCCGATGTATAAATACAAAAGAACTTAAAGATTGTTGCTGCAACGGGAATACTGACCCTGATAGACCTGGCGAATGGCAACCTACAGATAAGACCTAATCATGGGTGGAGCTGAAATGCATAGCATCAAGACCGACAGACTCGAAATTAAGCTTAGCACAGAGCTTTGGGAGCTATTCACAATGCAGGCCGAGATAGAGACCCTGCGTCGCTCTGGCCGCCACTACCAACCGACTCTCGATGAGATGCGCGAAGAGCTAATCGTTGATGCTGCGCGGCATAAAATGCATGCACAGGCCAAACTCGACTTGAGGCGTCGACTGCCGGTCGATGTCTCTGAGTTAGATGAGATTGCAAAGCTCTGCTTTGTTGCAACTGCGCTCTCAACTCCCGCCGAAAAGATCACAGCGATCGCTGCGAATCGAAGCCAGACCCGACGCGATTTTCCAGAGGAGTTAATTCGCCATATTGACCGGCACGGCGATAGCGCTACGCAAGCTTTGGCTCAGGTTTTCTCCGAAAGACTGCTCGAGAGTTGCAGCGACTGGATTAAAGCTTCTGTACTAATCGACTATGAACGCCAAGCGTTGTTCCAGCAGAACGTTGCGCACTGCTGTGGCCTCGATGCCGAGCACCCAGGGGTAGTCGCGACCGCGCAAGCGCTAATGATGCTTGCGCGCGACTACCAGAGCGAATTTGACTTCCAAAAGGTTTCAGCGGAAACGGAGGGCTGGGAGTTCATTCATCTGGACAGCTTGATTGAGTCACTCGCGAGCTAAGCCATTAGCTCTGAGTAAGCCCTTAGCTCTGAGTAAGCCCTTAGCTCTAAGCGAGCCCTTAGCTCGCTAAAACTCGCTTATCCTCAGCCATCTCTTCAAGAATCCAGTCACGAAACGCCTCCATAGCCGGCGTGAGTGATCGGTTCTCTTTGTATACAAGATAGAAAGCGTTGTGGCTATCGAGTGATACATCAAAGGGGGCAACTAAACGACCACTGTCCAGCTCACGTTTCAGTAACGAGCGGTCTGCCAACGCCACACCGATACCCTCAGCCGCGGCGGAGACCGCCAAAGATGTACTCGAGAATGAGATGGTATGCGCAATACTAGAGATACTGACACCAAGCTTCTGCAGCACTTTACTCCACTCATGGTTACGCCCGGTAACATTGATCAAGGTAAAGTTGGCCAGATCGCGCTCTCGCTTCAATCCGCCCTTCTCCTCCAGCAGCTTCGGTGAGACAACCGGCGTAAGGTCGATGTTGCGCATCAGATGCGTTTCGATTCCGCTCCAGTGTCCCTTGCCGTAATAGACCGCCAAGTCGGTATCGGAATTCTCGAAATCGATATATTCGATAGAGGACTCCAAACGTAACTCAACCTCCGGGTAGCGCTCCTGAAAACGAGCAATGCGCGGCACTAACCAGCGCGTTAGGAAAGCCGGAGCGACACTGACATTAACCACGTTAGAGTTGGGTGAAGTGATCAGCTTACGGGTTGCAAACTCCACCTCGTCCAAGGCCATCTGAACCGATGGAAGGTAGCGCTCGCCCGCCGGGGTTAGGGAAATGCTGCGCTTCTCTCGTTTAAATAACTCTACACCCAAGAACTCTTCCAGCGATTTAAGCTGATGACTGACTGCCGACGGGGTAACACAGAGCTCTTCACTGGCGCGGTTAAAACTGCCATGACGAGCCGCTGCATCAAAGACTCGTAGCGCATTGAGCGGAGGTAGGCGACGCATCTATTTTTCCTTAGGTGAATTTAACTCAACAGTATCCTAAGAAAGCATCGTTTGTCGATCGAATCTCTCAACTTTAGTATTAGCCTCAGTTGAACAGGATTAAACAGAGGTACTTGAAATGTCGAACTACGAAGCGATCAATATGGAAAAAATCGACCTGGCTGCTCGTCGCGAACGTGCTGCTTACATCGCGGAACTAGCGCAGGCTGTATCAAGCAAACTGGATAGCCTGCTCGGTAAAGTATTTGTAAGCGAACTGCGCACCTCTCGCGCAAAAACTCTGGCGCGTCTGCAATCTGCTTAAGCACCCGAGTCTGTCCCTTTTTTGCAAGGTTCTCTCTTGCAAGATTTTTGGTAGGTACGCAGCCCTGTGTACCTGCCGGTTTTACCCCACCCCACTCTTAGTGAAGCCCCTCTCATTGAAGCGACTTTAAACGCCAGCCGTGAAGCTAGGTTGAAAGCTACGCTGCAAGTTACCGCGGCAGCTACTTTAACAGCTACGGCTTCTCTCGATTACGTGCATCGCGCTCACTGATTTTCAGCAAAACCCGACTCGCAGCTGCAAAACCAAAGCTGGCCGTCACCATAGTCACCGCGCCCAGCCCACCTGAGCAGTCTAACCGCACATCACCATCGACAAACTGCTTCGTGCTACACACCTCGCCATCCGCTTTGGGGTAGCGCGCCTGCTCGGTCGAGTAGACACACTCCACACCAAATTTACGACCCGAGCGGCTAAAACCGAAGTGACGTTTAAGGATTGAGCGTACTTTTGACGCCAACGGATCATGTTCTGTCTTGGTTAAATCAGCCACGGCGATTCGCTGGGGATCAATGAGACCGCCAGCGCCACCCGTCGTGATAACCGGAATTTTGTTGCGCTTGCAGTAGCTAATGATCGCCGCTTTCACGCCAGCACTGTCGATCGCGTCGACAACATAGTCAGGTTTAGATTCGAACAGCTCTGCCAGATTATCCGCAGTCGCGAACGACTCGACTTCGTTAACGATCAGATCAGGATTGATATCACGCAACCGGTCTGCACTTACAAGCACCTTCGACTGGCCCACCGAGGAGCTGAGCGCATGAAGCTGACGATTGATATTAGTGACGCAGACATCGTCTAGGTCGACTAGGGTAATCTCACCGACACCCGAGCGCGCCAGAGCCTCTGCCACCCAAGACCCGACACCACCAATCCCCACAACCACCACATGCGCTCTGTGAAAGGCTTCAAGGGCGTTGATGCCATAGAGACGTCCGATACCAGCAAAACGGTCGAGGTAATCAGAATTCATCATCACTCAACTCAGTAAAGACCGCCTCACCGCACGCTTTGCAGCGTCCTTCAACAAAACGGAGCCCAAACTGCTCGTACTCCTGAGGATCTGTCATTCCAAGATCTGCCTGCTGACAGTTGTCACACCAAGTGTGCTGCAATAGCGAGGCCTGCTCTTCGGCACTGCGCTGGGTAAAGTCGAACTCTGTCCGCTCGTCACTCATTCTCATTCACTCTCTGATTCTGCCCCGCCTCAGTAGACCGTAACCTCGGTAGTGACCAGTGTGAGGGTAGGTTTTCAAGATCCAACTGGCTGAGTACGCCACTCTTAATTGCCTGGTCAAAAAACTCACCGGAGTCTGGGTCAGCGCGTAAACAATACTCTGCACCCTGATAACGAAAACCGAGTTGCCAGGCATGCAGGTATCCACGGTCTATCACCGCCGCATCCGACTCATAGCGGCTATCGCCCAATATCGGCGAACCTTCGCTTTTTAGCGCAACACGGATCTGATGGGTTCTACCGGTTAAAGGATGACAGAGAATCAGGTTGTAACCCGGTGCAAAGTTTTTACAGATAAACTCAGTGCGCGCAGGGTTCGAACGCCCCCGAGCCAACTTCCAGCTGCCGCGACGCGCCGGCTCCATATCACCCGAAATCATACCCTGTTTGCGTTTGGGTTTGTGGCGGCTGATAGCGAGATAGAGCTTATCAACCTTTCGATCAGCAAACTGGCGGCTCAACTCCGCTGCTGCTGTTTGACTGCGCGCTAGCAACAACAAGCCAGAGGTCATTTTATCGAGCCTATGTACTAACCATAAGCGCTCTGCCCGCGATTCAGCCCAAGCGCCAACAAAACCCTGCTCGGTGTCATCCTTGTGCACGCTAACCCCGGCGGGTTTGTTAACCAAAATAAAGTCAGCATGCTCGTAGACAAGAGTACCTAACTCCACCCCAACACCTGTTTGACAAAGGGTATAGTGACACGCCGCTTTTGCTCCAGTGAAGCGCTATCTAGCTGATCTAACTGCTGCATCAGCACCCGAAGGTTACGATCGGAGTGGTTTAACAGAAACTGCAACACATCCTCTGTAATCACGAGGCCGCGTGCACGCGCCTGCGCATCGAGTGCCGCCAGTTTATCGGTATCATTGAGCGGCTGTAACTGGAACACTAACCCCCAAGCCAGCCGCGATGCCAGATCGGCTAATTCAACACAGAGATGTGCAGGCGTGTTATTCGCTGAGATCAGCAGGCGACGCCCGGTATCGCGCAGACGGTTATATAAATGAAACAGCGCCTGCTCCCACTCCGGTTTACCTAGCAATACCTGCAGATCATCAATGCAGACAAGGTCGTAAGACTCGAGCGCCTCAAAGATGGTCGGATCCAGAGCCTCAAGCTCCTGGGCCGGCAGATAGAGCGCTGCCAGGCCGGCCTGTTCCGCCTCATGGCAGCTCGCCTGTAATAAGTAGGTCAGCCCAGCACCATTTGGGCCAGCCAGAAAGATATGCTGCTCGCTCAGTTCTGCACGGCTAAAACGCTGGAGTTGCTCAACCAGCAGCGCGTTTTGCCCCGGTGTAAAGTTCTCAAAACGGGCATCAGCACGCAGGTGGATACTCAGCGGCAGTTGGGTTGGATGAATCGAAGCGCTCACTGCGGGTCAGTGTCCGGCTTGGTATAGAGATGACTGGCCAAATAGCCACGGTGCAGGTGACTCAACAACACACGAATCACTGCTGCAACCGGAAGCGCAAGGAGAACACCGACAAATCCGAACAGCTGGCCGCCTGCCATAATCGCGAAGATGACAGCAACAGGGTGAAGACCGATGCGATCACCCACTAGTTTCGGCGTCAGCACCATACCCTCGAGCACCTGCCCCACGCCAAAAACGACAGCTACACCGAGCAGAATCATCGGATCCTGCATCTGCACGTAGGCCGCAACGCCAGAACTGACGATACCCACAATAACGCCGAGGTAGGGAACAATACTCGCCAAGCCGGCGGTAATCCCTAACAGCAAAGCGAGGTCGACGCCAAGCAGCGCCAGCCCGATCGCATAGATGACGCCCAGCACAAGCATGACTACCAGCTGCCCCTTCATAAAAGCACCCAGCACCTCATCACACTCACGCGCCCAAAGCGTCACCACTGGCTCAATATTGCGCGGCATCAACTCGCGGATGCGCTCTATCATCAGATCCCAGTCGCGCAGTAGATAAAAAGTCACCACTGGAATTAGCACCAGATTTGCAAGCCAGGCCACTACCGCAAGGCCTGATTGTGTCACTGAGCTAAGCACCGCTGTGGCGATATTGCCTGTTGCCTGCCAGTGCTGCGTCAGAATTGATGCGACCTGTTTAATATCTGGGCGACCAAGTTCCACTCCCAGATTCGCTTCGACAAACGGAAAGAACTCTGTATTCAGAATCTCGATAACGCGCGGTACCCGTTCAATCATCAGCTGAACCTGAGTCAGCAGATGCGGTAACAGCAGCAAAAAGGCGATCACCACCAGCGCACTTAGGAACAAAAAGACGATAACAACAGCGCCCGTGCGACTCAAACCACGCAACTCAAGACGATCAGCTAGTGGGTCTGACACGTAAGCCAGCAGTGCACCGATCAGGAAGGGACTTAGGATGGGCGATAGAAGGTAGACCAG
>JAHEDZ010000029.1:14179-37296 GCA_024640955.1 Oceanospirillaceae bacterium
TGATACGGCAGCGCAGCAGACGCCGCCGGAGCGGGTGCTTCGATTTGAGCCGGGCTTTGCGTAGGGCCTTGCGTAGGGCCTTGCGTGGAGAGCTGCGTAGCTAGCTCGCCAGTCGCTGCAGGCTGAAGCGGCTGAGCGGATTGTGATGCTGTAGCTGGACCCGCCATGCTCAGCTGCATGCCCATCCAGTTTAGCCCCAGTGTCAGGCCCTCGCTGGTAGCAGGCGTTCGCAGTTGCTGCGCTTGTCCATTCTGCTCTAACACCCACTCCAATCCGTTGGCATTCAGTTGCACCCAGAGGGCTGCATCTGAACCTGTTGCCAAACGACTCGTCATCAACGCTTCAACATCTGCCTGAGGCACTAAGTGCAATGGGTACTCCTGCGCCACGCCCGCTTGCATCGGCGTTACCAGCGGGTTGCTTGCCTGTGACTGGTTCTGCAGGTAGCGCAACCATTCCGCCTGTTCGGCACGCACGGGCTGACCAGAGCGGTTGTCACTCGCCCAGATAAGAACGTCCGCAGAGAGGCTAGAAATCGAGAACAGTGGTAGAAATGCACCGAGCTTAAAAAGGGTTTTAAAACTGCGCATCGACCTTCCCTAGGTGTTTGGCGGTTAATGTTAGCGAAACTGTAACACACAATGGCTCCAACCGGTGCAAACTGGTAGAATCCGCCACCAACCAATTACACCCCTTTTGCACACCCGTTTTATGAGGTCTTACACCCATGTCTGATGCTTCAAACAACCAGTCTATTAGCTACAAAGATGCCGGCGTCGATATCGATGCAGGTAACGCGCTTGTTGAGCGCATCAAAGGTGTAGCTAAGCGTACGGCACGCCCTGAAGTAATGGGCGGCTTGGGCGGCTTTGGCGCTCTGTGTGAGATCCCTGAAGGTTACCGTCAGCCGGTGCTGGTTTCAGGTACTGACGGTGTTGGCACCAAACTAAAGCTAGCGATGGATCTGGGTAAGCATGACACCATCGGTATCGACTTAGTCGCTATGTGTGTTAACGACCTAGTTGTTGCTGGGGCAGAGCCGCTGCTCTTCCTCGACTACTACGCCACCGGCAAGCTCAATGTAGACATGGCCGCCGATGTTGTTACTGGCATCGGTGCCGGTTGTGAACTTGCAGGCGCTGCACTCGTTGGCGGTGAGACTGCCGAGATGCCGGGCATGTACGAAGGTGATGACTACGACCTAGCCGGTTTTTGTGTGGGTGTGGTGGAGAAGTCAGAGATCATTGACGGCTCAAAAGTGGCGGCAGGTGATGCGATTATCGCGCTGCCATCCTCTGGCCCCCATTCAAATGGCTACTCTCTGATCCGTAAGATTCTGGAAGTGACCAATGCCGATCTGAGCACACAGGTTGGAGACCGTTCACTGGCCGATGCACTGATGGAACCGACACGCATTTACGTGAAACCACTGCTGCAGCTGATCAAAGCGTCGCAGGTCAACGCCCTATCACACATCACCGGCGGTGGTCTGCTCGAAAACATTCCACGCGTGCTGCCAGAGAATGCTAAAGCGGTTATTGATACCCAGAGCTGGGCAATTCCTGAAGTGTTCCGCTGGATCCAAGCCGGCGGAAACGTTGCCGATCGCGAGATGTACCGCACACTCAACTGCGGGGTTGGCATGGTGATCTGCGTGCCTGCAAGCGAGGCTGACAATGCTCTGGCGATTCTGAAAGAGGCGGGCGAGGAGCCTTGGGTTATCGGCCATATTGCTGACGCTTCTGGCGACGAAGAGCAGGTCGAACTAGTAGGTCTTGGCGCTTAACAGCGAAATGAGCAAGAAATCTGTTGTTGTACTGATCTCTGGATCAGGCTCAAACCTTCAGGCAATTATGGATGTCGCGGCGCACTCCGACGACTTCCAGATTGCCGGTGTGCTTTCAAACCGCGCCGACGCTTTTGGTCTGGTCCGAGCAGCTAACGCCGGTATTCCAACCGCGATAGTTAACCACACTCTCTACATAGACCGGGCCACCTTTGACACTGCTCTTATAGAGCAGATAGATAGCTGGCAAGCAGACCTTGTTGTGCTTGCCGGTTTTATGCGCATTCTCACAGACGGATTTGTCGAGCACTACAACGGTCGGCTAATCAATATCCACCCGTCTCTCTTGCCCAAATTTAAAGGGCTCAACACCCATGCTCGGGCACTGGAAGCGGGTGACGCAGAGCATGGCTGTACGGTCCACTTTGTCTGCCCTGAACTCGATGCCGGAGCACCCATCGTACAGGCCGCCACCTCTGTGCGTGCCGATGATAGCGTACAGAGTCTGCAAGAGCGCATTCACCACTTAGAACACCGCATCTACCCCTTGGCGGTTGAGTGGTTTACCGCGGGACGTTTGACCCAACATCAGGGACTGGCACTGCTCGATGGCCAACCGCTGCCTCCCGGAGGCAAGCGGTTCGAGGCGAGCCTCTGAATGGCTGTTTGGAGCGGCGTGATACCTAGGCTGACAAGAGTATGCCTAATCTGTCTAGCTGCTCTTTGCATCCAGGCTCAAGCGCAGCTCGCCCCGTTCTCCGCTCAGTACAGTGCGACGCTTGATCTACTGATCGATTTGCCAGTCACCGCAACTCGGAAACTCGAGCAAGCGCCTAGCGGTCTCTGGTACTTCTCAAGTGAGGCCAAATCCACTTTTGCCTCACAAAGCGAAGCCTCCACACTGCAGATTGAGAACGCGCGCTGGACGCCGCTGAACTACAAGTTCAATCGCTCGGTCTTTGGTCGCACCCGTAACCTCAGCATCAATTTCGATGCCGAGCGCCAACGCATCACTACGGTCGCCAAGCAACAGCCCTGGACCCAGACATATGAAGCAGGTGTACAGGATAAGCTCAGTTACCAACTGCAACTGCGAGAAGACCTAATCGCCGGGCGCGATGAACTCAGCTATCGCATTGCCGATGGCGGTAAGATCAAAACCTATAAGTTTGTGCGCTCGGGTAGAGAGACGCTGACCACACCGGCGGGCACCTTTGACTGCGTGCGGCTGCAACTCGAGCGTGTTGCAGATCAGCAGCAGACCCTTATCTGGATGGCACCGGCGCTGGACTACCTGACGGTGCGCCTGCTACGTGTAGATGCCTCGGGACGCGAGCACTTTCTAAACCTTAAATCACTGGATGCCAATTGATGTCACAGAGCTACGAACAACTATCAGAACGCCTAGAGCAACTGGAGAGCCAAGCGCTTGAACGACCAGACCAGCTCTTCGCCCTATCTTACGTTCGCAGCCATCTGGACCTACTCGACCTAGAGGTGATAGAGGGTCCGTTAACGGAGGCGCTTCAACTGGCCGTGGAGCAGACCTTTGATGCAGACAAAATGTCCGAGCAAGATCGAGCAGATGTTGCGGCAATTATTCGTAGTTTAGCGTCGCAATAAGGCTGCGAGACCCTGCGTGGTCCCGGTGTTCGCCTAGCCAGATACCCTGCCAAATTCCCAGTAAAAGCTCCCCCTGACCGACAGGAAGTAGCAAGCTCACCCCATTTAGACTCGACTTTATATGGGCCGGCATATCATCGGGCCCCTCAAGTGTATGAAAGTAATCGGGATGGTTTTCGGGAGCGAGTCGGTTAAAAGCCCCCTCCATATCGCGCCGAACATCAGGATCTGCATTCTCATTTAAGGTTAGCGACGCAGAACTGTGCTGCAAGAACAGATGTAACTGCCCAACCTTGACCTGCCTAATCTCGGGCAAAGTCGACAATATCTCGTCAGTAATTAGATGAAAGCCGCGCGCCCTTCGCTTCAGTTCAATTCTGCGCTGTATCCAAGCCATATTGATCCTCGTCAAAGCTATCCAAGAAAACGATAATTTCAGCCTTAAGTGTACATTTTTTCATGCTCTGATTGATTGACTTTGTATGAGCAAAAGCTAATATATGCACAATTGTGATATACATATAACTTTTTGGAGAAGATAGATGACACCTCAAGTTAAGACATTCTTCGACGAACCGACCTTTACTTTTAGCTACGTGGTTACAGACCCAGAAACCAAACAGTGCGCTATCGTCGACTCGGTGCTGGACTTTGACTACGCGGCGGGCAAAACCGACACCGCCTCAGCTGACGAGATCATTGCTTACGTTCAAGCTGAAGGTCTGACGGTAGATTGGATTATCGAAACGCACGTTCATGCTGACCACATCTCTGCAGCGCCCTACCTGCAGGAGAAACTTGGCGGTAAATTGGCGATTGGTGAGCACATAACCACCGTACAGAATGTGTTCGGTAAAGCGTTCAACGAAGGAACCGCCTTCCAGCGCGACGGTAGCCAGTTCGATTACCTATTCAAAGATGAAGAGCAGTTCAAGGTGGGCAATATTGAAGCCCGTGCAATGCACACACCGGGACACACCCCAGCCTGTATGAGCTACCTGATCGGTGACGCGCTCTTTGTCGGCGATACCTTGTTTATGCCGGACTACGGTACAGCGCGTTGTGATTTCCCAGGCGGAGATGCGCATACGTTGTATGTCTCGATCCAGAAGATTTTTGCGCTGCCAGACGAGACTCGCATGTTCATGTGCCATGACTACAAGGCACCGGGACGCGAACACTACCTGAACGAGACGACTGTCGGTGACGAGCGTCTGCACAACGTGCACGTAGGCGAAGGCAAGTGCGAGCAGGAGTTCATCAAGATGCGGACAGAACGCGATGCGACTCTGTCGATGCCAAGACTGATTTTACCCTCCGTACAGATGAATATGCGCGCTGGACATATGCCTGAGCCAGAGGACAACGGTCAGTCATACCTCAAGGTACCGCTGAACCTGTTTTAGTGTAGAGTCCGATTTCCAACACAAGAATAACAACGATAAGTAGCCCACGGAGAACACATCATGGATGCACGTAAACTTACACCCTTTCTGAGCGTTGCACCGCAGATCAGTGTTGAGGATGTCGGCCTTGCCGCCTCAATGGGGTTCAAAACCCTGATCTGTAACCGCCCAGAGAACGAGAGCGAAGATCAGCCTGAGATGCAGGCAATTATCGATGCCGCCCAAGCTCAAGGCATGGATTGGCACTTTCAGCCGGTTATTTCAGGCAAAGTAACTGACGAGAACGCTGCGGACTTTGGGAGCCTACTCAAAGAAGTACAGGGCCCTGTGTTGGCTTTCTGTCGCACAGGCACGCGCTGCACCACTCTCTGGGCGCTCTCCGAGGCCAAGCATCTGGATCCGAACACCCTACTGGAGACGGCTAAAGGCGCCGGTTATGACCTGGCAGGTCTGCGCGCACGTCTAGAGACTATTCACCAAGCGAGCAACCCTGCGGTAAAGATAGCCGGGCGTCGTCATGAGATCGTTATCGTCGGCGGTGGTGCCGGCGGTCAGGCAGTTGCGGCTAGCCTACTCAAGCGTCGCCCGGATCTAGATATTGCGATTATCGAACCGCGCACTGAACACTACTACCAGCCCGGCTGGACGCTTGTCGGTGGCGGCGTATTTAACCGTGCCGAAACTATTCGTCCAATGGCGGATGTCATGCCTAAACAGGCCACTTGGATTCAGTCGGCTGTTTCAAGCTTTGATCCGGACCAGCATCAGGTGATTCTGGAGGATGGCGAATCAATCGGCTACCGTTTCCTTGTGGTTGCTCCGGGCCTATCCCTGAATTGGGAAGGCGTTAAAGGACTCAAAGAGACGCTGGGGAGTAACGGTGTAACTTCGAACTACATGGTGGATCTGGCCCCTTACACTTGGGAGCTGGTGCAGGCATTGAAGAGAGGTAAGGCGCTATTCACACAGCCACCCATGCCGATCAAGTGTGCCGGAGCGCCACAGAAGGCGATGTATCTCTCTTGTGACCACTGGTTCCGTAACGATCGCATCAACGATATCGATGTGGAGTTCTGCACCTCAACGCCCGGCCTTTTCGGGGTCGCGGACTATGTACCGGCATTGATGGAGTACGTTAAGAAGTACCAGGCACAGCTTTGCTTCCAAACGACGCTGGTTGAAGTTGATGGCGCCAGCAAAACGGCGCACTTCAAGCAGACCAACGCCGAAGGTGAAGTGACCGATATCGAGAAGCATTTCGATATGCTGCATGTCTGCCCACCCCAGAAAGCCCCGGATTTCATTGCCAACAGCCCGCTAGCAGACGCCGCTGGCTGGATTGATATAAGTCCTGAGACTATGCAGCACGTGCGCTACGGTGACATCTTCGCACTTGGCGACGCGGGTAACTCTCCTAACGCGAAGACGGCTGCGGCAGTACGCAAGCAGGCGCCAGCTGTGGCGGAGAATATTATCTTCGCACTTAACGGTGAGTCACCACGAGCTGTCTACGACGGTTACGGAAGCTGTCCGCTAACCGTCGAGCGCGGCAAGATTGTACTGGCCGAGTTTGGCTACGGCGGCAAGCTGCTTCCAAGCTTCCCAAAATGGCTAGTTAACGGTACCGAACCTTCTACCCTCGCCTGGTTGCTGAAAGAGAAGCTCCTGCCGTGGCTCTACTTCGAAGCGATGCTTGAAGGGCGCGAGTGGATGGCAGGTCCAAAGATTTTGCCTAAGACGCCAAACAAGCATGAAGCGCTAGATAGCCAGAAGTAAACTCTAAAGAACGTAGTAAAGAGACAAAGATGCTAGAACGTTACCTACCGATCCTGCAGTGGTTACGCACCTACAATAAGGGCACCCTGACCAATGATATGGTTGCTGCCCTTATCGTAACCATCATGTTGATACCGCAATCGCTCGCGTATGCGCTGCTGGCGGGACTTCCGGCTGAGGTAGGCTTGTACGCGAGCATCTTGCCACTGGTCGCCTATGCGATCTTCGGCACCAGCCGCACACTGTCAGTGGGTCCAGTGGCGGTTGTCTCTCTGATGACGGCAGCAGCCGTGGGCAACCTCGCGCTACAGGGTACGGCTGAGTATTTAACAGCAGCGATTGCGCTGGCGTTTATCTCAGGTTTGATGCTGATTCTAATGGGTGTGTTGCGCCTTGGGATGCTGGCAAATTTCCTCAGCCACCCGGTAATCTCAGGCTTTATAACCGCCTCCGGTATTATCATTGCGGCGAGTCAGGTCAAGCATATCTTTGGTGTTGATGCCTCGGGACATAACCTGCTTGAGTTGGTTATCTCGATTGCCGAGCATGCTGATCAGTTGCACTGGCCAACGTTGATCATCGGTGTGAGCGCTACGGCTTTTCTCTTTTGGGTGCGTAAAAACCTCAAACCCCTACTGATAAAGAGCGGTATGAGCCCGCGCATAGCGGAAGTCGTCGCTAAAGCGGGACCGGTTGCTGCAGTGGCAACAACGACGCTGGTCACATTCGCGTTCTCACTAGATCAAGGTGGTGTACGCGTAGTCGGCGAAGTCCCCACCGGCCTACCCGATTTTGCGCTTCCCAGCTTTGATACGGACCTGTGGCAACAGCTCTTTGTCTCAGCACTGCTTATCAGTATTGTAGGTTTTGTGGAATCTGTATCGGTCGCACAAACGCTGGCATCTAAACGGCGCCAACGCATTGATCCGAGTCAGGAGCTAATCGGTCTTGGCACCTCGAATGTCGCTTCAGCGGTGTCCGGCGGATTCCCAGTAACTGGTGGTTTCTCGCGTTCAGTGGTCAACTTTGACGCCGGTGCTGAAACACCTGCTGCGGGCGCCTTTACCGCAGTCGGTATCGCCCTAGCCACAATATTTTTGACACCTCTACTCTACTTCTTGCCTAAGGCGACTCTAGCTGCAACCATCATTGTAGCCGTTCTCTCCCTGGTAGACTTGGGGGCACTCAAGCGCACTTGGCAATATTCTCGACCAGATTTCGTGGCGATGGCAGCAACAATTCTTCTTACGCTGGTATCCGGTGTTGAGGCTGGCATTGTTGCCGGTGTCAGTCTGTCGATTCTGCTCTACCTCCACCGAACCTCAATGCCACACTCTGCTGTTGTTGGGCGCGTACCGGGGACTCAGCACTTCCGCAACATTGAGCGTCACGATGTCGAGACTTGCTTGGACGTGATGAGCCTGCGTATCGACGAAAGTCTTTACTTCGCCAATGCCCGCTACCTCGAGGACCGTGTTTACGAATTGGTGAGCCGCAACGACTGTGTCAAAGACTTTATTCTGATGTGTCCGGCGATCAACCTAATCGACGCCTCGGCCCTCGAATCACTCGAGGCGATAAACCTGCGCCTCAAGGATAGCGGTGTGCGTTTCCACCTCTCCGAGGTCAAAGGGCCCGTCATGGATCGTTTGAAGCGCTCACACTTCCTCGATGAGCTAACAGGTCAGGTTTTCCTGAGCCAGAACGACGCTTGGGAGACGCTCAAATCGGTTGAAGAGTGTCCATCAATGCGGGCCAATACCTAATCAATGAGTATTACGCTACGCTGGATTCTCGCTACGCTCATATTCGCGCTGCTGATCCTAGTGGTGGAACAGTACTATGGCTGGGCTGGTATTCTGGCCCAGTGGGCGGTTGTTGACCTTGCCGATCTACTTCTGCTGACCTTGTTAACGCTGACCTCCTATGTGCTGCGAGCAGAACGCGTCTATCGCTATTTCGGACAGCGACTGCAGCACCCTCGTAGCGCCTACCTCAAGATCAGCTTTCTGCACAACGCGCTGAATAACTTTTTGCCGATGCGCCTAGGGGAAGCCGCTTTTCCACTGCTGATGAAGCGCCAGTTTAAGCAGTCGATGCTTAACTCCACGGCAGGACTGGTCTGGATTCGCCTGATGGATCTTCATGCGCTGCTACTGTTAGCGGCCATCGCTCTCGGTGCACTGCTGCCGGCAATCGGTTATCTCGCACTCGCCGCCCTGATAGTCGGGCCTGTTGGGCTAGCGCTGTTTCAGCGGCAGCTATTCGCTTTGGTACCCAAGCGCTGGAGTGCCAAGCTCGGTGAACTGCAGCATCTGCTGCCTCACTCGCGCGGACTGATCATCTCCACCTACCTGCAGACACTGCTCATTTGGATAGTCAAACTCGCAGCACTGACCTTGGTACTCCAAGCCTTTCTAGCGATCGACTTCGTCTCAGCCTGGGTGGCGGTGACGACAGCAGACCTTAGCGGTGTGCTACCCGTTCATGGCATTGCAGGCTCAGGAACCTATGAGGCAGCGATGTTAGCGGCACTCACCCCTATGGGCTTCGAGCTTGAAGCCGCCCTAAGCGCCGCGATAAACCTGCACATCTACCTCCTGGGCGTAAGCGCGCTCTCGGTACCCGTCGCACTTCTGGTTCCCGCGACCCGCCAAACATCCTAGCCTGGGCTTCAAAACGCGCCTGATACTGCCTGTTCGGGATGAACCTATCACCACCTTGGTGTAAAATTGCCCCTCTCTTGACCCATCCGAGCCGATTAAATGACTGAATCATCTAGCCTTTCGATTGTCGTTCCCATGTACAAAGAGGAGGCTAACGCTGGCCGCCTCGTTGAACGCGTGCATGAGGGCATGGCCGACTACACTGGCCCCTGGGAACTGGTACTGGTTGATGATGGCTCACCCGACGGAACAGTGCGTGCAATCAAATCAGCGCAGACACAGTGGGGCGAGCATGTCCGTCTGATCGAGCTGCAGCGCAATTTCGGCCAAACCGCTGCGATGCAGGCCGGCATTGATGCAGCCCGCGGCGAGCTGATCGTAACGATGGATGGTGACCTGCAGAATGACCCCACCGATATCCCTCGCATGGTCGAAGAACTACTTGAGCGTGATCTGGATCTACTTCAAGGCTGGCGGGTTAACCGTCAGGACGCGGCTATAAAGCGCAAACTCCCATCGAAGATTGCCAATCGACTGATCGCGAAGATGACCGGCGTTGCGCTACACGACTACGGCTGCAGCCTTAAAGTGTATCGCGCCAGTGTGCTCAAACAGGTTCGCCTATACGGAGAGATGCACCGTTTTATCCCAGTCTGGGTGGCTGGCGTCACCTCACCCTCTCGCATTGGCGAGACACCTGTAACTCATCATGCGCGTGAGTTTGGCGAATCGAAGTACGGTATTAGCCGCACCTTCCGCGTTATTCTTGATCTGATTTCGGTATTCTTTTTTCTCAAGTACCGTGCCCGCCCGGGTCACTTCTTCGGCTACCTCGGCCTCAGCGCCGGCACCCTTGGGGGCCTGATGCTCAGCTGGCTGTTCATCGTAAAGGTGTTCCTAGGTGAAGATATCGGCAACCGACCTATGCTGATGATGGCGGTTTTTCTGGTGCTAATGGCGTTCCAGTTCCTAACTACGGGGGTCGTTGCCGAAATGCTGAGTCGTATCTATTTCCAAGGCACCGAGAACCGAAATTTTGTTGTATTGAAGCGCCCTGAAGTCGATCCCTCTGAAGCCTGGCACAAAGATAAGACTGAGGAGCGCGCTGAGTGAGAGCTGCGCAAAAACCCTATGGGCTCTATGTTGCACTCATAGCGCTAGCGCTCTTTGGCTACCGCGAATGGATAACCCTGAGCCAGCCGATCCGACTCTTCTTTGACGAAGCCTACTACTACGGCTGGTCGCAATCGCTCGACTGGGGTTACTACTCTAAACCGCCCGTTGTTGCCTGGTTAATCCGCCTAACCACAGACCTCTTTGGCAACGCCGAATGGGCGCTAAAACTTGCCGCGCCTGTGCTTTACAGCCTCACTGGGGGAGTGCTGTATCAGGTCGGTAAGCGTCTGGCGAATGCCCGCGCCGGTTTCTACACAGCGGCTATTTTCCTGACGATGCCACTGGTAAGCTTCAACTCACTCTTCATCACCACCGATGCGCCCCTACTCTTCTGCTGGGCCTCTGCGCTATGGCTCTTTCTGAGGGCCCAAGCCACAAACCGTTGGGGCTTTTGGTTGTTGGCAGGTCTTGTCGGTGGAGTGGGGCTGCTTTCCAAATATACCTTTATTCTGTTTCCGGCGGCCTTTCTACTCTATGCGGTGCTCTCAACCCAGGGACGATTGATTCTTGCCAATCCGCGATTTTGGGTCGCCTGTGGGTTAGCGATCACGCTACTGCTACCGAACCTCTGGTGGAACTACCAGCATGATTTCATCAGTTTTCAGCATACGGCTGAGATCTCAAAGCAGAGCGAAAACCAGATTGAACTCAGCCGCCTCTGGGAGTTCTGGGGTACGCAACTTATCGTCTTCGGGCCAGTGGCCATGCTGCTACTGTTGGTGCGTCTATTCAAACCCCGCGCGATTGAGGCTGGCCATCAAGAGGCGCTGCTCTGGTCTCTGTTTATTCCGATTTTTGCAGTCATTTCAATTCAAGCACTAACAGCCCGGGCAAACATCAACTGGGGTGCGCCAGCCTATGTCAGCGCCAGCCTGATTGTCGGGATCTACCTCGCTAAACTGCGCTGGCGACATTGGTTCAAGGCGGCATTTGCGATCAACCTCGTACTCATGCTCGCCTTCTACCACTACGGCTCGGTGCTCAAAACACTCGATATAGAGTCGAAGGATGGCAACGACCCTTACGTGCGTATCCAAGGTTGGAAAGAGTTAGCTGATGAGATCCAGCCACTATTTGATCAATACCCCGACGCGCCGCTACTCAGTGAGTCGCGTAAAGTGCTCGCCTACTTCGGTTACTATCTGGAGCCGAAGCAACTCAATGGCCGCGCACTTAACTTTGATGACCACATAAAGAACCAGTACGAACTGCTCTACTCAGTAGAGACAAGCCCCGCGAGCCAGCACCTGTTTGTCAGTGAACATATGCAGGCCCAGCAACTACTCCGCTATTTCGAGTCGGTTGAAGAGCTCACCAAAGCTGATGTGGTCGTGCGCTCAAACCTGACCCGCTCGGTGCGTGTTTTTCTGGTCAGCGATTTTAAGGGGTACAACTGATGCTAATGCGCCGCTGGGATATGCGTCTCTTCTTATTGTCACTGGTCGTGTTTACTTTTGGTTGGCAGCTCGACCTATTTAGCTCGGGCTGGTTCTACGTTGATGGCGAATTCGCGCTCGGGCGGAGCCTCTTCTTCGTGGTTATTTACGAAGTATTTGGCTTTCTGCCTTATCTGCTGGTACCCGCACTCTTGGCCGCCGCACTCTGGATGCTGTGGCACTATCGCGATGGCCGCAACCCGTTCAAGCGCAAGGTCTTTCTCTTCCTGTTCCTATCGCTGCTGATAGGACCCGGCCTGCTGGTTAACACCGTATTCAAAAACAACTCGATCGGTCGCGCACGCCCTTCGCAAGTTGTTGAGTTTGGCGGTGAACATCAGTTTACACCGGCGTTTGTTTATTCAGGTGCTTGCGCAACCAACTGCTCGTTCGTGAGTGGGCACGCATCGATGGGGCTCTACTTTATCGCGCTGGGGTGGCTACTGCGCTCGCGTCGCTGGTTTTGGATAGGACTAGGTATCGGCTCAGTCGTTGGCCTCACGCGAATCGTTCAAGGGGGACACTTCCTCTCCGACACAGTGTTCGCTTTCTGGAGCGTCTACTGGGTAAATATCGCACTAGGCTATTGGCTAGGTATACCTTCCCCCTTTGCTGACAAGAAGTGATCTGATTCGGAGCACCGCCGCTATACAAGGCCATGAACTCAGCGATCAACATCCTCTGGTTTAAGCGCGATCTGCGACTCACTGATCACCGACCGCTGATTCAGGCGATCGCAGACGGCAAGCCACTCCTGCTTCTCTACATCTTCGAACCTGAGCTCCTGGCTGACCCTCACTACGCAATGCGCCACTGGCGTTTTGTCTGGCAGTCGCTAGAGGATCTCAATCAGCAGCTAGCCCCTCTTAACGCCAAGATTCAGATCGCCCAGGGTGAAGCACTTGAGACACTACAGCAGATTTATCAGCGACATCCTATCGTCTCTATTTTTAGCCACGAGGAGATCGGGCTTCAGCTTACATTCGATCGAGATCTGCGTATCAAAGCCTGGTGTGAAAGCGAGGGTATCCAATGGCACGAAAGCCCTTGCGGTGGCGTTATCCGTGCTGCTCGAGATCGTCGCGGCTGGCAGCGCAACTGGGACCGGCAGATAAAACGGGCGCTACTGCCAGCACCGACAAAGGCGATCAACTCGGTGCAAGTTAATATGACGCCATACTCCCCACCGCCTGAATGGTTGGAACATCACTCTGCATTTCAACATGGCGGCGAACGCGCCGCGCATCATTGCCTCAAGAGCTTTTTCAAGGAGCGCGGTCAGCCATACTACAAACATATCTCAAGCCCGATGCTAAGCCGTAAAAGCTGCAGCCGCCTATCACCCTACCTAGCTTGGGGCAATCTCAGCTTAGCCCAGGCTTACAACGCTGCAAAGAACCACGCTGGCCAAGGCGAATGGGAGCGCTCAATGCGTGCGTTCCGCTCGCGCCTACACTGGCACTGCCATTTTATGCAGAAGTTTGAGAGCGAAACGAGCATGCAGATCCGCTCAATGAATGCGGGCTATGCCGAATTTCCTTGGCGAACAGACGCACAGGTGAACAGAGACCTGGAGCGCTGGAAGCATGGGCAAACCGGTGTGCCACTGGTAGACGCCTGCATGCGGGCACTTAACGCCACCGGTTATATCAATTTCCGTATGCGGGCGATGCTCGTCAGCTTTCTCTGTCACTACTTGAAGATCGATTGGCGGCTCGGTGCCGAGCATCTCGCATCGCGGTTCTTAGACTTTGAGCCCGGCATTCACTACCCACAGATGCAGATGCAGGCTGGTGTAACCGGTATACACACCCTACGGATCTATAACCCGACCAAACAGGCGCAAGAGCAGAAACAGGTCGACCAGTTCATCCAGCGCTGGGTGCCAGAGCTTAGCGCCTTGCCTGAACAACTGCGACTAACGCCTTGGGAACTCACCCCAATGGAGCGCCTTATGCTGGACTCTCCGTTGGAGTACCCAGAACCTATTGTCGACCTGCAACAGGCGGCGAAAGAGGCCCGCGATCTATTCTGGGGATGGCGTGAACGTGAAGCGGTTAAGCTTGATGGGGAGCGGATTCTGGCGCGGCACGTGATGCGCTAAGCGAGCGGCCCAGCGCAGCGAAGTAGTTGGCGAAGGCCCGATTAATCTGTTGGCGCTGCTCGCCTCTAGGATAGGGATCAAACTGACCCTCACGGCGACGTGTGCCGTAGGCGAGAAACTGGTTACTGATCTGGGCATCTTCGATGTAGGACTCAAATGCGCGCGCGCAGAGCTCCTCCGGTTTGCTCCAGTAGAGCCCGCCCTCCGAACGATCATGGGCTATCGCTCGCTCAACAAATTGACTCGGGCGCTCGCCCGTATCATCTAACAAGATTAAGCGATAACAGTGCGCCAGCAACTGACAGAGCCCATGAGGCCGCAGTTCAAAGTCAGTCAGCCAGGCGATTGAGGCAAAACGACCGCCGGTATCACGCGTAAAAATATATTCAGCAATATAGTGATCAAAGGCGTGGAACCACTCATGTGCCAAACTCCCAGCTCCGGCATTCTTGGCCAAAGCTAGTACGCGAGCCGCCGGCATATAGTGTGCCGAAACACCCGGCTGCCCACCGGTGCCGTAGTGCAGTGAAAGCTGCCCTCGCAGGGATATCACATATGGGGGAACTTGCAGAATTTCCTGAAGATCGAGCAGTGCGATAAAGAAGTCGCGCGCGCGCAGCTGCTGCTCCTGCTGCTTAACCCAGCCGCCGATCTTTACACCTCGAAAATCGAAGAAGTTGCGCACTTCGTTAAAACCGGGTGCCGCACCTAGATGACGTGGCGGCCCCGAGCGGCTGAAACTTCGCATTGAGTTAGATATCGACGACCAGCAGATCTGACTTAGCGCGCGAGCAGCAGAGGGTAATCATATCGCCCTCCTCATGCTCAGCCGGAGTCATATAGAGATCGCGATGCTCCGCTTCACCCTCTAACAGCGGCACCATGCAGGTACCACAAACACCCTCTTCACAAGATAGCGGAATAAAGTGCCCCGCTTCGTCCAGCACCTCAGCGATACTGCGATCAGGTGGGATCTCGTACTCTTCACCGGAGGATGCGACACGCACCTTAAAGATATGCTCAGGATTATCCGAATCAGCCAACGTAGCGGAGAAGTACTCCCGATGCAGGCTCTCCTGTGGCCAGCCTGCGGCGGCAGCCGCGTCGAGTACTGGGTCGATATAGCGCTGCGGACCACAGACATAAAGCCGCTCACCTTCGATCGGATCAGCAACCAGTGTGGCGATATCTATCGGTCCGTCGCAGGAGTGGCTCAGCTGCACCGAGGCGGCGAACGGTGCGTCGGCCAGCTCGGGCCCAAAGGCAGTCAATGCGGGACTTTTGGTCCGGTAGTGCATGGTAAAATCTTTCGACTCTCTATACAGCTGCTGCGCCATTGCCCAGATCGGCGTAATACCGATCCCCGCCGCCAGCAAACGGTAACGGCTACCAGCCACCAACTCAAAGTGATTTTGCGGTGGCTCTACTTCAAGTTCATCGCCCACCTTAAGCTCGCCCACCGCTTTCGATCCACCCTTTGAATCGGGATCAATATAGACCGCCAGCTCAAAATATTCAGGTGTGTCTGAGGGGTTACACAGTGAATACTGACGCGACAGGTCGGTACTTAGGTGCAGGTCCAGATGAGCGCCTGCGCTAAAACCTGGCAGGCTCCCGCTGTCTGATACCAGACGCAGTGCAACCGTTGATTCGGTTAACATTCGGCGCTCTGCTACACGTACTTTCATCTCGATCTCCGTCTTATAAGTTTGACTGCTATCATCCGTTAGCCCGCTTCGGTCTCGGCTTTGATTAGTTTATCGATCATGCGACGCGCAGCAACTCCGCCTGCATCGATATCCAATTTCAGCAACTGGCGATCCGGGTAGAGCTCCAAGTTACGCTGCTGCGCTTCGAGTACCTCCAAATCCTCGGAGAAGATGTTGTGCTGCCCTTCACGAATACGATCCGTCAGCTCAGCATCATCAACCTTGAAGTTACGTGCCATACCCCAGAAGTACCACATAGATCCATCAGTTTGAGGGGTTAGGAAGTCGACTACCACACTGCCCGCACGTACTTCTGGAGGTGCGTCAAAACCACCCTGGCCAGCCAGAGCGACACCCACATCAATCATAATATGGCTTGGGGCATTGAAGCGACAGATCTGCCAACGATCAACAATGGCGTCAGGATCCAGACCTTGCGACTCCATCGCCATACGCCAGAACGGTGGCGCTTTGATGTCAGTCATGTAGCGCTCGGTCACTACCTGATCGCCATTCATACGAGTGCGTACCGGCGCCTCATCTATCTCTTTCTGACCGATACTGCTGCTGTGCACGTAATTCTCATGCGTCAGATCCATCAGGTTATCGATCATTAGGCGGTAGTCGCACTTAATTTCAAACACACCGCCGCCATAGGCCCAGCCATTTTGGGTGTGCCAACCAAATTCGGGGAGCAGCGAAAGGTCTGCTGAATCAGCATCGCCCGCCCAGTACCAAATAAAACCATCACGCTCCTCAACGGCGGCCCGTTTCACGCAGGGGAAACGATCGGTACGCTGCTTCGGCATAGAGGCCGTTTTGCCATCTTCGCCCATACGCAATCCGTGGTAGCCACACACCAGTTCGCCATCATCAATGGTACCCAGCGACATGGCCGCTCCTCGGTGCGGGCAGAAGTCCTCAACGGCAGCGACCTTACCCTGCTTATTTCGCCAAAAAACCATCGGTGAATTACAGATAGTGCGACCGAGTGGCTTATCTGAACAAATCTCGTCTGACATCGCAGCGACATACCAAGTGTTCTTAATGTGCATTAGAGCGTCCTCTTATTTTTGCTATATTCGCCACTATAACCCTGACTGCCAGCCAGCAGCACTGTATTTACTGCACAGCTTCTTGTACTTTTAGAGCATAATTCCACTATTTTATCCATCTGACAGCCAGATATTTGCATTTTAGGATTAGTTAATGCCCGACAAGCCTATCCCCTCCTATTCACTCTACGGCAACGAGGCGGCGACCGATGATCCCGGTTTTTTGCATATCGAGACCTTGGCGGTCTCAAGTCTCCCGTTCTCCGGGCGTATCAGGACGCACCGCCACCGCGACCTTTTCCAAATCCTGCTTCTGCAACAGGGTGATGCCGATATTGAAGTGGATGGAACAGAGGTCCGACTATCTGAACCCACAGTGATTACGCTTCCACCCGGATATGCTCATAGTTTTCAGTTTTATGAAGGCACAGATGGTTTCATTCTAACTCTCGCTCTGCCACTAATGGCCCAGCCAGACAGTGCTTCTCGTCTCTCGTTTATGGCCCTGGACCCAATGATTATCTCGTTGAGTCAACAGGGCCGGGCAGCCCAGCAGATTACGGGGCTGATTGAGATGATGGCTCAGGAGTTAGGCGAGCCCGATAGCTGGCGTACCGAGATCTGTGGTTATCTGGTGAGAGCTCTGTTGATCTGGTTACAGCGCGCCACCCAGGATTTGGACAAGTCTAAAACTGACCAGAACTTCTCACCTCTGCTGAACGATTTTAGGCACTTGGTGGAGCTACATTTTCTTGAGCATAGAAGCCTACCCAACTACGCAGAGCAACTGCATAACTCAGTCGCCACGCTCAATCGTCACTGCCGCAAGCATCTGAATGTAAGTGCTCAGGAGCTGATTCATCAGCGACTGAATCAGGAGGCGAAACGCCGATTAAGTTTTACTCAACGCAGCTTAGAGCAGTTAGCAGCAGAGCTTGGGTTTGAGGATCCAGCTTACTTCTCGCGCTTCTTTAAGCGCTTAAATGGGCAGACACCAAGCCAGTTTCGGCGCGCGAATAACTTCGGCACCGAAACCCGCTAACGGTAGGATTGAGAGAAGTTAATCCAGAGCCGCCGCTGCAGCGCCCAACAGTCCCGGCTGTTTGTGCGTCACGACATAGGTTGGGATACTCTGCATGTACTCGACAAAGCGCCCCTTGGCATCAAAGCGCTCACGAAAGCTGCTCTGTGCGAAAAATTCCAGCATACGCGGAATAATACCACCGGTAATAAACACACCGCCCTGTGCACCATACGTCAGAGCAGTATTACCCGCTACACTACCGAGAATTGCGCAGAACTGGTCTAGTGTGGCCAGAGCCAGCGCATTCTGAGATTCAAATGCCAAAGCACTGATTTGAGCGGGCTTCAGCATCTCAACCTTTTCACCTCGAATCTCAGCCAACGCTTGGTAGATATTCTCCAGCCCCATACCGGACAACAGACGCTCTGCAGAGACGTGATCATGCTTTTTCAACAGCAAGCGCAGAATCTCTATCTCCTGCTCATTAGTGGGAGCAAAATCAACGTGACCGCCCTCAGTTACAATGGGTGTCGCATGGCCGTGATAGTGTGCAAGCCCTGCTACACCCAGCCCCGTGCCGGGCCCGAGAACTGCCACAGGAAAATTCTCTAATGGCTCACCCGAACCCACCTTGATGCGATCGGAATCCGTTAAATTCGGCGCAGCGAGGGCCATAGCGGCGTAGTCATTAATTACATCCAACTGCCCGATACCGAGATCACGTTGCAAAGCCGATTTCGAAAAGACCCAACCGTTGTTTGTCATGCTGATTCGGTCATTGTGCGTCGGACACGCAATAGCGATGCAGACACGCTCAGGCAGTGCCACCCCCATCTGTTCAAGGTAGCTTTTTATCGCTGAGTCGATGTTAGGGAAATCATCAACTGCCAGATTGATAATCTGTTGTGCCTCTAGCGACTGGCCAAAGGTCAGCGCAAAGCGCGCGTTGGTACCGCCGATATCGGCAATCAGTGCACTCGGTGTTGTCATGTGGTTAGCCCTTCGCCGGGTGGCGAACCTCTTTCAAACTATCTTTGATTTTCTTCAGATGCTTCAGGAAGTCTGGACCGCGGCGCAGAGTCACACCAGTCGCTAGAATATCGATGACCGTCAGGTGCAACATACGCGACGTCATCGGCATGTAGACGTCGGTGTCTTCTGGCGGATCAACCTCTATCACAATCGAACACTTCTCAGCCAAGGGCGAGTTTGCCGCGGTGATACCCAGGACTGTCGCACCGCTTTCCCGCGCCAGCTCAGCCACATCGACAATCTCGCGGGTACGGCCAGTGTATGAAATGACCACGATCACATCACCTGTGTTCGAAGCAGCAGAGACCATACGCTGCATCAGAAAGTCATCGTAAGCAGTCACTGGGATATTGAATCGGAAGAACTTGTGCTGCGCATCAGCCGCAACGGGGCCTGAACCACCGAGGCCAAAGAAGATGATCTGTTTGGCCTGGATCAGCTGGTCCACTGCCAAGTTGATGGTCTGCGGATCGAGTGATTTCTTTGCGGTTACCATCGCAGCAATCGCAGCATCGATGATCTTCCCGGTGTAGCTATCTGCATCATCATCGGGCTCTACGTTGCGGTTTACATAGGGAACGCCGCTCGCCAAGGCCTGTGCTAAGTGCAGTTTAAAGTCCGGGAAACCAGCGGTATTAAAACGCTTACAGAAGCGATTGACCGTTGGTTCACTGACCTCAGCTGCCCGTGCCAGCACGGCAATGGAGGAGCGAGTCGCAGCCTGAGGGTCAGCCAAAATCACCTCTGCTACTTTGCGCTCAGAGCGATTTAGCGAATCCAGCGCACTACTGATCTCTTGGACAATATTAGAAGCCACAATACACCTCAATGATCTCTATCATTGCGTCGACTCGACAGCACCTGAAAGAGTTACGTAATTTAATACCGAACTTTACAACGAATCAGGTAAGAATTGAACAAACTAGATACTAAATTACAAATAGGTAAGAGAATTTCATCATATTTAATCAAGTAGATAGAACAGAGATTCCAATCAAGACCACTTATATACTGGCGTCAGAGCTTCTTATCACCGCTATTCATATGGTTATACCGTGAATTTTTCTCGTTATTAAAACTATTGAACTAAGGTCGAGCCATCGTCACAATATATGTAAGTTTACAACATTCGTTTATTAGAAAACTTTCACAGGTGAACAAGATGGCAATTCGAGTAGGGATTAACGGTTTCGGACGTATCGGTCGCATGGTGTTTCGCGCGATCGCTCAGGACTTCAATCAAGATATCGAAGTCGTGGGTATTAACGACCTTCTTGAGGCCGACTACCTCGCTTACATGCTCAAGTACGACTCTGTACACGGCAACTTCAAGGGCGACATCGCTGTTGAAGGCGATAACCTGGTGGTTAACGGCAAAACTATTCGCCTAACAGCTGAACGCGATCCAGCACAGCTCGCGTGGGGCGATATTGATGTCGACCTGGTGCTTGAGTGTACGGGTTTCTTCCTGACTGCAGAGGGCTGCCAGAAGCACGTAGAAGCGGGCGCGAAGAAAGTGATCATGTCTGCACCGTCTAAAGATGGCACCCCGATGTTTGTTTACGGCGTTAACCATGAAGAGTATGCCGGCCAGCAGATCGTTTCTGCCGCATCCTGTACCACTAACTGCCTGGCACCTGTTGCAAAAGTGCTGCACGACAACTGGGGTATCAAGCGTGGTCTGATGACGACAGTACATGCGGCTACAGCCACTCAGAAAACCGTTGATGGCCCGTCTGCTAAAGATTGGCGCGGCGGTCGTGGCATCCTGGAAAACATCATCCCATCATCGACCGGCGCTGCAAAAGCCGTTGGCGTAGTCATGCCAGAACTGAACGGCAAGCTGACCGGCATGGCATTCCGCATCCCAACTTCTGATGTGTCAGTGGTTGACCTGACTGTCGAGCTTGAGAAAGACGCTGATTACGATGCAGTTTGTGCAGCGATGAAAGCAGCTTCTGAGCAGGGCGCGCTGGGCGAGACTCTGGGCTACACCGACGAAGCGGTTGTAGCGACTGACTTCCGCGGCTGTGACAAATCATCAATCTTTGATGCAACTGCCGGTATCCAGCTGGATGGCACCTTCCTGAAAGTTGTCTCTTGGTACGACAACGAGTACGGCTACACCTGCAACATGCTGCGCTTCGCCAAAGTCGTTGCCGCCTAATCACCTGTTGCAAACGGCGCTGTAGCTATTTTGCTGCGCAGTTTATGTACTTGCGCAGCGTAAAAACCAGCGCCAATTTACTGAGTTAAGGAGCTTCCTTTTATGGAACGCAGAACTAAGATTGTAGCGACACTCGGCCCAGCTACAGATACGCCAGAGATGATTGATCGCCTGGTACAGGCCGGTGTTAACGTCGTGCGTTTGAACTTTTCGCACGGCAGCCCAGAAGATCACAAAAACCGCGCTCAGATGGTGCGTGACGCAGCTAAACGCCGCGGCAGGTTTGTCGCCATCCTCGGCGACCTTCAGGGCCCTAAAATCCGTATTGCACGGTTTGTTGAAACGAAGATTCAATTGGCTGTAGGCGACCGTTTCGCCCTAGATGCGAGCTTGGACAAGAACGCTGGCAACCAGTTTGAAGTGGGTATCGACTACGAAGCCTTGGTAGAAGACTGTTTAGTCGGCGATATCCTTCTGCTGGATGATGGCCGTGTGCAGCTCAAAGTTATTGAAAAGCTGCCAAAACGTCTTGAGTGTGAAGTCACCATTGGTGGCCCACTGTCGAACAACAAAGGTATCAACCGTCAAGGTGGTGGCCTCTCAGCGGGTGCACTGACCGAAAAAGATATGGCGGATATCAAGACCGCTGCCGAGATCGACGTAGACTATCTTGCCGTCTCCTTCCCACGCACTGGCGACGATATGCACCAAGCGCGCGAACTGATGATCGCTGCTGGTGGCGATGCTGGCCTGATCGCCAAGATCGAACGCGCTGAAACCGTCAGTTGTGTCGAAAACATCGATGAGATTATAGAAGCCTCTGACGGTGTCATGGTTGCCCGTGGCGACCTGGGTGTAGAGATTGGTGACGCAGAACTGATCGGCATTCAGAAGCTAATCATCGCTCGCGCCCGCTCACTCGACAAAACGGTTATCACTGCGACGCAGATGATGGAGTCGATGATCAGCTCACCGATGCCGACGCGCGCCGAGGTGTTCGATGTGGCCAACGCCGTACTCGACGGCACTGACGCTGTGATGCTCTCGGCTGAGACTGCTGCCGGTGAATACCCGGTAGAAACGGTTGAGGCAATGGTACGAGTAATCATTGGTGCTGAGAAGAACCGCCTATCACAGGTCTCTAAGCACCGTATGGATGAGACCTTTGAGCGTATCGATGAGTCGATTGCACTGGCTGCAATGTACACGGCTAACCACCTTAAAGGAGTCAAAGCGATCATCTCTATGACCGAATCGGGCGCAACGCCACTGCTGATGTCGCGCATTCGCTCAGGCATTCCGATCTTCGCCTACTCAGCTCGTCCGAAAACGCAAACACGCGTTGCTCTCTACCGTGGCGTAAAGACGATTCCGTTTGATATCTCTGAGATGGAGAACTCGTCTGTTAACCAGTTAGCGGTACAGAAATTGGTTGATCGTGGCGATGTCGTTGAAGGCGATATCGTGCTGATCACCAAAGGCGACTACGTTAATGCGCTGGGCGGAACTAACACGATGAAGATCGTCAAAGTTGGCGGCACAATCCAGTAATCCGCACCGATTTAGGCACAAAGGTAGATAACGATTATGCAGAATACCGAGTACTCAGTTCCCTCGAAGAAGTCGATTGCTCTTGTCGCACACGACAACCGCAAGCCGGATCTGATCGCCTGGTGCCAGCGTCATCGTGATCGCCTGCTACACCACAGCTTGGTGGCCACTGGCACAACCGGCCACAAGCTGGCCGATGCGCTGGGGTTACAGATCACCTCACTGATCAGCGGCCCGATGGGCGGTGACCAACAACTCGGCGCGCTCATTGCCGAACAGAAGCTGGATCTTCTGATCTTCTTTTGGGACCCGATGAATGCCCAACCGCACGACCCCGATGTAAAAGCGCTGCTACGGCTAGCGGCCGTCTGGAATCTTCCCGTCGCCTGCAACGAGAGCACCGCCGACTTTATGTTCAGCAGTCCCCTGCTAGACAATCCGCACAAACGGATAGTCCCCGACTACCAGAGCTACCTCGCCGAGCGCGTATAACTCGTTCCAATTTTCTAGGTTTTACCTGCGAAAGCATTTACCCCTCCTCGGAGGGGTATTTTTTTGGCCAGGGATGGCCTTATGCCGCAGAGGCCAGGGATGGCCGAGAGCGGC
>JAHEDZ010000036.1:0-3606 GCA_024640955.1 Oceanospirillaceae bacterium
GGCTGAGCTTTAAGGTGAAGCCTAAAGGTGGCCGGCGATGGCTGAGCTGCCATTGCACTGGCGCGCACAATAAACGCCAGCCCCTCACCTTGATGCACAGCCAACTGCAAGCGTCGCAAGGCCGTTACAGGCACCTTATCCAGCCAACCCATCACCACCGGCGCACAACCACTTTTGAGTGCCTGCTCCATCACCCAGAGACGTTCATCTAAAGATTGGGTACGAATTACACGGTGATCGCGCAGGCCCACACCCGCCTGAGCAAGCGCCAAGGGATAGGGGTGCATCGGTGGATCTATCCACATAATCAGGCCCGGTTGCTGACTTACTTTGGCTAGTAGGGGAAGTAACAGACGCAGCTCACCGCTGCTAGGTTGATCGACGAGTAGCTCTATCAACTGCCCCGGCATCCAACCGCCCGCCAGATACTGATCAAGCTCTGGGTAGCCCGTAGGTAATAACCTATGCGCAGGACGCGCAGGTGCGTCTTGTGCACGCCACACCTGCCCTTGCTCTATGAGTTCTGCCAACACTTTTACAGCCATAACAAACACCCAATAATACTGTTTATTTATACAGTATTCTTATCCAGCGCAGATCAGTTTTCAAGTGCGTGTTTGATACTCAGGCACTGTTTCGAGGCAAAAAACGGCACTACAGAAAGCAAAGTTTCAGTAAATTCAAAGGGTTCAGAGCGATAAAAAAGAGAGATAAAAAAATGAAAATTTAATGCGCCGCAAATTCATATTAGGCGCAGATTAGGGGGCAGGTCAGGAAACGCTTAACCCTCAATCCAGATCAAACTCGCCATGCGCCCCGTCACACCATCGCGGCGGTACGAGAAGAAGTTTTCGGTATCGCTAAAAGTACAGTGTTCGCCGCCAGACACATCAGTGACGCCCGCGGCAGCGAGTCGAATTCGCGCCAGTTGATAGATATCAGCAAGAAAACGATCATCGGGGTGGGTTGGGCTGGTGCGAAAAGCCTCTTCGGCCGCAGCATGCGGTTCAACAAACGCTTCTCGCACTTCAGCGCCCACTTCAAACGCAAGCGGACCTATGGCAGGACCTAACCATGCCAAAACTCTGTCACCAGAATCAAAAGTCTTGAGCGTGTTTTCCAGAACACCGGCAGCCAAACCGCGCCAGCCAGCGTGAGCTGCTGCCACCTTGGTACCCTGAGCATTGGTCAATAGCACCGGCAGACAGTCTGCTGTCATCACAATGCAGCCCTGACCGGGTGTGGCTGTGAAGCAGGCATCGGCAGTGCGCAACTGCCCATCGGCTTGCGCCTCTACTAGGTCGATACCGTGTACCTGCTGCAGCCACTGCGGTGTTCGACTAAGGCCCGTCGCCTGCATCAACAGTTGGCGATTCGCACTGACAGCCTCAGGCAGATCATTCACATGATCACCCAGATTCAGGCCGTTATAGGGAGCTAACGACTGCCCGCCGAGGCGGGTCGTGGTGAGCGCATGAACCTGCGCGGGTGCATCCCAGTTAGCACAAATCAGCCTCATAGTTCGTAATCGTACCTATCTGCATCGCGAGTAAGCACCGCGAGTAGCTGCTGCAGATCACTCGGCAGATCAATCTCCCAACTACAGTGCTCGCCCGTGGCAGGGTGCCAGAGCTCAAGCTTCTTGGCGTGCAGCGCCTGACGACGGAAATTCTTCAACACTTGTTGCATCTTCTCGCTGGTGTTCTTGGGCAGACGGAAGCGGCCGCCGTACATCGGATCGCCCACCAGCGGGTAGTTAATATGCGACATATGCACTCGAATCTGGTGCGTACGACCGGTTTCGAGCTTCAAACGGATGTGGGTATGCGAGCGGAACTTATGCAGCACACGGTAGTGCGTCACCGCCTCCTTACCGATACCAACCACAGCCATCTTCTGGCGATTCTTCGAGTGACGGCCCATCGGTGCATCCACCTTACCGCCACCAATCATAACGCCCTGCACGACTGCTTCATACTCACGCCCCATCGAGCGGTCTTGCAGCTGCTCAACCAAGTCTGTTTGCGCCTGAATCGTCTTTGCCACCACCATCAATCCCGTGGTTTCACGGTCCAGACGGTGAACGATCCCGGCGCGCGGCACTTGTGCCACCTCGGGCGCGTGGTGCAATAGAGCATTTAGCAGCGTCCCCTCAGAGTGGCCGGGGGCTGGGTGCACAACAAGACCTGAAGGCTTATTGAGCACAAGGATGTGCTCATCTTCAAACACGATATCAAGCGGAATCTGCTCGGCTTTGTGCTCTTCGATGACGGCAATCGTGGCGGCCACGACGATCTGCTCACCGCCTGTCAGCTTGTCGCGCGGGCGAATCACCTGACCATCGACGGTCAGTTCTCCCTCTTTAATCCAACCCTGAATGCGCGAGCGCGAGTAGTCGGGAAATAGCTGGGCAACCGCCTGGTCTAGGCGCATTCCGAACATGGAATCGGGTACGGTCGCTTCAAGTTGGATCTGTTCTGACATCTTTAGCCTTAATCTGAGCGAGGAACGCAAAAAATAGCGGTTAAAAGCCGGAAATCCAGCACATTTGCGGATTCCAGCAGGTCTAAGTCTATGTTTAAATAGCTCAACAACGGACAGTATATCTGAATCCAACCCGCTCCGCCGAGCGGACCGGACGAACTAGGAACAGAACATGCGTTTAACCAAACTGCTCTCCACCTTTGTTATTGTCAGCCTGTTGACCGGCTGTAGCATTTTTAGCGGTGAGCGCGTGGAACCCGATATTCCTGAAGATCAGCTTTACGAAGAGTCGATCAGCGCCATCGATGCCGGTAACTGGCTGCTGGCAATCGAAAAACTTCAGAAACTTGAAGCGCGCTACCCCTTCGGGCGCTACTCTGAGCAGGCGCAGCTGGAGCTGATCCACGCCTACTTCAAGAACAACAAGCAGACCTCCGCCGCAGCCGCAGCTGATCGTTTTATCCGCCTGCATCCGAACCATGAGAACATCGACTACGCCTACTACATGAAAGGGTTGGCGGCTTTTGAAGCCGAGCGTTCATTCTTCGCTCGCTTCCTGCCGATCGATGTAGCCCAGCGCGATCCAGGTATGGCGCGTGACTCTTTCGATGCTTTCACGACCCTGCTGAATCGTTATCCAGACTCTGAATACGCGCTGGATGCACAGAAGCGTATGCAGTATCTGAAAAACCGCCTAGCAACCTATGAGATTCACGTCGCAACTTACTACATGAAGCGCCAGGCCTGGTTGGCGGCAGCGAACCGCGGCCGTTTCGTGGTCGAGAACATGCAGGAGACCCCTGCCGTAGCAGATGCACTAGCAATTATGGCTGAAGCCTACACCGAGCTTGGCCTGGACGATTTGGCTGCAGATGCCCGCTCAGTACTTGAACTGAACTACCCGAACTACGAAGTGCGCACCTTCCAAGAGAACCGCAACGATCTGGTCTACACAGCAACCTTCGGCCTGATCGGTGAGGGTTCTAACGAACCGGTTGCACGCCCACTAGCACCTACTGAGTTCCCCGAACCCGTCGCACCAGCAGAGGATGAAACTCTCGAAGCGATTCCTCAGGAAGAGGAGCGCGGCTTCTTCGATCGCATCACCTTCGGCGTTTTCTC
>JAHEDZ010000036.1:3706-7007 GCA_024640955.1 Oceanospirillaceae bacterium
AACAAAAAACGGAGGCCAGGCATGACTGCGCAACTGGTCGACATCTTTATAGCCGCTTATTTCACCATAATCGGCCTGCACTACACCGCCACTACGGTGGGTTTAAAACATCGTGACGGCAGAACTCGTGTCTACTACGGCGCTGTGGGTTCACGTACCTGGACTGTGCGCTGGGTGTTCAACCTATTTAGGCTAGCGATACTGCTACTGGTTGTTTGCCGGCTATTCTTCCCTGCCCTAGACACGTTGATAGTGCGTTTCACCTTTCCTGCTGAAGGGGCTGTGCGTGCAGCCGGTATGGTGATGATGATGGTGAGCTTCTTCTTTATCAGCTATACCCACGCCTATATGGCGAGCGAGTGGCAGTCTGGATTGAACAGTAAGAACTTTAAACTGTTAAGCGAGGGCCCTTACTATTACTGCAGACACCCGCTGTTCTCGGCCGTCATGCTCGGCATGCTGGGTTTCACAATGGCACTGCCGAGTCTATTTACACTGGTCTGTTTAATAGCCGGCGTCTGGGCACTCACTCGCCAAGCCAGGGAAGAGGAGAAGCAGTTAATACACGAGCCTAAGTATAAGGCTTATGTCTTGCGAACTGGGCGCTGGCCCATGTTCTTTGAACGTAATTGATCAGCCCAAACCCTAGAGTGAATGCTCTTTAACATCCTCTGCTAGCCAAGCTTTAATTAGAGACTGATACGGCATGTCACGTTTATTCGCCTCAATTTTGATCCGCTCCAACAGCGACTCTGGTAGACGGAGCGATATCGTCTTCGTCGATGGCTTAAGATTAGATAAAGTGACTTTTTCAGCCTTCCCCCAATCGATATAAGCAGAAGAATCGTTCACCTCCCAAAAAGTGCGCTCCTCTTGCTCGTCATAAAATACGGGTGTCGTTTTAGGCTTGCTCATAAACCGCCCTCTCTTTCTTGTACATATCGCGCGCTGAGATTACACGGATTAGAGCGTTCTCAGCACGGAGCGTAAAGGTAAGATGCAGCAACCGATCTAGATCGGTTTTTCCAAGGGCATGGTGCCTTAGCTCCGAGTAATCTTGCCGTTGATCCGGAACAACCAAAAGTGGGTCATTGAAAAATACTTGCTCAGCTTCAAACTGCGAAACGTTATGTTTCTCTTTGCTCTTACGAGCATTACCTTCGTCCCAATCGAAGCCGACTACCTTAGATGCATCGAACATAAATGTATATTAGAGACATATACAAAATTGCTCAAATTTTAATCACTCGATTTAGACACCCGCCTTCCAACCTGAGGTAATCGGATAACGACGGTCACGCCCAAAGCCGCGCTGAGTAATACGCGTGCCAATCGGAGCCTGACGGCGTTTGTACTCGTTGATATCAACAAGGCGAACGACACGCAGAACCGTCTCTTCGGAGTAGCCCTTATCAATAATCGCGCGAGCGCTTAGATCTTTTTCAATGTAGAGCTCAAGAATCGCATCCAACTCATCGTAATCGGGCAAGCTATCTTGGTCAGTCTGGTCGGGGCGCAGCTCCGCTGATGGCGGACGCTCAATAACACGTTCGGGTATCACGGGGCTGATGGTGTTACGGTAGCGCGACAGACGATAAACCAAGGTCTTCGGAATATCTTTCAACACACAGAAACCACCGGCCATATCACCGTAGAGCGTCGAGTAACCTACCGCAGTCTCCGACTTGTTGCTGGTAGTCAGAACCAGATAGCCCTTCTTGTTAGAGATCGCCATCAACAGCACACCGCGACAACGCGCTTGTAAGTTCTCCTCAGTCGCATCCAACGGCAGACCTTCAAACTCACCCGTTAGCTGCTGCATGAAGCTCTCGTACATCGGCTCGATCGAGATAACCGAGTGTTTGATACCCAAAGCCTCGGCCTCAAGCGCTGCATCCTCGATACTCATCGAGGATGTATAGGTAAACGGCATCATCACACACTCGACACGATCAGGGCCGAGCGCATCTACCGCAACCGCAGCAGTAAGCGCCGAATCGATACCTCCAGAGAGGCCAAAGACCACACCCTTAAAACCGTTCTTGTTGATGTAGTCGCGTACCCCAACAACCAGCGCTTGGTAGATACTCGCCTCATACGAGGGTTCAGGAATCGAAGGCTGCAGCGGCTTAACCGCGCCTGTCTCGGGATCTAGCTCAACCTTGTAAGTGGCCTCTTCGTAGTGCGCTCCCATAAAGGCAAGCTCACCCTCAGCGTCCAGCACCTGAGAGCCACCATCAAACACCAACTCATCCTGCGCGCCGACTTGGTTCACATAGATAAGTGGCAGCTCAGCGAGGCGAGCATGCTCAGCCATCAACTGCGTGCGTTCTGTGGTTTTACCCTTATGGAATGGTGAGGCATTCAAAGAGAGAATTGCGCGAGCACCCGCCTCTTTCATCGCCACGATCGGCTCTGGATGCCAAACATCTTCACAGATCGCCAGACCAATCTTATGTCCATTGAGTTCAAAGATCCCAGTCTCTGAAGCGGGCTCGAAGTAGCGCTTCTCGTCAAATACCTGATAGTTGGGCAGATACTGCTTGGCGTACTCGTAGACCAAGTGGCCATCAACAATCACGCCGGCCATATTCCGTAACTTGCCGCCCTGCTCTTTCGGATAACCGACAACGACCGCAACATCACGCACTTCTGCACGAATCCGCGCCAACGCCTCATCAATGCGACGCGCAAGGCTTGGACGCAGCAACAGATCCTCCGGCGGATACCCCGTCAGCGCCAACTCCGAAAACAGCACCAGATCGCAGCCACCCTCAGCCGCAACCGAGTTAGCGCAGTCGATCACACGCTGTGTATTACCGGGAATATCACCAACCAGAAAATTGACCTGAGCCAGAGCAACAACAAGCTTCTGCGACATAGAGAGTCGTCCAATCCTTTAGCTAAAACAAGATGTACGCGATTATACGTCAGCTAACTCACTCGAGCGACCTGCAAGAGCAAAGGGGTCAGACCCCTTTTAGTCACAATTGGCAGGTAGATACTCGAGCGGCAGCGCCAGTGCATAGGTGGTTGACGACAAACATTGCCATCGAAACACACCACCCGACAGATCTGCACGCATCACTAGATAACGGCCGTTGGCTTCGAGAAGGTTCTCTGTAAAAGAGACACGGATCTCGGATTTGGTGTTGTTCCACCAGACGTTCTTTACATAGCGGGAATTATCGCCGAAGTAGTTGGTGGTTACGCCGATCTCCTTAAGAATTTTCGACCAAGACTTTCCCGCCAATCCAGCAGTACTGCCATTGATAGCCACATACTCGACCAAACCATACTT
>JAHEDZ010000034.1 GCA_024640955.1 Oceanospirillaceae bacterium
TCGTCCGTGTCACATGGGAACTCTTCCACCACGGGGTGTAGAACAAGTTTGTAACTCCCGTCCTGCAGTCTATGGTGCGTCAACATCACAACAGGCGAACTATTCATCTTTGCAATACGGCTAGTTGCCGTCACTGTCGCGGCCTCGACACCAAAGAAAGGCGCGTAGACAGAGTGTTTGGGGCCAAAGTCCTGATCAGGGGCGTACCAGACAATTTCATTTGCCTTTAGCGCGCGAATCAGCGTTCTGAAATCGGATCGATCAATCAATTTATCAATCGATCGCAACCTTCCTTTGAGAATAAAAGCTTCCATTAATGGGTTATTGTGGGGGCGATACATGGTATTCAGGGGGTAGTACAACGAGAACAGGAGCCCGCCTAGGTCCAGTGTAGAGAAGTGCGCCCCCAGTAGAATAACCCCTTTGCCCTGCGCTAGCGCATTATCGAGATGTTCTCGTCCTTCGAGCGTAACGCGTTTGCGAAATGACTCTCGATCGGACCACCAGGCCATGGCCGTCTCCACTAAACCGATTCCGTTGTTGATGAATACATCTTTAACAAGTTGTCGCTGTTCACTTTCGTCTAATTCGGGGAAGCAGAGTTTAATGTTTACACTAGCAACATGGCGTCGAGATTTGGCTAGGTGATAGATGATTCGTCCAAGTATTGAGCCAACCTTCAGTTGCAGGCTAAACGGTAACAGATTGATTAGGCGCAGAAATCCCAGGCCGATCCAAGTTGGCCAGTATTTTGGGGCTAAAAAGTCTGTTATCTTTGGTTTCATAGATCGGAAATGCTCTGGAAAACTGAAGTTTAAGAGTGTGTGATACATTGAGCAACCGCCAGCCCAACTCGTTGTGTATACTGGGCGCCAATTTCTTTTAGGAATAAGTATAAAAGTGCAGCCGCAGACGGGCTTTCAGCTATATAAACGCCTTTTAAGCTATGTAGGACCTTACTGGTTCGGCTTTGTCCTGAGCTTTATTGCTTACGCTGGCTATGGTGCCTCACAAGCGGCCTCTGCTAAGTGGCTCGAGCTTGTCGTGAATGCTGTTGAGAAGGGTGAGTTTGAACAACGCGCCCTGCTCGCCGTGATGATTGTCGTTATCTTTTTTATGCGCGGTGCTGGCACCTTCATCGGAACCTACTCCCTAGCCTATATAGCTCGCCAAGCGATCCACGGCTTGCGAGCTGATCTGTTCAACAAGCTACAAACCCTCCCAGTTTCTTATTTTGCTCAGGGTAAGTCAGGGCAGATGCTCGCTAAGTTGACCTACAATGTCGAGCAGGTGACGGAGGCGGTTACTGAAGCGGTAAAGGTCGCCCTTCGAGAGGGCCTTACTGTTATCGGCCTCTTTGGCTACATGCTCTACATTAACTGGAAGCTGACGCTGGTGTTTGTTGCTGCGGCACCTTTTATGGGTATTGTAGTGATGATCGCGTCCAAGCGTCTGCGTCGCCAGAGCCGCAAGATTCAAGAGAGTGTTGGGGATATCACCGACTCTGCCTCTGAAGCCATTAAAGGTCATCAGATCGTTCGTATATTTGGCGGCGCTAACTTTGAGAAGCGCCGCTTCCATGAGGCGAGTGATCGCAATCGCCGTCAGTTTATGAAGATGACGGTGACGCAGGCGATCAATACTCCAATGATACAGATGCTAGTCGCTTTGGCGCTCGCCGCTCTGATGTTTATCGCGATGCACCCTGAGGTGATGGCGGGTATGAGCACCGGTGGTTTTGTAGCCTTTCTTACAGCTGCAGGCCTGATCACTAAGCCTCTGCGTCTGTTGACCGACGTGAACTCTAAAATTCAAAAGGGTATTGCCGCTTCTGAATCGGTTTTTGCGATCCTGGATGCGGCAGATGAAGTCGACAATGGCACTCGAAGAATCACTAGTATCGAGGGTCGAATCTGCCTTGAGAATCTGAGCTACAAATACGGGCCAGATCTGCCCCCTGCGCTAGATAATCTCAACTTCTGCATTCCTGCGAATACGACGGTTGCTTTAGTGGGTCGCTCGGGTTCAGGTAAATCCACTCTAGTGAGTCTTCTCCCCCGTTTTAATGACGGCTGGGAGGGCAAGCTGACGCTCGATGGTGTACCTATCGAAGAGGTGACACTGCAGAGTCTTCGTGCGCAGATCGCACTCGTTAACCAGCAAGTTGTGCTTTTTAACGGTACGATTGCCGATAATATCGCCTATGGTGCGATGTCTGACGCTTCTCGCGACGACATTTTGGCTGCCGCTGAAGCGGCGCATGTGACCGAGTTCTTAGATCGTCTACCAAAGGGGTTGGACACGGAGATTGGCGAGGGCGGGGTCTTGCTGTCCGGCGGTCAGCGCCAGCGTATAGCCATCGCACGCGCGATCCTGAAGAACGCGCCTATCTTAATCTTGGATGAGGCGACTTCTGCACTCGATACTGAGTCAGAGCGACATATTCAGGCCGCGCTGGACGAAGTGGTAAAAGGCCGTACGACGCTGATTATCGCTCACCGCCTATCGACCATCGAGAAGGCCGATATGATTGTGGTGATGGAGCATGGCCAGATTGTTGAGACAGGGACTCACCAGCAGCTGCTTGAGCAGGATGGTGCCTACGCCCAGCTGCATCGGATGCAGTTTCGCGATGAGGTCTGATTTTGGCGCTGGCGCTCTACTCCACGCTCTTTAGGCTCCTCCTTCCACTGTTTGCCCTAAGACTGCTTGTCCGTAGTCGTAGGGCGCCAGCTTATCGCCAGCGTATGCTGGAGCGGCTTGGATTCTCCAAGCCAGTTGATGGTGAACCTCTCTGGATTCATGCGGTCTCGGTAGGCGAGGTCATTGCTATAAGCCCGCTAGTTGAGAAGCTGCTTAGCGCAAAATCTGATATCCCCATTTTGATCACTACGATGACGCCCACCGGTGCCGTTCAGGTTGAGCAGCGCTTCGGTAACAGGGTGAGTCATCGCTACATCCCCTGGGATACGCCCGGTGCAGTGGCGCGATTTTTAGTTCGTCATAAACCGCGCGCGGGATTGATCGTTGAAACAGAGCTCTGGCCTAACCTTTTGAAAGCGGCCAGCAGACGAGGAGTTAAGCTGCTGCTGGCCAACGCCCGCCTCTCTGCCAAATCCCAGCGCGGTTATCAGCGATTCAGTGCATTAACCCAAGTTGCTTTCAATTCTCTTATCCATATCTGTGCCCAACATCAGGCCGATGCTGACCGATTTATTCAACTCGGTTTTCCCGAAGAGAAGATCAGCGTTGATGGCAGCATTAAGTTTGATCTTTCCATTCCGGATAAGATGGTTGAGACGGGACGCCGGTGGCGAGCGGGGTTAGGGAACGGGAGATCAGTGCTGATTGCAGCAAGCACCCACAAGGGCGAGGATGAAATTGCTTTGGATGCTTGGCAAGATCTCAAACAGTCGTACCCTGACATCGCGCTCATACTAGTCCCTCGACATCCGGAGCGGTTCGACAGTGTCACGCAGTTGGCAACCCGCTATTCAGAGGGGGTTGAGCGACGCTCTTCAGATCAGCTGCCCACTTCGCAGACAGAGATTTGGATCGGTGACAGCCTCGGTGAAATGTTGGCTTACTTTGCTACCGCGGATATCGCCTTTGTCGGAGGAAGTTTCTCTGGAACAGGGGGGCATAATCCACTCGAGCCTGCGGCCCTTGGGTTGCCTATTCTGATGGGCCCTAGTCGCTACAACTTTCAGAATATTTCCGCTGAATTGGAAAATGAAGGCGCTCTTTTTGCTGTTCAACAAGTGGAGCAATTATCAGAGAAAGCGGCTGAGCTGCTCAACGATTCGAAGGGCGCTGGAGAATCCGGGCTACGGGTTGTCAAGCGAAATCGCGGTGCGCTTGATCGCCTCTACAGTCGGATCGAGCAGCACCTTCTCTGAATCGAGCAACAGATTACGAGAGGTAGTAATCCTTGTACCACTCAGCAAATTTCGCCACACCCTCTTCGATCGGTGTATTCGGTTCATAGCCCGTATCCCGCATCAGCGCGCTAACATCGGCATAGGTGTGCTCAACATCGCCAGGCTGCAGGGGCAGTAACGTCTTCTCAGTCGTCTTGCCGAACGCTTTCTCCAAACACTCGATATAGTAAAGCAGCTCTACAGGTTGGCTGTTGCCGATGTTGTAGACCCGCCAAGGCGCCTTGGAGCTAGATGGATTTGGCTGAAGACCCGACCAGTCTGGATCGGATTGTGCGACTCGATCTAGTGTACGTACCACGCCCTCTACGATATCGTCGATATAGGTAAAATCGCGGCGGTGCTTGCCGTAGTTAAACACCTTCAGCGGTTTGCCTTGGTTGATCGCATCGGCAAACAGAATCGGCGACATATCGGGGCGTCCCCAAGGACCGTAGACGGTGAAAAAGCGCAAACCCGTCGTCGGCAAACTGTATAGCTGAGAGTAGCTGTGCGCCATCGCCTCATTGGCCTTTTTGGTGGCCGCATAGAGAGACACTGGGTGGTCGACGTTATCCTCTTCACTGAACGGAATGGTCTCGTTAGCACCATAAACCGAGCTGGATGAGGCGTAGACTAGATGCTCAACCTCGTTATGGCGACACCCTTCTAGAACATTCAGAAACCCGATCAGGTTTGAATCGGCGTACGCGTGCGGGTTCTCGATTGAGTAACGTACCCCAGCCTGAGCTCCAAGGTGCACCACACGATCAAACTTCTCCTTTGAAAAGAGCTGCTCCATGCCGTTTCTATCGGCCAGATCGAGTTTGATGAAACGAAAGTTCCCCAGCGGTTCTAGCTGTGCCAGGCGAGCCTGTTTCAGCGAGACTGCGTAGTAATCGTTAAGGTTATCAATACCGACAACCTCATCGCCGCGCGCGCAAAGAGTCTGACTGACATGAAATCCGATAAAGCCGGCGGCGCCTGTGACAAGAATTTTCATTGGGGCTTTAGATCTCGCTAAGGTCGAGCTGTTCGTCGGTCTGATCCTTAAAAGCCACACTGAGGTGGTCGCGAAGTGCCGAGCCGTCGCTGTCGAGCACCCACTGCTGCGAGGCTTCGTCGTAGTCAAAATGTAGGCCCTGAGTGCGGGTTGCCAGCCAAAGTTGGCTCACAGGCGGCTGGCGAGTCAGGATAATCTGGCTTCTATCAGGACATTTGATAACCATCATTGCACCGTTGTTGTCATAGTCTAGGTCAGACTCTGCATCGTCCAGCAGCTCTTCAATCTGATTGAGGGTCTCTTCAACACGGCTCAGGTAGAGGGCATCACTCATTTTCTGTTCCTTTCGCATAGATAGGGATTGCTTGCGAGTATATCAGTAGCCAGCATAGGTTTTTAGCGCTTTTGCGCCTGATTCGATCACCTCTGAGTGTCGCTATAAGTGGCGGCATCGCGCTATAATCGGCGAATAAATAACCGGAGCATCGTAGACAATCATGCTCCGCACAGGATTTTTAGTTGGAGATGCGCAGATGCGGATAGTGGCAGCGATTTTTGTCAGCCTTGTATTGGTGGGCTGTGGTCAAAAAGGGCCACTAGCAATGCCGGGTGAGGCCGCAACTGAGCAGACCAACGGTTAAGAGAGTAGAGATGGATAGTTTTGAATACCGCGATGGAGACCTCCACTGCGAAGAGGTGTCGCTAAATCAGATCGTCGAACAGGTGGGAACCCCTGCTTACGTCTATTCGCGTGAAGCACTAGAGACGGCGTATCTGGGCTACTCAGAGGCGCTTGAAGGGCGTGATGCGCTTATCTGCTTTGCAGTGAAAGCTAACTCGAACTTGGCCGTATTAAACGTTTTGGCGAAATTAGGTGCCGGTTTCGATATCGTATCAGCTGGTGAGCTTGAGCGCGCACTGTTGGCTGGTGCTGAGCCGAACAAGATAGTCTTCTCTGGTGTTGGCAAGCAAGCGCATGAGATTGCGCGTGCGCTGGAAGTGGGTATTCACTGTTTCAATATTGAATCAGAGGCTGAGCTTTACCGCGTAAATGAGGTGGCTGAGTCGCGCGGTCAGGTTGCGCGTGTCTCTTTCCGGGTTAACCCCGATGTTGATGCGGGTACGCACCCATACATCTCTACCGGCCTGAAAGAGAACAAGTTCGGTATCGCGATCGATACAGCGCCTCAGGTGTACGCCAAAGCGGCGGCGCTGAAAGGTGTTGAAGTGATCGGTGTGGATTGCCATATAGGCAGTCAGTTAACTGAGGTTAGCCCCTTTTTGGATGCACTGGATCGTCTTTTGGCGCTGATCGATCTACTTGCCGAGCAGGGTATTACTATTCGTCACCTGGACCTGGGCGGCGGCCTGGGCGTCTGCTACACCGATGAAACCCCGCCGACTCCGGCAACCTATATTGATGCGCTGACTGAGCGTCTGGGTGATCGTGATCTGAAGCTGGTCTTTGAACCGGGCCGCTCAATCGCAGCGAATTCGGGCGTGTTGCTAACTCAAGTCGAGTTTCTCAAAGAGAACGGTGACAAGAACTTTGCCATCATCGATGCGGCGATGAATGACCTGATTCGTCCATCACTCTACAGCGCATACCAAGAGATTATTCCCCTCTCTGAGCAGTCAGAGGTAGAGGTAAAAACCTGGGATCTTGTCGGCCCAATCTGTGAAACCGGTGACTTCCTCGGTAAGGATCGAGAACTTGCGCTCAGCGCTGGCGATCGCCTCGCGGTTTGCTCTGCGGGGGCTTACGGGTTTGTCATGGCATCCAACTACAATACTCGCCCTCGTGTGGCTGAGGTGATGGTGGATGATGATCGCTTTCAAGTGGTACGCGAGCGTGAAACCTTTGAGGATATGGTGCGTGGCGAGCACCTGATGGCTGAGGTCAACTAATGCAGCTGCGCTTCACTAAAATGCACGGCCTCGGCAACGACTTTGTGGTGATCGATGCGATCTCCCAGAAGGTGCGCCTGAACGCGGATCTCGTGCGTCAACTGGCCGATCGCAATCGTGGTGTGGGTTTTGATCAGTTACTGTTGGTGGAACCGCCCTCCGAGCCAGATATGGACTTTGATTACCGTATCTACAACGCTGATGGCTCTGAAGTGGAGCACTGCGGTAACGGTGCCCGCTGTTTCGCCCAATTTGTGCGTGAGAAAGGCCTGGTGTTGCGTGATCGTATCCATGTTAAGACCGCTCGTGGACAGGCCGTGCTTAACATTACTGGACGCGACCTCGTTGAGGTGGATATGGGTGAGCCGGAGTTGGAACCTTCACAGATCCCACTGCAAGCTGAGGCGCAGTCGACCGTCTACCGTCTTGAGATAGAGGGAGAGGGAGAGATTGAACTCGGTGCAGTGTCGATGGGTAATCCACACGGTGTAGTGCTGGTAGAGTCCGTTGATACCGCTCCCGTAGAGGAGCTGGGGCCAATATTAGAGTCCCATCCACGCTTCCCCAACCGGGCTAATATCGGCTTTATGCAGGTTGTAAGTCGCAGTGAAGTACGGCTGCGTGTTTATGAGCGCGGCGCTGGCGAAACACAGGCTTGTGGCACTGGTGCTTGTGCCGCGGTTGTTTCAGGTATCTTGCGTGGATTACTTGATGCCAATGTAAAAGTGCGTCTGCCCGGTGGTGATTTACAGATCAGTTGGCAGGGAGAGGGTTCACCGGTGATGATGACCGGCCCCGTGGCGAGCGTTTATGAAGGGCAGATCTATCTATGAGTCAGGGTATTACGGAACAGCAGGTTGCTGATTTTCTCTCAGCGAATCCCGATTTCTTCTCGCAGCAGGCTTGGTTGCTGGAGAAACTGACTGTGCCGCATCAAGCGGGTGGTGCGGTTTCGCTGGTAGAGCGTCAGACCAGTGTACTGCGTGCAAAAGCACAAACCCTTCAAACCCACCTATCCGATATGATCGATGCTGCACGGCATAACGATGGCCAGTTTGAGAAGACCAAACGCATGGTGCTTTCACTGCTAGAGGCAGATAACTTCGACGAAGTAAGCATTGCTCTAGAAGAGAGCCTCTGTGGTGACTTTAGTGGTGATGAGGTGGAGCTGATTCTCTTCTGCGATACCGCGCTAGAAGTAAATAACTTGCGCGTTTTACCCCGTGCAGAAACCTCAATGGTTCAGCCGCTGGTCGATACCACACTGCCAAGCTGTGGACAGTTCAGCGATGCTATGACGCGCTTCTTATTCCGCAACCCGCAAGAGCCGGTTCGCTCCTGCGCGGCAGTTCCTCTGGTAAAAGGGGAGACGCTGGGATTATTGGCCATTGGCTCTTACGACCCGCTCTACTTCCAATCCAGCCAGGGCACAGTGTTCCTGAGCTATATTGGCGAGGTGCTCAGCCGAATTCTAGCGCGGTTGATGCAGATTCGCGGCTAAATTATGACAGACGCCGAACTCGAACAGCGCTTTCTAGAGCATCTGCGAGTCGAGCGTCAGCTCTCTGCTGAAACGCTGAAAAACTATAGGCGAGATCTCAGCATTGTTCGCCAAGAGTTTAACCGACTCGACAGTCACACTTGGCTCAATCTCAATGATAAACCACTACGTCGGGCGATAGCCGAGCTCCATGCCGATGGGCTTTCCGGCCGTACTCTTCAGCGTATGCTCTCGGCCCTGCGTAGCTTCTACAAATATCTAAATCGTGAAGGGCTGACAACTGCAAACCCCGCGCTCGATATTAAGGCCCCCAAGGTCCCTCGTCGCCTGCCAAAAACGCTCAGTGCGGACTCCCTTGATGATTTGCTGGATGTCGAGACTGATGAACCGTTAGAGATCCGCGATCTTGCGATGATGGAGTTGCTCTACTCGAGTGGTCTGCGCGTATCAGAGCTAGTGGGGATAGACCTGTCTGATCTGGATCTACGAGATGCACAGGTACGTGTTGTGGGCAAAGGCCGCAAGGAGCGGCAGGTACCGATTGGTCAAAAAGCCCGTGACGCCTTAAAACGCTGGCTTGCTGCACGCAGCACATTGGCGCATCCCTTAGAGATGGCACTATTTGTCGGCAAGCTGGGTAAACGACTGAGCGCCCGCGCTGTTGAGCAGCGTATGAAACGTTGGGGAGAGCTGGCGGGGGTGAGTGGTAGTCTGCATCCGCACAAACTGCGGCACTCCTTCGCGACCGAGATGCTTGCTCATTCCGGCGATTTGCGCGCCGTGCAAGAGCTGTTGGGACACGCCGATATTAGTACCACACAGATCTACACCCATTTGGATTTTAACCAACTGCAACAGATCTACCGTTCAGCACATCCACGAGCGCGATCTAAAGAGGGCGATAATGATTAAACTGGTAACCTTCGATCTGGACGACACGCTCTGGGCGGTCTATCCGGTGGTTATTCGGGCGAACCAGCTCGCTTGGCAGTGGATGCAGGAGCATACCCCGGCGTTCACTGAGCGCTACTCTATGGAGGATCTATTTGAGGGTTCTGAACTGCGCCATCAGATGCTTGAGCGCTTCCCTGAGATCAATCATTCAATGACGCTTATTCGTGTTCGCACTCTGGAGTTCGGTTATCAACAGGTGGGTTACTCTGCTGAGGAGTCGCAGCACTGGGCGAATCGGGCGTTCGAACTCTTTCACCAGTACCGCCACGATGTTGAACCCTATGAAGAGGTACGCGATATGCTGACGGCGTTGAGAGATGCCGGCTACATCGTCGGTGCGCTAAGTAATGGCAATGCGGAGATCGGTCGTACGCCGCTGGCTGAGTGGTTCGACTTCCAGTATAACGCCGATAACGTGGGCACTGCCAAACCCCATCCACTGATGTTTGAGAAGGCACTGAAGCATGCAGGTGTAACCGCCGCAGAATCGGTGCATATCGGTGATCATCCTATCAATGATGTGAAGGCAGCAAAGGCGCTGGGCTTCAAGACTATATGGGTGAATCCTGAGAATCTTGATTATCCGCATGAGATAGAGGCGGATCTGATCGTTGAGGAGCTAGCTGACCTACCGAAAGCGATTGCCGGACTCGCTTGCGCATAGAGACACCTCAGTCTAAAAACATTTCGAGAAGGTCATTCAGGAACAGGCGTCCTTCGTTAGTCGGTCGCGCATATCCTTGCTCGATCTTCAAAAGCCCCTTGCGCTGCACCGCCTCTAATTGGGTCTCAATAATGCTCAGCTCGAGGCCGGTGCGTTCCGAGAAGAGTTCCAGTTCAAATCCGTCAGTGAGTCTCAACGCATTAAGCATAAACTCGAAGGCTCGATCCTCAGTCGCGATTAAACTGTCCCCAGCGACACGGCTCTGAGGACTCATATAGCCTTTGGGCTGGCGCTGTTTATGGCGGCGCCGTATCTCAAGCGACTCGCCGTTCAAACTGGAGATTTTGCCGTGTGCCCCTGCACCAATTCCTATGTAATCACCAAAGCGCCAGTAGTTGATATTGTGCGCGCTCTCGCCCCCCAATTTTGCAAATGCGGAGATCTCATACTGGCGAAATCCTGCGTCCTCCAGCAGACCTTGTCCGGCCTCTTGAATCTGCCATAGCTCCTCCTCTACCGGCAGGCGCGGCGGGCGAGAGGCAAATTCGGTGTTGGGTTCGAGCGTTAGCTGGTACCAAGAGATCTGGTTGGGGTTGAGTGCCAGCGCCTGGCGTAGGTCCGCGAGTGCAAGCTCGGGTGTCTGCTGCGGTAAGCCATGCATCAGGTCGAGGTTGAAGCGCTCGAAAATGGAGGCCGCAGCTTCTGCTGCGGCAATCGCTTCATTGCCGTTGTGGATACGGCCAAGCGCCTCAAGACTCGGGTTGTGAAAACTCTGAACGCCAATCGACAGGCGATTGATACCCGCATCGCGGTAGCCTTGGAATCGTTCTCGCTCGAAGGTACCGGGGTTGGCTTCAAGTGTAACCTCAGCATTCGGGACGAGCTCAAACTGATCATGTACGGCTGCCATCAGTTGCTCGTAGGCCTCAGGTGTAAAGAGGCTCGGTGTACCACCCCCGATAAAGATTGATTCGATAGGACGATTACCGGTAAAAGCGGCCTCTGAACGGAGGTCTTCAATCAGCGTATCGACATAGCGCTGCTGCGGAATTTCGTCGCGTACCTGATGCGAGTTGAAGTCGCAGTAGGGGCATTTGCGCACACACCAGGGCACATGCACATAGAGTGATAGGGGTATTTTTGAGTCGGACACCTTTCTGATCGCTATCGCAGGAAGCCAGCGATCTGTTCGGTGAGCATCGATACGGCTTTCCCGCGATGGCTCACTGACCGCTTTTCCGTTGAGGTCAGCTCGGCAGAGGCCTTCTCAAACTCTGGGCTCCAGAAGATGGGATCGTAGCCGAAGCCATGTTCTCCGCGAGGCGCATCGAGGATTAACCCCTCCCAGGTACCCATGCATATCAGCGGGGTAGGGTCGAGTTTGTGGCGCATGCAGACCAGTACGCAACGAAAGCGCGCAGTGCGCTTCTCTTGGGGAACGCCTTGGAGTGCATCCAAGAGCTTTTCGATGTTGGTAGCGTCGGTAGCTCCCGAGCCTGCATAGCGAGCAGAGTAGATTCCTGGCGCACCTTGCAGGTAATCGACCTCTAAGCCTGAGTCATCTGAGATGGCGGCAAAACCCGTATGTTCGGAGGCGTTACGCGCTTTTAGAATCGCGTTCTCGACAAATGTAAGACCGGTTTCATCGGCATCCTCTACACCGAGTGTGCCTTGCGCCACAATCTCCATACCCATCGGTTGGAGAATCTCTCCAAACTCTTTGAGTTTACCCTTGTTGCTCGATGCGAGTACCACTTTGCGGGTCATCCCTAGCGATCCTCGTAGAAGGTTTGGCTGAATCGCACAGTAATCGGACTCTGATTCGGATCAGGCTGCACGTCTAGGTCAAAATTCAGCAACTCTTCATCGCTGAATCTGAAGCTTCCGAGGTAATAGATTGCGTCACCCTCATCGATCTTTTTGAAGCTGATCGTCTTAATCTGGCCGATCAGGTTCTTTGCTTCACCTGAAACCAATGCATTGACCGGGCGCTTGCTGCCGTCGTCCTCAACCTTCAGAACCGAGACGTTCAGTAGTGCCATCACTTTAGAGCGTGTCAGACCATTAGCTTGAGCAACTTCTGGTGTTAGAAAGCCTGAATTGAAGGCGTTGTAGTGGACTTCATAACCGTTCTGAGTCTGGCTCTGCTCGGCTTGTACACTATTAACAAGGGCAAACGAGCAGACGAGGGCGGTAAAAAACTTGAGCATTTTGGCCTCCAGATAACCTAGCGAGTGATGCGGTAAATTGCGATCTCACCGAGCATGTTTGGCCAGAGCGTGTTGCTCCAGCGTTCACGGTGCGCATGATCCACTACGGTGCGTTCGATAATTCGGATGTTGCGATCGATACAGAGGCGCTCAAAGTCTTTGAAGGTAAAGAAATGAATGTTGGGTGTGTCATACCACTCATACGAGAGGAATTTTGATACCGGCATCTGACCGCGCAGCGCCAGATAGAATCGTGCGCGCCAGTGAGCGAAGTTAGGGAAGGTCACGATCCCCTCTTTGCCGATACGCAGCATCTCTTCAACTGTCTTATCTGGGCGATGCATCACCTGCAGCGCCTGCGTCATAACAACGGTGTCGAAGGTGTTGTCTTTGATGGAAGCCAGCCCCTCATCGATATTCTTCTCGATAACGTTAACACCGCGCGCGATGCAGGCGGTGATGTTATCCGCATCGATCTCCAGTCCCAGGCCATTGATTCCAAGACTCTGCTGTAGGTCATCAAGCAGTTCACCATCACCGCAACCTAGGTCGAGGACACGAGAACCCGGTGTAAACCAAGGCTTAATAATCTCTAGATCAGCTCGCATTAGGTACCTCCATGTCACGCTCTACCCGTTGCATATAGGCCGCAAATACGGCGTCATAACGGGGGCTCGATATGAGGAAGGCGTCATGGCCGTAGTTTGATTCTATCTCGGCGTAACAGACATCTTTACCGGCCTCGACCAAGGCGTCGGTAATCTCGCGCGAGCGCTCGGGTGAGAAGCGCCAGTCGGTAGTGAACGACGCCACGAGGAAACCACACTTCGCCTGTCCGAGCGCCTTGGCCAGATCATCCTCATATTCAGAGGCGGGATCAAAGTAGTCGAGTGCTTTGGTCATCAGCAGATAGGTGTTGGCATCGAAAGCGGTTGAGAAACGCTCGCCCTGGTAGCGCAGGTAGCTCTCGACCTGAAACTGGGTGTTGTAGTCGAAGCTGAGCTTCTCTTGACGCATTTCCCGGCCAAACTTACTCCCCATTCCATCATCGGACAGATAGGTGATGTGGCCAATCATGCGTGCCAACGACAATCCGGTTTTTGGAATCGCATCGTTGTCGAAGTAGCGGCCCTTATTGAACTCAGGGTCTTTACTGATCGCCTGACGAGCCACCTCGTTGAAGGCTATGTTCTGAGCCGTTAGACGTGGGCTAGAGGCGATAACGAGTGCATGTTTCAAACGCTCCGGGTAGTCGATAGCCCACTGCATCGCCTGCATTCCACCGAGTGACCCACCGACAACAGCTGCCCAGCACTTGATGCCAAAGTGATCAGCCAAGCGCGCTTGCGAATTTACCCAGTCACGCACGGTAACGATCGGAAAATCGGGCCCGTAGAGTTCGCCCGTTTCAGGGTTGGTGCTTGTTGGACCGGTGGAGCCGTGGCAGCCGCCAAGATTGTTCAGGCAGATGACAAAAAATTTATTGGTATCGATTGGCTTGCCTGGTCCGATATGCACATCCCACCAGCCCGGCTTTTTATCATCCATGGAGTGGTAACCGGCCGCGTGGTGATGACCGGACAGCGCGTGGCAGATCAGCACAGCATTGCTCTTGCTACTGTTCAGTTCGCCATAGGTTTCGATAGTGAGGTCGTAGCGCGGCAGTGTTCGACCCGAGCAGAGATCAAGTGGTTGCTCGAAGGCGATCGATAGGGGCGTTACGATGCCAACGGAATTGGCTGGCAGGCTCTCTGGCATATGCCAAATTCTCCAAAATCTGCGGTGGGGCGGTCTTGCCCCGGGTAGCGCTCATTCTAACAGGCTAGCGGGGCAGGTACAGAGTGGCTGTATCACGGGTTACATAACAAGCCGAGAGATCTGGGACTGCAGAATCTGAATAACGATAAAGATGAGTATCGGCGATAGGTCCAGCCCACCTAGGGGCGGAATCACTCGACGGGCCGTCGCGAACAGCGGTTCGGTGATCTGCAATATCAGCTGTGGGCCGGGATGGTACGAATTGGGAGCAACCCAAGAGAGGATTACCGCACCGATGACTGCCCAGAAGTAGATAGTCAGAATACTGTCGAGCAGGCTAAAGACCGAGAACAGAAGCGCTGCAGTGATACTGGGTAGGCCACCTTGAGTAATGAGCACCAACAGAACTACAGTCGCCAGTTTGATTAGTAGAGCAAGAACAAGTGGACCTGCATCGAAGCGCTTGTAACTCGGGATCAGCTTTTTCAGCGGTGCTAGTGGCACCGACGTGAAGCGTACTATCGCCTGCGAAATCGGGTTGTAATAGTCGGCCCCCGAGACCTGCAAAATAAAGCGCAGGATAAAGATGAAGGCAAATACCTCACCTAGGGTGCGAATGATCAAACTAATCGGATCACCGGTCATTTTCGGTCCTATATATCAGATGTTTAGGCTGCTTTTAGTAACTCTTGTATGGCGTACAGAGAGTATAGGGTAAGTCAGGCTCGGTTCGAAACCCGGCGTGTTAACCCGGTTACTTGTCCTTACACAGCAGATCAGTCATCTCGACAGCGCGATCTCGACAGGCGGTCATTGCTCGCTCCACTGTTTCACTAAGATTATCACGTTCGAAGCTTAAAATAGCTTGTTCGGTAGTGCCGCCCGGAGAGGTAACCCGGCGGCGCAGTTCGGCCGGCTCAACGCCAGTCTGCTTGGCCATCTCAGCAGCCCCCAGCGCCGTTTGCAGCGTAAGTTCACGCGCAGCGTCGGCGTCCATGCCCAGAGCAATACCGGCTTCAATCATCTTCTCCATCATCAGGAAGAAATAGGCGGGACCGGAGCCTGAGACTGCGATGACCCGATCTATCCCGGCCTCGTTATCGCACCAGATAGTGATTCCGACAGCACTCATAATGTCGTTGGCGCTCTGGCGTTGCTCGGCAGAAACGCGCGCGTTTGCGAACAATCCACAGGCGCCGCGTTTTAGCAGCGACGGCGTGTTGGGCATTGAGCGGATAACGGCCAGATCGCCACCGGCCCAGCGCTCAAGTGCTGCCGCATCTATGCCGGCTGCAACAGAGACCAGTAATGGCTGGCGTGCTTGCAGGGCTGGCGCCAGTCTTTCCAGCGTTTCCCGCATCATCTGTGGTTTGACCGAAATTACAACAATATCTGCAGCCGCGACTGCGGCGGCATTGTCGGAGGTTGTGCATACGCCCTGATTCGCTAAATCAGCGAGCAGCTCGACCTGTCGACGTGTTGCCCAGATCGAGCCTGAGGGATAACCATCACTGAGAAGTCCTTCAAGGATGGCGCGCGCCATATTGCCTGTTCCAATAAAGGCGATCGTTGGTTGAGTCACAGAAGTGGCCCTCCTAAGAGTTAGATTTGGGATAGCTGCGTGGGCCGAACAGTGCAGTGCCAACGCGCACGATGGTAGCACCCTCAGCGATGGCTGCATCTAAATCGCCAGACATCCCCATCGAGAGCGTATCGAGTGTTGGTATGTCTGGCTGGAGTTGTTTGAGCAGATCTGCTGTCTCACGGAAGCGGCTGCGCAGCAGTTCGATGTCATCAGTCGCCTCGGGGATCACCATTAGCCCTCGCAAGCAGATCTTGGGTAAGGCAGCGATCTCACTCGCGAGTTGCGGTAGCTCCGCAATGCTGCAGCCGGCCTTCTGCTCTTCAGCACTGATATTTACCTGTAGACAGATATTCAGATCTGTAGCGTAGTGGGGGCGCTGGGACGAGAGTCGCTGGGCGATCTTTAGGCGATCAACACTGTGAACCCAGGCAAAATTCTCAGCAATCGGACGGGTCTTGTTGGATTGAATCGGCCCGATAAAGTGCCACTCGAGGCCCAGATCGTTGAGCACCTCAATTTTTTCAAGCGCCTCCTGTAAGTAGTTTTCGCCAAAAGCAGTTTGTCCTGTATCGGCTGCAGCCCTTACTTCATCGGCGCTACGGGTCTTACTAACGGCCAGAAGCGCAACCGAATCTGCTGCGCGAGCGGACTTGGCGCAATCATCTGCGATCTGTTGGCGAACAATTTCAAAACTCTCTGCTAAGCTTTTCATAGAGTATTTGGAAACCTTATCTCTTATCCGCGCCGATGGGATGTCGTCTGGCGCGCTACAACTATTTGTGAGTACTGGCTAAATGGATATTACAGAACTTTTGTCCTTCGCTGTACAGCAGGGCGCATCGGACCTGCACTTGACTGCAGGCATGCCCCCTCTGATTCGTGTCGATGGCGACGTTCGCCGCATTAAACTACCAGCTATGGACCATAAGCAGGTTCATACGCTGGTGTATGACATCATGAACGACAAGCAGCGTAAGGAGTACGAAGAGATCCTTGAAGTCGACTTCTCTTTCGAAGTGCCCAAACTCTCACGTTTCCGTGTTAACGCGTTTAACCAACACCGCGGTGCAGGTGCAGTCTTCCGTACAGTTCCGAACAAGGTGTTGACCTTGGATGACCTTGATATGGGCCAGGTGTTTCGCGATCTGTCCGAACACCCGCGCGGTCTAGTGCTTGTTACAGGTCCAACCGGTTCGGGTAAATCGACCACACTGGCGGCGATGATCGACTACATCAACGATCTTAAATCTGATCATATCCTGACCATTGAGGATCCTATTGAGTTTGTCCACGATAGTAAGAAGTGTTTGATTAACCAGCGTGAAGTGCATCGTGATACGCACAGCTTCGCTGCTGCGCTGCGCTCGGCACTGCGTGAAGACCCCGATGTTATCTTGGTGGGTGAGATGCGAGATCTGGAGACTATTAGACTCGCTTTGACCGCTGCAGAAACGGGCCACCTGGTATTCGGTACCTTGCACACCACCTCAGCCGCGAAAACTATCGACCGTATCATCGACGTCTTTCCGGCTGCAGAGAAGGGGATGGTGCGTTCGATGCTCTCAGAGTCACTGCAGGGGGTTATCTCCCAGACGCTGCTGAAAAAGTCGACCGGTGGTCGTGTTGCAGCGCATGAGATCATGATTGGTACACCTGCGATTCGTAACCTCATCCGTGAGGATAAGGTGGCGCAGATGTACTCAGCAATTCAAACGGGTGCCTCGTACGGCATGAAAACACTGGATCAGTCACTGCTCGATCTAGTGAAGAAGGGTTCCATCTCGCGCGATACGGCACGTGTCATCGCGAAGGACCCTTCAATTTTCTAAGCAGGGAGATCCAGCATGGATTTTACGCAACTGTTAAAAGTGATGTCCGAGCGAGGTGGTTCGGATCTGTTTGTAACCGCGGGCGCAGCGCCGTCTATAAAAGTTGATGGCACGATAAAACCGCTTACGCGTGAGAAACTGAACCCGGCACAGACACGTGCGCTGGTTTACAGCACGATGAACGATAAGCAGTTGGCCGAGTTCGAGGGCACCAACGAATGTAACTTCGCGCTGAGCGCACCGGGTATCGGCCGTTTCCGTGTCAGCGCTTTCGTGCAACGTAACTCGCCGGGTATGGTTCTGCGCTCGATCGCCAGCCACATCCCATCGATGGATGAGCTGAAACTGCCACCCATTTTGCGTGACCTGTCTATGACCAAGCGCGGTTTGATTCTATTCGTCGGTGGTACTTCGACCGGTAAATCGACCTCATTGGCATCGATGATTGATTACCGTAACGAGAACCATGCCGGGCACATCATCACTATCGAGGATCCGATCGAGTATATCCACGATCACAAGAAGAGCATCATTATGCAGCGCGAGGTAGGCTTGGATACCGAGTCTTTTGATGTGGCGCTCAAGAATACTCTACGTCAGGCGCCCGACGTAATACTGATGGGTGAGATCCGCTCGGCTGAGACGATGAAATATGGCCTGGCGTTTGCCGAAACCGGTCATCTCTGTCTGGCCACGCTGCACGCCAACAACGCCAACCAGGCGCTCGACCGAATCATCTCCTTCTTCCCTGCGGATAGCCATGACCAGGTCTGGATGGATCTATCGCTGAATTTAAAAGCGATCATCGCGCAGCAGCTTCTACCGATTGTTGACGGCAAAGGTCGCCGTGCGGCAATTGAAGTGCTGATTAACACCCCGCTGATTCAGGATCTGATTCGCAAAGGTGCTGTGCACGAGATAAAGGATATCATCAAGAAGTCGACCAACCTCGGCATGCAGACCTTCGACCAAGCGCTGTTCACCCTCTATCGCGACGGTATCATCACCTACGAGAGTGCACTGGCACATGCCGACTCGGCCAACGACCTGCGTCTTATGATCAAGCTCAATGCTGATACCAACGAGCAGCTCGATTCCGATGATGTGCCATCCTTTACGCTGCAAGAGGAGGATGACAACATGAACCTGAAGGGAAACATCGACGTGAAAGGGATGTAGCTCGCTGTAAAGCGGGGCGTCGGCGCAAGAGCCTACCCCTAAACCCGAGATCTATGTAGCCCGGCTTCTAGAGCCGGGTTTCTGTTTTTAGGCTACAGGCGGAAAACTGGGGTACCGCCCAGAAGCGTCAGCGTAACCCGGCCTTTCAGTTCGAGTGCTTTGAACGGTGTGTTCTTACCCTTAGAGCGCAGTTGATCAGCTGTCGGGGACCAGCGCAGCTCGGGGTCAAAAATTGTGATATCTGCTGCACTTCCGACCTCCAAGGTTCCCGCTTCGACACCCAGCACTTCTGCAGGATTCTTACAGAGACGCTCAATCAGCTGAGGCAGCTCCAACCACCCCTCTTCAACCATTAACAGCGATAGTGGCAGCAGGGTCTCGAGGCTGGAGATGCCAATCTCTGTCGCAGCGAAAGGCGCTTCCTTAGCGATCTCATCCTGTGGTTGGTGATCAGAACAGATCGCTGTGATGGTGCCTGTAACCAGCCCATTACGCAGGGCGTCACGATCGGCGACTGAGCGGAATGGAGGACTAACGTGAAACATTGAGTCGAAGCCATCAACCTGTTCATCGGTCAGAAGAAGCTGATGTGCCGAGACATCGGCAGTGACTGGCAGACCTCGCAGGCGCGCCTCTTCAATCAGCTTAACTGAGCCTGCAGTAGACAGCTGGCCGAAGTGAACTCTTACACCAGTCTCTTCTGCCAGCAGTAGACAACGCGCCACTTCAATAGTCTCAGCGGCTGCTGGGATGCCAATCAATCCCAAGCGCGTAGCGGTCGAGCCGTCGTGCATACAGCCGTTGCCGACCAGTGAGCGATCCTCGGCCTGAAATACCACCAAGAGGTCATGGGTTGCAGCGTACTCAAGAGCGCGCATCAGTACCATTGAGCTAGTAATGGGCTGGCGCGCGTTGCTGAAGCCGATACAGCCAGACGTCGCAAGTGCATGCATCGGCGCTAATTGCTCGCCCTCTAGCCCTTTTGTTAACGCACCAAGCGGTAGCACGCGAGCGAACCCGGAATCCTGTGCGCGGTCCTGAATCAACTCTGCAACGGCGGTGGTATCTACCACGGGTATGGTTGTTGGCGGCGTAACCAGTGTAGTGACCCCGCCTGCCGCTGCAGCGGCTGTCTCGCTGGCGATGGTGCCGCGCTGAGTTTGGCCTGGCTCACCCAGTTGAGCGCAGAGATCGATAAAGCCGGGAGCAACGATCTGGCCGCTGGCATCGATCGTCTCTTCGGCGATAAAGCCGTCGGGTCCTTCACCCAGAGCGATAATTGCACCAGCGTCGATGTAGAGGTCGGTGATCTGGTCTAGATTCTGCGCCGGGTCTATTATGCGGCCGCCCGCAATCTTTAGCTTCATTGGCCTGCTCCTTCTTCCGCGGCCGCTCGCGCCTGTCGTTCAGCCTGTTGCCCACCCATCGCCATCGACATCACCGCCATACGCACCGCTATACCGTTGGTTACCTGATCGAGAATCACTGAGCGCTTGCCATCAGCGACGGCGGAGGAGATCTCTACACCGCGGTTGATAGGACCGGGATGCATAACGATCGCGTCGGGATGAGCAAAAGCGAGTCGGTCATCGGTGATACCGTAGAGTTTGAAGTACTCTGACTCACTTGGTAGCAGTGCAGAGGTCATGCGCTCGCGCTGCAGACGCAGCGTCATCACCACATCAACGTCGCGCAGACCTTCGGTAAGATCTTGGTAGACCTTTACGCCGAAGCTCTCGACATCACGGGGCAATAGTGTTCTTGGCGCGATTACGCGCACCTCGGCCACGCCGAGCGTGCGCAACGCGTGTAGTTGTGAGCGAGCAACCCGCGAGTGCAGCACATCGCCAACCACCGCTATTCGCAGTTTGGTGAAGTCGCCTTTGTGGCGGCGAATCGTCAGCATGTCTAGCATCGCCTGAGTTGGATGTGCGTGGCGACCATCGCCGGCGTTGATAATCGCCACCCCAGGAGTCACTTCGCTGGCGATAAAGTGTGCGGCACCGCTGTCTGAGTGGCGCACAACAAACATATCGGACTGCATCGCCGCCAGCGTCATCAACGTATCTTTTAGAGTCTCGCCCTTCTTCGTTGATGAGGTGGCGATGTTTAGGTTGAGCACGTCGGCTGAGAGTCGTTTCGCCGCTAGCTCAAAGGTAGAGAGTGTCCGCGTGCTGTTTTCGAAGAAGAGGTTTGCCACGGTTCTGCCACGTAGTAGTGGCACCTTTTTCACCTGTTGCGCGCCCATATCGACGAATGAATCGGCGGTATCGAGTATCTCGGTGAGCAGCGCACGCGGCAAACCCTCGGTGGTAATAAAGTGTTTAAGCTGGCCGGTTTCGGTTAGCTGAACTCGGTAGGGGTGTTTAGTCTCGAACATCGTTTAGCCTCAACAATTATCCGCGCTGACCGAGAGTCAGGCTTAGGGGTTCTGGGCCGTTCAGTTTGACCTGTTCGCCGGGGGCCAGCGTCAGCTCACCGCCGGTTACATCCGCTTGGATCGGTAACTCGCGGCCATTCACGTCTAATAGTGTGATTAAGGTAACTGAGTTAGGGCGCCCATAATCGAATAGCTCATTCATCGCAGCACGAATGGTACGACCGGTCATCAACACATCATCGACGAGCAGGATGTCTCGACCTTCTGTGGGCTGAGGTAGCATGGATGCTCCAACCTTTGGGTTGAGACCCAGCCGGGTAAAGTCATCACGGTAGAACGAGATATCCAGCACACCGACGGGCTCACTCGAGTCGAGGAATTTGGCCAGTCGCTCTGCCAACCAAACACCACCGGAACGGATACCGATCAGGTAGGGCGCCTGAATCTTGCGCTCTTCGATGAGTGCCTGTGTATCGCGACAGAGCTTTTCGAGCAGATACTCTGTATTGAGTTCAGCATTCTGCGTTCCGTTAGTCATAGATATCCTCGAGTCGAGTGTGACTTGGAATTAAATTGTCTTGAGCAAACCAGGCTTCGAGCATCAACTGCGCTGCGAGTCCGTCTACAGACTCTGCCCCAAAATCGCGGCCGCCGCCACGTGCGACATGAATCTCCTTGGCTTCGAACGAAGTTAGACGCTCGTCGTAGAGAAAACAGGGGATTTTGCTGCGCTCATGTAGGCGGTTGGCAAATTTGCGTGCGCGGCGCGCCATCTCGCTGATGCTGCCATCCATATTGAGCGGCAGTCCAACTACAATGGCTTTGGGTTGCCACTCGCAAAGGACTTTGTCGATCAACGTCCAGTCAGGCACACCATCACGCGCGGCGATGGGTTGTAGGGGTTGGGCGGTGGCAGTAACAGTTTGGCCGTAGGCTAGGCCTATGCGGCGCAAGCCAAAATCGAATCCCAGTGCGCTAGCAAAATGCTCTGACATCGATCGCCTTGTCTATGCGTGCCCGGCTTGGTCGGACAGGAGGTTAATATCGATCCCCAACTGAGCAGCGGCTGCACTGAGTCGATCCTCTGGGGCGGTTCGAAAGAGTATATCGAAATTTGCCGGACAGCTTAACCAAAGGTTGCGGCTAAGTTCATCTTCAAGCTGACCTGCATCCCAGCCGGCGTAACCTAAGACCATTAGGTAGTCGTTGGGTCCACCGCCATTAGCGATCGCCTCGAGCACATCCAACGAGGTGGTTAGCTGCAGACCCTCGCTGAGATCAGTAGACATGAGTGCCTTTTTCGAACTTCCAGGTACGGATAATCTCCAGCAGGTCGATGCGCTCGCGCATCTCTAACGGGAAGGGCTGGAAAGGTGCTGCTAGCTGAACAATACGGATCGCTGCGTCGTCCAGCGTAGGATGGCCGGAGCTCTTGAGAATATCGACCTCTTGTACACTGCCGTCTGGTCGGATGCTGACCAGCATACGCAGGCTGCCGTGGATCGAGTTTGTGCGCGCCTCTTCGGGGTAGTTAAGGTTACCCAGAGTCTCGATACGCTGGCGCCAGGTGTCGAGATAGTCAGCGTCTTCATGCGCAAGGGTTGAGGCGGAGGTGACTCGTGTCACTTTTGGACGCTTAGCCATCTTCTCCTGCTCGAGCATCAGTTTGGCCTGCAGGTTGGCAATCTCCATGCTGCGGTCGATTACGGAGGTTGAGGTTCCGGTCAACGGCGGTGGTGCGCTTTTGGCCTCGCGCTGCTCCTCAGTGGTCGCTTTGCGCTTGGCATCATTCAGAGTGGTAAGCAGATCACGGAACCCGAGCGGTTGGTCGACCTCGTTCAGAACATCCTCAGCCTGTTGTTGGCTATTACTCTCAGTCGGTTGGAGCTCAGCCGGTGTGCTGATGACTTGAGCCGCCATCGCGGATTGAAGCTGTGCCTGTTCGCTATCAAAGATCGCCCTCTCTTGAGTGGAGGGCTGATGCTTCTCCAGAGACTCGCCAGAACCTTGCTGGTTGGTTTGCGCCAGATAGTCGGCATTCTCAGGTGCATTTTTATCGTCAAAACGCGCCAGTGTAACTTCAAGCGTTTGAGCAGGTTTAGCGGAATCCGGCAGGCCAAAACTGAGGGCGAGAATCAGCAGAGCGTGCAGAACCAGAGCGAGGATCAGCATAAATCTGAATCGCTCGCTGCTCTCCAGATACCAGATCTGGTTGAACTCTGTCTCTGCCTGAGCAATCACGCCTTAAGTTTCGCCTCAATTGTGTCCATTAATTGCATGCTGATATCCAGACCAAACTGGTCATCCAGCTCGCGGATACAGGTTGGGCTGGTAACGTTGATCTCGGTGAGATAGTCACCGATTACATCTAGCCCAACAAACAGCAATCCCTGCTCTTTTAGTTTAGGGCCAACCTGCGCCGCTATCCACCGATCACGCTCAGTCAGCGGACGTCCTTCACCTCGACCACCGGCCGCAAGGTTGCCGCGTGTCTCTCCCTGGCTTGGGATACGAGCAAGAGCGTAAGGCACAGGTTCGCCATCAATCATCAGAATGCGTTTATCGCCGTCCACGATTTCCGGGATATAACGTTGTGCCATGATGGTCTGTTGGCCAAAACGGGTCAGCGTCTCGAGTATTACCCCAAGGTTCAGTCCGGTTTCGTCGACACGATATATCGAACTACCGCCCATGCCGTCTAGCGGTTTAAAAATCACATCTTTGTGCTCGGCGTGGAAAGCGCGCAGTCGTTCCATCGACCGACTGACCAGCACCGGAGGGCAACACTGCGGGTAATGGGTCGCAAACAGTTTTTCGTTGTAGTCACGCAGCCCCTGAGTCCGATTTACAATCAAGGTGCCTGCCGCTTCAGCGATCGCCAGAAGCTGTGTGGTGTAGAGAAACTCGTTATCGAACGGCGGGTCTTTGCGCATCAAAACCACGTCAAGATTGGTCAGCGGCTGGTCCGAATATTCGCCTCGCTCAAACCAGTTCTCAGGATTCATATCGACCTTAATTGGAGCCATGCGCGCGGATACGACGCCGTCTCGGTTGTAGAGATCATCCTGCTCAAAGTAGAACAGCTCCCAACCCTTACGCTGAGCCGCCCAGAGCATCGCCAGCGAGCTATCTTTTTTGAAGTTGATGGTATCAATAGGGTCCATCAATATGCCGAGTTTGATGCTCATGTAAGATCCTTTTAGTGAGAGCGACTAACTGAAGTCACCCCAAAGATAATGTAATACCGCTGCAGCGGCTACCGGCGCGGTCTCAGTGCGTAATACACGCGGTCCGACCAGCCAAGAATGGAAGCCTGCCGTAATTGCCTGCTGCACCTCGTTCTCTTCGAGACCGCCTTCCGGCCCAATCAGGATAGCCACCGATTTGGGGCGCTCTAACTCGGCTAGCACAAGAGGCTCGGTATGTGGGCTGAGTACAAGTTTAAGATCAGCATTACAATGCTGCAGCCATTCGCTCAGGGGCTCGGGCTCAGAGATAGTGGGCAGTACAGCACGAAAGCTCTGTTCGCAGGCGCTGATCGCTACCTGTTGCCAGTGCTTAGTACGCTTAGCCTGTCTCTCAGCGTTAAGGCGGACTTCAGAGCGCTCAGTGAAGAGCGGGGTAATTCCACACACACCTAACTCTGTCGCCTTCTGAATCGCAAAGTCCATCCGCTCACCGCGCGACAGGCCCTGTCCGATCTGAATCCGCAGAGGGGACTCGTTAGTGCGAACTTCAGCCGATTCGATGACCACCGACGAGCGTCGCTTCTCAACCTCAGTCAGCCGCGCTAAATAGTCATGCCCATCGCCGTTAAACAGAACCAGCTGCTGCTCAACCCGCATGCGCAACACCTTAACTAGGTGGTTATGCACCTCATCCGAGAGCGAGAGCTCAGCTCCGATGGCAAGTTCAGCATCAATATAAGCGCGAGGTATCCGCATGGTTTTTCCGTTTCAAATTAACGTGCTAAGTATGACATAGCCTAGGTCTGGAACGAATCTCTTTGCAGATCATCAAGGGTGAGAGTTAGGGTGAGAATTAGGTGAGTTGTGATGGCAATGATGGAATTTTAGGGGCGATGCCGCCGGTTGCTTGCTCAGGGTCTTTACGGCAGGGATGCTGCCACGAAGCCTCCACGGACGGATTCACGGCGTCCCTGAGCAAGTAACCGGCGGTAGTGCTAGATCAAATGCCGATCAAAGACCAGCGGCTGATTTAAGCGCATCAGCCTTGTCAGTCTTCTCCCACGGGAAGGCGGTAAAGGTATCAGTGCCAACGGTCATCTCGAATGGGTTACGACCGAAGTGTCCGTAGGCTGCAGTTTGACGGTACATCGGGTGCAGCAGATCAAGCATATTAGTGATCGCATATGGACGCAGGTCGAAGTGCTCACGGACCAGTTCGATGATCTTCTCGTCTGACACCTTTCCGGTACCAAAGGTGTTGATTGATACAGAGGTCGGTTCAGCAACACCAATTGCATATGAGACCTGAATCTCAACGCGATCAGCCAGGCCCGCGGCAACTATGTTCTTTGCTACGTAGCGGCCGGCATAAGCGGCTGAGCGGTCAACTTTGGATGGATCCTTGCCTGAGAAAGCACCGCCACCGTGGCGCGCCATACCGCCATATGTGTCGACGATAATCTTACGGCCAGTCAGACCACAGTCGCCAACGGGGCCTCCGATTACGAACTTTCCAGTTGGGTTGATGTGGTACTTAGTGCCGGCGTGCAGCAGCTCAGGTGGCAATACTTTCTTGATGATCAGATCTTCAACCGCGTGACGCAGATCTTCTTGCGAAACCTCTGGGTTATGCTGAGTTGAGAGTACGACAGCATCAATAGCGACAGGCTTGCCATTCTCGTAACGGCAGGTTACTTGGGACTTAGCATCAGGGCGCAGCCAAGGTAGCAGACCGGATTTTCGCGCTTCAGCCTGACGCTCAACCAGACGATGTGCATAGGTGATCGGTGCGGGCATGAGAACTTCAGTCTCGTTAGACGCATAGCCAAACATCAGGCCCTGGTCACCGGCACCCTGATCTTCTGGTTTTGAGCGATCTACACCCTGAGCGATATCGACAGACTGTTTACCGATAATGTTGATCACACCACAGGTCTCGCCGTCATAACCTACATCAGACGAGGTGTAGCCGATATCGTTGATGACACCGCGCACTAAATCCTCAAGGTCGATCCAAGAGCTGGTGGTGATCTCACCAGAGACAATTGCAACACCGGTTTTAACCATGGTTTCACACGCGACACGCGCATATTTGTCTTCAGCGATAATAGCGTCTAGAACCGCATCAGAGATCTGGTCGGCGATCTTGTCTGGGTGGCCTTCAGAGACTGACTCAGAAGTGAAAATGCTGTATTCGCTCATGGCTAAATTCGTCCTTAAGAATATCTGTTGGGCGCTATTGTACGCGGCCCATCATAAGAGGCTAGGCAGAAAGTCGTAAATGTGCTGAAAAATATTAGACCTTCACATGAAAAGCGCTAATTTTCGGGTATCTTTGTTTGAACCTTTGGGCCAACTAAGGGAAAATTATCGCCCTCTAAACAGTACGTCGACAGGAGTAAGTCAGATGTCCTCACGTCGTGAGCTCGCAAACGCAATTCGTGCCCTCAGCATGGACGCAGTTCAGAAAGCTAAATCGGGTCACCCGGGTGCACCTATGGGTATGGCAGATATTGCCGAGGTTCTCTGGAACGACTTCCTCAAGCATAACCCGAGCAACCCGCACTGGTTCGATCGCGATCGCTTCGTGCTCTCCAACGGTCATGGCTCAATGCTGATCTACTCTCTGTTGCATCTCAGCGGCTACGACGTTAGTGCAGAGGATCTGGCGAACTTCCGTCAGCTGCATTCAAAAACGGCGGGCCACCCTGAGTATGGCTACTGCCCAGGTGTTGAGACAACGACCGGACCTCTGGGTCAAGGCATCACTAACGCAGTGGGTTTTGCACTGGCTGAGAAGACGCTGGCGGGTCAGTTTAACCGCGAGGGTCACGAGATCATCGATCACTACACTTACGCGTTTATGGGCGATGGCTGTTTGATGGAAGGTATCTCGCACGAGGCTTGCTCGCTGGCGGGAACGCTAGGTTTGGGTAAGCTGATCGCTTTCTGGGATGACAACGGCATCTCAATCGATGGTGAAGTCGAGGGCTGGTTCAGTGATGATACTCCAGCTCGCTTCGAAGCCTACGGCTGGCAGGTTATCCGTGGCATCGATGGTCACAACCCTGACCAGATCCGTGATGCGATTGAAGCGGCTCGCTCAAACGAAGATCAACCAACTCTGATCTGTTGTAAAACAATTATCGGTTTCGGTTCACCTAACAAGCAGGGTAAAGAGGATTGTCACGGCTCACCTCTGGGCGACGACGAGATCGCTTTGGTTCGTAAAGAGCTCGACTGGCCACATGCTCCATTTGAGATCCCAGCTGAGATTGCTGAGGGTTGGGATGCGCGCACCAAGGGGAGCCAGGCTGAGAACGAGTGGAATGAAGAGCTGGCGGTATACACCGAAGCTTACCCTGAACTCGCGGCTGAACTGCTGCGCCGTCTGGCGGGCGATCTGCCAGCTGACTTCGCTCAACAGGCTGACAAGTGGATCGCTGAAGTTGCGGCGGCGGGTGACACTATCGCATCACGCAAGGCATCGCAGAACGCAATCAATTCATTGGGTGAAATGCTGCCTGAACTACTCGGCGGTTCAGCGGATTTGGCTGGTTCTAACCTGACCATGTGGAAAGGTTCTGACCCAATTCGAGCGAACAACGCTGGCGGTAACTACGTCAACTACGGCGTTCGTGAGTTCGCTATGAGTGCGATCATGAACGGCATTGCACTGCACGGCGGCTTTATCCCGTACGGCGGTACTTTCCTGATCTTCATGGAGTACGCGCGCAACGCAGTGCGTATGGCTTCATTGATGAAGCAGCGCGCAATTTTTGTCTACACCCACGACTCAATCGGTCTGGGTGAAGATGGGCCTACTCACCAGCCGGTTGAGCAGATCGCAAGCCTGCGCTTCACACCGAACATGCAGACTTGGCGTCCATGTGACGCGGTAGAGTCAGCGGTGGCCTGGCGTCAGGCGGTAGAGCGTACCGATGGCCCAAGTGCGCTGGTATTCTCACGTCAGAACCTTGCTCATCAGAGCCGTGACGATGCCCAGATCGCTGCTATCGCTAAAGGCGGTTACGTGCTGAAAGATAGCGCGGGCACACCGGATCTGATTCTGATTGCGACCGGTTCTGAAGTTGAGCTGGCGATGCAGGCTGCTGCAGCACTTGAAGCCGAAGGCAAAGCAGTGCGCGTTGTCTCTATGCCATCAACCGAACGCTTTGATGCACAGTCTGCTGAGTACAAAGAGTCAGTACTGCCAGCGGCTGTGACTGCACGTGTTGCGATTGAAGCGGGCCAGGCTGATTTCTGGTACAAGTACGTTGGTCTGAATGGCGCGATTGTTGGTATGACTAGCTTTGGTGAGTCTGCACCGGCTGGCGCGCTGTTTGAGCACTTTGGCTTCACAGTCGACAATGTAAAAGCGAAGGCGCTGGAGCTGGTCTAACACTAGCTCCAGCAGCGGCCATGCTTGAGCAAATGCCCCGATCGGTGTCGGGGCATTTTTGTTTTAGCAGTTGACCTCTTTAGGGATAGGTATGAGCTATAAAGTCGCGATAAATGGTTATGGTCGAATCGGTCAAGCAGTCCTGAGGGCGATTTATGAGCGGGGGCTCGAAAAACAGCTGGTACCTGTTGCGATCAATGAGCTCGCCGATATCGATACGGTCTCATATCTGACACGTTACGATACGACACATGGTCGTTTTCCCCGCTCTGTTCAAGTTGAGAATGCGAGCCTGTTGATTGACGACCAGCCGATTCAGGTTCTCTGTGAGGAGCAGGCCGATGCTCTGCCATGGAATGAGCTTGATGTGGATCTGTTGTTTGAGTGCTCAGGCTCTTTCAGTGATCGCGAAACGGCTCAGCGTCATATAGACGCCGGTGCGAGGAGGCTGCTCTTCTCGCAGCCCGCGCGCTCGGATGTGGACGCCACCATCATTGCTGGTCTCAATCAGTCTGAGCTCAAGGCCGAGCATCAGATTGTCTCTGCCGCTTCATGTACCACCAACGCCATTATTCCGGTGTTGGCACTACTGCACGAAGTCTTCGGGATTGAGCAAGGGCTAACCACCACCGTGCACTCAGCGATGAATGATCAGCCGGTCATCGACGCCTACCATCATACTGATCTGCGTCTGACGCGCAGTGCCCTGCAGTCCATCATTCCGGTTGATACCAGCTTGGATAAGGGTATTGATCGTCTACTGCCCGAGCTCTCTGGGCGCTTCAAGTGTCTACACCTGCGTGTGCCAACCATTAACGTCTCGCTGATGGATATGTCGATCACGCTGAGTCGAGACACCACAGAAGCCGAGGTGAATGCGCTGTTCAGAGAGGCTTCCCAAGGTAGGCTCAAAGGCTATTTGGGTTATACCGAAGAGCCGCATGCGTCGGTCGACTTTAACCGCGATCGCCACTCATCTGTTATTGACGCCACTCAGACTCGCGTCTCAGGCGGTAGACTGCTGAAAGTTATCTGCTGGTTTGATAATGAGTGGGGCTTTGCTAACCGTATGCTCGATGTCGCTGAACGCTGGCTCGAGCTGCAACCATATTCGAAATAACTGCTGTAAACCTGGAGAAAGAATGAACGTACGCCTGATGAAAGATCAGGATCTGAGCGCTAAACGCGTGCTGATCCGTGAAGACCTAAACGTGCCAGTAAAAGATGGCAAAGTGACCTCTGATGCTCGTATCCAAGCCTCACTGCCAACCATCAAGCTGGCGCTAGAGAAGGGTGCAGCAGTCATGTTGATGTCCCACCTAGGTCGTCCCACCGAGGGTGAGTACGAGGAGCAGTACTCGCTGGCGCCTGTGGCAGCACATCTCTCTGGGCTATTAGGCAGTGACGTTCGGTTGATCAAAGAGTGGGTCGACGGTGGCTTCGAAGTTGCTGCCGGCGAAGTCGTATTGCTGGAGAACGTGCGTTTCAATACCGGCGAGAAGAAGGACAACGAAGAGCTGTCACGCAAGATGGCGGCACTCTGTGATGTCTACGTTATGGACGCTTTTGGTACGGCGCACCGTGCTCAGGCATCAACTCACGGTGTCGCGCGTTTTGCACCGATTGCGTGCGCGGGTCCTTTGCTGGCTAACGAACTTGAAGCGCTGGGTAAGGCGCTGGATAAGCCTGCAAAACCACTGGCAGCAATTGTTGGTGGTTCAAAGGTTTCCACCAAGCTTGAAGTGCTTAACTCACTTTCTGACAAGTGTGATCAGCTGATTGTAGGTGGGGGTATCGCCAACACCTTCCTCGCTGCAGCGGGTAAGCCGGTCGGTAAGTCGCTCTACGAAGCGGACCTTGTCGATACCGCCAAAGCGCTGATGGCTAAGTGTGAAATCCCGCTTCCAACAGATGTTGTAGTCGCAACGGCCTTCGCGGAAGACGCTGCAGCGGTGGTTAAGTCCGCTGATGATGTAGCGGAAGATGAGATGATTCTGGATATTGGCCCCGAGTCTGCGGCGAAGTTGGCAACCATTTTGCAAAGTGCTGGTACGATCATCTGGAATGGCCCCGTCGGCGTGTTCGAGTTTGATCAGTTTGGCGAAGGGACTAAGACACTGTCGATGGCGATTGCGCAGTCGAGTGCGTTCTCTATAGCCGGTGGCGGTGATACTTTGGCAGCAGTAGACAAATATTCTATTGCGGATGATGTATCATATATTTCGACCGGTGGTGGTGCATTCCTCGAGTTTGTTGAGGGTAAAGAGCTGCCTGCAGTAGCGATGCTGCGTACCCGGTTGGATAACTAACCATAAAGGCTGAGCGGCGACCATTCGCTCAGCCAATTAGGAGACTTCATGGCCCTAATTTCAATGCGCCAGCTGTTAGACCACGCCGCAGAGCATGGCTACGGCATCCCAGCATTCAATGTAAATAACCTCGAGCAGATGCGTGCCATTATGGAAGCGGCCGACCGTGCCGATGCTCCTGTGATTGTTCAGGCTTCTGCCGGTGCGCGTAAATACGCGGGCTCCAACTTCCTGCGCCATATGATTCTGGCTGCGATTGAGGAGTTCCCGCACATTCCTGTCTGTATGCATCAGGACCACGGTACTAGCCCAGCAGTTTGTCAGCGCTCTATCCAGCTTGGCTTTTCATCAGTCATGATGGACGGCTCGCTTGGCGAAGACGGTAAGACACCTGCCAGTTACGACTACAACGTGGATGTAACTCGCCGTACTGTTGAGATGGCGCACGCTTGCGGTGTATCCGTTGAGGGCGAGCTTGGTTGTCTGGGTTCGCTGGAAACCGGTGAAGCGGGTGAAGAGGACGGCATTGGCGCTGAGGGTAAGTTGACGCATGATCAGATGCTGACTGACCCTGAAGAGGCTGCACAGTTCGTTAAAGCGACTCAGGTTGATGCGCTGGCGATTGCCGTGGGTACTTCGCACGGTGCCTACAAGTTCACGCGTCCACCCACAGGCGACATTCTTGCGGTTGATCGTATCCGCGCGATCCACGAGCGAATTCCGGGCACTCACCTAGTTATGCACGGCTCATCTTCTGTGCCACAGGAGTGGCTCAGAGTGATCAACGAGTTTGGTGGTGAGATTCCGGAGACCTACGGGGTGCCAGTTGAGCAGCTTGTTGACGGCATCAAGCACGGTGTTCGTAAGGTCAATATCGATACTGACCTGCGCTTGGCTTCAACAGGTACAATCCGTCAGTTCATGGCGCAGAACCCTGCTGAATTTGACCCACGCAAATACCTGGCGAAGACCATCAAGGCGATGTCTGATATCGCTTTTGCACGTTACGAAGCCTTTGGTACAGCGGGTAACGCGGCTAAGATCACGCCGATCTCGCTGGAAGTGATGACCACCCGTTACGACTCGGGTGAGCTCGACGCTACAGTAAATTAATCACACCTCTCCGTTGTAGGAGGCTTCTGCCTAAAAGGCAGGAGGCGACCCCAAAAAGCCACAGTACTCTCGGTACCGTGGCTTTTTTGTCTCCTAGCGCTCGCCCTACTGGTTGTTACCCTTTGGGACCGCTTTGGATACTTTCTTGTAACGCTACTCTCAGCCATCCCTGGCTTCGAACGTTCCCAAAGGGTAACAACCAGCGAGACGACTTGAACCCACATTCACCGTGAGTGCTCTTGCTAGTCGATGTAGAACCCGAAAGTCCTATGAATACTTCTAAGAGATCAGGATAATCGGTTAACCGACCATTACGGAGTTACGCATGAGTGATAGCCAACCCTTTTACCAGATGACGCCTGACGTCGTAATTGACGCCGTCGAGTCCCAGGGCTGGTTGAGTGATTACAGGATCCTCGAGCTGAACAGCTATGAGAACCGCGTATATCAGGTGGGAATTGAGGCTGAGCAACCTGTAATTGCTAAGTTTTACCGGCCAAATCGTTGGAGCGATGCGCAGATTCAGGAGGAGCATGACCTCTGTTTTGAGTTAGTGGAGCAGGATCTCTCCGTCGTGGCGCCGCTGAAAGACGATGAAGGGCGCAGTCTGTTTGTTCATGGTGATTACCGTTTTGCACTCTATCCGCGTCGAGGAGGCCGCGCGCCTGAGTTGGATGATATGGATCATCTGTTTACTTTGGGGCAGACCCTGGGCCGGATGCATGCGGTAGGTGCCATTCGTGCTTTTACTGCGCGCCCAGCGTTGGATGTGCAGAGCTTTGGTTGGGATAACCGCGAGTTTCTGTTGCAGAACTTTCTACCGGCTTCGCTGCGTGAGGCTTATGAGCGGATTTCGGAAGATCTGTTACAACAGGTAGAGCAGCGTTTTGCAGACTATTCTGATCTGCGCCAGATTCGGGTTCACGGAGACTGCCATGTGGGCAATATTCTCTGGCGTGATGACCTGCCGCACTTTGTTGATTTCGATGATGCGCGCACAGCGCCAGCGATTCAGGACCTATGGATGCTGCTGACAGGTGAGCGCCCGCAACGCGAGCTGCAACTGGCGGAGGTGCTGGCGGGCTACGAGGAATTTTACGAGTTTGATCCGCGCGAGCTGCACTTGATAGAGCCGTTGCGGGCTCTGCGTATGATCAATTACTCAGGTTGGTTGGCGAAACGCCACGAAGATCCGGCCTTTATCAAAGCCTTCCCTTGGTTTAACTCTGAGCGCTACTGGGGTGAACATCTGCTCGATCTCAAGGTGCAGTTTGCTCAGTTGGATGAGCCGGTGCTTCGCATTTTATAGCGGCGAAGGCCTTAGAAGGTGATCTGCAGACTTGCTCTAGGCATCCTTGATCGCTCCGTGGCGGTTCCCGATCGCCAAGGGGGGCGACCGATTACCCTCTCAGCCGTCTTGTAGCATCAGATCTTGCGCACGCGAATGTTCTTACCTTTGAGCGAGCGGTTGCGTAGTATCTCCAGGCCGCGATCAGCCAGGGATTTTGGTAGAGCTACAAAGGACTGGAAGTCCTGCACGCTGATGTTGCCGATCTGCTTGCCATCAATCTCTTTGGTTGCTGTAAGAGCGCCAACGATATCACCTGGGCGGATCTTGTTCTTGCGCCCGGCACTGAGCTCGAGTGTGCGCATCTCTGCCGTCAATACGCTCAGTTTGCTCTCGTTGAAGCGAGGTGGGTGCTCAGGTTTTAGCTCCATACCGATCTCATCGGCGATAAGTCCAAGCTTGTACTGCTCTTTCTCAAAGATCAGCGAAATCGCAAGGCCCTGACGTCCGGCCCGACCGGTACGCCCACAGCGGTGAGTAAAAACTGCACGTTCGCGCGGAAGATTAAGGTTTACCACCAAGTCGACGGTATCGATATCTAAGCCACGTGCGGCGACATCAGTGGCTATTAGCAGACGCAGTGAGCCGTTGGTGAATCGCACTAGCATTTGGTCACGCTGACGCTGGTCGAGATCCCCGTGGAGTATACCGCTGGAAACGCCGTACTGACGTAGTTCATTGCCGAGGTCATTACACTGCTCCCGGGTATTACAGAAGATAACGCCCGCCTCGGGTTTCGCTTCGGTCAACACGGCTAAAAGTGCTTCTGTCTGGGACTCGGGGTCAGTGAGATAGATACGCTGTTCGATATCGGGCTGCTGCTCCGCTATCGCTTCAACCTGTACCCGCTCTGGATCTGTCAGGACATCACGGCCAATTTTAGAGATGTTGTCGGGGAAAGTGGCCGAGAAGAGCATCGACTGACGGTCGGCGGGTGTGTAGCTGACGATCTGTAAGATCTCTTCTTGGAAGCCCATGTCGAGCATACGATCCGCTTCATCAAGCACTAGTGTACGGACCTGTCCCAGGTCTAGGGTACCCTTACGTATATGGTCTGACACGCGTCCGGGTGTTCCAACGACCACGTGAGCGCCATGCTCGAGCGAGCCAATTTGCGGGCCGATGGGCTGGCCACCACAAAGCGTCAGAACTTTGATGTTACCAGGGTAACGCGCCAGTCGTCGGATCTCAGTCGCTACCTGGCCCGCGAGCTCTCGTGTAGGGCATAGCACGAGCGCCTGTACCGCAAAATTACGCGGTTTCAAATTACCTAGCAGAGGCAGGGAGAAGGCGACGGTTTTACCGGAGCCGGTTGGCGCTTGGGCGAGAAGATCTTTACCAGCCAGCGACAGGGGTAGGCTTTGGGCCTGAATCTCTGTCATGGTTTTAAGGCCGAGCTCAGAGATATTTTCGAGTTGTGCCGCGGGCAAGTTGAGGCTGGAGAACGGAGTAGACATGGGTAACCGAGTGCAAGATTGGATTGCGCGCAGTATATCAGAAGGCGTAGTCAGTTAGTTCCACTGGATGCCTAACTTCTCGGCGCAAGCCTCAAGAGCAGGCGCGATGGCACCATCGAGTTTGAGCTGCAGTAGATCGTCAGCCCGGGTTACCCCCTCGGTCAGCGCCCCTTGTGGAATACCCGTGCTAGCGGCATGTCGATTGAAGCGAAAGCCGGAGAATACCTGCAGCGAGCTGCCAATTGAGAGCATTGCCTGGCTGCGCTCGAGTGCATCAATAGCCTCGTATACGGTCTCCTTAGGTACATTATCGCCGTAATAGACAACGCGTGCTTTCATAATACCGCTGCAGTGCGGGCAGGTTGGGACATCGAAAGCGCTAAAGTCGGTCTCGAAATCGCTGTCGCCGTCTGGGCGGGTTGCTACGGTGAATCGTGGCGCACTGAAGTTGGGGTTGAGCTCACGACACCAGCGGTGCATCTGGTCACGATCGACCTCAAAGTCACACTCCATACAGGCAACAACATCCGCACGCCCATGCAGATCAATGACGCGTTCGCTGCCGGCTTTCTGATGCAATCGATCGACATTCTGCGTGACCAATAGTTCGACCAGGCCTGCTCTTTCCATGGCTGCCAGAACTCGGTGGCCGGTGTTCGGTTGTGCATCACGCATGGTGTGCCAGCCGGCCAAGCTTCTTCCCCAGTAGCGCTGGCGTACTGCCAACTGTTTCATATACTCCTGATGCATGACGGGCGGTGGCGAGCGCCAGGCGCCGGTTGAGTCACGGTAGGATGGGATGCCCGAGTCAGTGCTGATACCGGCTCCAGTTAAAATAAACAGCCGTGGATGCCGCTCGATAAAAGCGGCCAGCCGTTCCCCTAGGTTCTGTTGCTGTTCTATTTCAGTGATCATCGGTTCAATTGAATTAAAAATGATTGCTAACCCAGCCTTATAGGAATACAAAGCGTTTCCAGTTCACCAAGGAGTGCTTTGCATGTCAGGCGCCGAGCTATTTGATCTAAACGAAGCTGCAGATGAGGCCCGTCTGTTTGAGCGCTTTGCCGTGGACTTGCAAACACAGGGTTACACTATCTGTCCGGGTGCGCTTCCAACAGCACTTGCCCAAGAGATCTGCGAACAGCTGTATGGGCTGGATCAGAGTGATTTTAGCCAAGCTGGTGTCGGACGCCAAAACCGCCATATGCGCAATGAATTTGTGCGCACCGATCGTATCTGTTGGTTTACCGGCGAGACACCAACGGGTCGTCGTTGGCTAAACTGGGCCGAGCGGTTACAAATCTATCTCAATCGTCATCTCTTTATGGGCCTGTTCTCATTTGAAAGTCATCTTGCGCACTATGCAGAGGGTGATTTTTATAAGCGCCACTATGATGCGTTTCGAGATCAACGTAATCGTGTGCTCTCACTGGTTCTTTACCTGAATCCGAGCTGGGGGCCAGAGGATGGTGGTGAGCTTGTGCTCTATCGAGATGATACCGATCGGGAGGGGATAAAAGTGACGCCTCTTCTCGGTACGGTGGTGCTATTTTTGAGTGAGGAGTTTCCGCACGAGGTTCTGCCGTCTCAGCGGGACCGCTACTCAATAGCCGGTTGGTATCGAGTGAATGGCTCGACAGTCGATCGCGTCGATCC